>NZ_CBDRMG010000009.1:0-128931 GCF_965345035.1 Microbacterium sp. bgisy207
CGGCGAGTGCAGCAGTCGACAAGGCTGAGACGTATGCGCTTGCTGCGGCCGCTGTGGCGATACCCGATCATCTCGGTCACCGTCGTGGTGCTCGCCGCGGTCGTGGTCCTCCACGCCGTCGGAGCGGATGCGGTGGGACGGTGGACGGCGACGGCCTACGTCGGAGCGTTCGTCGTGTGGACGCTGGTTCGGATGGTGCGTGATGTGCTTCGCGGGCATGTCGGGCTCGACATCCTCGCGGTGGTGGCGATGGTCGCAACCCTCGCCGTGGGCGAGTACATCGCGTCGCTCATCATCGTTTTGATGCTCTCCGGCGGTGAAGCGTTGGAGGACTTCGCCGCCCGGCGGGCCAGGCGCGACCTCACCGCGCTGCTGGACCGATCGCCGCGCACCGCGCATGTTCTCACTCACGAGCATGCGTCGGACTCGGACGAGGTGCAGGATGTCGCGGTCGAGCACGTAGGGATCGATGATGTGCTGCTGGTGCGGCCGGGCGAGATCGTGCCGGTCGACGGCATCCTGCTCACCGAGAGCGGCACGTTCGACGAATCGTCGCTCACTGGGGAGAGTCTGCCGGTGACTCGTGAGGCGGGCAGCGACGTGCTCTCCGGCGCTATCAACGGGAACCGGGCGGTGCGGATCCGGGCGGTGCGGCGCAGCGCGGACAGTCAGTACCAGCAGATCGTCGCGCTCGTGCGTGCCGCGGAGGACTCGCGTGCGCCCGTCGTGCGGCTCGCGGATCGGTTTGCGATCCCCTTCACGGCCGTCTCGCTCGCCCTGGCCGGCATAGCGTGGGCGGTATCGGGCGATCCGACGCGCTTCGCTGAGGTGCTGGTGCTAGCGACGCCGTGCCCGCTGCTGATCGCTGCACCGGTCGCGTTCCTCGGCGGGCTCTCGCGGGCCGCGAAGGCCGGCGTGATCATGAAGGGCGGAGGTGTCGTAGAACAGCTCGCCCGAGTGCAGTCCGCGGCCTTCGACAAGACCGGAACGCTGACGCAGGGCCAGCCGACCCTCGTTGACGTTCGCCCTGTCGGCGGCTTCGAGGCGGGCGAACTGCTGCAGCTCGCCGCGTCTGCTGAACAGTACTCGTCGCATGTGCTCGCAGACAGCATCCGCCGGGCCGCGGTCGAGCGCGGCATCGACCTTCTCGCGGCCGAGGAGGCCAGTGAGGTCGCCACGAATGGTGTGACCGCGGTGATCGGGGGGCGAACGGTCGTCGTGGGGAAGCCCTCCTACGTCGCGTCAGTGGCGGCCGACACGGTGCGCGCAGACCTGACGACGGGCGAGGCCGCGGCCTACGTCGCCATCGACGGCCGGTTCGCCGGCGTCCTCGTGCTCGCCGACGATCCCCGCCCGGAGTCCGTCGCGGTGGTGTCGTGGCTGCGCGCGAACGGTGTCGAACGGATCGTCATGCTCACGGGAGACACTCGTGCGACAGCCGAATCGATCGCGCGGCAGACCGGGATCGACGAGGTGCATGCCGAGCTCCTTCCGCCAGAGAAGGTTCATCTCGCGGCCGACCTGCATCCACGACCCGTGATGATGGTCGGCGACGGGGTGAACGACGCCCCGGTGCTGGCCGCCTCCGACATCGGCGTTGCGATGGGCGCGAAAGGCGCGACCGCGGCCGGCGATGCCGCTGACGTGGTGATCCTTGTCGACTCGCTCAGCAAGGTGGTCGACGCCGTGTCGATCGGGCGGCACACGCTTCGCGTCGCGCTGACGGCGATATGGCTCGGCATCGGTCTCAGCGTGGTCCTCATGGTCATCGCCATGACGGGCGCCATCCCCGCCGTCGCCGGCGCTCTCACGCAGGAGCTCGTGGACCTCGCCACGATCCTCTACGCGCTCCGCGCGCTGGGCGGCCCGCCGAGCGGACTCCCCGCTGCCGCACCGCCGCCGTCACGCCGATCCGACACGGAGTCCGACTCGCACCGCGTGTGACGCTCTGAAACCCGAGCACCACGACTGGAATCTGCGGGCGAAGAGCCGAGGTGCAGGGTTGCCTCTCCTTCCTGGCGGCAGGAGAACTACCGAACTACCGTGAGGAGCCGTGACGACGCAATCCCCTCCATACCGGCATTCCGGCGAGCCTCACGCAACGGGGCTCGCGCAGCGACTCAACTGGCTGCGCGCAGGAGTGCTGGGAGCGAACGACGGGATCGTGTCCACGGCGGCGGTCGTCGTCGGTGTCGCCGGAGCGACAGCGGAGGTCACGCCAGTGTTGCTGGCGGGGGCCGCGGCCCTGGTCGGCGGGGCTATCTCAATGGCGCTCGGCGAGTACGTCTCGGTGTCCAGCCAGCGGGACAGCGAGCGGGCTCTCATCCAGAAGGAGCGGCGCGAGCTGGAGGAGGATCCCGAGGTCGAGCTCGAGGAGCTGGTCGGGCTCTACGAGGAGCAGGGCCTCACCCCCGGAACCGCCCGCCTGGTGGCGACGGAGCTGACCGAGCGCGACGCGCTCAAGGCCCACCTGGCGCTCGAGCTGAACATCGACCAGGAGGACGTCGTCAGCCCCTGGCACGCCGCCTTCGCCTCGCTGATCGCGTTCACGATCGGCGCCGTGCTGCCGCTGCTGACGATCCTGCTGCTGCCGCACCCGGCGCGCATCGTGTGGACCTTCGTTGCCGTGCTCCTCGCCCTGGCGGTCACCGGATACGTCGCGGCCTGGATCGGCGGCTCTCATCGGTGGCGGGCCGTGGTGCGCCTGGTGATCGGCGGTGCGCTCGCCCTGGGAGCGACCTTCCTGGTCGGCTCCCTGTTCGGCACGGTCGTCGGCTGAGGCGGCGCGGACTCACCCCTTGCTCACAGTACGGCCCAGCCGATGAGGCCCGCGGCGATGACGACCGCCCACGCCGGCGCCTTCCACGAGGTCAGGGCGACGAACCCGGCGGCGGCGATCCCGAGGGCCGCGACCGATGTGACCCCTTCGGTGAACACCGGCGTGTAGAGCGCTGCGGCGAGGATCCCCACCACGCCGGCGTTCACGCCCATGAGCGCCCGCTGCGCGAGTGGAGCGCGACGCAGCCGGTCCCAGAACGGCAGCACCCCGACCACGAGCAGTGTCGCGGGGAGGAAGATCGCGACCAGCGCGATCGCGGCGCCGAGCAGCCCGGACGGCGGGCTGGTAGTCGCGGCGCCGAGGTAGGCGGCGAAGGTGAACAAGGGACCGGGGACCGCCTGCGCGGCACCGTAGCCGGCGAGGAACACGTCGTGGTCGACGAGGCCGGTCTGCACGGTCCCGGCCTCCAGCAGCGGCAGCACGACGTGACCGCCGCCGAACACGAGTGCCCCAGCCCGGTAGAACACGTCGAATAAGCGTACCGCCCCGTTCTCAGTGGCGGACACGAGCAGGGGGAGGCCCGCGAGCAGGATCACGAAAAAGGCCAGGCTCCCGATCGCGGCCCAGCGAGGCACCCGCACGACGAATGGCTCCGACTCCGATGCCGTGGCGGCCTGCGGGCGCAGCCACACCAGCCCGACGACTCCCGCGGCGGCGATCACGGCGACCTGTGCGAACGCGCTCGGGACGAGCAGGACGACGATCATGCCCGCCACGGCGATCGTGGCCCGCTTCGCGTCCGGGGTGAGGGTTCTCGCCATGCCCAGCACGGCGTGGGCGACGACCGCGACCGCGGCGGCCTTCACCCCGTGAATCCATCCGGCGCCGGACAGGTCACCGAGCGCCGTGACCCCGTAGGCGAACGCGACCAGCAGGATCGCCGACGGCAGGGTGAACGCCGCCCACGCCGCCAGCAGCCCGCCGAACCCTGCGCGCTGCAGCCCGATCGCCATGCCGACCTGACTGGATGCGGGGCCGGGCAGGAACTGGCACAGCGCCACCAGGTCCGCGTAGGCGCGGTCGCCCAGCCACTTGCGCCGCTCCACGAACGCCTCGCGGAAGTACCCCAGGTGCGCGACCGGGCCGCCGAAGGAGGTCAGTCCCAGGCGCAGGAACACGAGGAACACCTCTCCGACCGTGCCGGGGTGGCGGCGCCCGCCGGTCGAGGGGGAAAGGCTCATCGCGCTCAGTCTGCCCCAGTCACTTGACGCTCACTAGACCAGCACCCTGGCATTCGCGGCCGACCACGCCTGCGCCGCGAGCTGCACGGCATCCCACGGAGAGCCGAGCGGCGGGGTGTAGGAGAGGTCGAGGTCATCGAACTGCCCGATGGTCAACCCGGCATAGAGGGCGGTGGCGAAGGTGTCGACCCGCTTGGCGACCTCGGTGCCGCGCCGCCCGACGAGCTGCGCGCCGAGCAGACGCCCGTCGCCGGTGTCCCCGGTGATGCGGAAGTGGATCGGGTGGGCACCGGGGTAGTACCGCTTGTGGTCGTCCGCGGCCGCGGTGATCGTTGCTGCCGCGTAGCCGGCGGCGATCGCCTCGTGGTCGCGCAGGCCGGTTCGGGCGGCGACGAGGTCGAAGACCTTGACGACCTGGGTGCCGACCGACCCCGCGAAGGCTCGGTCGCCGCCGAGAGCATTCTCTCCTGCGATGCGGCCCTGCTTGTGCGAGGTCGTCCCCAGCGGCAGATAGGTCGCGCCGAGGAGGCGGTGATGCGTGATGATGCCGTCGCCGGCGGCCCAGACGTGCGGGAGCCCGGTGCGCATGTGCTCATCGACCACGACGGCGCGGCCCGCGCCGAGGCTCGCTCCGGCCTGCTCGAGCAGCTCGGTGTTCGGCCGCACCCCGACGACCACGAGCACGAGGTCCGCGGTCTGTGCGAAGGGCTGCCCGTCGCGGGTGCCGGTGACGGTGAGCCCGACCGGGGTCTTCTCGATCCCGGTCACGGTCGAGCCGGTGACGACCTCGACGCCATGCGTCGTGAGTTCGTCGCGGACGAGGGCGCCGAGCTCGGGGTCGAGGGTGGAGAGCACTTCGGGTCCGCGCTGGAGCTGGGTGACCTGCATCCCGCGGGTGATGAAGGCTTCGGCCATCTCCAGGCCGACGTAGCCGGCGCCGACGATGATCGCAGACTGCGGCTGCCGGGTAGTGAGGTCGTGGTCGAGGGCGAAAGTGTCACCCATCGAATGAATGACATGCACCCCGTCCTCCGGGGTCAGCGCATCGAGGCCGGCGATGCCGGCGTGGGACGGGAGCGCGCCGGTGCCGACGATCAGCTCGTCGTAGGCCAGATCCTCGAAGATGCCGTCCGGGGTGCGGACAGTGAGCCGCTGCCCGGCGACGTCGATGCCCGTGGCGAAAGTGTTGAGCCGCAGCCGCATCCCGGTGGCCTCCAAGTCAGCGCTCGTGCGGTGCGCGAGCGACTGCCACGGGGCGACCTCGCCAGTGAAGTAGTAGGGGATGCCGCAGATGGAGAAGTTCGGGTACTCGTCCGCCACCACCACCGTCACGTCGGTGGTCGGGTCGAGTTCGCGGGCACGGAGCGCGGCGGAGATACCGGCGTCGGAGCCGCCGATGGCGATCAGATGGGTCATGGCTGGGCCTTTCGATTCGGGAACAGCAGGAACACAAGCCCGACGCCGACGACCGCGCCGACGACCTGGGCGGCGAGGAACCACAGCGCGGAGGTCGGGGCGATGCCGGCGAAGGTGTCGGTGAAGATCCGGCCGATGGTCACGGCGGGGTTGGCGAACGAGGTGGACGAGGTGAACCAGTACGCGGCGCCGATGTAGGCACCGACCGCCGGGGCGACCAGCGCCGCGCGGCCGGTGCGAGCCAGGGCGAAGATCGTGAGGATCAGCCCGGCGGTGGCGACGACCTCGCCGAGCACCTGCCCCGGTGCCGCCCGGTCGGTCACCGACAGCGCGGCCGGCACGGCGAACATGAGGTTCGCCAGCAGCGCCCCACCGATGCCGCCGACGATCTGAGCGCCAGCGTAGACGGCGATCTCGCCGCCGCCGTGCCGTGCGCCGAGGGCGCGGTCGGCGAGGGTGACGACCGGGTTCAGGTGCGCGCCGGAGACGGGCTGGAAGATCAGGATGAGGACGGTCAGGCCGAGCGCGGTGGCGATCGAGTTCTCCAGGAGCTGCAAGCCCACATCGCCGGGCGAGAGACGCGAGGCGGCGATGCCGGAACCGACCACGACCGTCACCAGCAGGCCGGCGCCCAGCAGCTCAGCGGCAGCACGCCGCCACAGCGGGACGGCCTCGGTCGTGGTGGTGTTCATCGCTGCCCATCTTGACGAATCCGGTTCGCTCAGTCAAACTTGAGGTAATGAACATTGAGGAAACTTGCCTTGCGGGTCGGGTCGCGCGGTATGCGGCGCTGGCCGATCCTGTGCGGCTGCGGATCGTGGACCTGCTCACCCTGGGCGATGTCGCCCCGGTCGAGCTGCAAGGCGAGCTGGGTGTCTCATCGAGCCTGCTCGCCCATCACCTGAACCAGCTCGAACAGGCAGGGCTGATCGTGCGGACGCGGTCGGAGGCCGACCGGCGCCGCACCTACCTCCACCTCGCGCCCGGCGCGCTCGACGGCCTCACCCCTTCCCCGATGCTCGGGGTGCGGCGGGTGGTGTTCGTCTGCACCGGCAACTCGGCCCGATCCCAGCTCGCCGCTGCGCTCTGGCACGGCAGCAGCGATATCCCGGTGGCCTCGGCCGGCACGCACCCGGCCGCGCAGATCGAGCCGGGCGCGATCGCCGCCGCGGACCGACACGGCCTCACCCTGCGAGCCCGCGCCCCGCGCGCGCTGGACGACGTGCTCGGCGCGGACGATTTCGTGGTGACCGTGTGCGACACCGCGCACGAAGAACTCGGCGACGCCGGCTGCGTGCACTGGTCGGTGCCGGACCCGGTGCGCGACGGGACGGACGCCGCCTTCGACGCGGCGTTCGAGGACATCGCCGCCCGCATCCAGAGCCTCGCGCCCCGGCTGACCACGACGAAGGGATGACGACGATGCCAGACGAGCACGAGCGCCACGCGACGATCACCATCGACCAGGAAGCGGGCCTCGCCACCAGCGCCGAGCGCCTGACGCGGGAGTTCGAGGGCACCTTCGGGCGGGAGACGATCGACCGTTTCCTGCACGCCTCCTACACCGACCTCGCCGCCCGTGCGACGGTGCCGACCTATCTGCCGCTGCTGACCGAGAAGTTCGCCCGGCAGCGGCTGCGCGCGCTCGCCAAGGTCGACGGGATGCACCTGACGGGCACGCCGACCGTGCTGTTCCTGTGCGTCCACAACGCCGGCCGCTCGCAGATGGCCCTCGGCTTCTTCCAGCACCACGCCGGCGACCGGGCGATCGGCTGGTCCGGCGGCTCCGAGCCCGGCGAGCAGATCAACCCGGTCGCCGTTCAGGTCATGGCCGAACGGGGCATCGACATCGCCGGCGAGTTCCCCAAGCCCTGGACCGACGAGATCGTGCGGGCGGCGGACGCGGTGATCACGATGGGCTGCGGCGACGCCTGCCCGATCTTCCCCGGCAAGCGGTACGAGGAATGGACGCTACCCGATCCCGCGGGCTGGACCCCGGACGGGATGCGGCCGGTGCGCGACGAGATCGAGCGCCGCGTGCTGAACCTGCTGGCCGAACTCGGCGTCCCCTCCCGCGCCTGACAGTCGACTTCCACAAGCACCGGACCCGCTCCCTGCCAGTCGCGGGGTCGGGGCGGAGGCCGCAATGCCCGAACCGGCTTGTGACATCCGGCGCGATCGCGCAGACTCGGGTATCGGGTTTGGCGGCGTCTCGGCAGGCTCGTTCTCATGTGCTACCGACCGCGTAGGTCCGTGAATCCTGAGGGAGTTGTCCACGCGGCCACCCGGCGACTCGCCCGTGTTTTACGGGCCAGAACGTGCTTTCGTGATCCGGCGGGGACAGGGGTGTCGAACAGTTCTACTCCCACGTCGTCGTCGTGAGTGGGGGAACGATAGGCGTCTTCTCAGCGTCCGATGCTCGGTGGTTCGTTACCGGGCGCGTCACGCGACGGAGCTGGACGATAGGGCGGGAGTGAGCGCCGAAGGGTCTGCCCGATCCGTCCGACGATCCCCGGCGGCTCGGGCACGGCGACCTTCAGTGCGATCCGGCGGTGGGTCTGCTGCTCTTCCAGCGCCCGCACGTCGGCACTGGGGTCGGAGGCGGCCAGCTCGATCATGCGGGCGGCGTCGTCTTGCAGCCGCCGGTAGGCCGACGCGGTCCTCGGACTGAGGTAGCCGCGCCGGGCGTGAGCGGCGCCGAATACGGCGCCGTAGTCCGCGAGCCAGGCAACGGCCTCGACCGGGGTGAGCTCTCGGGTCTGCTCGCTGCGCAGCACCTCGGCCGCGTGGGGCTCGTGCTCCCATGCGCCGGATTCGGTGCGGCGGTTGTCGTAGAGGCGGCGGTCGCGGGTGTAGACCTGGATGCGGGCGACGGCGGGCAGGGCCTCCAGCGCGGCCACGACCTCGGGTGAGCCGGCCAGCGCCGTCTCGTGCGCCTCGGGCGGGGTCCAGCGGCCGACCTCGCCGCGCCGGGCGCGCAGGAACCGTTCTTCCGCGGCCAGGCGCGACACCGGGGCGGGCATGGCGACGGCGACGACCTCGACCCGGTAACCGGCCTCCGCGAACCGGGCCGCGGTGTCGATGACCATCGCTGGATCGCGGAAGGTGCCTTCCAGCAGCACCGGGTAGCCGTGCTCGATCGCATGGTCCAGGGCGAGGCGGATGAGCCCGCTGGAGGTTGGCGCGGTCGCGGCCGGCATCGCCAGCGGGTCGTTCACCGCGAGATCCCGGTAGCCGGGGTGGTAGGCGCGCAGGTCATCCCCGGTGATGGACACCAGCTCGGGGTGCTCCGCGAGGATCGCCGCCTGCGCCCTCGTCTTGCCCGCGGCGGGCTGGCCGCCGAGCAGTACCAGGAGCCGGTCGCCGGTCGGGACCGGCGGGAAGATCGCCTGCCGCGCGGTGGCGTCGAACACCTGCCGCAGCCGCGCCTCGTCGGAGGCGACGGGTTCGGTCACGCGATCCGGCGGCTCGCCTGGCCGGTCAGGGCGTCGATCTCATCGAGCCATGCCTGCTGCTGGGCGATCAGCCCGAGCCGGTCGTCGGGGTCCAGCGCCGTGCGCTGCTGGTTCACCAGGCGCACCCGCGCGGCCCAATACTCGCGCTCGCGCTCGTCGGTCGTGGCGAGCTGCCGTTCGATCAGGACGGAGGCCAGGGTGGTCGCGCCCTGGGCGGTCATGTCGTAGAGGGCCACATCGCTCACGCGGGGCTCGTCGTCGTACCAGGCGCGCAGGGACTCGGCCGGGATCGCGCTCGGAATCGTCACGCTCATGGGATCACCTCTGCTTCGTCGTTGCTCATTCTACCTCCCCGGTCCGCTCCCGCCCCGGACCCGCTCCCTGCTGTTCGCGGGTCGGGACGGAGGGTGCAACATCCGAGCGCAGCGACGTGGTGTTGCGGCATCCGCCACGACCCCGCAAGCTGGTAGAGCGGGTCAGGCGCGGGAACGTGAGTTCGCTACTCGGCACACTCGGCAGGCGCGCAGAGGCACCAGGATTACCCGCCTCTGGAGGGGCGCAAACGTGGCAACATTTTGGCAACGAACGCTGACGACAGGACTTTCCGCGACGCACTCGACGCACGCGGAACCCCAGTAAACACAGGGCAGAACCGGGTCGGGCACGCAGTTCCGGGGGAGCCTATTCCCCTCTCACGGCGGTAACGCGGGTTCGAATCCCGCTGGGGTCACCAACAGCAGAAAGCCCGGCCTTGTGCCGGGCTTTCTGCTGTTGCCGGCGCTTGCTGTTGCGGGGGAATCTGTGGACGGGCGGGCTCACGCCGCCGGAGGCTCCGCGCGTCGTCGGGGGCCGCGCGTAGGCTGACGGCGTGCTCACCACGCTCGCGATCGACGGTTACCGTTCCCTTCGCAGCCTGGTCGTCCCCCTCTCCCCGCTCACGGTGGTGACGGGAGCCAACGGCAGCGGCAAGTCGAGTCTGTACCGGTCGCTGCGGCTGCTGGGCGCGGCGGCGCGCGACGGGGCGATCCGTGCGCTGGCCGCGGAGGGCGGGTTTCCCGGCACGCTCTGGGCGGGACCTGAGTCAGGTGCACCCGCCAGCGGACCCGTGCAGGGAACAGTACGGCGCCGGCCGGTCGCGCTTCGCCTGGGCTTCGGAACGGATGCCGACGGCTTCGGGTACGCGATGGATCTCGGCATGCCCATCCCGTCGCAGACCATGTTTGGCGCCGACCCGGAGATCAAGGCGGAGGCCCTCTGGAGCGGTCCGGTACTGCGCAGTGGCTCCCTGATCAGCGAACGGCGCGGCGCGATCGTTCGCACCCGCACCGGCGCCGGGTGGCTCACGATCCAGCGTGCGCTGGCACCGTGGGAGAGCATGCTGGCAGAGTTCGGCGATCCGGACGTGACCCCCGACCTCCTGGAACTGCGATCTGGTCTGCGCGATTGGCGGTTCTACGATTCGGTGCGCACCGATGCGGATGCCCCCGCTCGCCGTCCGGCGATCGGCACACGCACCCCGATTCTCGCGTCTGACGGCAGCGATCTCGCCTCCGCGCTGCAGACGATTCGCGAGCAGGGAGATCCCGCAGCGCTTGCGGCATCGATCGACCGCGCCCTGCCGGGGAGTCGGCTTCAGATCACCGACCATGGTGGCCGCTTCGAGCTCTCGCTGCGCCAACCGGGAATGCTGAGAGCGCTCAGCGCGGCGGAGCTGTCGGACGGCACGCTCCGCTACCTGGTGTGGGTGGCCGCCCTCATGAGCACGCGACCCGCCGCGCTCATGGCGGTCAACGAACCCGAGACCAGCCTGCATCCGAGCATCCTGGAGCCTCTCGCGGGCATGCTCGTGGACGCGGCGACCAGGTCCCAGATCATCGTCGTCTCCCATTCGGCACCGCTGGTGGCCGCCCTCGAGCGCTCGGGCGCGGCAGTACACGTTCTCGAGAAGGTCGACGGCGAGACCCGCGTCCAGGGTCAGGGTCCCCTCGACGCCCCGTCCTGGGCATGGCCGACCCGGTGATCTGCTCGCCTGCCGCAGGGCGGCGACATCCCGGCGGATCAGGAGTCTGCGCGCGGACCTCGGCGTGACCGGCGTACCAGGACGACGATGCCCCATACGACGCCGCCGATGACCGCGACCACCGCGATCCAGGGAAGCAGGAAGCCGAGGGCGACCACGACGCCGTTGAGCGTCGCCACGAGTCCGTTCCAGCCGGCGACGAGACCATCCCAGAAGCCCGCGGGGTTGGCGTCCACGGATTCGTGCCGCACCGTGAGCGACACGCTCAGCGACGACATCGCGACCTGGTCCTCGAGCGACTCCAGCTGTTGCTGGTACGACTCGAGGGTCGCCTGGCGTTCGGCGAGGGCGGACTCGGCGGCGAGGAGGTCAGAGACCGACCCCGCCTGTGCCATCAGTTCGAGCAGCCGGTCAACGGATGCCTGCGCCGCCTCCACCCGCGCCTGCAGATCGACGACCTGATCGGTGACATCGAAGCGGTCGATCGAAGATGCCGTCACCTCGCCGATCTGCTCCAGATCGGCCATGGCGGAGGCGAGCTCGTCGGCCGGAACCCGGACGGTGATCCACCCGTTCGTGACCGCGACGCTCGGGTCGGCGAGGTCGACGGGGACACCGGAATACCCGGATCCGATGCTCAGTGACTCGACGTAACCGCCGCGCCCATCGGCGACGGCCGCGATCTGTTCGGCAGCCGCCCGAACGTCGTCGACGACGACTGTCGCCGACGAGGACGCGATGATCGCCCGACCGGTTTCGTCGATCGCCGAGTCGGCGCCCTCCGCGCGCAGCTCGGACTGGCCCGAGACATCGGCACCATCGACCACCGTTCCGTCGGTGAGCATCACCTCTCCGCCTGGCATTGCGCCATCGGTCGACATGTCGGCGGACATGACGCCGCCGGTCGCTCCACTCTCGTTCGTGCCGTTGAGCCCAGCAAGCACCGCCGGCGAGATGATCGCCGCGACAGCGACCACCGCGGCGGCCGCCGCACCGGTCATCCAGAGGCGCCCGCGGCGTGCCGAACGGCGAACGGATGCCGCGCGCTCCCGCTCGATGGTCGTGAAGACCCGGTCCTCCATCGCTTGGACGCGATCATCGGTCAACGGCGGCAGGACGGGAGTCGTACCGGCATCCGGCTGGTCGTCGGCGCCGGACGGGGGGAGGGTCGGGGTGTTCATGTGCTCTCCTTGGCAACGGTCCGCAGACGCGTGCGGATGCGGGAGAGACGGTTACGGACCGATCCGTGCGGGATGCCGAGCTGTTCGGCTGCCGCACTGTACGCGTAGCCCTCGGCAGCGCATAGGCGAAGGATCTCGCGGTCGGTGTCCGAGAGGGTGGCGATCTCTGCGGCGATCAGGCGGAGGTACTCCTGGTCGATCACCTGCTGCTCGACGTCCACCATCGCCGGGATGGTTTCATCCACGACGGGCCCGGTGTGATCGCGGTCTTTCCGTTGCGCGCGCATCCGGTTCGCCGACTGGAATCGGCAGATCGTCGCCAGCCACGGCAGCAGCGACTCCGACGCCAGATCGAGCTCCGGAAGCTTGCGCCATGCGACGACGAAGGTCTCCTGAACGACATCCTCGGCATCCGAGGAATCGCCGAGGAGACGGTGGGCGATCCAGTACACCGGTCGGACGTAGGCCCGATAGAGCATGCGGAAGGCCTGCTCGCTGCCGCCGGCGGCGCGGGCGACGAGCTCGGCGTCACCCGTGGTCACTGCATCGGTCATCGCTACCCCTCGCACCGTCCATCGGCGCGCCTCATTGTCTCTCACTCGGTCAGTGTCGGCATCCGGCCATTCGTCTCACGTATCCTGGAGCGGCGAGAGGGAGTATCCCGTTCTTGCGCGTTCGTCATCACGGGCCGACTGCCCCGGGCGCGCACCGCGACACGCGGGGGAGAGACTTTCGGTGACCGCAATGCCCTCCTGCCGCGAAAGGCTCCCGTGGATCTCACCCTCCCGCTCTGGTTCGAGATCGGTTCGCTCGTCGCGCTGACGCTGATCCTTGTGGCCGACCTGCTCATCATCTTGAAGCGGCCCCACATCCCGTCCACGCGGGAATCGACCCTGTGGGTTGTCTTCTATGTGACCCTCGCGCTGATCTTCGCGGGCCTCATGTGGCTGATCGCCGGCGGCGAATATGCGGGTCAGTTCGTTGCCGGGTGGCTCACCGAGTACAGCCTGTCGATCGACAACTTGTTCGTCTTTGTGCTGATCATGAGTCAGTTCGCGGTACCGCGGCGGTATCAGCAGGAAGTGCTGATGGTCGGCATCATCATCGCCCTTGTGCTGCGCGGTCTGTTCATCCTCGCCGGCGCCGCGATCATCGAGAACTTCAGCTGGGTCTTCTATGTCTTCGGGGCGTTCCTGGTCTGGACCGCTTACCGGCAGGCGTTCCCGGGCGCAGGTCACGATGACGAGGTCAAGAAGGAGAACTTCGTGGTGCGGCTCATCCGCCGCACGGTCGACATCAGCGACCACTACGACGGCGCGAAGATTCGTACGACCGTCGACGGCAAGCGGATGTTCACGCCCATGATCATCGTGTTCGCCGCGATCGGCGTGACCGATCTGATCTTCGCGATCGACTCGATTCCCGCGATCTTCGGCATCACGCAGAGCGCGTTCATCGTGTTCACCGCGAACATCTTCGCTCTCATGGGTTTGCGTCAGCTCTACTTCCTGCTGGGCGACCTGCTCGATCGCCTGCGCTATCTGCACTACGGCATCGCCTTCATCCTGGCCTTCATCGGTGTGAAGCTCTTCCTGCACGCGATGCACGTCAACGAGCTGCCGTTCATCAACGGGGGAGAGCCGATCGAATGGGCTCCCGAGATCTCGACGTTCGTGTCGCTCGGCGTCATCGTGGTGTCGATGATCGTCGCGACCGTCGCGAGCCTGGCGGCATCTGCCCGGGAGCGTCGCGCGGGAGTGGCTCCCGCGCCGCACAACCCTGTGGATGCGGCATCCTCGGTCGCCGACGAGAAGGGCACGCCCTCGACCGTCGAGCGTTCCGACGGCACGCCCTGACGCCGGTGGTAGTCTGAGCGCATGCGGATCGCTCGCGTTCTTCTTAGCGGCCGCGACGGGTCCTAGTTCTCAGGCCATCCCCGTCGCGGAGTTTCGTCGCGGGCTTGAACCACATTTCCCTGGAACGAAAGAACTCATGAGCGAATCCACCATCGACGTCGGCATTCCCGAACACCCCCGCACTCTGGCCGAGAAGGTCTGGGACGACCACCTGGTCGTGAAGGGCGAGAACGGTCAGCCCGACCTCATCTACATCGACCTGCACCTCGTGCACGAGGTGACCAGTCCGCAGGCCTTCGACGGGCTGCGGGCCGAGGGACGTCCCGTCCGCCGGCTCGATCTCACGATCGCGACCGAGGATCACAACACCCCGACGCTCGACATCGACAAGCCGATCGCGGATCTCACAAGCCGCACCCAGATCGAAACCCTGCGCCGCAACGCCGAGGAGTTCGGTGTGCGCCTGCACTCGCTCGGTGACAAAGAGCAGGGGATCGTCCACGTCGTGGGTCCGCAGCTCGGTCTCACGATGCCCGGTATCACGGTCGTCTGCGGCGACTCCCACACCTCCACGCACGGTGCGTTCGGAGCGATGGCCTTCGGGATCGGTACGAGCGAGGTCGAGCACGTGCTGGCCACCCAGACACTGCCGCTGAAGCCCTTCAAGACGATGGCGATCACGGTCGAGGGCGAGCTGAAGCCCGGCGTCACCGCCAAGGACATCATCCTCGCCGTCATCGCGAAGATCGGCACCAACGGCGGCCAGGGTTACGTGCTCGAGTACCGCGGCTCCGCCATCCGCGCCCTCTCGATGGAGGGACGGATGACGATCTGCAACATGTCGATCGAAGCCGGTGCCCGCGCGGGAATGGTCGCCCCCGACGAGACGACGTTCGCATACCTCAAGGGTCGTCCGCACGCCCCTAAGGGGCAGGACTGGGACGACGCGGTCGCCTACTGGCGCACCCTTCCCAGCGACGAAGGCGCCGTCTACGACGCCGAGGTCTTCATCGATGCGAACGAGCTCGAGCCCTTCGTGACCTGGGGTACCAACCCCGGCCAGGGCGTCTCGCTGAGCGACCGCGTTCCCGCGCCTGAGTCGTTCACGGACCCGAACGAACGTGCCGCCGCCGAACGCGCCCTCGAGTACATGGATCTGGTTCCCGGCACACCGCTGAAGGATGTCGCCGTGGATGCCGTCTTCATGGGATCGTGCACCAACAGCCGCATCGAGGACCTCCGCGCTTTCGCATCCATCATCAAGGGCCGTACCAAGGCGGAGGGCGTGCGCGTCATGGTCGTGCCGGGCTCTGCTCGCGTGCGGCTGGAGGCAGAAGCCGAGGGTCTGGACAAGATCTTCACCGAGTTCGGTGCGGAATGGCGCTTTGCGGGGTGTTCCATGTGTCTGGGGATGAACCCTGATCAGCTCGCTCCCGGAGAGCGGTGCGCATCGACCTCAAACCGCAACTTCGAGGGACGGCAGGGCAAGGGCGGACGTACTCACCTGGTGTCGCCGCTCGTCGCGGCTGCCACAGCCGTGCGAGGCACGCTGTCCAGCCCGAGCGATCTCGAACCGCTCAACCAAGCGGTAGCTACCAGCGCAGCGGAGGCCTGACATGGAGAAGTTCATCACGCATACGGGTGTCGTCGCGCCACTGAAGCGCTCAGCCGTCGACACCGACCAGATCATCCCCGCGGTGTACCTCAAGCGAGTGACCAAGACGGGATTCGAGGACGCGTTGTTCGCGAACTGGCGTCAGGACCCCGAGTTCGTTCTGAATCAGCCCGCGTTCGCCGGGGCATCGATTCTGGTTGCCGGACCCGACTTCGGCACCGGCTCCAGCCGTGAGCATGCCGTCTGGGCGCTGCGCGACTACGGGTTCCGCGTCGTGCTGAGCCCCAAGTTCGCCGACATCTTCCGTGGCAACTCGGGCAAGCAAGGCCTGCTCACGGGGGTGATCAGCGAAAGCGATCTCGAAGCGATCTGGGCCGCGACCGACGCGAACCCCGGAGCGCAGATGACGGTCGACCTCGACGCCCGCCGCGCGACGCTGGGTGACCTCCAGGTTGATTTCGACATCGACGATTACACTAGGTGGCGGCTCCTGGAGGGACTCGACGATATCGGGTTGACACTGCGTAACGAGGAAGCGATCACGCAGTTCGAGTCGCGCCGCGCATCCTGGCGGCCGCGCACCCTCCCCGTTCCGTAGCCACCCACCGAGGCACCGCGAGGCCGATCGCCCCGCCGATGTCGAGACGTAAGTGAGGTTCATCCCGGATGAAGACGCTTCTGAGCGACGACGCCGCGCGGGCGGCAGCAACGGAACCGGCCGGCGAAGTGCTCCTCGTCCGCGGCGGGCGTCCTCTGCGGGGGCGGGTGACCGTGACCGGTGCCAAGAACCTCGCAACCAAAGCGATGGTGGCCTCCCTCCTGGGCGACTCTCCGAGCACGTTGCGTGATGTCCCTCAGATCAGCGATGTTCGTGTCGTCCGCTCGCTCCTGGAGGTTCACGGTGTGCGGGTTGCCGACGGATCCGAGCCCGGCTCGCTCGTGCTCGACCCGACGGATGCCGTCTCGGCACACATGGAAGAGATCGACGCGCACGCGGGCGCATCGCGTATCCCGATCCTGTTCTGCGGCCCTCTCCTGCACCTGCTCGGTGAGGCGTTCATTCCCGACCTCGGTGGGTGCCGTATCGGCGATCGCCCGATCAACTTCCACCTGGATGCGCTCCGCCAGTTCGGTGCCATCGTGGAGAAGTTGCCGACCGGCATCCGTCTCTCGGCCCCGGAGGGGCTTCACGGAGCGAACATCGATCTGCCGTACCCGAGTGTTGGGGCGACTGAGCAGGTGCTCCTGACGGCGGTGCGCGCCAGGGGTGTCACGGAGCTACGCGGGGCCGCGATCGAACCCGAGATCATGGATCTGATCGCGGTGCTGCAGAAGATGGGCGCGATCATCTCCTACGAGCCCAATCGCGTCATCCTCATCGAGGGCGTCGATGCGCTCTCCGGCTACGACCACCGGTGCATCTTCGACCGCAACGAGGCCGCGTCCTGGGCGTCGGCTGCGCTCGCGACCGACGGAGACATCTTCGTCGAGGGCGCCAAGCAGCAGGAGATGCTGACGTTCTTGAACATCTACCGCAAGGCCGGCGGATGGTTCGATGTGCGCGAGGACGGCATCCAGTTCCGTCGCAGTGGACCACTCAAGCCCGTGATCGTCGAAACGGACGTGCACCCCGGGTTCATGACCGACTGGCAGCAGCCCCTGATCGTCGCGCTCACCCAGGCAGAGGGCGAGTCCGTCGTCCACGAGACCGTGTACGAGAACCGGTTCGGGTTCACGGATGCTCTGAACAAGATGGGTGCGAGCATCGTCGTCCACGCCGACGGCCTCGTCGCGCCCTACCGCCGCGTGCCGCGCCGCGCTCTCGAGCAGGCAGCTGTCGTGACAGGTCCGACGCCGCTCCACGGCGCCGATGTCGTGGTTCCCGATCTGCGGGGCGGCTACAGTCACCTCATCGCCGCGCTGACGGCCAACGGCGAGTCCACCGTCCGGGGGGTCGGGATCCTCAGCCGCGGCTACGAGAAGCTCTTCACGAAGCTGTCGGCGCTCGGTGCAGATTTCGATATCGTCGGCTGACATGGGCGACCCGAAACCGCGAGCCTCCTCGGAGAAGACGCGGCCCAGCGTCTTCTGGCCGCTGGCGGCGATCGTTGTGCCGCTGCTGGGCATCGTCGCTCGCGTCGAGATCCAGGACGGACACAAGCTTCCGCGCGAGGGAGCCTTCGTGCTCGCACCGAATCACATGAGCGAGTTCGACCCGATCATCGTCGCGCGTGCCGTGTGGGGGATGGGTCGGGCGCCGAGGTTCATGGCGAAGGAGAGCCTGTTCTCGGTCCCCGTCCTGGGCGCGGTCCTGCGGGCAACCGGCATGATCCCCGTCGCGAGGGCGTCGTCGGCGGGCGCGGCCAAGCAGACCATGGCCCAGGCCGAGCACCTCGTCGCCGAAGGTCGCGGGGTGATCGTGTACCCCGAGGGCAGCCTCACCCGCGACCCGGACCTGTGGCCGATGCGCGGAAAGACAGGGGCTGTGCGGCTTGCGCTG
This sequence comes from Microbacterium sp. bgisy207, assembly GCF_965345035.1. Taxonomy (GTDB): domain Bacteria; phylum Actinomycetota; class Actinomycetes; order Actinomycetales; family Microbacteriaceae; genus Microbacterium. The sequence goes on from NZ_CBDRMG010000009.1 coordinate 18,064, forward strand.
GCGGGTGAGATTCCGCTCATCCCGGTTGCGCACTGGGGTGTGCAGGAAATCCTGCCGCGCTACGGAAAGCTCAGTCTGTGGCCGCTGAGAAAGCGCGTGCGCGTGCGCGTCGGCGACGCACTCGACCTGTCCGCCTTCGCGGGCCGGACCCGAGAGGCATCCGCGCTCGTTGCGGCAACCGACCTGTTGATGGCGGAGATCGCCCGTCTCGAGAGCGAACTGCGGGGTGAGCCCGCGCCCGCCGAACGGTGGGATCCGGCATCTCATGGGCAGAAGGAGACCGGGCGTCTTGAGTCGTAGAGAGGATGCCGCCAGGCCGCGGGTCGCGGTGGTCGGCGCCGGCAGCTGGGGGACGACCTTCGGCAAAGTCCTCGCCGACGGCGGCGCGCGCGTCACGATGTGGGCGCGACGCCCGGAGCTTGCCACCGAGATCACCGAGGCCAAGCGCAACAGCCACTACCTGCCGGGGATCAACCTCCCCCGCCACGTGACGGCGACCTCGCACCTCGAGGAGGCGCTCTCGGGCGCCGAGCAGATCTACCTTTCCGTGCCCAGTCAGGCTCTGCGGCAAAACCTCAAGGCGATCCGCCCGCTCATCGAGGGCACCTCGGTGCCGGTCGTATCGCTCATGAAGGGTGTCGAACGCAAGAGCGGTCTGCGGATGAGTCAGGTGATCGAGCAGGAGTTGCGCTGCGATCCCGATCTCATCGCGGTCGCGTCGGGCCCGAACCTCGCCCTCGAGATCGCGAAGGAACAACCGACCGCGGCGGTGATCGCCTCCCGGAGTCAGGAGACCGCGGATGCTGTCGCCCGTCGCGCGCGGAACGCGTACTTCCGGACCTTCGTGAACACCGATGTCATCGGTACCGAGTTCGGCGGGGTGCTCAAGAATCTCATCGCCGTGGCGATCGGGATCGTCGACGGGGTGGGGTACGGCGAGAACACGAAAGCATCCATCATCACGCGCGGGCTCGTCGAGATGACGGATTTCGCGGTCGCCCAGGGCGCGCACCCCGAGACGTTGCAGGGGCTGGCGGGGCTCGGCGATCTGATCGCGACGTGCCAGTCGCCGCTGAGCCGCAACAACACCGCCGGTCGCCTTCTCGGCCAGGGCTACAGCTTCCAGGATGTCGTCAAGCAGATGGAGCAGACCGCTGAGGGTCTCGCATCCGTCGCCCCGATCCTGTCGCTTGCGGCGGAGGCCGGTGTCGACATGCCGATCGTGGAGCAGGTGAAGATGGTTCTGGACGGCACGATGAACCCCAAGGACATCGCGCCGCACCTGACAACCGATGACGACGAACCCCAGGGTGAGAGGACGCAGAATGGCACAGGCGACGGTGGCGGTGCTGTTTGGCGGTCGCTCCAGCGAGCACTCGATCAGCTCCGTCACGGCGGGCGGGGTGCTGCGGGCCCTCGATCGTGACCGGTTCCGGGTGATTCCGGTCGGCATCACCCGCGACGGCGTCTTCGTCCTCGAGGAGGACAACCCCGACAAGTTCGCTCTGGATGCTGCCCACCTTCCCGACGTCGTCGACAACGGCACCCGGGTGCTGTGGCCCGAGGGCGGTGCCGATCGTGTCCTTCGCGTGCGGCGGGAAGACGGTACGGTCCAGTCGCTCGGGGAGATCGACGTGGTGCTGCCGATTCTGCATGGTGTGCACGGGGAGGACGGCACCGTGCAGGGATTTCTCGACACCCTGCGGATTCCCTATGCGGGCGGCGGGGTGCTGGACTCGGCGCTGTGCATGGACAAGCACTTCATGAAGATCGTGCTGCAGGCATCCGGAGTCACCGTCGCGCCGTGGGTGACGATCTCCCGAGACGGCTGGGCGGCGGATCCGGATGCCGCACGCCGAGCGGCGCGCGCGCTCGGGGTCCCGAACTTCGTCAAGCCTTCGCGCGCCGGTTCCAGCGTCGGTGTCTCGAAGGTCCATGACTGGGACGAGTTCGACGCTGCTGTCGAGCTCGCGCTCGCCGAGGACGACAAGGCCTTGGTCGAGACCGCGATCGTCGGCCGCGAGATCGAGGTCGCCGTCCTCGAGACGCCGGGCGGCGCGCCGGCGAGGGCGTCGCTTCCCGGTGAGATCGTGCTGACCGCGCGGGAGTTCTACGACTTCGAAGGCAAGTACCTCGGCGGAGACGGCGCCGAGGTCGTGTGTCCGGCGTCCCTGACGGAGGACGAGATCGCGGCGCTGCAGGAGGTGGCAGTGCGTGCCTTCGACGCTGTCGGTGGGCGGGGCCTGGCACGCGTCGACTTCTTCCTGACGCCCGAGGCGATCTATGTCAATGAGCTGAACACGATGCCGGGGTTCACGCCGATTTCGATGTTCCCGAAGTGCTGGATCGCTTCCGGAATGACCTACACGGAGCTGATCAGCGACCTGTTGGATACGGCGCTCCTTCGGGGCTGATCTCAGCCGCCGACCTGCTCGGTGCACTGCAGGCCGTTCACAGGAAGCGTCTGCACGATGATGTTCGAGAGCACATCGAGCACCTCTGCGCTCGAGGCCGTCTCACTGTTGAGGTATACCTCGACGGCAGGGTCAGTGCCGAACGAGGTGATGCGGTAGTACGGGGCATCCGAGTCATCGACGATCCAGTCCACGCCGCCGACTGTCGAGCAGGGGAGCGTCGTCGGCCCCGGCACCTCGACGCCGCACGCGACGATGATGTCGCTGGCGCCGCTGCCCCACGCGCCGGTGGACTGCGCATCCGTCCAGCGGCGATCGAAGCCGTCGAGCGTCTTCGGAAACCGGACCGTCACATCCGCGCAGGCGGGGTTGTTCGCATCCGGCGCCGGCTGCAGCGACACGGTCGTGCTGCACGCGGCGAGAAGCAGAAGGATCGCCCCACCAAGCGCGAACGCGGCGGGGGCGCGTCGGGCGAGAGGCATTGGTCCAATCTACCGCCGCGGTAGCGTGGAGCGATGCGCGATTCGACGGTCGGTGAGCTTTCTGAGGGAGAGGTGCTGTCCGCGATTCTGCGAGAGTTGGGCCCCTCCGGCGCGGAGGTGGGCCCCGGCGACGACGCCGCGGTGCTGTCGGCGCCCGACGGCCGCGTCGTCGCGACGGTCGACACCCTGGTTCACGGTCCCGATTTTCGGCTCGCGTGGTCGAGCGGATTCGAGTTGGGCTGGAAAGCGGCGGCGGTGAACCTCGCGGACGTCGCCGCGATGGGGGCCACACCGACATCACTGCTCATTGCGCTCGCGATGCCCGATGACACGCGACTCTCGTTCGTCGTCGACCTCGCCCGCGGTCTGCGTGCCGGCTGCGACGCGCTCGCGCCCGGGTGCGTGGTCGAGGGAGGCGACCTCACCGTCTCGGACGTGCTCACGATCGCTGTGACGGCGCTGGGCACGCTCGACGGCCGCTCACCCGTGCGCCGTTCGGGCGCCCGTGTCGGAGACGTGGTTGCCGCCTCGGGCCGGCTCGGTTCTGCCGCACGCGGCCTCCGTCTGCTCTTCGACGCGTTCCGGGGTGCCGACGGTCAGCCGGTGCCGGTGGACCGGTCCCGCCTCACGGACGAGCAAGTCCGTGAGATCGATGCCCAGCTGCGACCTGCCCCGCAGATCCGCGACGGGGTACGCGCTGCGGAGGCCGGGGCGACGGCCATGATGGACGTGTCGGACGGGCTGGTGCTCGACGCGGGCCGGCTGGCCGCGGCATCCGGAGTCACCCTCGACCTGCGCCGCTCGGCCCTTGGTCCGCACCCGGATGACGCATTGACCGGCGGCGAAGACCACGGGCTGCTCGCCACGTTTCCCCACACGGATGCCGTCCCCGACGGCTTCGCGATCATCGGCGTGGTTCGCGCCCGGGGTGAGGCGCCTGTCCTCGTCGACGGCGTACCCTTCGAGGGCGTCGGCGGGTGGGATCCCTACCGCGACTGGGATGCCTCTCGGGGCTGATCGGCCCCCTCCCGGGGCGTGAGCCACCACACCGCGGTATCGCCATACCGCCGGTGCCGCTCGAGGGCGAGACCGTCCGGAAGGACCGGCTGCGGCGACCGTGCCGCGCGTTCGACGATCGTGAGCGACGCGGGGGCGAGCGCGGGAGCGAGCAGTCGCAGCGTCTCGTGCAGACCGTCTTCGCCGAGGTCGTACGGCGGGTCGATGAACACCAGGTCGTACGGTTCGCGGACCACCGCGAGGTAGGCATCCACCGACGTGCGGTGCACACGGTACGACCCGCCGGCGGCGTGCTGGACGCGCCTCGCGTTGCGATCGATGACACTCGCCGCGCGCGGAGACTTCTCGACGAGCTCGACCTGAGCCGCGCCTCGGCTGAGGGCCTCCAGGCCCAACGCGCCCGAGCCCGCATACAGATCGAGCACGCGGGCTCCGGCGATCGCATTCGCGGCGTCGAGCGCGCCGAAGATCGACTCGCGGACGCGGTCACTGGTCGGCCGAGTACCGCTTGCCGGGACATCGAGCGCCAGGGAACCGGCTGCTCCGGCGATGATGCGTGTCACGGCTCCACTGTACAAACGCCGCACACAGCGTCGTCGGTGCTGTCATCGAGGAGTACGCGTCCGAGGTCCTGCCTAGACTCGGGACATGGTCGCCCTCACGCTGTCGTCGCGGTTGGACGGCGCTGTCGGCGGAAAGACCGCGAAGGCGCTCGAACGCGCGTTCGCGATGCGAACCGTCGGCGACCTGCTCGAGCATTACCCGCGCCGGTACGCGCGCCGCGGCGAACTCACGCCCATCGCGTCACTCCCGGTCGGCGAAGCGGTGACGATCGTCGCGGAGGTGCGTAGTGCCACTGAGCGACGGATGCAGAACCGCCGCGGTTCGCTGCTCGAGGTCGTGATCAGTGACGGGAACGGTCAGCTTTCGCTCACGTTCTTCAATCAGGCCTGGCGGGCCAAGGAGTTGCGGCCGGGCCGTCGAGGAGTCTTCGCGGGCAAGGTGGGGGAGTACCGCGGGACGCTCCAGCTGACGCATCCGGACTACGAGCTCTTCGATGACGAGGTGAGCGCGCGGGCGACCGCCGAGGCCACGGCCAACGTTCCGGTTGCGATCTATCCCGCGACCTCGTCGCTCGCGAGTTGGCAGATCGCAAAGATCATCGGTCTCGTCCTCGATGGACTCGGCGAGGTTCCTGACCCCCTTCCCGCCGATGTCCGACGGGCCGAGGGTCTGTTGCCGTTCGGCGATGCCTTCGAGCGGATTCACCGTCCCGCCGCCATGGACGACATCGAGCCTGCCCGGGCGACGCTGCGCTGGCATGAGGCGTTCGTGCTGCAGGCGGCACTCTTGCAGCAGCGCCAGCTCGTGCGGTCGCTGCGGGCGACACCGAGACCTGCGGGAGCCCTCGTGGAGCGCTTCGACGCGTCGCTTCCGTTCCCGCGCACACCCGATCAGGTGGAGGTCGGTGACCGTATCTCGCTCGATCTGGTCGGTCAGTGGCCCATGAACCGACTCGTGCAGGGCGAGGTGGGTTCGGGTAAGACCCTCGTCGCGCTGAGGGCGATGCTGCAGGTCGCGCAGAGCGGCGGGCAATCGGCGCTCATCGCACCGACCGAGGTGCTCGCCTCCCAGCATCTGCGCTCCATCGCACGGATGCTGGGACCCGACCTCGCCGTCGAACTCATGCCGACACTGCTGACCGGCCAGCTCACCGCCGCCGAGCGGCGCCGGGCGTCCCTGCGCGTGGCATCCGGCCAGGCCCGCATCGTCGTGGGTACGCACGCCCTGCTGAGCGAGTCGACCACCTTCGCGGACCTGGGGCTCGTCGTCGTCGACGAGCAACACCGCTTCGGGGTCGATCAGCGCGAGGCGCTGCGTGCCAAGGGGACGACACCGCACGTCCTTGTGCTCACTGCCACACCGATCCCGCGTACCGTCGCCATGACGGTGTTCGGCGACCTCGACGTCTCCACGATTCGCTCGATGCCCGCCGGCCGCGCGGGGATCGAGACCTTCGTCGCCCCGGTGGCGGATCGACCTGCGTGGTTCGCGCGCGTCTGGGAGCGGGTCGCCGAAGAGGTCGCCGCCGGTCGCCAAGCCTTCGTCGTGTGCCCAGCCATCGACGCCGCCGCCAGTGGGGCAGCGGCCGTCGACGATGCCGACGCCCCCGTCGCTGACGCACCGCCCGCGGAGGGGAGCGCGCCGAGCGGGCAGCGAACCCGCTGGGGGGTCGTGCAGGTTGCTGAACTGCTGTCTCGGCATCCGTCCTTCGAGACACTCGCGGTCGAGATCCTCCACGGCAAGATGGCGGCCGACCAGAAGGACGCCGTGATGCAGGCCTTCGCGGCAGGGCGAATCGATGTGTTGGTGGCCACGACCGTCGTGGAGGTCGGGGTGGACGTGCCGAACGCCTCGACCATGGTGATCCTCGAGGCCGACCGGTTCGGGGTCTCGCAGCTGCACCAGTTGCGCGGACGCGTCGGTCGAGGTTCGGTGCCGGGCCTGTGTCTGCTGGTGACGGAGAGCGAGGTGGGGACCCTGGGCCGTGCCCGGGTCGAGGCGGTGGCCGGCACCGTGGACGGGTTCGCCCTTGCCGAGGTCGACGTGGAGCTTCGAGGGGAGGGGGATGTGCTCGGAGCCGCGCAGTCGGGGGCGCGTTCGTCACTGCGACTGTTGCGGGTCGTGAAGGATGCCGACCTCATCACCCACGCCCGGGCAGTCGCGGAACAGGTCCTCGACGATGACCCGACCCTGTCGGCGCACCGTGCACTCGCGGACGAGATCGAGCGGCGAGTGGGGCAGCAGGAGCGCGCCGCGCTCGCCAAGAACTGATCCCGGCCCCGGTAGGCTGACAGCATGAACAGTCGGATCGCCGTCGTTCCGGGCTCCTTCGATCCGCCGACCCGCGGTCACCTCGACGTCATCCGTCGCGCAGCGCGACTGTACGATCAGCTTCACGTCGTCGTGGTGCACAACCCCGGCAAAGAGGCGATGCTCCCGATCGCGCAGCGGCTCTCGCTGCTGGAACAGTCGATCGCCGAGGACGACATCGACGGCAATGTCGTCGTTGCCTCCTGGAGCGTCGGGTTGCTCGTGGATTACGCGCGTGACGTCAACGCGGGGGTGCTGGTGAAAGGCATCCGTTCCCAAGCGGATGTCGTGTACGAGGTGCCCATGGCGGTTGTCAATCGCGACCTCGCCGACGTGGAAACCGTCTTCTTGCTGCCCGACCCGGCGCACGCGATGGTGTCGAGTTCTCTGGTCCGTCAGGTCGCTGCCCTGGGAGGCGACGTCTCGCCGTACGTGCCGCCCGCGGTCGCTCGCTTTCTGCACACGGGCGGTCACGACCTCTAGCCTCGATCGAGACGGCCTCTGCTCACGCGGGTAGCATGGACCCCCGTGAGCAGGCAGCACTCGGGACCGTTCGTGATCCCCGTCCGTGACATCACGCACCGTCCTGGCGAGATGCGGGAGTTCTCCCTCGAGATCCCCGCGCCGGACAAGTGGGGGGAAGGCCTCGTGTCCGTCGCGCAGGGCGAGCCGATCGTCGTGGATGTGCGGCTGGAGAGCGTCCACGAGGGGATTCTCGCCACCGGCGAGGTCGACACCGAGTACACCGGAACCTGTGGACGGTGCCTGGGCGAGGTCGCCGAGAGTGTCCGCGTCGCGTTTCAGGAGCTTTTCGCGTATCCTGGGGGAGAAGAAACTGACTTCGAGGTTCAAGGCGACCACGTGGATCTTGAAACTCCGGTCAGGGATGCGATCGTCCTGTCGCTTCCGTTTCAACCGGTGTGTCAGCCGGATTGCCCCGGCCTTGATCCGGTCACGGGTGAGCGGTTGACCGAGAACACCGGTTCGCCCGAGCGCGAACCCATCGATCCGCGGTGGGCGACGCTCCAGGGCTACACCCCCCAGGACGACACCACGGACCACGGTGACCAGGACTCACGCGCGTGAGTGGCCGCCGAGAAGAAAGAGATGAGCTGAACAATGGCTGGTAACCCCCCGAAGCGCAAGGTCTCGCGTTCGAACACCCGCTCGCGTCGCGCGCAGTGGAAGGCGGAAGCGCCCACTCTCGTGAAGACCGTCGAAAACGGCAAGACCGTCTACAGCCGTCCGCACCAGGCGAAGGTCGTCACCGACTCGCAGGGCACGGAGCTTTTCCTCGAGTACAAGGGCCGCAAGGTCGCCGACGTCTGATCGTCGTGACAACTCGCGAGTCCGCTGAACTCGCCAAGAAGCTCGGGATCGACATCGACCCCGAGCTTCTTACGCTGGCATTGACCCATCGGTCGTGGGCCTACGAGAACGGCGGAGTTCCCCACAATGAGCGGCTCGAGTTCCTCGGTGACGCGGTGCTCGGTCAGGCGGTGACCGTTCGGCTCTTTCGCGCGCATCCCGACCTCGACGAGGGAGCGCTCGCCAAGCGCCGGGCAGCTGTCGTCTCGACCGTCGCGCTGGCCGAGGTCGCACGCAGCATCGACCTCGGGGCGTTCGTGCTGCTCGGGCGCGGCGAGGAGCAGACCGGGGGCCGGGAGAAGGACTCGATCCTGGCCGACACGATGGAAGCCGTGTTCGGCGCGACGTACCTGTCGGCGGGACCGGAGGCTGCATCGCAACTCGTGCTCCGCCTCATCGATCCGCTGCTGTCCGACCCCGATCGCTACGGGGCAGCTGTCGACCCCAAGACGGCACTGCAGGAGCTCGCGGCACGCCGGAACGTCGCGCCTCCTGCCTACGAGGTGTCATCGACCGGACCCGACCACGACCGGCGGTTCACGGCGATCGTCGCCGTCGGCGATCACCGTGCTGAAGGAGCGGGGACGAGCAAGAAGCAGGCCGAGATGGCCGCGGCTCTCCGGGCATGGCACGAGCTGACCTCCCGTGCCTGAGCTCCGCGGTGGCTGAGGTGGACGATGCCTGAGCTTCCGGAAGTCGAGGTCGTCCGCGCGGGCCTGGCGCCGGCCGTGACGGATGCCGTGATCGAGGCCGCCACCGTGGCCGACGACCGCGCCCTCACGCGGCATCCGCCCGGCGCGATCGACTTCGAGAGCCGACTGCGGGGCCGCATACTGCGGACACCCGCGCGAAGAGGGAAGTTCCTGTGGATTCCGCTCGCCACCGCGGACTCCGGAAAGACGGGCGCCGTGGATGCGCTCGTCGCACACCTGGGGATGAGCGGCCAGATGCTCCTGCGCCCGTCAGGTTCTCCGCTCGAACGCCACGAACGCGTCCGCCTCGACCTCCGCCACCCCGAGCATGGCGATCTTGCCGTCGTCTTCGCCGATCAGCGCACGTTCGGTTCCCTTGCCATCGACCCGCTCGTGCCCACTGCGGATGGCCTGCCCGGGGGGCTCGGGGCGGCTGATGCCCTCGTTCCCGCTCAGGTCGCGCACATCGCCCGCGATCCTCTGGATCCGGGTTTCGACCTGCGCCATTTCCGGCAGGTCCTTGCCCGAAAGGCCTCCGCGATCAAGCGGGTGCTTCTTGACCAGACCATCGTTTCGGGGATCGGGAACATCTACGCGGACGAGTCGCTGTGGGCTGCGCGCATCCATCCCGACACTCCCGCCGCGCAGCTGAGCACCCGCGCGGTTCATCGCCTGGTCGGCGACGTGCGGACCGTGCTCGAGAAGGCGCTGGCCGAGGGGGGCACGAGCTTCGACGCCCAGTACGTCAACGTCAACGGCCAGGCGGGGTACTTCGCGCACTCGCTGAATGCCTACGGCCGGACCGCCCAGCCGTGCCCTCGGTGCGGTGCCCCGATCGTCAAGGTGGCGTTCACGAATCGCTCGAGCCACTTCTGCCCGCGGTGTCAGCGGCCACCGCGCATGCCGCAGTGAGTGACTTCTTCCACGCGCCGATGTACGCGACGGGGCGGAACCCGATCGCCTCGTTCACGTCGAGCATCGGTCGGTTCTCTTCCGCGTTGTAGGTCAGGACCCGCTGTGTGTGTGGTGCCAGGCCGCGCCAGTGCCGCAGCGCCGCGGTCTTGATGAGCATCCCGAGTCGATGCCCGCGATGCTCCCTCAGGACCAGGGTGTCCTCCTGATGTGTCACCGGATGCCCGGGGCTGGAGGCCAGCTCGGTGAAAGCCACGAGTCGTCCCGACTCTCGGTGGCGCGCGGCGACGATGAGTACGGTGCGCCCCCCGTCGATCCAGTGCGTGTCGTGCTCGGCGATGCGGGCGGCATCCCACTGTTCTTCGGCGATGTCCATCCCGGCGCTCGGTGCATCCACACTCATCCGTGACTTCATCCACGCGTAGTCATCCACGAACTCCGGGGGTGTCGGGGGATGCCAGGAGACGATGTCGTACCCGGTGGCGGCCGCCGCGGCCTGCCGGTGGAGGTCGTCGAGAAGGGTCGGCCCCGCGTCTGTTGTCAGATCCAGGATGCTCTTGCGCTCGACCTGTTGCAGCTCGTATCCGTGGCGCAACGCGAACCGTGCGGCGTGATCGAGGGGGATCCGTCCGAACCCCGTCGGTGGCGTGAGCTGCTCGCCGGCCGCCGAGGGATGCTCGATCCAGGTCTCGATCACGCGGCGCCCGTGAGCAGCGGCCGCCGACTCGAGGATCTCGTGCGCGGCGGTACCGATGCCTCGCCCCCACGCGTGGCGGCGCAGCTCGATCTGTGCGTAGGCGATCGTTTCGTCCCCATCGCGGGGAAGGTCCAGGCCGGCCCGCCCTACGAACTCTCCGCCGTCGCGTATGCTCCACAACAGCCGCTCGTCGAAAGCGGACGGCTGGTACGCGGGGAGCAGGACGGCCGCATCGAGCTCCTCATCCCGGTTACCGCTGATCTCTTCGTAGACGATGTTGCGGACCCTCACCATCTCGAGGAACTCTGCGGCGTCGGGGCCACCGAGCGTGCTCGGGATGGTGAGGGGCCGGATGAGGGCGTTCGCGGTCTCCACGTCATGTCCTTTGTCAACGTGTGATCGGGTCATCGGCTCGTACCCGGGTGCTCTCACCTCGCGCCGAGATGCCAGGCAGCAAGGCGAAGCGTCTGGGCGTCGCGCTCCTGGCGCGCACGGTCGAGGTCGTAGCGGTGTCGGGCGACGTCACGCTGCTCACGTGAAGCAGCGCGGCGCACGTGGCGTGTGAGGATCCAGAGGGCAACTCGAAGGCTTGCGCGTTCGGCGAGCGTGAGATGTCGGCGGATGTGCGGGTGGGTGATGAGAGCCTCGACAGGCTCGATCGTGGTGTACATGAGATGCCTTTGAACAGTGGCGGATGCCGGGCGATAGCCGACGGGCCGCGAGATGCATCAGCTCGCCTGGCCATGTATGGCAGGGCGGTGACGCGCGGAGTGAGGATCGGACATATCGTCCGTGGACCGGAACCGATCGGGTCCGGTGGCTCGACCAGGGCGTGTCAGACAGCGCTGGGAGCGGCGGGAGCGTACGGGGAGGTCAGTCCCACGAGCGCGCGCATCGGAGTGTCTCCGAATACTGCAGTGCGAATCATCATGGCTGTCCTCCTTTCGTGACGTGTCGCGATCTGGAATGCTAGCCGGTCCCGAAGCGTCGTGTCAAGCAACCTCCCAGAATCGGCTTCCGCCCGGGCGTGTCGCCCGGGCGTGGCCTGGCTCCCACAGTCGTGCGGCGCGGCAGGGTACCGTAGGTCGACGGCCGGCCGCATTGGTCGACGTTGCTGGTCGGGAAGGAACGCGCATGCACCTGAAGAGCGTCACGCTCAAGGGGTTCAAGTCGTTCGCCCAGCCGACGACCTTCGCGTTCGAGCCCGGCGTCACCGCGATCGTCGGTCCGAACGGTTCCGGCAAGTCGAACGTCGTCGATGCGTTGGCATGGGTCATGGGCGAGCAGGGCGCGAAGACCTTGCGCGGCGGCAAGATGGAGGATGTCATCTTCGCCGGAACCTCCACGCGCGGCCCTCTCGGACGCGCCGAGGTGCAGCTCACGATCGACAACAGCGACGGGGCGCTGCCGATCGAGTACTCCGAGGTGACGATCAGCCGTACGCTCTTTCGCAACGGCGCGAGCGAGTACGCGATCAATGGGGAAGCCTGTCGCCTGCTCGATGTGCAGGAACTGCTGAGTGATTCTGGGCTCGGGCGGGAGATGCACGTCATCGTCGGGCAGGGGCGCCTGGACACGGTGCTGCAAGCCTCACCGGAGGACCGGCGTGGCTTCATCGAAGAAGCTGCCGGCATCCTCAAGCACCGGCGACGCAAAGAGAAGACCCTGCGAAAGCTCGAAGCGATGGAGGCGAACCTCACTCGCCTGAGCGACCTGGCCGGAGAGCTTCGTCGCCAGCTCAAGCCTCTCGGGCGCCAGGCCGAGATCGCTCGCGAGGCCGCCACGATCGCGGCTGTGGTCCGCGACGCGAAGGCGCGGCTGATCGCCGATGAGCTCGTCGGCCTGCGCGCGGAGCTGGCAGACCACATGCGCGCCGAGCACGAGCGCCATACCGAGCGCCTCGTTCTTCAGGATCGATCCGACCAGCTCCGCGCGCGGATCGCGCAGTTGGAGGCGGACCAGCGCTCTGAGGCGGTCGACGGCGCACGCCGCGTCCTGTTCTCACTCGAGCGCATCCAAGAGCGCCTGCGGGGGCTCTATTCGCTCGCCGGCCAACGGATGACGCTGCTGGGGGAGTCCGAGGACGACGATGCCGCCGCGGTCCGTACGGTCACGAGCGCGATGATCGAGGACGCGCGCGCGGAGATCGACGAGGTCTCGTCTGGGCTCACCGACGCCGAGGATGCGGCATCCGAGGCGGCTCGCGATGTGCAGCGGGCCCGCGCGGAGCTGGACGCGCTCGATGTCGACATTGCCGAGCAGAGCGCGCTGGTCTCGCAGCACGACATGAAGCTCACGGCGCTTCGGGGCGCCGCGGATGCGGCGGAGTCAGCGCTCGCCGCGATCGACGACGCGCTCGCACGGCAGCAGCGCGCACTCGACGCGGCCACGGCCCGTCGGGATGCCGCCGCCGCGGAGCTGGCGGGCGTCGATCCCGACCTTGTTCCCGAGGGCAGTTCTGCCGAGTACGCCGCGGAGTACGAGCAAGCCGAGCGCCGAGCCCAGGAGACGGACACCCGGGTCTCGGAGTTGCGGGACCGGCTCCACGCGACCGAGCGTGAGGTGGAGGCTCTGACCGCACAGACCACCGCGCTCACTCGTGCGCTGGGGGTCAAGAACGCATCCGCCGATCTCATCGCCGAGGGCGCGCCCGGCGTGCGCAGCCTCGTCGGCGACGCCATCCAGATCACGCCCGGATACGAGGCGGCGATTGCCGCCGTGCTGGGCCCTCGGGCCGAGGGCGTGCTCGTCGACAGCCTCGAGGACGGCTTCGCGCTCGCGACGCGGGTGCGCGATGCCGACCGCGGCCTCGTCGACTTCGTCATCGGCGAGGTCGACGTTGCCACCGACGACCTGTCCGGCTTCGGCTCGCTTCGGCCGGCCAGCGACGTCGTGATCGGCCCGGCCGGCGTTCGCGCTCTGCTGTCGCGGGTCTTGATCGCGGATGATCTTGCGGCGGTGCGAGATCACGCCGCCACGATCATCGCCGATCCTCGCACGATCACCGTCGTCACACGCGCCGGCGAACTGTTCACGGGTTCGTCCCTGCGCGCTGGCGCCGGCGCATCGCGGTCGCGACTCGAGCTGCTGGCCGAGCGGGACGCGGCAGCGGAGCGCCGCGACGAGCTCGTCGTCGTTGCCGACTCGCTGCGCGAAGCGCTCGCCGATGCGCGGGTCGAGGCCGAGGAAGCGAAGCGGAGGACGAGTGCGGCGCTCACTCGGCTACGCGAGCACGATGCCGCGGTCGCGGCCCACACCGAGCAGGTCAATCGGGCGACAGTTCAGGTCGAGGCTGCGGCGGCCGAGTGCGAACGACTGGCTGCGGCGGTGGCGCAAGCGCAAAGCTCACGGGACGAGGCGGCAGCCGCCGCCGCATCGGCTCAGACGCAGCTGCAGCACGCGCTCGAAGCCCCCAGACCTATCCTCGATGCGTCCGCGCGTGACGGGCTGCTCGAGGCGCTCGAGAGTGCGCGTGAGCATGAGATGCGGGCACGGCTGGATGTCGAGACGCTCCGCGAGCGCGTGCGCGCAGGCCAGGCGCGAGTACAGCAACTCGAGCGCCAGCGCGAGCGTGAGGCCGCAGCCGCGGAGGAAGCCGCTCGGCGAGCGGTGATCCGGCGTCGCCAGCGCCAGGTGGCAGCCGATGTCGCTGCGACCTTGCCGCCGGTGCTCGACTCGGTTGACCGGTCGGTCGCGGCGGCCCGGCTTGCCTTGGCCGAGGCCGAGTCCGCCCGGTCGGCTGTGACGTCGGAGTTGTCGGCGGTTCGCGCGGAGGAGGCGACGGTCCGGGAACGCCTTGCGGGCTTGACCGAAAGCGTGCACGGGCTCGAGTTGCAGATGCACGAGAAGCGACTCCACGTGACCAGCATTCTGGAGAGGGCTCGCTCGGAGCTGAGCCTCGACGAGGACATTCTCATATCGGAATACGGCCCCGACCAGCCGATACCTGCCGAAGACGGTGAGGAGCCGGGGGTCTTTGATCGCACAAGTCAGCGTCGTCGATTGCAGGATGCCGAACGCAAACTCGCGCAGTTGGGCCGGGTCAATCCGCTCGCTCTCGAGGAGTTCGCCGCCCTCGAGCAGCGTCACGCGTTCCTGACCGAGCAGCTTGCCGACCTCACGAGCACGCGCAAGGATCTCGTCACGATCATCGATGACCTCGATGAGCGCATGCAGACGATCTTCCTGGCGGCGTTCGAGGACACGCGTACGGCCTTCGACGAGGTGTTCCCCATCCTGTTCCCGGGTGGGTCGGGGAGCCTGAGCCTGACCGACCCCGACAACCCGCTCACCACGGGCATCGAGGTCGCTGTGCGGCCGGTCGGCAAGAAGATCGAGCGACTCTCGCTCCTGTCAGGAGGGGAGCGTTCGCTGGCGGCCGTCGCCCTCCTGACCGCGATCTTCAAAGCGCGGCCGAGTCCGTTCTACATCCTCGATGAGGTGGAGGCGGCGCTCGACGACGCCAACCTCGGGCGCCTCCTCGGCGTGTTCGAGCAGTTGCGCGCCAGCAGCCAGCTCATCGTCATCACGCACCAGAAGCGGACGATGGAGATCGCCGACGCGCTCTATGGCGTCTCCATGCGGCAGGACGGGGTCTCCGCAGTGGTCGGGCAGCGCATCGCCGACCGCGCCGCCAGCTGACCGTAGGGTGGGATCATGGCCGAATCCTCCTGGTCGCTCGGACGGGCGCTGCGCGGAATGTTCGTCAAGCCCACGATCGACGAGACGACGTGGGATGACCTCGAAACCGCGCTGCTGACAGCCGATTTCGGACCCGATATCACCGAACGCATCGTGGACGAGCTGCGCGAGAAGGTCGATCGATACCGCACCACCGATCCCCGGGATCTGCAGCGGATGCTGAAAGAGACGCTCGAGGAGCACTTCGCGAAGTTCGACACGACGCTCAAGCTCACGGAGCGCCCCGCCGTCGTCCTTGTGGTGGGCGTGAACGGCGTCGGCAAGACCACGACGATCGGCAAGTTCGCGAACTTCCTCCGTCGCTATCAGCGCAGCGTCGTCGTCGGGGCCGCCGACACCTTCCGGGCGGCGGCCGTCGATCAGCTCGCGACCTGGGCAGAACGCGGCGGGGCGCACATCGTCCGCCCGCAGCATGAGGGCCAGGACCCTGCATCCGTCGCGTACCAGACGATCGAGTATGCCAAGCGCACCGGCACGGAGATCGTTCTGGTGGACACGGCGGGGCGCCTGCACACCAAAGGCGGCCTGATGGACGAACTCGGCAAGATCCGTCGCGTGATCGAGAAGCAGGCGCCGATCAGCGAGGTGCTGCTCGTGTTGGATGCCACCACGGGCCAGAACGGCGTCATGCAGGCGGAGGCGTTTCTGCAGCACGCCGGTGTCACCGGACTCGTGCTGACCAAGCTCGACGGGTCCGCAAAGGGCGGTTTCGTGCTCGCCGTCCAGGAACGTACCGGCATCCCGGTCAAGCTCCTCGGACAGGGCGAGGGGATCGGCGACTTGACCGGCTTCACGCCCCACGTCTTCGCTGCTGCGTTGGTGGATTGACGCCGCGCCGAGGACGAGGACTATCGGTCGGCCCCCGGGGCTGGTTTCATGGGGTCATGGCGATCGAGCACGACTTCTTCGGCCTGCTGGAATCCGGCCCGGACGGTTCGATCTTCTGGTCCGAAAACGTCGAGTTCGGAGACCAGTCGGTCACCGTTGATCTGACCGCGCCCGATCAGGACGACGTCTCGCCGGCAGCCCTGGATGTCGCCGCTTCACTGATCTCATCGCTCGAGGATGTGGATCGCACCGCCCGGGAAGCGATGGTGTCGCAGCTGAGCGATCGCACGAGCGAGGTGACGGAGTACATCCTGCAGCAGCAGGAAGAACTCGGGGAGGAACTCGAGGACTTCCTCGTTGATGTCTCGGGAGACACCCACATCGACGTGATCCGTGCGCTTCAGCTCATGAGCATGACGATCCTCGCGGACGAGCACGGGGGCGCTGATCCGTTTGCGGTGCTCGAGTATGCGCTCGACCCGGATGCCACCGACGATGTGCTCCTCGTGAACATCGCCTCCGACGGAGCGGTGCTCTCGGTCACCAGCGCCGATTGATCCGGGCCGCTCTCACACCGCTTGCGCGAAGCTGAGACCCTCTCGGGCGATGTCGTCCGCGAGATGGGCGAGGTTGTCGGGGATGTGCCTGCCCTTCGACAGCATCGACTGCGCCCAGAGTCGCCCGGCTCGGTACGAGGAGCGCACCAGCGGCCCCGCCAGCACACCGAGGAACCCGATTCGCTCGGCCTCCTCCTTGAAGGCGACGAACTCGTCGGGCTTGACCCACCGGGCCACCGGGAGGTGCCGGGGCGACGGACGCAGGTACTGCGTGATCGTGACGATGTCGGTTCCGGCGTCGTGCAGGTCCTGCAGCGCCTGCACGACCTCGTCGGGCTCCTCGCCCATGCCGAGGATGAGATTGGACTTCGTGATGAGACCGGCGGCGCGCGCCTGCGTGAGCACGTCCAAGGAGCGCTCGTAGCGGAAGGCGGGACGGATGCGCTTGAAGATGCGGGGCACCGTCTCGACGTTGTGGGCGAACACCTCGGGGCGCGCGTCGAAGACCTCGTTCAGCAGCCGCGGATCCCCGTTGAAGTCCGTGGCCAGCAGCTCGACGCCGGTCCCGGGGTTGACGGTATGGATCTGCCGCACCGTCTCGGCGTTGAGCCACGCACCGCCGTCGCCGAGGTCATCACGCGCGACGCATGTGACGGTCGCGTACCGCAGCTGCATCCGCTGCACGCTCTCGGCGACCCGCCGGGGCTCGTCGGTGTCGTACGCGGCGGGCTTGCCGGTGTCGATCTGGCAGAAGTCGCAGCGCCGCGTGCACTGCGATCCGCCGATGAGGAAGGTCGCCTCGCGGTCTTCCCAGCACTCGTAGATGTTGGGGCAGCCGGCCTCCTGGCACACGGTGTGCAGGCCCTCGTCCTTCACGAGGCTGTGCAGCTGCGTGTACTCGGGGCCCATCTTGGCCTTGGTGCGGATCCACTCCGGCTTGCGCTCGATCGGTGTCTGGGCGTTGCGGACCTCCAGTCGCAGCATCCTGCGACCCTCGGGTGCCGCCTGCGCTCCCGTCGCCGGTCCTGTGCCGCACGTGCTCATGCCGTGACCTCCGTGTACTCGTCGGCGTACTCGTTCTCGAACTGCGCGATCACCTCGGGCAGGATGTCGCAGGGCGCGATGTCGGCTCCGACGACCTCACTGATCGTCGTGACGCCGGCATCCGTGATGCCGCACGGAATGATGCCGCGGAACCCCGACAGGGTGTTGTTGCAGTTCACCGCGAATCCGTGCATCGTGACACCCCTCTGGACTCTGACGCCGATCGCGGCGACCTTGTCCTCCGACAGAGGGCGGCGCACCCACACCCCACTGCGGCCCTCGACCTGGTAACCGTCGACTCCGCACGACGCCAGGGCCGCGATGAGCAGGCGCTCGATGCGCCGCACATGGGCTACCACGTCCACGGGCTCGTGCAGGCGCACGATCGGGTAGCCGACGAGCTGTCCGGGTCCATGCCAGGTGATCTTCCCGCCGCGGTCGACATCGATGACGGGGGTCCCGTCGGTGGGACGTTCGTGCGCCTCGGTGCGCTTTCCCGCCGTGTAGACCGGGTCGTGTTCGAGCAGGATCAGCGTGTCGGGCCGTTCCCCGCGCGCGACCTCGTCGTGGATCCGTCGTTGCAGCGCCCACCCGTCGAGGTAGGGGACTGTCGCGGGCGAGAGCCCCGCCTCCAGGATGTCGAGCACGTGTGCGCCTCCTCGGCGGTTTATGGACTGCGTCCAACAATACGCCGTCTGTGCGTCGGGTCGACCGTGTACTCTGCGTGCATGTCCGGAGGCAGGCCGCACGCGGTATCGCGCGAGTTCATCGCTGAAGCGGCGTGCGAGCTGTTCCTCGAGCAGGGCTACGAGCGGACCACGGTTGCGCAGATCGCTCGGCGCGCGGGCGTGAGCCGGTCGAGTTTCTTCAACTACTTCGAGTCGAAATCCGACGTCTTCTGGTCGGGGCTCGACGCCAGGATCGCGTTCCTCGACGGGTTTCTGGCAGCCGCCTGCCCATCGCAGGATGCGTCGTCTGTCGTGTCGGATGCCGTCCGCGAGGCGCTGTCTCAGTTCGCGCCCGACGCGCTGGCACTGGCGCTGGTCCACTCCGACGCGATGGGTGTCGTTCCCGAACTAGCCCAAGAGATGGCGATACGGCAGTGGCGCATCGCCAGGTCGATCAGTGCGTACCTGCAACGGTCCGGGGAACCATCGCTGCCCGCTGAGGTCCATGCTGCAGGCTATGCCGGCGCGGTGATCGCGGCGCTGCGCGCGTGGGCGCTCGCGGGCGCGGGTCGAGAGCGGCTTGACGGTCTTCTGGCTGAGGCGCTCGCGGTCGTCGGGTGATGGGGGTGGCCGTGGGTCGCGACGGCCGGCATCCCACGTAGAATCGGACGATCATGGCAACCTTCGGCACGCTCTCGGACCGCCTCACCGAAACCTTCCGGAATCTCCGCACGAAGGGCAAGCTCACGCCCGCGGACGTCGACGGCACGGTCCGCGAGATCCGGCGCGCGCTGCTGGATGCCGACGTCGCGCTCCCCGTGGTCAAGGACTTCACCGCGAAGGTGCGCGAGCGCGCGCTCGGCGACGAGGTCAACCGCGCGCTCAACCCGGCGCAGCAGGTCGTGCAGATCGTCAACGAGGAGCTCGTCGCGATCCTCGGCGGTCAGCAGCGTCGCCTGCAGTTCGCCAAGAACCCGCCGACGGTCATCATGCTCGCGGGGCTCCAGGGCTCGGGCAAGACGACTTTCGCGGGCAAGCTCGCGAAGATGCTCGAGAAGGACGGCCACACCCCGCTTCTGGTCGCGTGCGACCTGCAGCGCCCGAACGCCGTGAATCAGCTCCAGGTCGTCGCCGAGCGCGCCGGCGCAGCCATCTATGCGCCCGAGCCGGGCAACGGCGTCGGCAACCCCGTGAAGGTGGCCAAGGACGGCGTCGAGTTCGCAAAGCAGAAGCAGCACGACATCGTCATCATCGACACCGCCGGCCGCCTGGGTGTGGATGCCGAACTCATGAGGCAGGCCGCCGACATCCGCCGCGCGACAGACCCCGACGAGGTGCTGTTCGTCATCGACGCGATGATCGGTCAGGACGCCGTCAACACCGCGAAGGCGTTCCAGGAGGGCGTCGACTTCACCGGCGTCGTGCTGTCCAAGCTCGACGGCGACGCCCGAGGCGGTGCTGCCCTCTCGGTCGCCTCCGTCACCGGCCGTCCCATCATCTTCGCCTCGACGGGGGAGGGGCTCGAGGACGTCGAGCCGTTCCACCCCGACCGGATGGCCAGCCGCATCCTCGACCTCGGCGACATCCTGACCCTCATCGAGCAGGCCCAGCAGGCCTTTGATGAGGCAGAAGCGGCCAAGATGGCCGAGAAGCTCGCGACCGAGCAGTTCACGCTCGAGGACTTCCTCGAGCAGATGCAGCAGCTCAAGAAGATGGGCTCGATGAAGAAGATGCTCGGGATGCTCCCGGGCATGGGTCAGATGAAGCAGCAGCTCGAGGACTTCGACGAGCGCGAGATCGATCGCACCGAGGCCATCATCCGTTCGATGACACCGGGGGAGCGGCGCAACCCGAAGATCCTCAACGGGTCACGCCGCCTGCGGATCGCCCGGGGCTCGGGCATGACGGTCACCGATGTCAACCAGCTCGTGCAGCGCTTCGACCAGGCGGCCAAGATGATGAAGACCGTCGCTCGCGGCGGTGTGCCGAACATCCCGGGGATGGGACCTGTCCCGGGCGGCGGGCGGCCTGGCGCATCCGCCAAGCGCGGCAAGCAGTCGAAGAGCCAGAAGGCCCGCCAGGGCTCCCGGTCGGGCAATCCCGCCAAGCGCGCCGCCGAGAATGCCGGGATCGCGGCACAGAATCCGGCACCGACCGGGTCGGGCTTCGGTCTCGGCAGCGGCCAGCAGGCCCCGACCGAGGCTGATCTCGCAGAATTGCACAAGCTCCTCGGCAAGAACTGACGGTCGCTGCGTCGGTTCGACCGGCGCGGCTACTACCGTGATGTGTAGGCGGCATACCGTCGCCGGATGACGCGACACACAGAGCGGCGGGACGCGTGACGACAGGGCTGTCTGCGGCGAACGTGTTCGCCCGTGATGAGCCGCTCGTCCTCGAAAGCGACACGGGACGCGTGCCGCGCTATCCGAGGAGCACCGCGCGTCGTGCGCTTCTGCGTGTGGCCCTCGGTGCCGTCTATGCCGTGTTCGCACTCGGATACCAGGTCGCCGTCGCGGGTGACTGGGCAGGGACAGCCAACCAGGCCCTCTCTGAACGCGTATCGGGATTCGCCCCGGGCTCGGACCCGATCCAGGCACTCGTACTCCTTGACCCGCCGATCACGAACTTCCTTGCCTTCGTGATTCCGGGCGGCGCGTTCGGACTGGCGATCGCCGGGTCGTTCGTTGCCGGCTACATCGTCCAGACGGTTGCCCAGGCGCTGTACCGCCGGGGACTCACACTGCCGGTGCGCAGCCTGTTCGTCGGTGTCCTGGCCACCTCACCGCTATTCGCCTTCACCGCGACGACGAACTTCGAAGCGATCGTGGGACTGATGTTCTTCGGGTTCGGAATGATCGCGCTCGTACGGTTCGTGGGGTGGGCCAACACTCAAGCGGGCTTTCGTGCCGGCATCCTGCTGGCGTGCGCATCGTTGTCAGACTCGACGCTGATCTTCGCATCCGTGGTGGCGGCGCTTGCTGCCGTTCTGTTCCGTCAGTCGCGACAGGGAGCACGACTGGCCAACGCCGTGGTTGCCGTGTTCCCCACCGTCGCTGTCTATGCATCGCTCGCGTTGCTCGGCGCAGCCTTCGTCGGCGACCCCTGGGCGATGATCGGTGGTGACTTTGCGTGGAACGGCGAGCGGTTCGGAAGCGTGCTTCAGAACGTCGCGACGATTCCCGGCCTGCTGTTCCTCGCGCCGATGGTCATCGTCTCCGTTGCGACGCTGGCGCTGGGCTCGCGGGCCATGGCCGTGCTGCCCGTCGCGCTCACGCTGAGCATCATCCTTGCGTACACGCTGGAACTCACCCCGCCTGGCACCGCCGGAACGACCTTCATCGCGATGCTTCTCTTCGCGGTGGCTGCGGTGCCCGCCATCCGGGGCCCCGTACCGTCGGTCCTGGTCTGTGCCGCAGCCGTGTTGCTATGGATCGTCGGCGTTCTCGACGCACTGGATCGCTCGGCGGTGAACGGATGGCTTCACGCGCTCGCGGGGGTGTTGGCATGAGTCCGGCAGACCCCTCGGTTCCCCGCGCGGACCTCCGCCTGCGCTACGCCCGCGAGGGGTGGGTGCCGCTGCGCTGGGAGGACGGGGTCGTCGTCATCGGGTCTTCCGGACGGTCGTCACCGCGGCGGGACGCACGCATCAGCGCAGTGGTCGATGCACCGATCCGGATCGAATCGATGTCGCAGCGCGACATCGTCGAGACAATCGTCGAGTCCTTCTCGGAGGAGCTCGTGGAGTCGGCGGCAGATGGTCTGTACCAGCAGGATCCGGGGCTGTCTGCTCGCGAGGTTCTCTCGCGCGGGCAAAAGGCCTGGGCCTTCCTCGGACTGATCGTGCTCGTCGGGCTCGTCGTGCTGTGGCCCATCGGGACCGTGGTCTCGATCGTCGCCGTCGCCAGCGTCATCTTCCTCGCCAGTACCCTCTTCAAGTTCTCCGTCGCGCTGCGCGGGTCGCGGTTCGATCTGGTACGACGCGTCAGTGACGACGAGATCCGCACGGTCAGGGATGAGGACCTACCGATCTACAGCGTGCTGGTGCCGGTCTTCCGGGAGGCGGGTGTGGTCGGGCGGCTTGTGGCGAACCTGGGGCGCTTGGACTATCCAGCGCACAAGCTCGAGATCATCGTCCTCGTCGAAGAGGAAGACGTCGAGACGCGAGAGGCGATCGAGGCCTCGCACCCGCCGGAGAACTTCGTTGTCGTGACGGTACCCAAGGGATCGCCGCAGACGAAGCCGCGCGCCTGCAATGTCGGTCTCGAGGTCGCGCGTGGCGAGTTCCTCGTCATCTATGACGCGGAGGACGCCCCCGAGCCCGACCAGCTGAAGAAGACCATCGTCGCCTTCTCCCATGCCTCACCCGAGACGGTCGTGATGCAGGCAGCGCTGAACTACTTCAATGCTCGCGAGAACGTCCTGACCCGGCTGTTCACACTCGAGTACAGCTACTGGTTCGACTACATGCTCGCCGGACTCGACGTTCGCGACCTCCCGATTCCGCTGGGCGGCACGTCAAACCACTTCCGCACCCGAGCGTTGCGCGAGCTCGGTGGATGGGACCCGTACAACGTGACCGAAGACGCGGACCTCGGCATCCGCGCGAGCGCGCTCGGGTATCGAGTCGGGGTCGTGGACTCCACCACGATGGAGGAGGCGACGAGCGCGATCGGGATCTTCATCGGTCAGCGCAGTCGATGGATCAAGGGGTACATGCAGACAGCGCTCGTGCACGCCCGTCGCCCGGGTACGCTGATCCGTCAGATCGGACTGCGCCGCTTCGGATCGTTCGCACTGCTCATCGCTGGGACGCCGCTCACATTTCTCGGCGTCATTCCCTTCTCGATTCTGCTCGTCGCCTCCCTTGTCTTGGCCGGGTGGAGCATCGCGCCGGTCTTTCCCCCGATCGTGCTCTGGCTGAGCCTGCTGAACTTCCTCATCGGAAACGCTCTGATGATCTACCTCAACATGATGGGTCCGTTCAAACGGGGAGCCTTCTCCCTGGTGGGGTGGGCGATCCTCAACCCGGCATACTGGCTGCTGCACTCGGTCGCCTCCTACAAGGCGCTCTGGCAGCTGATCACCAAGCCGCACTACTGGCAGAAGACCGAGCACGGCACGTCGGCCTTCGAATTGCACGAAGACGGAACGGCGACGCCCGGGACCGTCGCACCCGCCGGTTCCTCCCGGACGGGTGATCGCGCGGTTGCCCCCGGATGATCCGCGCGCGACCGCCGGAGCGCTGGTGGATGTCGCGGTGACCGGCTTCAGCGGATTCCTCGGCGCCAGAGGATGAGCGAGGTTCGCGCCGCGTAGGCACGGTACTCATCTCCGAACGCGTCGAGCAGGTACCGCTGCTCGACGTGCGCCTTCGCGATGAGCACCGCCGCCAGCAGCACCCACACGACGAGCAGCTCGCCACGCCCCCGCCACGCCACCCAGCCCGCGGATCCGATCAGGATGCCGAGATAGACCGGGTTGCGCGTCAGACGGAAGACTCCCCGGGTGCGCAGCGGGGCACCGGGCTTGGGCGCGACCCACGGGACGATGTCACGGCCGAGTGTCGCCACGCCCGTGATCGCCAGCCCGAGGCCGAGGATGCCGGCGGCGGCAGCCAGCACGGTGAGCCACGCCGCACCCCATGTCGGCGTCCCCGGTAGGAGCAGCAGAGCAAGCAGCACGAACTGCGCGATGACCAGCCAGTCGGAACGGTGCCGCACAGCGACAGTCTGCCAGGGCGAGCCGCTCGCGTCCTCGGCGGTGCCATCCCGCGATGGGCTTCAGCGAAGCGCGTTGAGGTGATCGCGCAGGGTCGGTCCGTCCCGGAACTCCGTCACCAGATGACGCACCACCGCCCGCAGATCGCCCCCGTTCTCGTCCGCGACCCGCAATTGTCGTTCATAGCTCGCGCCAGTGGCGAGAATCGTCTCCACCCCGGCGAACTCTTTCGCGCACTTGAGTTCGACGGCGATCTCGGCGAGGTCGTCGAGCACCTGGCGAAGGTGCTCTCGCACGGGCGTGAGCGTGCCCGCGCGGTCGACGACGATCTCCGCGTCCAGGCCGTAGCGTGCGGCACGCCACTTGTTCTCGCGGAGGAACCACGGCTGGATGCCGGTGAGCTGTTCACCGTCATCAAGCCGGCGCGAGAAGTGCTCGACGAGCACCTGCACGAGGGCGGCGACAGCTGCAAGCTCGGGGAGCGTCGACATCCCATCACATGCACGCACCTCGATCGTGCCCCATCGCGGAGCCGGGCGGATGTCCCAGCGCACTTCGCTGGCATCGACCATGACGCCGGTGCGCACCATGTCATCCAGGTACGCCTCGAACGCTTCCCAGTCCTCGAGGAGCCACGGCAGGCCCGCCGTGGGCAGCTGCTGGAACACGAGCGCGCGGTTGGATGCATAGCCGGTGCGGTCACCGGCCCAGAACGGGCTCGACGCCGACAGTGCTTGCAGGTGGGGGAGGTAGGCCGACAGCGCACGGATGAGCGGCATGACTTTGTTCACATCCTCGACGCCCACGTGGATGTGGATGCCCCAGATCATCATGTTCCGACCCCACCACTGTGTCCGCTCGATGAGGGCCTGATAGCGCGTCTTGTCGGTCACCTGCTGGTCGTACCACTGGGCGAACGGATGCGAGCCGGCGCACATCAGATCCAGTTCGCGGGGCTCGGTCGCGGAACGCAGGGCGCGGATTCCGTCCACCATGTCCTCCGCGGCGGCAGCCACGGTCGCACCGATGCCGCTGGTGACCTCCACAGTGTTCGTGAGCAGCTCGCTCGTGAGCGAGAAGCGTTCGAGCTCAATCGATGGTGTGATCTCGTCGAGGATCTCGGGCGCCTTGCCCGCGAGGTCCCCCGTCGTGCGGTCGGCGAGCATCAGCTCCCACTCGAGCCCCACGGTCGAACGAGCGGATGTCGCGAATCCGAGCGTCATGGCGTCAGTTTCGCACGCTCCACGGAGTCTGCCGCCGATTGCGACACACCACGCCGCGGGTCAGTGCGCACCGAGTTCGATCAGCAGCACCCCGCCCGCAATAGCGACCACTCCCAGACCCATGAGCCAGGTGAACGGCTCATCGAAGAGGATCTTCGCGAGCACTGCCGTGAGCGCGACCCCGGTCGCCGACCAGATTCCGTACGCGACCCCCACGGGCATCCCCTCTGCAAGGCACAGGAACAGAAGCGTGAAGGCCAGCACATACGAAACGAGCACCGGCGCGATCCACACGCGGCGCCGGAAGCCCTCCGACGCGCGCAGCGACATGGTCCCGGTGACCTCGAAGACGATCGCGCCCACCAGGTACAGCCACATCATCGTTCGGCCTCCGTGTTGTCGGCGGCGTGCGGTGCTGCCCGACGGCTCGCGCTGGCTCCGATCTCGACCAGGAGAACGCCTCCGATGACGATCAGTATCCCGAGGCTCATGAGCCACGTCAGCGGGTCTCCGAACAGCACTGCTGCGAGCACCGCTGTGAGCGCCACCCCGGATGCCGCCCAGACACCGTAGGTGAGACCGATCGGGGCACCTGCGCGCAGCAGCAGGGTGAGGCACGCGAAGGCCCCGACATAGCCCACGCCCACCCCGAGGAACCACCCCGCCGAATCCACCGAGAGGCGCAGCGAGAGCGTTCCGCCGACCTCCAGCACGATCGCGCCGATCAGGTACAGCCATTTCGTCATGGTGCGCCTCCGTGGCAGGCCGTCTTCCGTCGCCTCACGGCTCACACGCTATCGGGCGCCGGGGGGTGGCTCCTGACGTCCTGACTGCGCGGTTCTCGGCATCCGGTGGGATCTGGCAGAATAGAGGGTCGGACCGCGCTCGACCCTCTATCCAGCGCGCCAACCCCCTGAGCTTCCGCCGGGTGTGCACCCCACGCTCCAGGCGATCAGTTCGTTCGAGTTCCACCACACAGGAGAATCGTGGCTGTCAAGATCCGTCTCAAGCGTCTCGGAAAGATCCGCGCGCCCTACTACCGCATCGTCGTCGCAGACTCGCGCACCAAGCGTGATGGTCGTGTGATCGAAGAGATCGGCAAGTACCACCCGACCGAGGAGCCCTCGTTCATCGAGGTCGACTCGGCCCGTGCGCAGTACTGGCTCAGCGTGGGCGCCCAGCCCACCGAGCAGGTGCGCGCCATCCTCAAGATCACCGGCGACTGGGGCACCTTCAAGGGCGACAAGAACGCCGTGTCGACGCTCAAGACCGCCGAGCCCAAGCCCGCGTTCGAGGTCGAGACCGCCAAGAAGTCGGTCGTCAAGCCCAAGGCTGAGAAGAAGACCGAGGAGGCGCCGGCCGTCGACGCGGACGCTGCTGCTGAGCCCGAGGCCGCCGAGTCGGCCGAGACCGCAGAAGCCTGAGTCCGTGCTCGCCGCTGCGCTCGAACACGTCGTCAAGGGGATCGTCGACAACCCGGACGACGTGCGCATCCTCTCGTCGGAGTCCTCACGGGGTGAGGTACTCGAGGTGCACGTGCACCCCGACGACCGGGGACGTGTCATCGGGCGCGGCGGCCGCACGGCCAAAGCCATCCGCACCCTGATCTCGGCGCTGGCCGACGGGCGCCGCGTGCGGGTTGATGTCGCGGACGACTGACGTGGTCGATTCGGACGGGCGCCCCGCGCCGCCCCCTTCGGCAGGAACCCAGCTCCGGGTCGGACGGCTGGTCAAGGCACACGGGCTCAAGGGGGCTCTCAAGCTCGAGCTCTACACCGACAACCCCGACGGCAGGTTCTTCCCGGGGGCAACCTTCACGCTGCAGGTCCCTGACACCTCTCCGTGGCACGGCAAACCGCTGACGGTTCGTGAGTTCCGCTGGATGAACTCCCACCCGGTCGCCTTCTTCGAGGGCGTCGATGACCGCACTGCCGCAGAGAGCCTCGTGCGCGCGATCCTCTGGGTCGATGAGGCAGCGGATGCGGCATCCGACGAAGAGGACGCCTGGTTCGATCACCAGCTCGTCGGACTGGACGTGCGGCGCGGCGAGGAGTCGATCGGGCGCGTCGTGCGGGTTGAACACCTGCCCGCGCAGGACCTCCTGATCGTACGGACACGCGACGACCGCGAAGTGCTCGTCCCCTTCGTCAAGGCGATCGTGCCGGTGGTCGATCCCGTGGCCGGCCACGTCGTTGTCACTCCTCCCGCGGGGCTGTTCGAGGACCTGCCGGATGACGACCCCGACCCCTCCGCGGACACCGGCGGCTCACCCGAGGATGCAGCGACCGCAACCGACGGGAGCTGACGTGCGGATCGACGTCGTCACCATCTTTCCGGCGTTCTTCGACGTCCTGGAGGTCTCACTGATCGGCAAAGCGCGAGAGCGCGGCCTGCTCGATGTCAGGGTGCATGACCTCCGCAGCTGGACCCACGACCGTCACCGAACGGTCGATGACACGCCGTACGGCGGGGGCGCGGGAATGGTGATGAAGCCGGAGCCCTGGGGTGAGGCTCTCGACGCACTCGCACCCACGGATGCGCAACGTCGTCCCACGATCATCTTCCCGTCGCCGGCGGGGGAGCTCTTTCGGCAGGCGACCGCCCGCGAGCTTGCCCTCGAAGAGCACCTCGTTTTCGGCTGCGGGCGCTATGAGGGCATCGACGAGCGTGTCTTCGAGGACGCCTCGGCGCGGGGCTCGGTACGGCTTCTCAGCCTCGGCGACTACGTTCTCAACGGCGGCGAGGTGGCTGCGATGGCGATGATCGAGGCGATCGGGCGTCTCATGCCGGGAATGGTCGGGAACCCGGCGAGCATCGTCGAGGAATCCCACGAGGACGGCTTGCTGGAGTACCCGTCCTATACGAAGCCGGCCGTATGGCGTGGTCGCGCGGTCCCCGAGGTCCTCCTCAGCGGCAACCACGCGGCCATCGCGCGCTGGCGCGCGGACCAGCAGCTCGAACGCACGCGCACGCGCCGCCCGGATCTGCTTCCGGAGTAGGGCCCGGAGCCGGCCGTCCGCTCGCCGCGTGCGTCCCGACACCGATTCGTCACATTCGGGAAACCCACCGGCCCGCCCGGCACGCGAGACTGGTATCCCGTCACCCGCCGGAGGGAGCGTTGCCATGCGCCGCGCAAAGATCGTTGCCACGCTCGGTCCCGCGACGGCGACCTATGACCAGGTTGAGGCTCTCGTCCGGGCGGGTATGGATGTCGCTCGGCTGAACATGAGCCATGGCGAGCGGGTCGTCCACGAGCAGTCGTACGCTCATGTGCGTCGCGCCGCCGACTCGACCGGCAGGCCTGTGGGCATTCTCGTGGACCTGCAGGGGCCGAAGATCCGTCTCGGACGGTTCGTCGACGGTCCTCACCACCTCGCGCCCGGCGATGTGTTCACGATCACGACGGAGGATGTCGAGGGCACCCGCGAGATCTGCGGCACCACGTTCCCGCAGCTGGCTGCCGATGTCGTCGCCGGCGACACGCTTCTGATCGACGACGGTAAGGTTCGGCTGAAGGTGCTGCAGACCGACGGCATCCGGGTGCGGACCGAGGTCGTCGTCGGGGGAGCGGTCTCCAACAACAAGGGAATCAATCTCCCCGGCGTCGCCGTCAGCGCACCGGCGCTGAGCGCGAAAGACGAGGCCGATCTGCGCTGGGCACTTGCGCTGGGCGTGGACATGATCGCGCTCTCGTTCGTGCGATCTCCGAAGGATGCGCAGCGAGCCCGAGTCATCATGGCCGAGGAGAACCGGCGGATTCCCCTCATCGCGAAGATCGAGAAGCCGGAGGCTGTCGACCACCTGCAGGAGATCATCGACGCGTTCGACGGGGTCATGATCGCCCGGGGCGATCTCGGGGTGGAGTTGCCGCTGGAGACGGTGCCGATCGTTCAGAAGCGCGCGATCGAACTGGCTCGCCGATGGGCAAAGCCCGTCATCGTGGCCACGCAGATGCTCGAGTCGATGATCGAGAACCCGGTGCCGACGCGGGCCGAGACCTCGGATGTCGCCAACGCCGTGCTCGACGGCGCGGACGCCGTCATGCTCTCGGGTGAGACGAGCGTCGGCGCCCACCCGGTCACGGTCGTGGAAACCATGGCGCGGATCGTCGCATCGACAGAGGACACCGGGCTCGAACGGGTTCCGCGGCTCGGCACCACACCACGGACCCAGGGTGGTGCGCTGACCCTTGCGGCGGCAACGATCGCGGACTTCGTCGACGCGAAGTACGTGTGCGTCTTCAGCCAGTCCGGCGACTCGGCGCGCCGGATGGCGCGTCTGCGTCACCGCGTTCCGATCCTCGCGTTCACCGATCTTCCGAGTACCCGGTCACGGCTCGCGCTGACGTGGGGGGTCGAGCCGTTCCTCGTCGCCCGCGCGGCCTCGACCGACGGGCTCATCGCACTGCTTGACCGCGTGCTCATCGACGCGGGGCGTGTTCAGCCCGGTGATGTCGTGATCATGACGGCGGGGGCACCCCCCGGGATCGCCGGGTCGACCAACAACGTGCGCGTGCACACCGTCGGCGCCTCCGACGGCTCCTGAACCTCGAGGTCGAGCTCAGTCGACGCCGAGGAAGCTCCGGTCAGTGAGGATGAGCGGACCGTCCTGCGTGATCGCGATCGTATGCTCCGAGTGCGCTCCCCGCGAGCCGTCTGCGCTGCGCAGGGTCCACCCGTCGGCATCCGTGCGCAGCTGATCGGTCGACTGCAGGAACCAGGGTTCGAGCGCAAGGACCAGGCCGGCGCGGAGCGGATAGCCGCGGCCGGGCTTCCCGTTGTTGGCGACGTGCGGATCCCCGTGCATCTCGCGACCGACGCCGTGGCCGCCGAAATCCGTGTTGATCGAGAGCCCCTCGCCGTGTGCGACGGCCGCGATCGCCGCGGAGATGTCGCCGATGCGGTTGCCGACGACGGCGGCGGCGATCGCGGCATCCAGGGCTCGCTCGGTCGTGTCGATGAGCGCAAGATCCTCATCCCGCGGCGTGCCGACGACGAACGAGACAGCCGAGTCGGCGACCCAGCCGTCCACGGCCACGGCGAAGTCGAGGGTGACCAGGTCGCCGTCGCGCAGCGCGTAGTCGTGGGGGAGGCCGTGAAGCACGGCGTCATTGATCGAGGTGCAGATGACCTTTCCGAACGGGCTGGCTCCGAACGACGGGTGGTAGTCGATGTAGCACGACTCCGCCCCTGCGGCACGGATCATCTCGTGGGCTCGCCGGTCGATCTCGAGGAGGTTCGTGCCGACCCGCGTCTCCTCGCGAAGGGTCGCGAGGACCTCGGCGACGAAACGCCCCGCCGGCTTCATGGCCTCTATCTCGGCGGGGGTGCGTAACTCGATCATCCGGTTCCTCTCGACCGGTCCATTCTGTCTGATGCACCCTCGACCGGCTGTGAGGATGCCCCGCATCGCGTGCCACGGGCGCCGGCGTCCCGGCCCCGGCGTAGCATCGAAGCATGTGGCTCCGACGCGCATTTTACGGCTGGATGATTCCGGCCGCCTTTGTGCTGCCGCTGTGGCTGTTCGTCGGATGGATCGCTTTCGACGCGGGCGCATGGGCGCTGCTCTGGGTTCTCCTGGTCGCGATTCCGTCGGTGCTGATCGGTCAGCTGGTGCTGACGCTCCTCGTTCGCGCCCGGCCGACCGCCCGCGCCGCCCGAGCGGTGTCGTGGTGGGACGTCGCGGGGTTCGCCGTGTGGCACGCGCTGACGTTCGCGCTGGGGTTCTTCGTGGCGGCGTGGTGGCTTCCGGTGTTCCTGCTGACGGTTGCGGTGGGCATTTCGCTGTTCTGGCTCATGCTGTGGCAACTGTGGCGGGAGGCGCGGCCGGGCCTGGTCACGCTTCGCAGCGCGTCGGGCATCCCCTACATTCCACCGTCAGGCACGACGCCCCCGCGGCGAGAAGATCCCGAGGTCATCGTGATCACGGAGCAGCAGCCGCGCTCCTGACGGTTTTGTTCCGCTCATCCGTCATGGCAGAATGGATGTTTGTGCCTTGACGGATTCTGCCTCAGGGGAATCCACCGACTGGTTTCGACTGCGGTGCGGCACGCCTCATCCTTTCCTTATCACCCGCGGCCGACCTGCGGCGGCCGCAGAGAGTAGCGATCATGCAGACCCTCGACATCGTCGACGCCGCCTCCCTGCGTACCGACATCCCGGAGTTCGGCCCCGGTGACACCGTCAAGGTGCACGTGAACATCGTCGAAGGAAGCCGCTCGCGCGTCCAGGTCTTCCAGGGCGTCGTGCTCGGCCGTTCCGGCGACGGCGTGCGCGAGACCTTCACCGTCCGCAAGATCAGCTTCCAGGTGGGCGTCGAGCGTACCTTCCCCGTGCACAGCCCGATCATCGACAAGATCGAGTTGGTCACCCGCGGCGACGTGCGTCGCGCGAAGCTCTACTATCTGCGGGAGCTCCGCGGTAAGAAGGCCAAGATCAAGGAGAAGCGCGAGAACTGATTCCGCGCGTTTCCCCGTGTGCCCCGGTGCCCTTCGTACCGGGGCACACGTGTCTCTCCGGGCGTTGCACGACACTCGTGCTGCCCCATCGTGTGACACCCTTGTCTGAGCGTCCGCATCTGGTCGGACGGATTGGATCGCTGCATGACTTCCGACGCCGAGGCACCCGCTGAACCCGTGACGCGGTCGCAGCGGCGCCAACGAGGAGGTCGGCGGGGCGCGTGGGTATTCCTGCGTGACGTTCTGGTGATCATCCTGATCGCGGTCGTGGTCTCCGCGCTCGTGAAGACGTTCCTCGTCCGTTCGTTCTACATCCCGTCGGGGTCGATGGAGGACACGCTACAGATCAACGACCGCATCCTCGTGGACGAGCTGACGCCGCGCTGGAATGGGTACGAGCGTGGCGACATCGTCGTGTTTCAGGACCCGGGCGGGTGGCTTCCCGTGCATCCCTCGACGCCGCAATCGCCCTTTGTCGAGGGGGTCGACTGGTTGCTCACGCTCGTGGGACTCTCGGTGTCGGACTCCGAGGACCACTTGATCAAGCGCGTCATCGGTCTGCCCGGCGACCATGTCGTGTGCTGCAACGCGCTGGGGCAGATCACGATCAACGACATGCCGATCGACGAGTCCGCATACGTGAAGCTCGACCCGGGGCAGAGCTCACCGAACCTCGTGCCGTTCGACGTCGTCGTTCCGGAGGGGAGCCTGTGGGTCCTCGGGGACAACCGGGACCATTCGAAGGATTCGCGGTTCAATCAGGAGCAACCCGGCGGCGGTTTCGTGCCGATCGAGAACGTCGTCGGACGCGCCTTCGTCATCACCTGGCCGATCTCCCGCTGGGCTTTCCTGGATCCGCACAGCGAGGTGTTCGCGGGTGTTCCGGACGGCGAGGGAGCCGACGCGCGATGAGCACCGGGTCGCGAGCGGTCCCGCGCCTCACGCTGGAGCGGAAGCTGCTGCGCGAGTACGACCTCGTGATCTCGTGCGACGAGGTCGGACGCGGCGCGCTGGCAGGCCCGGTCGCGGTGGGTGCCACCGTCGTGGATGCGGCCCTGTCGCGGCGGCGGGTTCCCGAAGGACTTCGCGATTCGAAGCTCGTTCCCGAGGCGCGGCGCGCCGACCTCGCGCGCCGCGCCGCCGGATGGGTTGCCGGCAGCGCCGTGGGGTGGGCGAGCTCGGCGGAGATCGATGAGATCGGCATCCTGCCGGCGCTCGGGCTCGCCGCCCGTCGCGCGCTGGCCGAGCTGTCAGCCCACGGTGTCGACGTGACGGCGGCGGTCGTGGTGCTCGATGGAAATCACGACTACATCTCGCGTGCCCCCGGTCCCGGGCTCAGGGTGCAGCCGGTGGTGAAGGCCGACCGCGACTGCGCAGGCGCAGCCGCCGCATCCGTGATCGCCAAGGTGGCCCGAGACGAACTCATGGTGCGTCTGCACGACGATCTGCCTGCCTACCAGTGGGTGCGCAACAAGGGCTACGCAAGTCCCGAACACCGGGCCGCCATTCTCGAGCACGGCGTGAGCGACCACCACCGGCTGTCGTGGGCTTTCGCGGGTGCTCCGACGCTCTTTTGAGCGCTTGGTCGTCGGTCGACTGTGGCTGGGTCGTGTGCCCCGGGAACTAGGATGAGAGCACCATGGATGACGAGGTCTTCGAGGACTACGACCGAGAGCTCGAGCTGGCGCTGTACCGCGAGTATCGCGATGTCGTGCACCAGTTCCAGTATGTGATCGAGACGGAGCGGCGCTTCTACCTCGCCAACGATGTCAATGTCGTGCGCCGTGACACGGAGCACGACTTCTATTTCGAGATCACGATGAACGACGTGTGGGTGTGGGACATCTACCGCGCCGACCGCTTCGTGAAGTCGGTGCGCGTCCTGACCTTCAAGGACGTCAACGTCGAAGAACTGCAGCGGGGTGACTTCCAGCTGCCCGACGAGCTCACCCTCGACAGCTGAGCTCCGTTCCTCCCCAAGAGGGATCGTCGCGCGCTTGTCGGCCTCATGGCCGGTTCGCTGACGCCGCGCGCGCCGGCGCCGTCACGCTGGGGGAATGGCACGCAAGGACGACCTCGGCAGGGCGGGTGAACGCACCGCGGAGGCGTACTTTCGCGGCCGTGGCTTCGCGATCCTCGACCGTAACTGGCGATGCCGCAGCGGTGAGATCGATCTGGTCGTGGCGGATGCCGAGACCATCGCCATCGTCGAGGTCAAGACCCGCCGCACTGCCGCCTTCGGGCATCCGTTCGAGGCGATCGGCTCGCAGAAGCTCCACCGCTTGCATCAGCTCGCCCGGGAGTGGCGGGCCGCGCACCGCGAGCTCGTCGGCGGACGGACCCTTCGGGTGGATGGACTCGCGATCACCGGCGATCCGGCGGCGCCGCTCCGGATCGAGCATCTGCGGGACCTCGCATGAGCCTGGCCCGTACGTGGGCGATCTCCCTGGTCGGGATCGAGGGAGTCGCGGTGGAGGTCGAGGCGGACCTTTCCGATCAGCTCCCCGACTTTCGAATCATCGGCCTCGCGGACAAGGCGCTGGGCGAGGCATCACAGCGAGTGCGAAACGCGTGCGCCAACAGCGACGTGCCGCTGCCGAGTCGACGCCTCACCGTCAACCTCTCGCCGGCGAGCCTGCCCAAACATGGCTCCGGGTTCGACCTGGCGATCGCCGTGGCAGCGCTGGCAACGCAGTTGCCGCTCTCGGCAGACGCCCTCCTGCGCACGGCGCACATCGGCGAACTGGGGCTGGACGGCCGACTCCGGCCGGTTCCCGGCATTCTTCCCGCCGTCGTCGCTGCCGCCCGAGCGGGGCTTCGCACCGTCGTCGTGCCGCGCGCAAACGAGGACGAGGCGGCCCTCGTGCCGGGGATCGCCGTGGTCGGGGCGACGAGCCTCGGGGATGTGCTGTCCCGGCACGGCATCGATGCGCGGCTGCCGGATGCGGAACCGGTCCACGCGCGTGCTGATCAGGCTCTGGCGCCGGAGGCGCTCGATCTTGCCGACGTCGTGGGTCAAGACGACGCGGTCGCGGCTCTCCTGGTGGCGGCGGCGGGCGGTCACCATCTGCTCATGACGGGTCCGCCCGGAGCGGGCAAGACGATGCTCGCGCGGCGGCTCCCCGGCATCCTGCCGCCCTTGGATGATGAGGCGGCGCTGGCGGCGGCATCCGTTCGCTCGCTTTCCGGACATGCCGTCACCGACCTCTCGCGTGTTCCGCCGTTCGAGGCGCCGCACCACAGCGCGAGTGCGGCAGCGCTCGTCGGCGGCGGAAGCAGGGTGCCCCGCCCAGGCGCCATCGTGCGCGCGAGCGAGGGCGTGCTCTTTCTGGATGAGGCTGCCGAGTTCGCCACCAACGTGCTCGATGCGCTGCGCCAGCCGCTCGAGTCAGGAAGCATCACGGTTCACCGCGCCGGGTACACGGCATCCTTCCCCGCGCGATTCCAGCTGGTGCTGGCCACGAACCCGTGTCCGTGCGGGAACCGCGGGCTGCGGGATGCCGTGTGCGAGTGCCCGCCGCAGGCGGTCCGGCGGTACCGCAACCGCCTGTCGGGCCCGCTGCTGGACCGCGTCGACATCGAGCTGACCCTCCTGCGGGTCGGGCGGGTGCCCGAGGAGCGGGGCCGCATGAGTTCGCAGGAAGGCGCGGCGCTCGTGCGCGGAGCCCGCGAGCGGGCGATGCGACGGCTGGCCGACACGCCGTGGCGTCGGAACGTCGACGTCCCGGGAACGTGGCTGCGCTCCGGACCGGGCGCGCTGCCTCCCGCCGCGCGCGCCCCTCTGGATCGTGCTCTTGCCCGCGGAACACTCACCCTCCGCGGGTACGACCGCGTCCTTCGGATCGCGTGGACCCTCGCCGATCTCGACGGCGTGCCGATGCCGACTCCCGACCACATCGGCCGGGCCCTGTTCTTGAAGAGAGGAACTGTCTCGTGATCGATCTCTCGCGTGCCCGTGACGAGCTGGGACCTCTCGTTGTCGGGGCACTCCCCGATGACGAGATCCTCGACCGCTACACGCGTGTCCTCTGGAACATCCTCACCGAACCCGGGGATCGTGCGGCCGGCCAGCTGGTCGGCGCCGTGGGCCCCGCCGAGGCGTTCGAGCGGGTCCGGCGCGATGACCTGGGCGACGGCATCCTGGACCCGGACGACGCGCGCGCGGCGGTGGAGCGATGGCGGCCGAGACTGCGGTCCGGCGCAGTCTCGGCGGCGCTGCGAACGGCGCGTGCGGCACGGCTGCGTCTGCTGACACCCCACGACGAGACGTGGCCGGATTCCGTGGATGACCTCGCCGAGCACGGGCCGCTCGTCCTGTGGGTCCGGGGGGATCCGCGTGTACTCGAGAGCGCCCAGCACGGTGTCGCGATCGTCGGTGCTCGCGCGGCGACGAGCTACGGCGAGCATGTTGCAGGGGAGATGGCGGCAGAACTCGCCGCGTGCGGCATCAGCATTGTCTCGGGAGCCGCGTTCGGGATTGACGCCGCTGCCCACCGGGCGACTCTCGCGGGACGGGGAACGACGGTCGCGCTCATGGCAGGCGGTCTCGAACGTGCCTATCCGCAGGCTCATACCGAGCTGATCGAACGCATCGCCGACACGGGGGCGGTTGTGAGCGAGGTTGCGCCCGGCTCCGCGCCGACCAAGTGGCGGTTCCTGCAGCGGAACCGACTCATCGCGGCGTTGTCGGCGGTCACGGTGGTTGTCGAAGCAGGGTGGCGCAGCGGCTCCCTCAACACCGCCCACCACGCGAGCGCCCTCGGGCGTCCGATCGGCGCGGTTCCGGGCCCCGTGACCAGTGCGGCCTCCGCGGGCTGTCACCGGCTGTTGCGCGAACTCGAGGCCACGTGCGTGACGAATGCGGCGGATGTGCGAGAACTGCTGGGATGGGGAGAGCTTCCCGACGAGGGGGGATCCGCGGACTCCTCTGCGCACACATCGGACCGAACCCGCGTGCGCGATGCCCTGAGCTCGCGGTCGGCCCGCACGCCGGAGGAGATCGCGCAGCGCTGCGGGCTCAGCGTCACTGACGTGCAGTCCCACCTGGGACTTCTGCAGGTGGAGGGCCTCGTGGTTGCCATTGCCGGCGGATGGCGGCTCACCTGACGGGTGAGCGGGGTGCGGGCTTGCGCCACGCCGCGTCGGGCGGCCGCCGCCGTGCATGAGCTGCGGCATCCTGTCCCCATGGAGATCAGCGAGGCGGCCGAGCAGTATCTGCGCCACCTCGCCCATGTGCGTCGGCTTTCGCCTGCCACGATCCGCGCCTATCGCTCGGATCTGGCCGACCTCGCCGATGCTGTCGGGCCTGTCACCGTGGCATCCGTGGATCTCGACGCCCTGCGGGACTGGATCTGGCGAGCGAGCCGACGCGGTGACGCGCGCTCGACGCTTGCCCGGCGTGCCGCGGCGGTGCGCACCTTCTTCGCATGGGCGCTGGATGAGGGACTGATCGCGTCCAACCCGGCGGTGCGCCTGATCGCACCCAAAAGAGGGCGAACGCTTCCCAAAGTCGCGTCGGCGGAAGGGCTCTCGCACCTGCTCGACGCGCTCGGCGAGACCGCCACCGAGCGAGGAGATCCCGTCGACCTTCGCGACCACGCGATCCTCGAGCTGCTGTACGGTGCGGCCCTGCGCGTCTCGGAGCTGTGCGCCCTCGATCTGACTGATCTGGACGCTGCTCGGCGCACTGCTCGAGTCTGGGGCAAGGGATCCAAGGAGCGGATCGTGCCCTACGGCGGAGCGGCAGCCCGCGCGCTGGATGCCTATCTCGTGCGCGGACGTCCCGCCCTTGTCGACTCGGCATCCGCCCCTGGCGCCCTCTTCCTCGGGGTTCGCGGCGGTCGCATCGGCGCCCGCGCCGTCTACGATGTCGTATCCCGCCGGGTAGCGGCTCTCACGGGCGGCGCCGTCGGTCCGCATGCGCTGCGCCACTCCGGTGCGACGCACCTGCTCGACGGCGGCGCCGACTTGCGCTCGGTGCAGGAGCTGCTGGGTCATGCAAGTCTCGGCACGACGCAGATCTACACCCACGTGTCGAGTGAACGGCTCGCCGCAAGTTACCGTCTCGCCCATCCTCGCGCGTAGAGCGCCCCCGCAGTCCTCCGGAGATGGCGGATATCGCGCGTAGGGTTATCGCATGCATGCTCCGCGCCGCACCCTCGGTGCAGCCCTCGCCCTGGTCGTGACGTTCGCGCTCGGCGGATGCATCGCGCTGCCCGGACCGCGGGTCACCGTCGTGCCGACTCGAGCGCCCGCGACTGCGCTGCCGACACCGACGTGGGCGACGATCACCCCGACGCCCGTTCCGACGGTGACCGTGGACCCCGAGCCCGCACCAGACGCCCTCTGCGTCGGCGGGCAGGCCGTTCTCGCGGGCAACGACGTCACCTTCTCGCTCACGGGCGACTGCGCAGACGTGACGATCGCAGGCAACCGTATCGTCGCTCGCATCGACGGCGACGCCGACACCGTGCTCTTGCAGGGGAGTTCGAATGACGTCGTCATCGGCGACATCGGCAGTCTGCGGCTGGAAGGCAACGACAACTCCGTCTCCGGCGGCGCCATCGGGGTGCTCGACATCGCCGGAGACCGCACGCTCATCGAGGCAGACGGCACGATCGATCTGGTCACCGTGAACGGCAACGACAACACACTGAGCGCGAGAGGCTACGGCCAGGTCCAGGACAACGGCGACCGGAACGTCTTCCGCTGAGTTCGCCTCCGGCGGTGTGAGAGCGTCATCGGCAGCACGGAAGCAGGATCGCGCGCGGCACGCCACCGAGCAGCAGCATCGGGTTGATGTACTCACCGTGCCAGCGGACACCGAAGTGGACAGCGTCACGGGGTGCATGACCGCCCTCCGTGACGATGCCGACGTGTTGACCTCGATCGACGCGGTCGCCCACCCGGAGCGGAGATGCCACGGGTTCGAGGGTCGTCACGAAACCGTCACCGTGGTCGATCGTGATGAGGTCGCGATCGACCACGGTGCCGGTGAATCGCACGACCCCCGGGGCTGGCGAACGCACAGTCCGAGTGTCGAACAGCGCGAGATCGACGCCGCGGTGCCCGGGCCCGTAGCGGTGCGCCGGGGCGACATACGGGGCCACGAGTCGAAACCCCGACGTTGGCCAGATCCAGTCGCGCGCGGCGGGACCGGGCCCGAGGCTCGCCGCGGCCGAGGCCGTCGGCTGACCGTCGACGCCGAGCGCATGGTCCTCGGACGCCGCTGAGGGGGTCGCGGGTAGGCAGGCTGGCGACAGGAGGACCACCGCCAGAATGACGAGAACGATCCGGCGTAAGAGTCGATCGGGGCGCGACGGTGCTGTCAGGTGCGACGGTGCTGTCAGGTGCGACGGGGGCAGGAGGTGCGACGGGGGCATGCTGCCAGCATCCGTCGCCCAGGCGCGAGCCCGGGGCGCCGGCGCGAGGCGGGGGACGGGCAGTGCGACCCCGGGTGCTGGGGAGGATGCGGCTGCGCACTCGCGCGTCCTGCGGTGAGGCGTCCGCTGGTACACTGGAGGGGCACCCCGTCCGCGGGGTGACTTCGCGTGCCCAAAGCCTGGCTATCGGCCAGGTGGCGCCACTCCCACCGGTCTGTGCTCACCCGAGCCCAGCGGGAGCGCGTCGGGCACCAGGATCGTCGGTCGCCGACCGACGAGATCAACCGTAAGAGACGCGCAACCGCGTCAGCAAAGGAGTACGGCCATGGCCGTCGTTACGATTCGCCAGCTGCTCGACAGCGGCGTGCACTTCGGACACCAGACCCGCCGGTGGAACCCGAAGGTCAAGCGCTTCATCCTCGCCGAGCGCAGCGGTATCCACATCATCGACCTGCAGCAGTCCCTCACCTACATCGACAAGGCCTACGAGTTCGTCAAGGAGACCGTTGCCCACGGTGGCACGATCCTGTTCGTTGGCACCAAGAAGCAGGCGCAGGAGATCATCGCCGAGCAGGCGACCCGTGTGGGCCAGCCCTATGTCAACGAGCGTTGGCTCGGTGGCCTCCTCACCAACTTCGTCACCGTCTCCAAGCGCCTGCAGCGCATGAAGGAGCTCGAGGAGTTCGACTACGACGACCCGGCGGCGAGCGGTCTGACCAAGAAGGAACTGCTCATCAAGAAGCGCGAGCTCGACAAGCTCCACAAGTCGCTCGGCGGTATCCGCAACCTGCAGAAGACCCCCTCGGCCATCTGGGTCGTCGACGCCAAGCGTGAGCACCTCGCCATCGACGAGGCCAAGAAGCTCGGCATCCCCGTCATCGGCATCCTCGACACCAACGCCGACCCGGACGAGTTCCAGTACCCGATTCCCGGCAACGACGACGCGATCCGCTCGGTGAGCCTGCTCACGCGCATCATCGCGGATGCTGCCGCCGACGGCCTCATCCAGCGTCACCAGCCTGCCGACGAGGCCGAGGCCGCTGAGCCCCTCGCCGAATGGGAGCGCGAGCTTCTCGAGCAGGGTGCGCCGGTGGTCACTGACCTCGCCGAGGTCGAGACCATCGCGACCGAGTCCGACGCCGACGCTGCCGGGGCAGCCGCGCACGAGGCAGTCGCCGGAACCGACGCGGTCGCCGAGGCGGACGCCGCCGAGGCTGACACCGCCGAGGCTGACACCGCCGAGACCAAGTAGCCGATCGACATCGCTCCGGCGGCGCGTGTGCGCCGCCGGAGCATCCACGAGAACTCACCACGAACAAGGAGCCGCCACCCATGGCAAACTTCACGATCGCCGACATCAAGGCCCTGCGCGAGCAGCTCGGAACGGGCATGGTCGACACCAAGAAGGCGCTCGAAGAGGCCGACGGCGACGTCGAGAAGGCCGTCGAGATCCTGCGTCTGAAGGGCGCGAAGGGCAACGCCAAGCGTGCCGACCGCTCGACGAGCGAAGGCCTCATCGCCGCTCGCGAGGTGGGCGGCAAGGTCACTCTCATCGAACTCGCGTGCGAGACGGACTTCGTCGCCAAGAACGACCGTTTCGTCGCCCTTGCCGACAAGGTCGTGGACGCTGCCGCAGCCGTGTCGGCGGACTCCGTCGAGGCGGCGCTGGCCGCTCCCGCGGGTGCCAGCACCGTCGACCAGCTGATCTCCGATGAGGCAGCGATCATCGGCGAGAAGGTCGAGCTTCGCCAGGTGCGCACGCTCGAGGGCGAGAAGTTCGAGATCTACCTGCACAAGACCAACAAGGACCTCCCGCCCCAGGTGGGCGTCGTGCTGGCCTACACGGGTGAGGATGCCGAGACCGCTCGCGCCCTCGCGCAGCACATCTCGTTCGCAAACCCGTCCTACCTGTCTCGCGACGAGGTCCCCGAGGCAGATGTCGAGAAGGAGCGTGAGATCGTCACCGAGATCTCGCGCAACGAGGGCAAGCCCGAGGCCGCTCTCCCCAAGATCGTCGAGGGCCGGGTCAACGCCTACTTCAAGCAGGTCGCTCTGCTCGATCAGGACTACGCCCGCGACAACAAGCTCTCGGTCGCACAGGTGGCCGAGGATGCAGGCCTGACACTCACGGGCTTTGCTCGGTTCAAGGTCGGCGCGTAAGCACCGCGATGAAAGGGTCCGCACCATTCCGTGCGGGCCCTTTCTCATGTGCTTCGGTAGGTTGTAGGCGACACAGAGGAGACGTACGTGGCGGATGAATCGACGGGACGCCGACGCGTCCTGCTCAAGCTTTCGGGGGAAGCGTTCGGGGGAGGGCAGCTCGGGGTCAATCCGGATGTCGTCAGCCAGATCGCGCGCGAGATCGCGGCAGCGGTCGATGAGGTGGAGATCGCCGTCGTGGTCGGCGGGGGAAACTTCTTCCGCGGAGCGGAGCTCAGCCAGCGGGGGATGGATCGGGGCCGAGCCGATTACATGGGGATGCTCGGTACCGTCATGAACGCACTCGCGCTGCAGGACTTCCTCGAGCAGGCGGGAGCTGCGACGCGAGTGCAGTCCGCCATTTCGATGACGCAGGTCGCCGAGCCCTACATCCCGCGTCGCGCGGAGCGCCACATGGAGAAGGGGCGCGTCGTGATCTTCGGTGCGGGGGCTGGCCTGCCCTACTTCTCGACCGACACGGTCGCGGCGCAGCGGGCGCTGGAGATCGGGGCGACCGAGGTTCTCGTAGCCAAGAACGGCGTTGACGGCGTCTACACCGCCGATCCGCGCACCGATCCGACGGCGACCCGCATCGACCGGATCACCTACCTCGATGCCCTGCAGCGCGGTCTGAAGGTTGTCGATTCGACCGCGTTCAGCCTGTGCATGGACAACGGCATGGACATGCGTGTGTTCGGCATGGAACCGGAGGGCAACGTCACACGTGCGCTGCGGGGCGAACCGATCGGCACCGTCGTCACGGTCGGCTGAAGGCCTGCCGACTAGACTGGGCTGGTCAGACGCAGTAAGGAGTCGCCGTGATCGCGGATGTCTTGACCGATGCTGGAACCCGCATGGATCGTGCCGTGGAGGCCGCGAAGGATGACTTCGCGACCGTGCGCACGGGTCGGGCCAATCCGCAGCTGTTCCAGCGGATCATGGTCGACTACTACGGCTCGCCCACGCCGCTCGCGCAGCTCGCCTCCCTGAACAACCCCGAGGCGCGCACGCTCGTCATCAACCCCTACGACAAGTCGGCGCTGAAGGCGATCGAGCAGGCCATCCGGGATGCCCCGAACCTGGGCGCGAACCCGACCAACGACGGCACGATCGTGCGCGTCACGATGCCGGAGCTCACCGAGGAGCGCCGCAAGGAGTTCGTCAAGCTTGTGCGGGCCAAGGGTGAGGATGCGAAGGTGCATGTCCGAGGCATCCGCCGCAAGGCGAAGGACGACCTCGACGCCCTCAAGAGCGAGATCGGTGAGGACGAGCTGTCTCGTGCGGAGAAAGAGCTCGATGCGCTGACGCGCGCACACGTCGACCAGATCGACGAGGCGCTCAAGCGCAAAGAAGCAGAGCTTCTCGAGGTCTAACGGTCGACATGACCGACGATCGTTCCGACGCGCGCCTCCCCGGCGACCCCGCTGGGGTGCCGGCGGAGGATCCTGGCGCCGGCTTCCAGGCGCACGTGCGCACTGCGCGCAGTGAGTTCGAGCAACATGTCGCGCACGCGCGCGCCGAGTTCGAGGAAGCGAATGAGCGCATCAAGAAGCGCACAGGTAGGGATCTGATCCTCGCGATCCTCATCGGAGTGGGAATCGGGGCGGTCGCGCTCCTCTCGCTCATCTTCGTCAAGTGGGTGTTCATCCTCCTGGCGCTCGGGGTGGTCGTGCTCGGGGTCGTGGAGTTCTCGCGGGCACTGACCGGGTCGGGACGACGTATCGACCTGGCGCCACAGCTGGTCGCCTCCGTCGTCGTTCTTCTGTCTGGCGCGTTCCTGGAGCTGTGGCTCCACTGGGTCGCCCTGTTTGCGGCTCTCGTCTTCGTGGTCGTCTGGCGGTTGATCGCCCAGATGGCCGCCGCCGACGCTCGTCCCTACACCGCTGTGACGAGCGACGTGCTCGCGGGAACGTTCGTCGTGTTCTACGTGCCGTTCCTGGCGAGCATGGCCATGATCCTGCTGCGCCAGGAAGGAGGCGAATGGTGGATCATCGCCTTCATCGCCGTCGCTGTGGTCGCCGACACAGCGGCCTACGCATCCGGCCTCACGTTCGGAAAACACCCGATGGCGCCTCGGATCAGTCCCAACAAGACGTGGGAGGGATTCGGCGGAGCCGTGGTCGGCGCGGTCGCCGCCGGCATCCTGCTGGGGGTCTTTCTGCTCGGGGTGCCGTGGTGGGCCGGTGCGATCTTCGGTGCGCTGATCCTCGGCACGGCGACAACCGGCGACCTGGGCGAGTCGATGGTCAAGCGAGACCTCGGAATCAAGGACATGAGTTCCTGGCTCCCGGGGCACGGCGGCGTCCTGGACAGGCTGGACTCGATCCTGCCCTCGGCGACCGCCGCGCTCGCGCTGTACTACCTGTTCGCACCGGTCGTGGCAGCATGATGTGCTGCACGAGCACGAGGTGGGTGATCTCATGACGATGACTTCTCATACCGACTCCGCCGCTGCAGCGGTTCCGGAGCCCGCACGGGCGTTGTTCCCGGTGACGCGGGGCCGCGTGAAGGGTTATGAGCGGGCCGCTGTGGACAGCTTTCTCTCTCACGCGCGGGAAGCATTCGAGTCCCCGGGACGCACGTCGATGACCTCGGGTCAGATCCGGGCTGCGGCGTTCCCGCTGACGCGCCGCGGCTACGAGATCACGAGCGTGGATGCCGCACTCACGCGCATCGAGGACGCGTTCGCGCGGCGAGAGCGCGACGCTGCCATTGCTCGCGTGGGCACCGACGTGTGGATCGCGCGCACCCGCCGAGATGCGCAGATCGTCCTCGATCGTCTGCAGCGTCCGCCCCGTCGACGTTTCCAGCGCACCGGCGCCCTGCGCTACGGCTATCGGATCGATGAAGTCGACTTCGTGATGGACAAGCTGGCCCGCTACCTCGAGTCTGGAACGGGAGCGACGATCGAGCAGGTCCGAGGGGTCGCCTTCAGGATGCAGCGAGGCGGCTATCGCGAAGTCCAGGTGGATGCCGTGCTCGATGCCGTCGTCGAGGTCATGCTCGCTGTCGAGTGAACCACGGACACTCGCACCGTGTTCGTCGCTGCGCGTCGGTAGAATCGACTCATCGTGACTAGTGAGAATCGCAACGCTGAGGTGTCGGCGCGGCCTCGTGCCGACGTCGCCACGCGGCGTTCGAGCGTTCCGCCGCGCGCGGCCGCTGCCCCGGTCGGTCACTGGTCCAAGCGGCGCGGGGTGCTGGCCGTGTTCGCGGCATTGGCGGCGATGGGGTTCGTCGCGGCCAACGCGGGCCCGAGCGGCATGGCATTCGCGACACCCGAAGACGAGGCACCCGAGGCGGTCTCCCTCTACGCGAGCTCCCTGGTCGACGCGCAGTCACTCGTCGTCGACGCTGATGTCGATGCTGCTGCTTTCGATCCCGACCGCGGCGGCTACCAGGTCTATGTGAAACCGAAGCCCACGCCCACTCCGGTGGTGGCCTCGAGCCGTAGCGGCGGGGGAGCGGCGGCGCCGTTGTTCTACTCCGGCGGCGGGTCGCCGGCCGAGTGGATGTCGGCGGCGGGCATCCCCGAGAGCGAATGGGGCTATGTCGACTACATCGTCTCGCGCGAGAGCGGATGGAATCCCAACGCCACGAACCGCCGCTCCGGGGCGTGCGGTCTCGTTCAGGCGCTCCCGTGCAGCAAGGTTCCCGGGAGCGGCTACAACCCGGTCGACA
This sequence comes from Microbacterium sp. bgisy207, assembly GCF_965345035.1. Taxonomy (GTDB): domain Bacteria; phylum Actinomycetota; class Actinomycetes; order Actinomycetales; family Microbacteriaceae; genus Microbacterium. Next base: position 62,978 of record NZ_CBDRMG010000009.1, read on the forward strand.
ACCTGAGGTGGGCCAACGGCTACGCGGTGGGACGCTACGGCAGCTGGGGCGGAGCGTACAACTTCTGGGTCAACAACCACTGGTGGTGATCGGCGAGGATGCCACGATCTCATCGTCGCCGTCCTGAGCCCGCCGGCGACGACGGGTTCGAGCGCTTCCTGGCTGGGTGGAAACGCACAGAGGTCCGCCGCGGCGTGGCCTGGACCGTCCAACCGGTGTCGGGAGCGCAGGCGACGAAGGCCTACGCGTGCCCGGGCTGCGTTCGTCCGATCGAGCCGGGCACCGCGCATGTGGTGGCCTGGCGCTCGGACGGAGTCCTCGGCGACGCGGCAGACATCGCCGCGCGGCGCCATTGGCATACCCACTGCTGGAGGATCAGCTGACATGGAGATCCGCGGACCGATGCTGCTGCCCGCCCGCCGGGAGGAGATCGAGCTTCACACCGAGGACGGCCTTCGACTCGTCGGGGAGCTCGCACTCCCGGAGGGTCGCGCACCGCACGCGACGCTCGTGACACTGCATCCGCTGCCGACGGCCGGTGGTTTCATGGACTCCCATATCTTTCGCAAGGCGGCGGCGCGTCTTCCGGCCCTGGCCGACCTCGCGGTACTGAGATTCAACACGCGCGGAACGACCTCTCCGCGCGGCACAAGCGAGGGAACGTTCGACGGCGGAGCTGGCGAGCGCTGGGATGTCGCGGCTGCGATGTCCTTCGTTGCCGAGCGCGGACTGCCGCGCCCGTGGGTCGTGGGCTGGTCTTTCGGGACGGAGCTCGCGCTGAAGTACGCGGCCGAGCACGACGTCGAGGGGATCGTGCTGCTTTCCCCGCCGCTGCACAGAACCACATCCGAGGAGCTGGCCGGCTGGGCGGAAGATCCGCGTCCGATCATCGTGCTCGTCCCCGAGTTCGACGACTTTCTGCGGCCGGATGAGGCTGCACAGCGGTTCGCGGTGATTCCCCACGCGACCCTCATCCCCGTCGAGGGCGGTCGTCATCTGTGGGTCGGCGAGAATCAGACTCGGAGGGTGCTCACCGAGATCGTCGCGGCGATCAACCCCGACGCTCTTCCGCTGGCGACGGACTGGGACGGCGAGCTCGGCACGCCCGCCTGAGCGTCACCGCTCGTTTTGACGAGGGATGACGACCTGCCGGTAGATGATCAGCACGCTCGCGGCGGCAGGGATCGCGATCAGGGCGCCGAGGAGTCCCAAGAGGGACCCGCCGGCGAGGGCTGCGACGACCACGACGGCCCCGGGGATCGAGACAGCACGGCTCATGATGCGTGGGGAGATGACGTACGCCTCCACCTGCATGTAGATCAGGTAGTAGATCGCAGCGATGAGGGCGATCGTCGGGGAGCCGAGTCCTGGGATGAGGCAGGTCAGCACGATGATCGTCGACCCCGTGAGCGTACCCACGAGGGGGATGAGCGAGAACAGCAGCGCCACGACGGCGAGCACCGCCGGGAACGGCGCGCCGATCACGGTCAGGAAGATCGAGCTCAGGATGCCGTTGATCACGCCCAGCGTGACCTGGCCGATGACGTAGTAGCCGACGGAGTCGGTGATCTGCTCGGCGAGGTCGATGAAACGCTGCCGCTTCGAGGCCGCGACGAGCTGATAGACAGCCTTCTTCAGTGAGGGGATCGATGCCGTGAAGTAGATCGTGAGGATCAGGACGATGAACGCGCCGAACAGGCCGCTGGCGATCGTCGCGCCGATCGCGAGAATGTTCCCGCCGATCGACCCACCGATGGAGGCGAAGTCCAGGCCCTCGAGCCACTGCAGGATGTACGCGAAGATGTCATCCCACCTGAGCATGGGGAAGACCGATTCGAGCCAGGTCTGCAACTCGTCGGGCCACGACGGATTCTGCAGGATGCGGGTCACCTCGATCACGAACTGCGTGATCTGCTCGACGATGATCGGCAGCACCATCAGGATGACTCCGGCGAACACGCCCAGCACGACCACGATCGTCACGAGAACCGCGGCCCACCGGGGGAGCCGTCGGCGGATCAACCACGAGACCATCGGCTCGAGACCGAGCGCGAGGAAGAGGGCGGTGCCCACGTAGAGGAGGATCGTCGACAGGGTCTGCACGCTGGCGATCAGCAGGAGACCGAGACCGACGCCGAGCGTCGCGACGAATGCGACGCGGAAGGGGTTCTGCAGCTTCACGGGACCTCGTTCTGTGGGACTCGACCGCCTGGCGATCAGAATACGCATAGTGGACGACGTGGACGTGATGCAGCGCCTCTCTGGGGACTTTCAGGTCATCTTCGCTAGTCTGAAATGTCGATATTCCGGTGTGCGTCGACGTCCGTGCGCCGAGAAAGGTTCTTCGTGCGTTTCGTATGGGCTGTGGTTGCGCTCGTTCTCGCGACCGTGATGATCGGGGCGGGAATCGCCCAGCGGACGATCTTCCAAGGCCCGCGATCGACGACGGCGGAGGTCTCGATCAGCCAGAACGAGCCCTACCTGGTCATCGGTGGCGATGTCCTGACCTCGACACCGGGCTCTCAGACGCTACGTGTGCTCGGCGAGGGAACCGTGTTCGCCGCGTACGGCCGGACGGCCGACGTGCAGGCGTGGCTCGCGGACGCGTCGTACAACCAGGTCGTACGCACCGAGGACGGCTCGCTCGTCACCGAAGAGGTAGACCCGACGCCTGCTCCCGAGCCCACCCCCGCCGAGTCGACGGAGGCGCCGGCCTCGGATGCGGCAGCAACCGATGACGCCGCAGCCGAGCAAGGCGCAGACGAGGAGGCGATCCCGGGCCGCAACCCCGCGGGCTCTGACCTCTGGCTCGACCAGTACCAGCAGGAGGATCTGGTCATCGCGCCGCTGCAGCTTCCCGCTGACATGAGCGTGATCATCGCCTCAGATGGCACGGCTCCGGCGCCCACGACAGTGAGCGTGACGTGGCCGATCGCGAACTCGACGCCGTGGGCGGGCCCGCTCATCGTCGGCGGCGGCATCCTCATGGCAGTCGGTGTCGTGCTGTACATTCTCGGCATCCGCCACGTGCGACGCTCCCGCGGCCCACGACGCAAGGGGTTGCCCATTCCCGTCACCGAACCGATCGACCTTTCCGTCGCCGAAGCCGACAAGGGCGTGATCAGCGCGGGCAAACCCAAGCGTTCGATCACGTGGGGCCGTCGGCGCCTCATCGCTGTCCCGGCCGTCGCGCTGGCCGGCGCGCTGCTGTCTGGGTGTACGGCCGACGCATGGCCAGAGCTGGTGCCCTCCGAGACGCCGAGCCCGACAGCGTCGGTGATCGTCCCGGAAGGACAGCAGGCTCCCGCCGTGACCAAGCCGCAGGCGGAGCGGATCCTCGCCCAGGTCGCGCAGACCGTCGCGGAGGCGGACGAGACCAAGGATGCGGACCTCGCCGCGACCCGGCTGGATGGCGCGCTCCTGGCCGAGCGCAAGACGAACTACACGCTGCGCGACGCGATCGCCGACTACCCGCTGCCCACCGCTGTGCCGGGCAAGCCCGTCGAGGTCCTCCTGCCGCAGGCCTACAACGGGTGGCCTCGCTCCTTCCTCGCGGTCATCACCGATGACGAGGCGAACACCTCCAGCATCATGGTGCTGTCCCAGGCGGATCCGTGGACGGAATACAAGCTGAGCTATCTCGGCAATCTGGGAGCGAACACCCTGATGCCGGAGCTCGCTCCCTCCTACATCGGCGCCAGCCAACTCGCACCCGACTCCCCGTTCCTGCTCCTGCCACCCGATGAACTCGCCTCCGCCTACGCGGACGTGCTCAACAAGGGTGACGAGTCCGAGTTCGCCGGCCTGTTCGACGAGGAGAGCGACACGTTCCGAGCGGGTGTCGTCGCCGATCGCAAAGAGCGGCTCGACGAGTTCAACCAGACCGGTGCCGAGACGGGGAGCTTGACGTTCAGCGCCGCGGCGGGCGAGTTCTCCCCCTTCGCGATCGCGACGCTCGAGAGCGGCGCGATCGTCGCGGTCAGCATCTACGAGACCGACACCGTCAAGCCGACCAACGAGGACGCGGTCATCAAGCTCGAAGGCAATGAGACCGTGAAGACCCTCGCGGGCGCCGACCAGTCGGCATCCGGCTTTTCGACGACCTTCAGCGACCAGTTGTTCTTCTACGTCCCAGAGCGAGGATCGAGTGAGCCGATCCAACTCCTGGGATACTCCAGTTCGATTCTGAAAGGCTCCGTGCTGTGACACTTCCCGGCTCCAGCGCTCCGCTCCGGGGCGCCGTCGACCTGTCCGCCCTGCGCAACCGCCCCGCGGCGCCTGCCCCGACTGAACCCACGGCGGGTGCACCTGCGGGCGGAACCGCCGCCCGGCTGGTGATCGACGTCACGGACGCGATGTTCCCCGAGGTCCTGGAGCTGTCCAAGACCGTCCCCGTCGTGGTGGACCTGTGGGCCGAGTGGTGCGGGCCGTGCAAGCAGCTCAGCCCGGTTCTCGAGCGTGTCGTCACCGAGCACGCGGGTCGCTTGGTGTTGGCAAAGGTCGACGTAGACGCCAATCCGCAGCTTGCTCAGGCGTTCCGCGCTCAGTCCATTCCGATGGTCGTCGCTCTGGTCGGCGGACAGGCGGTGCCGCTGTTCACGGGTGCCGTTCCCGAGCAGCAGGTCCGCGATGTGTTCGCGCAACTTCTCCAGCTCGCGGCGCAGAACGGTGTCACCGGGTCGGTCGGTGACAGTCAAGCCGACGGGGAGACGCCCGAGGAGCCCGCGCTGCCCCCACTGCACGCCGAGGCGTTCGCAGCGATCGAATCCGGCGATTACGCCGCCGCCGTCTCGGCATACGAGCGCGCACTGGCCGAGAACCCGCGGGACACCGATGCCCGCGCAGGCCTCGCCCAGGTCCGGCTGCTTTCGCGCATCCAGGGGGCCGACCTCCAGGCCGCGCGTGCGGCTGCAGCCGCTGCCCCCACCGATGTCGATGCCCAGCTGCTGGTCGCTGACCTCGATGTGACGGGGGGTCATGTCGAGGACGCGTTCGAGCGGCTCCTGGATTTGTTCGCGGCGCTGCCCAGCGACGATCGGATGCCTGTGCGCGAGCGTCTGCTGGAACTGTTCGGCATCGTCGGTGACGATGACCCTCGCGTCATCCGTGCTCGCAGTCGTCTCGCCTCGCTGCTGTTCTAGACCTGACGCAGGGGACGGCGCACCCGCTCAGCCGTGTGTGGTCGACGGGATCCGTGCCTGTGGGTCATAGCGCAGCCAGATCGCGCTGACGGCCGGGAGCACCATGGAGGCGCGGCCGTCCTCGCCGGCGACGACCATTCCGAGATTGCCGACTCCGGCGCCCCCATACTCGTGCGCATCGGTGTTGAGGATCTCTCGCCACACCCCGGCCTGCGGCAGATCGAGGGCATAGTTCGAGAGCGTCGTCCCCGAGAAGTTGCACACGACCGCGATGGTGTTCCCGTCCCAGTCGCGCCTGGTGAAGGCGAGGACGTTCGGATTCCACGAGGGGGCGCCGATTCGGCTGAAGGCCGATCCGTCGTTGTCGCGGCTCCACAGCGGCGGGTTGGCGCGGTAGATGCCGTTGAGTGCACCCACGAAATCTTGAAGCTGTCGGTGCGTGGGCTGATCGAGCGTCCACCAATCCAGCCCTCGCGACTCCGACCATTCGGCCATCTGCCCGAACTCCTGTCCCATGAACAGAAGCTGCTTGCCGGGATGTGACCACATGTATGCGAGATAGGCGCGCATGTTGGCGAGCTTGCCGGCGTGGTCTCCGGGCATCCGCGAGAACAGGCTGCCCTTGCCGTGCACGACCTCGTCGTGGCTGATCGGCAGGACGTAGTTCTCGCTGAACGCATACACGAACGAGAAACTCAGCTCACCCTGGTGATACGACCGGTAGAGCGGATCCCGGGCGATGTACTCGAGGCTGTCGTTCATCCACCCCATGTTCCACTTGAAGCCGAATCCGAGGCCGGCATGGTCGGTCGGAGCCGTCACGCCGGGGAAGCTCGTGGACTCCTCGGCCATCATGCTGATGCCGGGGAAGGTCTTGTAGCACGTCGCGTTGACCTCCTGGAGGAACCGGATCGCCTCGAGGTTCTCGCGCCCGCCGTGGATGTTCGGTTCCCATTCCCCCGGGTTGCGGGAGTAGTCGAGGTAGAGCATCGAGGCGACGGCATCCACTCGGAGTCCGTCGACATGGAACTCGTCGTACCAGTAGAGCGCGTTGGCGACCAGGAAGTTGCGTACCTCGTTCCGGCCGTAGTCGAAGATGAGCGTTCCCCAGTCCTTGTGCTCGCCTCGCCGAGGGTCGGGGTGCTCGTACAGCGCCTTGCCGTCGAACTTCGCCAGGGCGAACTCGTCCTTGGGGAAGTGCCCCGGCACCCAGTCCATGATGACCCCGATGCCTGCCTGGTGAAGCCGGTCGATGAGGTACTTGAGATCGTCGGGGCTGCCGAATCTGCTCGTCGGGGCGTAATACCCCGTGACCTGGTAGCCCCATGAACCGCCGAAGGGGTGTTCGGCCAGCGGCAGGAACTCGACGTGTGTGAAGCCCAGAGACGTGACATGGTCGATGAGGGGATCTGCGGCGTCTCGATAGGACAGACCGGGGCGCCACGACCCGAGGTGTACCTCATAGATCGACATCGGCTCGGTCACGGGACGGCGCTTCGCGCGTTGCGCGAGCCAGGCCGAGTCCTCCCATCGGTATGAGGATGCCGTGACCACCGAACCGGTGGCGGGCGGCACCTCTGCTTCTCGCGCAAGCGGGTCGGCCTTGAGTCGCCAGTGCCCGTCGGGGCCGAGGATCTCGTACTTGTAGACCGTGCCCTCGCTCACCGCGGGAACGAACAGCTCCCAGACGCCGGAACCGCCCATCGACCGCATGGCGTGGGCGGAGCCGTCCCATCCATTGAACTGGCCGACCACGCGCACCGCGCGCGCATTGGGCGCCCACACGGCGAAGGAGGTGCCATGGCTTTCTTCGTGCGTGCGGACGTGCGATCCGAGTACGTCCCAGAGGCGCTCGTGACGACCCTCGCGGATCAGGTGAAGGTCGAGTTCACCGATGGTGGGCGCGTGCCGGTACGGGTCGTCGGCGCGGTAGTCGGGCCCGTCGTCATACGATGCATCGATGCGATAGGGGCCGATCGGGCCGGTGACGGTGCCCTCCCAGATTCCGGATGCGAGGTGTTCGAGCCGCGCGCGTTTCCCGCCGTCGAAGACCGCTGTCACCGTCGTGGCGAGTGGTCGCCGGGTGCGGATGACCCACGTCCCCTTGCCGGTGGGATGGATGCCGAGCACACTGTGCGGATCGTGATAGGTGCCGTGCGCGACGGCGTCGAGTGTGCCGGGGTCGATCGCGTTCATCGTTGTCCCTCAATCCGCAGAATGTGCACGGGCTCGCGAAATGCGTCGAGCCGCACGTAGTTGTGGTCGGTCCACGTCCATTGCGCGCCCGTGATCAGATCGGTCACGCTGAACGCGTCTCCGGGCTCGACTCCCCAGATGCGTGTGTCCAGATGGACCGTGGTCTCCCGCATCGAGTGTGGGTCGACGTTGACGACGACGAGAATGGTGTCGGCCTCGCCCGTGGGGGAGAGGGCGGCGTCGAGGTGTTTCGAATAGACCAGGATCGCGTCGTCGTCGCTCCAGTGGATCGCGAGGTTTCGCAATTGGCGCAGTGCGGGGTGGTCACGGCGGATCTCGTTGAGCCGCGTCAGGAACGGCGCGAGCGACGTGCCGGCCGCGTCGATCGCCTCCCAGTCTCGGAACTTGTACTCGTACTTCTCGTTGTCGATGTTCTCTTCCGACCCGGGGCGTGCGACGTTCTCGAAGAGTTCGTAGCCGGCGTAGACGCCGTACACGGGTGCGGCGGTGGCGGCGATGGCGGCACGGATGACGTAGGCGGCGTGACCGCCGTATTGAAGGTACTCGGTGAGGATGTCGGGGGTGTTGACGAAGAGGTTCGGGCGCAGGTAGTCCGCTGTCTCGTGAGCCAGCGAGGACAGGAACTCTTCGAGCTCTTGCTTCGTGTTTCGCCACGTGAAGTAGGTGTAGCTCTGCTGGAATCCGACCATCGCGAGGCCCTGAAGCGGGGCAGGGCGCGTGAACGCCTCAGCCAGGAAGATGACGTCGGGGTGTTCGGCGGTGACTTCGCGGATGAGCCACTCCCAGAACTGCAGGGGTTTGGTGTGCGGATTGTCGACGCGGAAGATGCGGATGCCCTGCGCGATCCAGTGCCGCACGATGCGCAGTACCTCGGCGCGGATGCCCTCCGGATCGTTGTCGAAGTTGATCGGATAGATGTCCTGGTACTTCTTGGGCGGGTTTTCGGCGTAGGCGATCGATCCGTCGGGCAGGGTGGTGAACCATTCCGGGTGGGCGGTCACCCACGGGTGGTCCGGGGATGCCTGCAGCGCCAAGTCCATGGCCACCTCCAGTCCCTCGGCGGCGGCGGCACGCACGAAAGCCCGGAAGTCGGCCAGAGTGCCCAGGTCGGGATGGATCGCGTCGTGACCCCCCTCTGCGGCCCCGATCGCCCACGGCGACCCAGGATCGCCCGGGCCGGGCGTCAGCGAGTTGTTCGGCCCCTTGCGATTGGTCAGTCCGATCGGGTGCACAGGAGGCAGATACACGACATCGAAACCCATGCGGGCCACGGCGGGCAGCCGCTTGCTGGCGGTGCGGAACGTGCCGCTCTTGATCGTGCCGTCCTTCCGGCGTTTGGCCCCCTCTGAGCGCGGGAAGAACTCGTACCATGCGCCGACCCCCGCCCGCTCTCGTTCCACGAGCAGTTCGCGATCGGGTCCAACGGTGACGAGGGATTGCAGCGGGCGCTCGGTGAAGACGGTCTTCAGTCGCGGGTCGTCGATCAGGCTGAGCGGGTCGCTCACGGCATCCGCACGGAACTGATCCGCCAGCTCAGTCAGAAGGCGACGCTCCGCGGCGGGGCGAGTGCGCTCCCCGGCGCCGCGTTCGCACAGGAGCGCGCCCATCTCCCGCATGAGAGGAACGTCCACGCCCGCGAGTACCTTGACGTGGGCGGCGTGGTGCCAGGTGGCGAAGTCGTCGGCGAACGATTCGAAACGGAACGTCCACGTCCCCTCCTCCAGAAGCGCGACGTGAGTCCACCACCGGTCGAACCCGTCATTCGCGGGTTCCAGTCGGTGCAGTGACTCATCGTCGGACGGTGAGAAGAGCCGGACGTGCACGCCGATCCGGTCGTGCCCCTCACGGAAGGCCGTGACGCCGAACGGGACGACCTCGCCCCGGAACGCGCTCGGCCGGTAGTGGGCGTCCGGTGTGTCCGGGCGCGGGCGCACCATCGGGATGCGACCCATCGCGGCATCGGCCGGTGGGGCAGGAGAGGTCACCTGCCGTACCGGGATCGCGGTGGCGCTTCGCCAGGGTCGAGGGGCGGGAGATCGTTTGCTGGATGCCACGCTTCGAACCTACCCCGCTCGCCCCCGCCGGGACAGGCGTGGACAGGGCGCGCCCCGTCGGCCACAATTCGCGCGAGCGGACCTCTCAGGTAGGAACTGCCACGAACAGTCGCATCGAGGTCGGTCCGAGCTCGATGGTCGATCCGGGCTCGTGCAGACTCGTGGTCGCTGAGGGGTGTTCATCCTCGCTGGACCACACCGATCGGTACTGGGCGACGCCGTCGACGAGCGGCAAGCGCACCGTGACGGGCCGCTCGTTCCCGTGCACGATCAGCAGAGTTCGGTTCGGCGCTTCGAGCTCGGGAGTGGAGGTCGCGAGGTACTGAAGGGTTCGGTGCGTGGGATCGGCCCACCGCTCGCCCGACATCATCTCGCCCCGTTCGTCGTACCAGTCCATGACGGATGCCGACGGGATATCCTGATCGTCGCGGGCGAACCGGCTCGGCCGTAGCGCAGGATTCTCGGCCCGCAGGCTCAGCAGGCGCTGCACGTGCGCGAACAGATCCGTCTGCCAGGGAGCGTGTTCCCAGGGCAGCCAGGTGAGCGCACTGTCATGGCAGTACGCGTTGTTGTTACCGTGCTGAGTCCTCCCGAACTCGTCTCCGGCGGTGATCATCGGCACGCCGGCGGACAGCAGCAGTGTGCCGAGGAGATTGCGCATCGCCCGCCGACGGGTCGCAAGGATGACCGGGTCGTCGGTCTCGCCCTCCGCGCCGTGATTGAAGGACCGGTTCGTGTCGGCGCCGTCGCGGTTGTGCTCGCCGTTCGCCGCGTTGTGCTTGACGTCGTAGGACACGAGGTCGTGGAGCGTGAATCCGTCGTGCGCCGTGACGAAGTTCACGCTTGCGAGCGGTCCGCGTTCGGCGCTGAACGTGTTGGACGATCCGGCGAGCCGTGTCGCGAAGCCGCCGACGCCGACGGGGGCCGTCGCGGCTCGGCGTCCGTAGTCGACGTCGCTGAGCCAGAAGTTGCGGACACGATCGCGGTAGCGGTCATTCCACTCCATCCAGCCGTCGCCGAAGTTGCCTGTCTGCCACCCGCCCATCCCGACGTCCCACGGCTCGGCGATCTTCTTGACTCCGGCCAAGGCGGGGTCGTCGATGATTGCGCGCAGGAGGGGATGGTCGGGAGTGAAGGTGTGGTCCTTGTCCCGGCCGAGGGTCGCGGCCAGGTCGAAGCGGAAGCCATCCACCTGGACATCGTTCGCCCAGTACCGCAGTGAGTCCAGCACGAGGCGTGCCGCGGCATCCGTCGAGGTGTCGACGCTGTTGCCGCACCCCGTGACATCGATGTAGGCGCCGTCCGGATGCTGGCGGTAGTACCCCCGGTTGTCGATACCGCGCAGACTCGACCGCGGCCCGCCGAGATCGGCTTCCGAGGTGTGGTTGAAGACGACGTCGAGGATGACCTCCAGTCCCGCCTCGTGCAGGAGCTTGACCATGCCTTTGAACTCGCGCAGGACAGCCTCGGGTCCTTCTCGTCGATTCGCCTCCGTGGCATACGCGGCATGGGGGGCGAAGAACCCGACAGTGTTGTAGCCCCAGTAGTTGGTGAGCCCCAGTTCGAGCAGGCGCGGCTCGGTCGTGAACTGGTGCACGGGCAAGAGCTCGATGCTTGTCACGCCGAGCGACGTGAAGTGCTCGATCATCGCCGGGTGTGCGAGGCCAGCGTAGGTCCCGTGCAGGGCCGCCGGAACCTCGGGGTGGCGCTTGGTCATGCCTTTGACGTGACCCTCGTAGATGACGGTCCGGTCAAGGGGGACGAGGGGCTTACGCACCCCAGCCCAGTCGAAGTCTCCCGCGACGACGACAGATCGCCATCCGTCGTATCCGCTGCGGACGAGGCCTCGCGCGTAGGGCTCGATCAGGAGTGTCGCGGGGTTGAAGGTGTTGCCCGCCCCAGGGGGGCCGTCGACCTGGATCGCGTACGGGGTTCCGGGGCGCAGGAGGGGCGAGTACGCCGACCAGATGTCGGCATCCACGCGGGACAGCGGAACCGTCTCCACGACCCAGTCGAGGTCGTCGGCGTCGAAGATCAGCAGATCGATCGAGGAGGCGCGGGCCGACCAGACGCGAAGCGTGCCACCGCCCTCGTGTAGGTGGACGCCGAGATCATCGAACCGCGGGGACCGGAGGTCGCTCGGTGCCGTTTCGGCGCGCAAAACCACCGCTGACTCGGGAATCGGCATGCGTAGAGCATAACGACGCAGTCGGACCCCGGCCGCGCGCCGAGAATGCACTCGTGCGCCGCCGGGGCCCGACCTGCATGGTGATCTACATCCGCTGCCAGAGCGAGGGTGCCAAGATCCAGTTCGGGTCGCCCCAGCCCTGATAGGCCTGGATGCAGCGGAACGTCGCGCCGCCCCAGCTCACCACGTCTCCGATGCTGTAGCGCCCCGTCGCGCTCCACGGCTCAACGGGAGCAGGCGTCTGGCCCGGGATCGTGACCGTCAAGGTGGCCGCGCGTGATGAGACCACTCCCGTCGATCCGATCGATCGAACACTGTAGGTGTGACGCGCGCCAGGCACCGGGGCCGCGTCGACGAAGCTCGTGCCGGTCGTCGTCGTGAGCGGGACGTCGTCCCGAGTGACGGCGTACGCGGCTGCGCCGGAGCCGGCCGACCACATCAAGGACACGCTCTCAGCGCTGACCGACATGGTGTGGAGATGGTGCGGGGCCCCCGGAGGTACCGGCGCCGGCGGAGTCGTCGCTGTCGGGCTGGGCGCGGGGGAGACCGTCGGAGTGGGGGTCGCGCTGGGAGTCGGGGATGCCGTCGGCGTCGGGCTCGCGGTCGGCGCGGGGGTTGCGGTGGGCGTCGGAGTCGCGGTGGGCGTCGGTGTCGGTTGCGGGCCCGAACCGACGATGTCGAGGTCGATGACGTTGTAGAACGCGTTGGTGGTGTCGGCGATGTCCCACACGGCGTAGAGCACGTGATACCCCGAACGGTTCGCGGGAATCGTGATGGTGTGCGCGGGGTTCGTCGAGGCGGCCGTGCCGTCGTGGGCGATCGTGGCGATCAACTCGAAGTCGCCGCGATCGAGCGGAGCGTTGGGATCCCAGCCGGGGACGGTCAGGTAGTACCGCCACTGCGACGTGCGGTGCGGAGCCGTATAGCGCCAGGGTACGACGAGCGCACCGGTCGTCACCGTGTGCTTGTGCCAGCGCGTCGCGGTCTGCTCGTCGAGCGCTGCCGCAATGGCAAGACCCGCTGAGGCGAGCTGGCCGTCAGCCGGGCCTGCCGCGGGGAAACCCTTCGGTGCCTCGAGGCTCTGGGGCTCGTAGGCGATCGCGCCCCGCCCGGAGTTGGCGGGATCGGCCGCGCGGGCGAGGATCGTGCCGCCGCCTCCGACGTAGCCGTGTCCGAGGGCGGGACCGGCTGTGAAGGCGATGCTTGCCACGACGGCGGCGGCAGCGGTCACGGTGAGAGCGGGGAGAACACGGCGCGTTCGTGTCCGTCGCGGGGCAGGGGACGCAGGAGCCATGACGACCTTTCGGGAGGATCAGTATCTGACGGTGTCAGAGTGGCGGTGCGGCGCACACGGGCGGTGACGTAACACGCGTTCATGAGAGGGATCTCATCTTTCGGGCCCCGCCGGTGCCGATGTTTGCCACAGTGGAGTTCGTGAGCATCTATCTGGACCACGCGGCGTCGACGCCGCTTCGTCCCGAGTCGCGAGAGGCCTGGCTTGACGCGGCTGCGGTGGTCGGCAACGCGTCGTCGATTCACACGAACGGGCAGAGTGCCCGGCGGATGCTGGAGGACGCACGGGAGCGGCTCGCGGCGGCCCTGGAGTGCGATCCGGTCGAGATCGTGATCACCTCCGGGGGCACTGAATCGGTGAATCTCGCGGTGAAGGGGCTGTGGGGCACCCGCCGCCACGGAACCTCCGAGATCGTTCTGCCCGACGGTGAGCATCACGCGTCGATCGATCCGGTCGACTGGCTCGCCCGGCGGGAGGGTGCCCGCATCCGACGCGTCCCGCTCACCCCGGCGGGCGGCATCCGGGAGGCGGACTTTTCCGCAGCCCTCCCTGGAGCGGCGCTCGCGACAGCGCTCATCGCGAACAATGAGGTGGGCACCGTCAATCCCGTCGCGGACCTCGCGCAAGCGGCCGCCGCCGAGGGCGTGCCCCTGCATCTGGACGCCATCGCCGCGTTCGGGCACGTGCCCGTCGCCTTCTCAACCCTGCGCGGCGACGCGCGGCCGGGGACAGGGCTGCTCGCGATGAGTGTCTCGGCGCACAAGATCGGCGGTCCGATCGGCGTCGGGGCGCTCGTGGTCGCCCGGTCGGCCCGGCTGGATCCGCTCGTGCACGGCGGCGGGCAGCAGCGGGGGCTGCGCTCGGGAACCCAGGATGTCGCGGGCGCGGCGGCCTTCGCCGTCGCCGCCGAGCTCGCCGTCTCCGAGCTCGCCGTCGAGTCGGTGCGCCTGTCGAGGATGCGCAACAGACTGATCGAGGGGATCCTGGCGACCGTGCCGGATGCGCAGCCGCTCGGGGATCCTCGCGACCGGCTCCCCGGCAATGCGCATGTGCTCTTTCGTGGGGCGCTGGGCGAGACGCTCCTGTTCCTGCTCGACATGTCGGGGATCTCGGCGTCGACCGGTTCGGCGTGTCAGGCCGGAGTTCCCGAGCCCTCGCACGTCGTCATGGCGATGGGGCACAGCGACCGGGAAGCGCGCGAGGTGCTGCGGTTCACGCTGGGACGCACGACGACGGATGCCGACATCGACGCTCTGCTCGCGGCGTTGCCGAGTGCCGTCGAGCGCGCGCGGTCGGCATCCGGGTCCCGCCCAGGCGGTGCTGCCTAGACTGGACAGATGCGTGTTCTGGCGGCGATGAGCGGGGGAGTGGACTCCGCCGTGGCCGCTGCGCGCGCCGTGGATGCCGGCCACGACGTCGTCGGCGTGCACCTCGCGCTCTCGCGCGCGGGCGGAACCCTCCGCACCGGCAGCCGCGGATGCTGCACGATCGAGGATGCGATGGATGCCCGCCGCGCCGCCGACCGCCTCGGCATCCCGTTCTACGTGTGGGACTTCTCGGAGCGCTTCCGTGACGAGGTCATCGACGACTTCGTCGCCGAATACCGCGCCGGTCGCACCCCGAATCCGTGCATGCGCTGCAACGAGAAGATCAAGTTCGCAGCCCTGCTCGAACGGGCGATCGAGCTCGGCTTCGACGCCGTGTGCACCGGGCACTACGCGACGCTCCTGGACACCCCGGACGGCCGAGAGCTGCATCGCGCGTCGGATGCCGCCAAGGACCAGTCGTATGTGCTCGGCGTCCTGACCTCGGAGCAGCTCGCGCACTGTTACTTCCCGCTGGGGGCGACACCGTCGAAGGCCGTCGTCCGGGCCGAGGCGGAGGAGCGCGGTCTGACGGTCGCGCACAAACCGGACAGCCACGACATCTGCTTCATCCCCGACGGAGACACCAAGGGGTGGCTTGCCGAGCGAGTCGGTGTCGCGCAGGGCCCGATCGTCGATCGCTCGGGCGCTCAGGTCGGCACGCACGACGGCGCGCACGCCTACACGGTCGGGCAGCGCCGCGGACTTGCGCTCGGCGTGCCCGCGCCCGACGGCAAGCCGCGGTTCGTGCTCGAGGTCAGGCCGGTGAGCAACACGGTCATCGTCGGGCCGAAGGAGGCCCTGGCAACTGCCGAGATCGCCGGTTCGCGATTCAGCTGGGCGGGAGCCGCGCCGGAGTCGGCATCCTTCGCCTGTCACGTGCAGATCCGCGCCCACGCCGACCCGGTGCCCGCGCGCGCCGAGATCGTCGACGGCGAGGTTGTCGTGATTCCCGACGCTCCGCTGGACGGCGTCGCGCCCGGGCAGACCGCGGTGCTCTACGACGGCACGCGCGTGCTCGGGCAGTTCACGATCGATCGCACGCGCTCCGCGGTCCCGGTGGAAGCCTGAACCGGCAGACACCCTCGACCGGCGTTCCGGACCTCGCGTCGGCAGCCCTGCCTAGACTGCACACGTGGCTTCGAATGACGCATCCGACCTCACCACGACGACTGCCGACACCGGTCTCGAGCACCTCACCCTCGACGACGCGCGCGCGGAAGCGGCGCGGCTGACCGACCTGATCGTCGAGGCCCGTGATGCGTATTACGGGCGTGACGAGGTCATCGTCGACGACGCGACGTACGACGGCTGGATGCAGCGGCTTGAGGCGCTCGAGCGGCTCCACCCGGAGGTGCAGGGTCAGGACTCGCCGACGCTGTCGGTGGGTGCGGCATCCGGAACCCTCTTCGCTCCCGTCGAGCACGCCGAACGGATGCTGAGCCTCGACAACGTCTTCAGCGAGGAGGAGTTCCGCGCGTGGGCGGCCCGGGTGCAGCGCGATGTGGGCGGGCCGGTGCGCTACCTGTGCGAGCTGAAGATCGACGGGCTCGCGCTCTCGCTGCGGTACGAACGCGGTCGGCTCGTGTCGGCGGCGACCCGCGGCGACGGCCGTGTCGGCGAGGACGTCACCGAGAACGTTCGCGATGTCGCCGGTATCCCCGAGGTGCTGGCGGGAGACGGGCATCCGGACCTCGTGGAAGTTCGAGGGGAGGTCTTCTTCACCGTCGCGGACTTCGAATCGCTCAACGCCTACCAAGAGTCGATGGGAGACCGTCTTTTCGCGAACCCCCGCAACGCGGCATCCGGCTCGCTGCGGCAGAAGCGCGAGGGCAAGAACGAGCGGCAGCTCGAGGCGATGCACGAGCGACTCTCGCGACTGCGGCTCACGGTGCACGGGATCGGGGCGTGGCCGAACCCGCCCGTGGCCACGCAGAGCGAGGTCTACGGGCTTCTGGGCTCGTGGGGCCTGCCGGTCAGCACGTACTTCACGGTCGCGGCATCCGTCGACGAGGCCGCGGACTACATCCGCCACTACGGCGAGCACCGCCACGATGTCGAGCACGAGATCGACGGGGTCGTGGTGAAGGTCGACGAGCTCGCGCTGCACGATGAGCTGGGGGCAACAAGCCGCGCGCCGCGGTGGGCGATCGCGTACAAGTACCCGCCTGAGCAGGTCAACACGACCCTGCTCGACATCGTCGTCTCGGTCGGTCGCACCGGGCGGGCGACGCCGTTCGCTGTCATGGAGCCGGTGCGGGTCGCGGGCAGCGTGGTGCGGCAAGCGACGCTGCACAACCAGGACGTCGTCAAGGCCAAGGGGGTGCTGATCGGCGACACGATCGTCATCCGCAAGGCGGGTGATGTCATTCCCGAAGTGCTCGGGCCGGTTGTCGAGTTGCGCGACGGCTCTGAGCGCGAGTTCGTCATGCCGACCCAGTGCCCCGAATGCGGATCACCGTTGGCACCCGCGAAGGAGGGCGACATCGACCTGCGGTGCCCCAATACTCGGTCGTGCCCGGCACAGGTGCGCGGTCGCGTGGAGCACATCGGCTCACGGGGCGCCCTGGACATCGAGGGACTGGGGGAGGTGTCGGCGGCTGCGCTCACCCACCCGCTACGCCCCGAGATGCCGCCTCTGGTTACCGAGGCCGGTCTGTTCGAGCTGCGTGCCGAGGACCTGTTTCCGATCGATGTCGAGGTGCGGGATGCCGAGACCGGACTGGTGCGACTGCGGCCGGACGGCACCCCCGACGCGCGTAGCCCGTTCCGGCGGCAGCGCAAGGCGCCGCTGGACGGCCGCGCGCCGACCGCCTCCCGACCCGACCCCGCGTTCGATCCGGACGGCCCGTTCGACGGGGACGCGGACTTCATCCTGTCCGCGGCGGCCCGCGAACTGCTCGAGAACATCGAGCGGGCAAAGACGAAAGACCTGTGGCGGTTCCTGGTCGCTCTGAGCATCCGGCACGTGGGCCCGGTGGCGGCGCGCGCGCTCGCGCAGTGGTTCGGTTCGCTCGACGCGATCCGTGCCGCCTCCCGGGAGGAGCTCGCGGCGGTCGAGGGCGTCGGCCCGATCATCGCCGATGCGATCATCGACTGGTTCGAGGTCGATTGGCACGTCGAGATCGTCGAACGCTGGGCTGCCGCGGGGGCACAACTGTCCACCCCGGGTCACCCCGGGCCGGGCGCGGCAGTCGTCACGGGGGGAGTGCTCGAGGGCATCACGGTCGTTGCGACGGGGACGCTCGAGGGATACACGCGGGAGGGCGCCCAGGAGGCAATCCTCGCTGCGGGCGGCAAGGCGGCCTCGAGCGTGTCGAAGAAGACGGACTTCGTCGCTGCCGGCCCCGGTGCCGGTTCGAAGCTCGCGAAGGCCGAGGAGCTCGGCATCCGCATCATCGACGCCGCGCAATTCCGCATCCTCGTCGAGGAGGGACCCGCGGCGCTCGACGGCTGAACACACCGGTCCTGCGATGTCGTCCGCTGTGCGTGGGGCTTCTGCATCCTTATGCTGTCGGCATGGCGGCCGTCGGCGAGCACGTCGCGCGAGGATTCGACGAGCCCGATGAGGTCGACCGGGACGTCGTTTCCTGGCTGCTCGCCGGAGATGCTGCCGTCCAGTTCCAGGTCTATCGCGATCTTCTGGATGAGGAACGTCCCGACCTCCGCGCTCGGGCCGCGACGGAGGGCGTTGCGGCGCGGATTCTCGACGCACGAACCCACGGCGGGTGGGGCCGGGGCTTCTATGAACCCAAGTGGACGTGCGGGCACTACTCGCTGCTCGAACTGCGCGATCTCGCGATTCCACAGCGCCACCCGGCGTGCGTCGATGCCGTACAGGCGGCGCTGAGCGAACACATCGGCGAGGACGGCGGTTTCAACCCCGCTGATTCGGTGAGGCACTCGGATGTCTGCATGAACGGGATGTTCCTGGCGTTCGCGAGCTACTTCGGCGCGGACCCGGCGGCGTTGCGGAGCATCGTGGACTTCGTCCTGAGACAACGGATGGCTGACGGCGGGTTCAACTGCATGACCAACCGATCCGGTGCCCGCGTTTCATCCGTTCACAGCACGACGAGCGTGATCGACGGACTGGCGGAGTACCTGCGCTGCGGATACCTGTACCGCGCCGACGAGATCCGGGTCGCCGTCGCGTCCGCCGTGGACGTCCTTCTGCAGCGGAACCTGTACCAGCGTCGCTCCGACGGCGAGCCGATCCGCGCCGAGTTCACCCGGTTTCATGATCCTGCGCGGTGGCACTTCGACGTGCTGCGTGGACTCGACGTGCTTCGGAGTGCGGGCGTCGCGTACGACCCTCGCCTCGACGCCGCGCTCGCCATCGTCCGCCACAGGCGGCGGCCGGACGGCCGATGGGTCGGTGCCGCGCAGTATCCGGGCATGACGCACGTCGTCTACCCGCGCGCCGGTACGCCTCACCGAGTGATCACCCTTCGCGCCATGCGGGTCCTTCGCCACTTCACAGAATGAGATGCGGTCTGTCACAGCGACCCGCCCCCGTAACCGACGGCCCGGTTCAGAACGGTGGCGGCGTTTCGTCGGGCACGAAGGTGACGATGCCCGGCGGCCGGTCGACGTACGTCCGCCCCGTGGGGCCTGTCCATTCGAGCACGCCGCCGGCGAGTTGCCGGACGCGCCAGGCGGTCTCGTGCTTGAGGGTGTGATGTCGTCGACAGACGTGGGCGAGGTTCGTTGACGTTGTCGGACCTCCTCGAGCCGCATCCACCGTGTGGTCGACATCGGACCTCCGAGCGAGCCGTCGGCAACCGGGACACCGGCACCGTTCGTCGCGCGCCCGGAGATATCGTTCGAGGTCGGCGCTCTGTCGATACCGATCGACGGCGAGGACCGCTCCGGTGTACGGATCGGTCATCACCCGGTCCCACCCCGGAGCGTTCGCGGCTAGTCGGCGGGCGACGTCGGCGTCGACCGGACCGTGCCCGACGAGGAGGGCGGGCTGTGACCCGACGCCGGCGAGAGTGAGCACGGGAACGGTGACCTGAACGTGGCCGGTGATCGCGTCCAGGCCGACGCCGTGGGCGACCGGCGTGGCGGCCAGCAGCAGATCGGTGAGTAGATCGGCCCGGGTCTGATCCATCGTGCGGGTATCGACCGGCGGTGTCGTGCCCGCGGCAGCCGTTCCCACGCACGCGGCAGCGTCCACCGCTACCGCGGTTCCTGCGAGATCGGGCTCAGGGCGGTCGGCGGCGGTCTCCGTGCCATGAGGTCCTGGTCCTGTGACGACCACCAGGCCGCCCGCAGGGTCGAGCGTCTCGTCGACCGACGCTGGGTCCGTCAGTTCGCCGGGAACGGAATCCGCGGTGTTGGTGCGAGAGAGCTCGTCGACCGTGACCGGGGGCGGATCCTCGTGTACGCGCTTCGCCATCCGGGTGAGTCGGTCGTGGATCGCGTACGCGAGGGGTGCGGGGAGCTCTGCCAGGAGCCTGGCCATCCCGTCGGGAAGATCGATGACCCGCACACCGCGGTCGGCTTTGGCCTGGGCTCGACGCCGGGCGGAAGACTCTGGGTCGACCCGCGCCGCGATGATGCGGGCGATGCTCCGCATCCGACCCGCAGTCTCGGTCTCCGCGGCAGCCAACGCGTAGCGCTCGTACGTCTCACGCAGCGTCGGATCGATCCCCACACCGCCATCGAGGATCGCCGACACGTGAGCCGCATCGATCGCGCCGCGTTCCCACGCGTCCTGAGTGCGGGCGTAGTCGGTGGCCGTCGTGAACGCGTCACCCATCCGCCGTTGCACGCTCCGATCGCTCAGACGCAACGCCGCCGCGATCTCCGCAGCGACCTCCCGCACCGGCAGATCACTGTCGGCGCGGCGCCGGATGCCGTCGGCCTGCTGCTGCGCAGCGCGCTCCAGCGCGAGATCGAGCGCCGCGGCGAACAACCGCGACACCCGCGCCTGAGCTTCCGCCACAGCCCGATGCGCGTCCCCGAGTTCGGACACGAGCGCGTCGAGGGCACGCCACCCCACGACGGCGGCGTTCGCGTCGTGTTCCATACCCATCTCCGATCGGACCGCAACCGCGGCATCCGTCTCGCACGAAGTGGGCACGTGTGCGATTCCCTGTTGATACCAACACTACGAGGGGGATCCGACATCGGACTGGCGCATGCGTATTTCCGCGTTGTCGATGCGGGTGAGTCGCTCCCGGGGAGTCGCTCTTCTCCCTAGGCCGGAGCCGGAAGCCAGCGCCGGAGTCACGCAGCAACTCGACCACGCGCCTGAGGCTCGACGGCTCGAGGTCGAAGTCCCCCGGTTGAACGTCATCGACGGATTACTCGTCGCCGGAGAGCTCCAGGAGTTTGTCGCGCACCTGGCGACGCAGGACCTTGCCGATGAGCGACTTCGGCAACTCGTCGACGACGAAGATGCGGCGGGGCACCTTGTACGGGGTCAGGATGCTGCGCGCGAACTCCCGGATGGCTGCCTCATCCACCTCGTCGACATCGGGCTCAAGGACCACAGCGGCGACGACTTCCTCGCCCGACCGGTCCGATGGCAGACCGACGACGGCGACGTCGGCGACCGATGGATGCTGGCGCAACACGCTCTCGACCTCGGTCGGAGCGACATTGAACCCGCCGGTGATGATCAGTTCCTTGATGCGGTCGACGATCCGCACGAATCCGGCGTCATCGATCGTGACGATGTCGCCGGTGCGGAACCAGCCGTCGACGAATACCGCCTCAGTGGCCTCCGGCTTGCCGAAGTAACCCGAGAACACCTGCGGACCGCGAACGATGAGCTCGCCGCGTTCGCCGGGCGCGACATCGACGGTGGGGTTCTCGGGGTCGACGACGCGGCATTCGGTGCCGGGCAGCGGAAGGCCCACCGTTCCGGGGACGCGATTGTCGGCGACCGGGTTGGCCATCAAGACCGGCGAGCACTCGCTCAGACCGTACCCTTCGACGAGATATCCGCCCGTCTCGGCCTCGAACGGCACGACCAGCTCGTGCGGCAGGGCCATCGCCCCCGAGATCGCAACACCCGTGCCCGCCAGCGAGACGCCCTTGAGCTTGGCCTCCTTGAGCAGTCGATCCGCGATCGGCGGGACGAGAGGCAGGAACGTCGCGGGGTGCTTCTTGGTGACCTCCAGCACCATGTCGGGGTCGAAGCGGGGGAACAGCACGAGCCGTGCCCCCATCGACATCGCGAACGT
Organism: Microbacterium sp. bgisy207; assembly: GCF_965345035.1. Lineage (GTDB taxonomy): Bacteria > Actinomycetota > Actinomycetes > Actinomycetales > Microbacteriaceae > Microbacterium. The sequence continues at coordinate 84,435 of NZ_CBDRMG010000009.1, forward strand.
CAGGCACAGCGTCAGCCCGTAGGCGTGGAACATCGGGAGGACGGCGTAGACGACGCATCCTTCGCCGCGGTGGATCGTGGGCACCCAGGCACGCGCCTGCGCGGCATTGGACAGGAGGTTCCGGTGGGTCAGCGAGGCGCCCTTGGGGGTTCCCGTGGTGCCGCTCGTGTACTGGATGAGGGCGAGATCATCGGTCCCCGGAGTCGGGTGGGTCGCCGGCAGGGGCGCGTGCGACGCGACATCCTCCCAGCTGACGGTGCCGTTGACCCGCTCGGTCAAGGCCGTGCGCGCCTCCTTCGCCTTCGCGATCGGCAGCCTCAGGGCCAGCTGCATCGTCCACGGCATGCCCTTGGTGATGTCCACCGAGATCAGCGTGTCCACCCGGAGGTCCCGCGGGAACTCCTGGACGGTGCGTACGACCTTGCTCCAGACGATCGCGTGCTTCGCGCCGTGATCCTCGAACTGCTTCCGCAGCTCCCGTGGCGTGTAGAGCGGGTTGTGCTCGACGACCACGGCTCCCAGCCGCAGGATCGCGTAGAACGCGACGATGTGCTGGGGGCAGTTCGGAAGCACGATCGCGACGGGGTCTCCCGGCCGCACACCGTGCTCGTGGAGGGCAGCCGCCGCGCGCTGGATCTGCTCGTCCAGCGACCGATAGGTCGTCGTGCGACCGAAGAACTGCAGCGCGGGCGCATCGGGGTAGTCGCGCACGGATGCCGCGACGATGTCGACGAGCGAGCCCGACACCGGGTCGAGATCGGCCGGCACCCCCTCGGCATAGCTGGCGATCCAGGGACGGGGCGGGTCGTACGTCGTCACGGCACCCAGCTTATGGGTGGCGCAGCGCCGGGCCTATGGGTGATGCGACATCGACGGGAAGGGGCAGAACGGGCTGCGTGGAGTGCCCCGCCTAGAATGGTCCGGTGTCTGAAATCACCCCCGATCTCGTGCGCCATCTCGGCGTGCTCGCCCGGATCCACCTGAGCGACGAGGAGGTGGAGCGCCTGACGGGGCAGCTCGACGTGATCGTCGACAACATCGCCAAGGTCTCGCAGGTCGCGACCCCCGATGTGGTGGCGACGAGCCATCCGATCCCGTTGCAGAACGTCTTCCGCCCCGACGAGCCGGGCGACATGCTCACCCCCGAGCAGGTGCTTCAGAATGCGCCGGATGCTGCCGATGGCAGGTTCCGGGTCACCGCGATCCTGGGAGAAGAGCAGTGAGCGACGACCTCATCCGCCTGAGCGCGGCCGACCTCGCCGAGCAGCTGCGCACCGGTGCGGTCTCGAGTGTCGAGGCGACCCGCGCGCACCTCGACCGCATCGCGGCGGTGGATGCCGACATCCACGCCTTCCTGCACGTCAGCGATCACGCCATCGAGGTCGCCGAGACCATCGATGCCCGTCGGGCGGCGGGGGAGGACCTTCCGCCGCTTGCCGGGGTGCCGCTGGCGATCAAGGACGTGCTGGTCACGACCGACATGCCCGCCACGAGCGGTTCCCGCATCCTCGAGGGGTTCGTCTCGCCGTACGACGCGACGGTCGTCGCCCGCGCCCGCGCCGCCGGGCTCGTGCCACTGGGCAAGACGAACATGGACGAATTCGCGATGGGCTCGTCGACCGAGCACTCCGCGTACGGTCCCACCCACAACCCCTGGGACCTCGACCGCATCCCCGGCGGCTCCGGCGGCGGATCGGCGGCAGCGGTCGCCGCGTTCGAAGCGCCTCTCGCGCTGGGATCGGACACGGGCGGTTCGATCCGCCAGCCCGCGCACGTGACCGGAACCGTCGGCGTCAAGCCGACCTACGGCGCGGTCAGCCGGTACGGGGCGATCGCCCTGGCCTCGAGCCTCGATCAGATCGGCCCCGTCACCCGCACCGTGCTCGACGCGGGCCTGCTCCACGACGTCATCGGCGGGCACGACCCGCACGACTCCACCTCGCTGAACGAGCACTGGCCCTCGTTCGCGGATGCCGCCCGCGAGGGTGCCCGCGGCGATGTGCTCAAGGGCCTGCGGGTCGGCGTCATCCGCGAGCTGCCCGACAGCGGATTCCAGCCCGGCGTCTCGGCATCCTTCCGGGAAGCGCTCGCGGCCATGGAGGCCCAGGGAGCCGAGATCGTCGAGATCAGCGCACCCCACTTCGAGTACGGGGTCGCCGCGTACTACCTGATCCTTCCGGCTGAGGCATCCAGCAACCTCGCCAAGTTCGATTCCGTGCGCTTCGGACTGCGGGTCGACGTCCCCGGCGGCACGGTCGAAGACGTCATGGCGGCGACCCGGGATGCCGGGTTCGGCGACGAGGTCAAGCGCCGCATCATCCTCGGCACCTACGCGCTCAGCGCCGGATACTACGACGCGTACTACGGGTCGGCGCAGAAGGTACGCACGCTCATCCAGCGCGACTTCGACGAGGCGTTCGAGCAGGTCGACGTCATCGCGACCCCGACAGCGCCGACCACCGCGTTCCGCCTGGGCGAGCAGGTCGACGACCCCATGCAGATGTACCTGAACGACGTCGCGACGATCCCCGCGAACCTCGCCGGTGTGCCCGGCATCTCTCTCCCGTCGGGCCTGGCTGCCGAGGACGGCCTACCGGTCGGCATCCAGTTCCTCGCCCCCGCGCGGCAGGATGCCCGCCTCTACCGGGTCGGGGCGGCGCTGGAGGCGTTGCTGGTCGATGAGTGGGGAGGACCCCTGCTGGATCGGGCGCCGGTCCTGGGGGCATCGATGGGAGGGCGAGCCTGATGGCCACCGCGAAGCTGATGGACTTCGACAAGGCGCTCGAGCTGTTCGAGCCCGTGCTCGGATTCGAGGTGCACGTCGAGCTGAACACCCGCACGAAGATGTTCTCGCCCGCCGGCAACCCCGCTCACGCCGACAACCACGACGCTGCGCCCAACACCCTCGTCGCTCCCGTCGACATGGGGCTTCCGGGCGCGCTGCCGGTCGTCAACGAGACCGCGGTGCGTTCGTCGATCAGCCTCGGCCTGGCGCTGGGGTGCTCGATCGCCCCGTCGAGTCGGTTCGCGCGCAAGAACTACTTCTATCCCGACCTCGGAAAGAACTACCAGATCTCGCAGTACGACGAGCCGATCGCCTTCGAGGGCACCGTCGAGGTCGAGCTCGAAGACGGCACGATCGTGGAGGTCCCGATCGAGCGGGCCCACATGGAGGAGGATGCCGGCAAGCTCACCCACATGGGCGGGGCAACCGGCCGCATCCAGGGCGCCGAGTATTCGCTGGTCGACTACAACCGCGCCGGTGTGCCCCTCGTCGAGATCGTCACCAAGCCGATCTTCGGCGCCGAGCACCGTGCACCCGAGGTGGCCAAGGCATACGTACGGACCATCCGCGACATCGTGCTGTCGCTGGGCATCTCGGAGGCGCGACTGGAGCGCGGAAACCTCCGGTGCGATGCCAACGTGTCGTTGCGTCCCCGTACCGCCCCGGGAGAGCCGCCGGCGCCCCTGGGGACGCGCACCGAGACCAAGAACGTCAACTCGATGCGGTCGGTCGAGCGGGCGGTGCGCCACGAGATCCAGCGCCAGGCCGCGATCCTCGCCGCCGGCGGCACGATCATCCAGGAGACCCGCCACTGGCACGAAGACACCGGGACGACCTCGCCGGGACGCCCGAAGTCGGATGCCGACGACTACCGGTACTTCCCCGAGCCCGACCTGCTGCCGGTCGAGCCGTCGCTCGAGCTGATCGAGGAACTGCGCGCGGCGCTGCCCGAACCCCCGGCAGCGAGGCGTCGGCGCCTGAAGACCGAGTGGGGCTTCACGGACCTGGAGTTCCAGGACGTCGCCAATGGGGGCATCCTCGCCGAGGTGGAGGCGACGATCGCGGCGGGTGCGTCGCCGGCTGCCGCGCGCAAGTGGTGGACCGGCGAGATCGCCCGCATCGCGAACGCCCAGGAGCGGGAGGCGAGCGAGCTCGTCTCCCCGGCTGACGTGGCGGCGCTGCAGGCGCTCGTGGATGCGGGAACGCTCACCGACAAACTCGCCCGCCAGGTGCTCGAGGGTGTCATCGCGGGTGAGGGCACGCCCCAGGAGGTCGTGGACGCACGAGGGCTCGCTGTCGTCTCGGACGACGGAGCGCTCATTGCCGCGATCGACGAGGCGCTGGCCTCCCAGCCGGATGTGCTCGAGAAGATCCGCGACGGCAAGGTTCAGGCTGCCGGCGCGATCATCGGCGCCGTCATGAAAGCGATGAAAGGGCAGGCGGATGCCGCGCGCGTGCGTGAGCTGATTCTGGAGCGCGCTGGGCAGGCCTGATCGGTGCCCGGTTCAGGCCTGCCGCTCGAAGGCGGCAAGGTGATTCTGTGACCCGGCGAGCAGACGTTCGAGGACGACGGCGACGTCATCCGGTGCATCATCGAGAGCCTCGGTGAGGTCGGCGATGTCGGTCTGCTCGATGAGGACGCCGACGTCGATCGCGTCATCGCGGGAGCGCATGCCCTCGGCGATCAGCTGATCGTAGAGGGTCTGCAGGCTCGCGTCCTGGAAGAGGCCCACCTCGTTCACGCGCGGATCGGTCAGCCCGTAGTCGGGAAGCAGCGCGGCGACGGCCTCCTGATGAGTGGTCTCGGACGCCGCGATGTTCACGAACACGTTGCCGCCCCACGTATCACCGAGCACCGTGTACACGTCGTGCGCGAGCTTCTCCTCTTCGATGAGGTAGAGCAGCTGGGCGCGAAGCTCGGTCTCGGCATCGGCCGCGACGTCGGATTCGAGCGGCTCCGGTGAGGTGGAGGGCGGGGTCGACAGCGAAGCGGTCGGCGCAACAGGATCGACGGTCGTGCTCTCAGGCGGGGACGCTGTGCACCCGGCAAGTACGACGGTGGTGGAGATCAGCGCAGCAAGAGCGGCCGATGTGGCCAGCCTCGCCGCCTTCGAGGCGATCATCATGTACTCCTGTGAATCATGGATTCTGATACCCCCTAGGGTATAGCGGATGCGGATCCTCCGGCTGAAGGACGACCGTGAGAAAGCCCTCCGCCCGCTGTCGGAGGGGCGGAGGAGAATAGGGGCATGGGACGCGGGGATGGGCGCGATCGCCTCGTGTCGGCGGAGGACGCCGATGACACCGGGGCCGACATCCTGCATGTCGACATGGACGCGTTCTATGCCGCCGTCGAGGTGCTGGATGATCCGTCGTTGGCAGGCAAGCCCCTCATCATCGGGGCGCCGGAGAGCCGCTCGGTGGTCTCGAGCGCGTCGTACGAAGCGCGCGCGTTCGGCGTGCGCGCCGCGATGCCCGTCGGGCAGGCTCTGCGGCTGTGTCCGCAGGCGATCGTCGTACCACCCCACTTCGATCGCTACGTTGCGCTCTCGCGTGAAGTCATGCGGGTGTTCCACGACATCACCCCGCTGGTGGAGCCGCTCTCGATCGACGAGGCGTTCCTCGACGTGCGCGGGGCGCGCCGGCTTTGGGGCCCTCCCGGCACCATTGCCCGGATGCTTCGGGCGCGGGTGAAGGACGAAACCGGGCTGACGTGCAGCGTCGGGGCGGCGGCGACAAAGCACGTCGCCAAGATGGCCTCGACGATGAGCAAGCCCGACGGTCTGTTGATCATCGCCGAGGCCGACACCGCCGCGTTCCTCGCACCGCGCCCGGTTCGCGCTCTGTGGGGAGTGGGGCCGAAGGCTGCCGAGGCGCTCGCCTCGCGCGGCATCCACACCGTCTCCGATGTGATCGAGACACCGCGCGCGGTTCTCGACCGTGCGCTCGGCGCCGCGATGGGTGAGCGGGTCTGGAATCTTGCCCGCGGGCGCGATGCACGAGAGGTCACGACGACCCGCGTGGAGAAGAGCGTCGGTCACGAGGAGACGTTCCGCACGGATATCGGCGATGCGGCGGTGCTGCGCTCGGAGCTGCGGCGCCTCTCTGACCGCGTGGCGGCGCGCCTGCGCGCGGCGTCGTGGGAGGCGAGCAGCGTGGCGATCAAGGTGCGTTTCTCCGATTTCAGTACCGTCTCGCGCTCACGCACGCTCCCTGAACCCAGCTCGGTCGGTCAGCGGATCGGAGATGTCGCTCTCGAACTGTTCGACGACATCGACCGGCGCCTGCCCGTGAGGCTCGTGGGGGTCCGCGCCGAGAAGCTTCGGCCAGTGGCTGAGTCTGCGCCGGCGCTCTGGGACGATGACGGCGAGTGGCGACGTGTCGAGTCCGCGCTGGACACCGCGACGGCCCGCTTCGGTCGAGGAGCCGTCACCCGCGCGACACTCATCACCGAACGCGGGGGCGGAAGCCTGCCCTCGAATCCGCGTCCTCCGCGCGACATGCCGAACTGACACGACCCGGCCCATTTCGGCCTGTCCTCGGACGCTCGGTGCGGGTAGCGTGGGGCTCATGCCCAACATCGCGCTCGAAATCGGCAAGCAGGCAGCATCCTTCGGCGTCTCCGGCATCTACGGAGAACAGCAGGACGTCGACGGCATCCGGATCATTCCCGTCGCGCTCGCGTCGTCGGGTTTCGGCGGCGGCTCCGACGAGAGCGGCAACGGCGGCGGTGGCGCCGGAGGCACGGCGATCCCCATCGGCGCGTACATTCGCCGCGGTGACGATCTGCGTTTCGAGCCCAACCTGGTCTCGCTCCTCGCGGTCGGTATTCCTTTCGTCTGGGTTGCCGGGCATGTGCTGATCCGTGTCATTCGCGCCCTCAAGAAGTGACGCTCTCGTCGCCGACGCATTGACGGGGGCGACGGAGCTGCTGCGCGCCGACCTCCTCGCTCTGGGGATCGAAGCCCCTGTCGTGCTCATCGACGGACGCAGTGGGGCTGGAAAGACCAGCCTGGCGCGACTCCTTGTGGGTCAGTGGCCGCTGCCGCTGTCACCTCAGGTGCTGGCGTTGGACTCGACCTACCCGGGGTGGGACGGGCTGGATGCCGCTGTCGACGACGTCGCGCGACACGTTCTGACCCCGCACGCCCGAGGGCGGCGCGGAGCGTGGCGCCGGTGGGACTGGGAGGCGGCCGCATACGCCGAGACGCACGAGGTGGATGCCGGTCTGCCGCTGCTCGTGGAGGGCTCGGGCATCCTCACCCCGGTTACTGCCGAGTTGGCGCAGGTGCGCGTGTGGGTCGAGTCGCCGGAGCCGTCGCGTCGAGAACGCGCCCTCGAGCGGGATGGCGACACCTACCGGCCGCACTGGGAGAGGTGGGCACGACAGGAGCAGCGTCATATCGACCGCGACGATCCGGCGGCCCACGCCACTCACCATGTGGTCGTGCCCTGAGCGCAGCTAAGGGCTGCGGGCGTCGTCAGGGTGCCGTGGGCGGCGAATCCGAGTCGATCGCGGCGATCAGGCTGTCGAGCCGGTAGCCGAGCCAGTCGTAGATCCCGAACCTCGGATCGGTCGAATCGTGGTCGTCTTCGCTCTGAATGCCCAGGCGCGTGGCGAGGACGAGGCGGATCGCCGACAGGGTGCGCAGGAGTGCGCCGACGTCGTCAGCACTCGCATGGACGACGACCTCCTCGGTGAGAGACGCGTCGTCGGGCGCGATCGGCTGGTCGGGCAGCGTCGGGCGGAGGATCTCGAGAACGGCCTGGGCATCGACGTGACGACGCTCGAGCAGTTCTCGCTCCGTCAGGCGCCGGAACTCGCGCGCCGCGTCATCGTCGTCGCTGTATCCGTCCGGAACGAGCCGGGCAACCGCCTCGTCGCTGGCGGCATCCGTCGTCGCCTCGAGCAGATCCAGGAACTGCTGTGTCATCTGGGACAGGTGAAGCGCTTCCACCCGCGTGATCGCCATCACGAGCTCGCGCGTCATTGCGGGGCCCTCCGGACCGTGGCAGTCAGCCCGTAGTCGTGCATCGCGTGGACATGCAGTTCCATCTGCTCGCGCGCTCCTTCCGCGACCACGGCGTGGCCATCGTGGTGCACGGCGAGCATCAGCGACTCTGCCCGCTCAGCACTGAATCCGAAGTATGTGCGGAAGACGTGTGTCACGTAGCTCATCAGGTTGACCGGATCGTTCCACACCACTGTCTGCCAGGGCGTTTCGGGTGCGCCACGCAGTTCGAGATCCTCGTCGGCACGGGGGAGAGTCGCCGTGTTCATCATGCCCATCCCAACTCGTGGAGTCGGTCGTCGTCAATGCCGTAGAAGTGTGCGATTTCGTGGACAAGAGTCGTATGGATCTCGGCGCGAAGCTCGTCGAGGTCGTCGCACGCCGCCAAGTGCGCTTCACGATAGACGATAATCCGGTCGGGCAGCTCGCCCGCGCCGTACCTGTCGCGTTCGGTGAGCGCCCAACCGTCATACAGTCCGAGAAGATCCAGCGAACCGTCTTCGCCACGATCCTCGACCACGAAGACGACGTTGTCGAGGCCATCGACCATGTCGTCGGGAAGGCGATCGAGCTCGTCGACGACCAACTGCTCGAAGGTTTCCGCATCCATCTCGATCATGGCCGCACCCTGCCGGTGTCGTTCACGGCTTCATTGGGGTGAGTAACGGGACTTGAACCCGCGACCCCCTGGACCACAACCAGGTGCTCTACCAACTGAGCTATACCCACCATGTGCCCACCGAGGCGGGCAACCAAAAGATTCTCTCACACGCCGGAGGTGAACGCCGACACGGCGGCAGCCGCCGCCTGCTTGGCATCGTCGCTTGTGGGTCCGGGCTCGGGAACGAAGACGACGCTGCGGTAATACGCCAGTTCACGCAGGGATTCACTGATGTCGGCGAGAGCGCGGTGGCCGCCATCCTTCGCCGGGGCGTGGATGTAGGCGCGCGGATACCAGCGTCGCGCGAGCTCCTTGATGCTGGATACATCGACGTTGCGGTAGTGGAGCCACCGATCGACCCTGGGCATGTACTTCGCGAGGAACATTCGGTCAGTGCCGATCGTGTTGCCAGCGAGGGGCGCCTTGCCCTCTTGCGGAACGAAACGCTGAATGTACTCGAGAACCTCGAACTCCGCCTCGGCCACGCTCACGCCATTCGGGATCTCCTCGAGCAACCCCGACTTCTGATGCATGCTGGTGACGAACTCGTTCATGTTCGCCAGCGCGTAGGCGTCAGGCTTGATCACGACCTGGAAGCCCGGGTCGAGGGGGCGTAGTTCGAAGTCGGTGACGATGACGGCGATCTCGACGAGTTCATCGACGGCGAGATCCAGCCCGGTCATCTCGCAGTCGATCCACACCAGACGGTCGTTCTCGCTCGAGGCCATGCCGCCCATCCTAGAGCGGGGCCTCCCGGGTGCCCTGGCGGCTCCCGGTAATCTGGGAGATGCGCCTCCGTAGCTCAATGGATAGAGCAGCGGCCTTCTAATCCGCCGGTTACAGGTTCGAGTCCTGTCGGGGGCACGAGATGGAGAGGACCGTCCCGGAGGGGCGGTCCTCTCCGTCTCTACACCGCCCGATTCACGGGCCCCTGCCGCCGGAGGCTCCGCGCGTCGCGTCGCGGCGCGTGGAGTGGCGGGAGGGCGCGGGGGCACACTTCTCCTACCTCGGTGTGACCAGTGGCGCCGGAGCCAGCGGCGACGCCGGATGCCGTCTGCGTGCCGTGTCGAACAGCGGCAGCGTCACATGAACGAGAGGTCCGATCGTCAGGGCGAACAGCACGGTGCCCAGTCCGACAGTGCCGCCCAACAGCCATCCCAGAATGAGCACCGTCACCTCGACACTCGCCCGCGCCGCCCAGATCGGCATCCCGAAGCGGCTCCGAAGACCGGTCATGAGACCGTCCCGGGGTCCGGGTCCGAATCGTGCTCCGATGTACAGACCCGAGGCGATCGCGACCAGCACGATTCCGCCCACGAGGACGGCCAGCTGCGCGAGAAAGCCCGAAATGGGCGGCAGCAGCCACAGGGTGATCTGCATCGCGGTGCCGACGATCAGGATGTTGGCGATGGTGCCGATTCCAGGACGCTGGCGAAGCGGAATCCACGCCAGCAGGATCAGCAGCCCGAGAATGTTCGTCATCCAGCCGACCCCGATACCGGTGCGAAGCGAGAGCCCCTCGGCGAAGACAGTCCACGGGTCGACACCGAGCCCTGCCGCCACTGTCAGGGCCGCACCTGCGCCGTAGAGGGGGAGGCCGATGAGAAGTTGCACGATACGGCGGACCATGGCACCATCCAAGTCCAGAAGTGGACTGCGGCGACCAGTCCAATTGGGAAGGAGTGGCCATGGAGTCACGAATGTCCGCTCGTGCGCTCACCGTTGCGTTGGGCGGCTGGCGCACACGCGAGCCCGCATACGAGGCTCTCGCGGACGGCATCCGTCTGCTGTGCCTCGACAATCGCATCGCGCCCCGAACCGCGCTTCCCGCGGAACGCGAACTCGCGTCGGCGCTGGGCATCAGTCGCAGCACCGTGTCAATGGCGTACCAGAGCTTGCGGGACTCGGGCCACATCAGCAGCGTTCGCGGCTCCGGCAGCGTCACGCTCCCGCTCGGTCGGCGCGAGGTGGCGCGCGTCTTGGGGGCGACGGGCACGATCGATTTGCAGCAGGCGAGTCCACCCGCATGGCCGGGTCTTGCCGGACACATGGCGGATGTCGCCGCCGAGGCGGCCACCCTCGCCTCGCGATCGGGATACGACGTTCTGGGCCGCGCAGAGCTGCGTGAGGCGATCGCGGAACACTTCCGCGCGCGCGGGCTTCCGACCGAGCCCCGCCACGTCATGATCACCGCCGGCGCGCAGAGCGCGATCCACTTGCTCTCGAGCGTGCTGGTCAACCGCGGTGAGCGTGTCGCAATCGAGACTCCGACGTACCCGCACGCCGCAGACGCCCTGCGCCGCGCGGGCGGGCGACTGGTCGGCATACCCGTCGCCGCCGAGTCCGGGTGGGATCTGGAGCGCGTCGAGGAGTCGTTCGCGCGGACGCGTCCGGTGCTCGCGTACCTCATGCCCGACTTCCAGAATCCTACCGGGCGCAGCATGTCGGCGCATGAACGAGAGACAGTGCTCGCCGCCGCGCGTCGCTGGGGAACACGCCTCGTGATCGACGAGACCACCGCAGACCTCGACATCGATCGCGGTCCCTGCGACCGCGGCTTCCGCACCGATGACGAATCCCTCGTGATCCGCGTGGGTTCGCTCGGCAAGACCGTGTGGGGCGGTCTTCGCGTCGGATGGATCCGGACCGATCACGAGCTGATCGATCGACTCGTGCAAGAGCGGCCCGCGTACGATCTCGGCACCCCGGAGTTCGAACAGGCCGTCGCAACGGGACTCGTGCCCCGCCTTCCTGAGATCGCGCGACATCGAGGGGAGTTCCTGCGGGAGGGTCGGGACACGCTCGTCTCGGCCCTCGCGGAACGGCTGCCCGAGTGGCGCGTGCCGTCAGTGGACGGGGGTGTCGCGCTCTGGGTCGAACTGAATGCGCCACTGAGTTCTGCGCTCGTGCTTCAGGCTCGCTCGGCGGGACTGCTGCTGGCTGCCGGTCCCCGGTTCGCTCTCGAGGGGGGGAACGAGCGCCACCTGCGCATTCCCTTCACGGGGCCGCCCGCTGACCTGCGGCGTGCCGTCGAGATCTTGGCGCAGATCTGGCCGGGCGTGCTGCGGGATGCGCCACGCGGCGTGCGTGACCTCTGGAGCGCGCCGGTGTGACCTCCCGGCATCGATGCTCGCGTCATGTCGACAGGACGAGCGCGTCGATGGCGTCATCCTTGTTCCAGAATCGGCCGAGCACGTGAAAGCGGCGATCGCGCGGATGAAACCGCTTCACCGCGTAGTGCTCGCCCTGCTCGTCCCATCCGGCCCGCACCTGCCCGATGGGCCCGAGGTCGTCGTGCACCACTCGCCAGGTGTCGATTCCGATCGGTACGAGCCGTATGCGTGGTGTCGTCATCCCTCTCCCTCCGAGTCGAACATAGATCCGACCACCGACACGGATGCGGGGAACAGCAGATCCCGCGAGACTGTTGTCTCCAGTGGCGCCGCGGATCCGGCGCACAACAAGGAGAAATCATGCACACGTTCGTTCTTGCCGGGGGCTGCTTCTGGTGCCTCGACGCGGCATACCGCGCACTGCGAGGCGTCTCGTCGGTTGTCTCGGGTTACGTCGGCGGCGCTGTCGAGAATCCCTCGTATGAGCAGGTCTGCACCGGGCGCACCGGTCATGCCGAGGCTGTCGCGGTGACCTTCGACCCCGACGTCATCTCCGACGACGTGATCCTCGACGCGTTCTTCACGATGCACGATCCGCGTCAGCTCAACCGTCAGGGCAATGACATCGGAACCCAGTACCGCAGCGCGATGTTCCCGGCAGATGACGAGCAGCGCGAGCTTTTCGAGGCAGCGCGTGATCGTGCGGCGCAGTGGTGGGACGGCGGGATCGTCACGACGATCGAGCCGCTCGGAACGTTCTACCCCGCCGAGGAGTACCACCAGGACTTCTTCGCGAAGAACCCCACGCAGGGGTACTGCCTGGCCGTGGCGGTACCGAAGGTCAACAAGGTGCGGGCCCGCTTCGCCGAGTACGTCACCGCCTGAGCATTCCTCCCCAGCCGCGCGCGATGGGTGGTGCGTTCACGACACCGCTGCACCGCGCGCGGTAGCGGCCGCTGATCGGCGAGCCTGATCTCGGCGCTGGTACCCGACGGGCACTCGGGTACCAGCGCAGTCCGGAACAGGTCCGGACGGGAAAGGGAGAAATGTCAGACGTCATCACGGTCACCGGAAACGTGGCCACTCCACCGGAATTCAAAGTCACCACGGGCGGCATGCCGGTGGCGAACTTCCGCCTCGCCAGCGCCCAGCGCCACTTCGACCGATCAAGCGGCAGCTGGGTCGACGACGGGACGAACTGGTACAACGTGTCGGCGTTCCGCGGACTGGCGGAACACGTCGCCGCCTCGGTCTCCAAAGGCGAGCCCCTGGTCGTCACCGGCCGGCTACGACTTCGTGCGTGGGAGTCCGGGGGGAAGAAGGGAGTCAGCATCGAGATCGACGCCGAGACGCTCGGGCACGATCTGCGATGGGGCACGGCGACCTACACCAAACAGTCGAGCGCGCAAACTGCCGCCTCGGTGTCGGAGCCGAACACCCCACCCGTACCTGCGGCGGCGGAGGATGGCTGGGCGGCCCCCGGAGGTGCCGACGGCACTCGCCCTGCCCTGCACGCGGTCAGCGAGACGCCGTTCTAGCTCTCAGGGAGCCGCGGGGTGCGGGGCTCTAGACTCCTCTGCGTGTGTGCTGCTCGAATGACCGCTCCGCGCGAGGCGGCCGGTCGCCCGCGCGCCTCACGAGTGGCGGCAATCGTCGCCGCCGCCGCGATCGGGCTCGCCGGGTGCACCCCCAGCCCCTCGCCGACACCGACGCCGAGCGAGACAGCCAGTGCCCCACCGACGGCGACGGAGACGCCGACCCCGACGCCGCAGCAGCTGAGCGAGGCGACGGATGCCGATCAGGCGTTGCCGTTCTTCGCCGACGTGGTGACAGCAGTGTGGGCGACGGATCAGCGATTCCAGGGCCGCGCATACATCGACGCTCTGGTCCAGGCAGGGTTCGATAAGTCGGCCATGGAGGTCACGTACGACGAATCCACCGTCGGCAACCCCGCCGAGAGCATCCAGTTCTCGGTGAGGTGGGGGGATGAGTGTCTGGTCGGTCAGGTCGGGCCGTCCACCGGCGATCCGGTTGTCGCGGTCATGCCGGGTCTCGCAACCGAGCGGTGCCTCATCGGCGACACGCGGCCGATCGACTGGTGACAGTCGTCCGACACATCGCCCGGCACGGGCCGGCGGGATGCGGGGCCGGCCCCGTGCCGCCCGCCCGCCGGCGACCACTGAACGGGGCGTCGCCGGTCGGCCCGTAGACTGGTCGGGCTATGGCTGAGTACATCTATCAGATGGTCCGCGCCCGCAAGGCTGTGGGCGAGAAGCTGATCCTCGACGACGTGACGATGGCGTTCCTTCCAGGAGCGAAGATCGGCATGGTGGGGCCCAACGGTGCCGGAAAGTCGACGATCTTGAAGATCATGGCGGGTCTGGACACGCCGTCGAACGGTGAGGCAACGCTCACGCCGGGGTTCAGCGTCGGCATCCTGATGCAAGAGCCCGAGCTCGATGAGTCCAAGACGGTTCTTGAGAACATCCAGGACGGGATCGCGATCAAGGCCAAGCTCGATCGCTTCAACGAGATCTCCGGACTCATGAGCGACCCGGACGCCGACTTCGACAGCCTGCTCGCAGAGATGGGCACGTTGCAGGAAGAGATCGACGCGGCCGACGCGTGGGACCTCGACTCGCAGCTCGACCAGGCGATGAACGCCCTGCGGACACCGCCGGGAGACGCCCAGGTCGCGCACCTCTCGGGCGGTGAGAAGCGGCGTGTCGCGCTGACGAAGCTCCTGCTGCAGAAGCCCGATCTGCTGCTGCTCGACGAGCCCACCAACCACCTCGACGCCGAAAGCGTCCTGTGGTTGGAGCAGCACCTGCAGAAGTATGCGGGCGCGGTCATCGCGATCACGCACGACCGGTACTTCCTCGACAATGTCGCCGAGTGGATCGCGGAAGTCGACCGCGGCCGGCTCATCGGGTACGAGGGCAACTACTCGACCTACCTCGAGAAGAAGGCCGAGCGACTGGACATCCAGGGCAAGAAGGATGCCAAGCTCGCGAAGCGGCTGAAGGACGAGCTCGAGTGGGTCCGCTCCAACACGAAGGGCCGCCAGGCGAAATCCAAAGCGCGTCTCGCGCGCTATGAGGAGATGGCCGCCGAGGCGGAGCGTACGCGCAAGCTGGACTTCGAAGAGATCCAGATTCCGCCGGGTCCGCGACTGGGCAGTGTCGTCATCGAGGCCAAGAAGCTCAAGAAGGGCTTCGACGGGCGATCCCTCATCGATGGGCTGAGCTTCAGCCTTCCGCCCAACGGAATCGTCGGAGTCATCGGCCCCAACGGCGTGGGCAAGACGACTCTGTTCAAGACGATCGTCGGACTCGAGCCGCTCGATGGCGGCGAACTGAAGATCGGCGAGACGGTCAAGATCAGCTATGTCGACCAGACTCGCTCGAACATCGACCCGAACAAGACCCTGTGGGAGGTCGTGTCCGACGGCCTCGACATCATCACGGTCGGCAAGACGGAGATTCCCTCGCGCGCCTATGTGTCCAAGTTCGGCTTCAAGGGGCCCGATCAGCAGAAGAAGGCCGGCGTACTTTCCGGCGGTGAGCGCAACCGCCTCAACCTCGCGCTCACCCTCAAGGAGGGCGGCAACCTTCTCCTGCTGGACGAGCCGACGAACGACCTCGACGTCGAGACTCTCCAGTCGCTCGAGAACGCCCTCCTCGAGTTCCCCGGCTGCGCCGTGGTGATCACCCACGACCGGTGGTTCCTGGACCGCATCGCGACCCACATTCTCGCCTACGAGGGGACAGACGAGAATCCGGATGCGTGGTATTGGTTCGAGGGCAACTTCGAGGCGTATGAGCGAAACAAGCTCGAACGGCTCGGGCCCGACGCTCTCAACCGCGCGAGTTCCACATACCGCAAGCTGACGCGAGACTGAACTCGCGATGACCGAGCCGGAAGAGCCCGCGGCGGGGGGAGCCCGGGTCCACCTGCCGATCCATCTGCGCTGGGGAGATCTCGACGCGTTCAACCATGTGAACAACACGTCGATGCTCAAGTTGCTCGAGGAAGCGCGTGTGCGCGCGTTCTGGCAGCCCGGTGACGGCGAGACGGCTCCGCCGACCGCCGTCATGGACTCGAGCCTTCACTCCGGAGTGCTCACCCTCATCGCCCGCCAGGAGATCGAGTACGTGCGCCCGGTGCCCTACCAGCGGCACCCGCTCGATGTGCAACTGTGGTTCGGGCGGCTCGGTGGTTCGAGTATCGACGTCTGCTACGAGGTGTGCAGCCCGCGGGAGACCGCGGGCGAGAGCGGGCAGGAGATCTATGCGCGTGCGACGACGGTCGTCGTGAAGGTCGATGCCGATTCCGGCCGCCCGCTGCGTCTGAGCGAGCGAGAACGCGAGGCGTGGGCGCCGTATGTCGGTGAGCCGCTCCGATACGGTCACCGTCGCTGACAACAGCTAGGCGTGGTCGGGAACCCGGATCGTGATCTCCTGCGCGACGCTTGCCACCAGGATGCCATCAGCGGTGTAGATCCGGCCCGTGGCCAGTCCGCGACCGCCCCGCGCATTCGGTGACTCCTGGACGTACAACAGCCACTCGTCGACACGGGCGAATCGATGCCACCACATGGCATGGTCGAGACTTGCGACCTTGAGCCCCGGCGTTGCCCAGGCGATTCCGTGCGCGCGCAGGACCGATTCCTGGATCGTCATGTCGCTCATGTACGCGAGGGCCGCGCGATGCAGGTCGGGATCGTCGGGGAAGCGCCGACGTGTGCGGAACCACACCGCCTGGCGGGGGACGCGCTCGCCTTCCACGTGGAGGTAGATGGGCGAGGGGACGTGGCGCACATCGAGAGGGCGGTCCGTGAACATGCGCTTGCTCATGGGGTGAAGCCCGATCAGGTGGTCCTCGATGTCAGGCAGCTCCTCGGCACGAGGAATGCCCTCGGGCATCGGAGCCGCGTGCTCGAGGCCCGGGTCCTCGTCCTGGAACGACGCGATCATCGAGAAGATCGGCACGCCGTCCTGAAAGGCCTGCGTTCGGCGCGTCGAGAAGGATCGGCCGTCGTGGATCCGATCGACGGCGAACGTGATCTCGGCCGACGAATCTCCCGGGCGAAGGAAGTAGCCGTGCATGGAGTGCACGGACCGTCCCGGCGGGAGCGTGCGGGATGCGGCCACGATGGACTGCGAAAGCACCTGCCCTCCATAGACGCGACCGAGCGGCATCGACTGCGAGACTCCCGTGAAGATGTCCTCTGTCGTCCGGGCGCCGTTGGAGGAGAGATCGAGGACGGCCAGAAGCGACGCGACGGGATCGGCCTCGACGATCTCGCTGGAGGTGCCGTCGGTCATCGAGCCTCCTCGGAGCGCGAATGTGCCGCCGCGGGCGCGGCGCCTTTCTCGCTTGGTAGTTTAGGTCGGATGCCCACGCTCCTGATTCTCGCTGATGCCGAGACCGCGGTGGACGCGCAGACCTTCGCCTCGCGAGCGGCTCGTGTCGGAGACGGCGCGGTCAGGCTTCGCGCCGCCGACGGCATCCTGGTCATGAGCTGCGCGCCGATCGCACCCCGGGGCATCCTCGACACCTCGCCGACGGTCCTGGGCGTGCGCGTTCTCGGCGCCGACCCCGAGCTGTCCTGCGACGTCGTCGTCGACGGCGCATCGCTTCGCGCGGACGGTCAGGCCCTCCGGCTCCCCGACGCGGGGATGCGTGCAGCGTGGGCAGGGGTGTCGCCGCCCGTCGCGGATTGGACCCTGCTCGGCCACCTGTCATCGACGGATCTCGCCGCCGCCGCTCACCGCGGAATGGAGGACGTCGCCACCGCGGTGCCGGCGAACGCGGGGGAGGACGTGGTGCGCCAGATCCGAAGTGCGGTGTGGGGGGCATCCGATCCGCGTCTGGATGGCCTGCCTCGGGGCGCCGGATTCGTCGCGCAGGTGCTCGGATTCCTCGGGCAGGATGCGGAGACTGTGCCGCTGCGGGAGTCCGGTGCATGGCTGCGACTGTCGCTTCGCCGGGGCCACGTGCTGGTCCGGCGTGCCGGTGGCATTCGCCGCACTGGCGCGTCGTGACGCCGCGACCGTCGTCACGGCGGCACACTCATGCTTGACCGCGAATTCGCGCGACCCCTACGGTGACGGAATGGCGACTGCACCGATCACATTCACCGCTCCGGAGGGGAAGGGCCTCGCGGCCGGCACTCTGGGGCTCTGGGGCTCCACGGTCATCGGGCTGGCGTCCACCGCACCGGTCTACTCGCTCGTCGCGACGCTGGGGTTCATCGTCATCGCGGTCGGCGCGCAAGCGCCCATCATCTTCGTGCTGGCGTTCGTGCCCATGCTCTTCATCGCCTATGCCTACCGCGAGCTCAACCGGGAGATACCCGACTGCGGGACGACCTTCACCTGGGGTACGAAAGCCTTCGGACCGTGGGTCGGTTGGATGGGCGGCTGGGGTGTTGCGGTCGCGGGGATGGTGGTGCTCGCCAACCTCGCGCAGATCAGCGGAATCTACCTGTGGGCGCTCGTCGACGGGATCGTCGGAAGCCCCCAGGACGCGCTGCTGGCGGACAACGCACCTTTGGTCACGGTGACGGGCGTCGTCTTCATCGCCGCCATGACCTGGGTGAGCTGGCGCGGCGTGGAGATCGGGGAGAAGGTCCAGAACGTCCTGCTGTCGGTGCAGTACCTCGCTCTGGCGATCTTCGTCGTGGCCGCGCTGTGGCACTTCTTCGGCGGCAGCGCGCCCGATCCCACGCCCTTCGAGTGGTCGTGGTTCAACCCGTTCGCGATCGCCGACTGGAGCGGGTTCGTGCAGGCGATCCTGTTGGCGCTGTTCATCTACTGGGGATGGGACACCACCCTGGCCCTGAACGAGGAGACGAAGGACCCACGGCGCATCCCGGGACTTGCCGCGCTGCTGACGACGGTGATCCTGCTGGTGACGTACGTCACCGTCACGGTCGCGGCGATGATGTACGCGGGTCTCGGTGACGGACCCACGGGCCTGGGGAACGAGACGAATGCCGACGATTTCTTCATCGCCGTCAAGGATGGTCTTCTCGGCCCGCTCGGCTGGGTACTCATCGTTGCCGTCATGGTGTCGGCGATCTCGTCGACGCAGACGACCATCCTCCCGACCGCGCGCGGCACGCTCGCGATGGCCGCGTACCGCGCGCTGCCCAAGAAGTTCGCGACGGTCCACCCGCGCTTTCGGACGCCGTCGTTCTCGACGCTGGTCATGGGCATCGTCGCCATCGTCTACTACGTCGGCATGACCCTGATCAGCGACAACATCCTGCAGGACTCGATTCTTTCGCTCGGTCTTGCGATCGCGTTCTACTACGCGATCACCGGCTACGCCTGCGTCTGGTACTTCCGGCGGGAGCTGTTCACATCTCGCAGGAACTTCTTCTACAAGTTCCTCTTTCCCCTCCTGGGCGCCCTCACCCTGACGTACGCCTTCGTGCAATCCGCGATCGACATGTACGACGTCGATTACGGATACACGGTGCTTCTCGGGGTCGGCGGCACTTTCGTGCTGGGAATCGGAGCGCTCGCGTTCGGTGTTGTGCTGATGCTCCTGTGGTTCCTGTTCCCCCGTGCGAAGTCCTTCTTCCGGGGGGAGAGCCTGAACCGTGACACGCCCGTGCTCGTCCGGGACGCGCCGTCAGAGTACGGCCGCTCGGTGGACGGTGGGCTGACCTGAACCGGCCCCGGCGCGTCGACCCTCAGCGATCAGGTGTGCGTCGCGGCGCCGCGACCGGCTGCGCGGCCTGAGAAGAGGCATCCACCGACGAACGTGCCCTCGAGCGCGCGGTATCCGTGGACGCCTCCGCCACCGAACCCGCTGGCCTCGCCGGCGGCGAACAGCCCGGGGAGGGGAGTGCCGCCGGGCTGGAGGACTCGTCCCTCCAGATCGGTCTCGATGCCGCCGAGTGACTTGCGGGTGAGGACGTGCAGCTTGACCGCAATGAGCGGACCGGCGTCGGGATCGGTGATGCGGTGTGGGGCCGCCGTGCGCACCAAGCGGTCGCCGCGGTATGCCCGCGCGGAGCGCAGCATCGCCACCTGCGCGTCCTTCGTGAACTCGTTGTCCATCTCACGATCGCGCGCCTGGACCTCGAATCGCACGCGGTCGGCATCGAGCGCGTCACCGCCCGGCATGGCACGCATGCCATCGATGAGACTGTCGAGGTCATCCCGGATGACGAAATCCGCACCATGGTCGAGGAATGCCTGCACGGGGCCGGCAGCGCCCTTCCCCAGCCGGGAGCGCAGGAGCAGGCGCACATCCTTCCCGGTGAGATCCGGGTTCTGTTCGCTGCCCGACAGGGTGAACTCCTTCTCGACGATGCGCTGAGAGAGCACGAACCACGAATGATCGTGGCCTGTCGCGCGCAGGTGAGCGAGGGTGCCGAGCGTGTCGAAGCCCGGGAACAGGGGCACGGGCAGGCGTGCCCCGGTGGCATCGAGCCAGAGCGAGGAGGGCCCAGGAAGAATCCGGATGCCGTGCATCGGCCAGATGGGGTCCCAGTTCTGGATGCCTTCGACGTAGTGCCACATGCGGTCGCGATTGATGAGGTTCGCTCCCACGGCCTGCGTGACCTCGAGCATGGATCCGTCGACGTAGGCGGGAACACCGCACACCATGTCGGTCGGCGCGGTGCCGAGCCTCTCGGGCCACCATCTGCGGACGAGGTCATGGTTTCCCCCGATCCCGCCGGAGGCGACCACGGTCGCCCCGGCCTCGATCGAGAACGTCCCGACGACCTCCCTCGAGGTCGCCAGTCCTCGGGCGGCGCTGGAAGGGGCGAGCACGTCGCCCTCGGCGCCGGTGATCGCACCATCCGTGACCGTCAGCGCGCTGACCCGGTGGCGCGGGAGGACGGTGAGCATCCCCGCACGCTCGGCCTGCTCGATCGCCGCCTGGAACGGAGCGACAAGGCCCGGTCCCGTACCCCAGGTGATGTGGAATCGCGGCACGGAGTTGCCGGGACCGCCGGCGGTGTACCCGCCCCGCTCGGCCCAGCCCACGACGGGGAAGAAGCCGACCCCGCGCTCGCGGAGCCAGCTGCGCTTCTCTCCTGCCGCGAAGTGAAGGTACGCCTCTGCCCACCGCCGCGGCCACGCGTCCTCGTCGCGGTCGAAGCCGGCCGTGCCGAACCAGTCCTGGCGTGCCAGTTCGAGACTGTCGCGGATGCCCATGCGTCGTTGCTCGGGGGAGTCGACGAAGAACAGCCCACCGAAGGACCACCATGCTTGGCCGCCGAGGTTGGTGCGCGGCTCCTGGTCGATGATCGTGACGCGTTTACCGGCGGCCGTCGCTTCAGCAGCGGCGACCAGGCCTGCCAGCCCCCAGCCGATCACCAGGACGTCGGTGCGGTGAACGGATGCTGCGGTCATGCGACTCCTTCGTCGTCACCTGCGTCAGTTCTCGGACGTCAGGGGGATGTCTGTGCGGTGTCCCGCGTTCGGCCCGATCTCCGTGGGCGCGAACGAGTTCACCATCGCATGGGCGGCGCGACTCAGGTAGTCCCACAGCGCTTCTTCGTGGAGGGGAGACAACTCGACCTCGTCCAGCGCGGCACGCATGTGAGCGAGCCACCGATCCCGCGCGTCGGGGTTGACGAGGAACGGTGCGTGCCGCATCCGGAGCCTCGGGTGTCCGCGCTGCTCACTGTAGGTGGTCGGTCCTCCCCAGTACTGCTCGAGGAACATCAGCAGCCGCTCCTTCGCCGGCCCCAGGTCCTCCTCGGGATACATCGGGCGCAGCACCGGATCCTCTGCCACGCCGCGGTAGAAGCCGTCGACGATCCGCACGAAGGTCTCGTGGCCGCCCACCGCATCGAAGAACGACTGCTGTTCGGGTGTACCGGGCTGTGCGGGTGTGCTCACGACTCTGTCTCCTCGCCGGCTTCGGTTGTCTCGGGCTGCGCATCGACCTTCTTGTTCGTGCGCTTCGCACGCCAGACCGGCCGGTCCGGCGCCCCCGGCTGGGTGATCGGCGTGGGTTTGGTGCGAGGGGGGTTCGCGCCGCGGACACGGCCCGCGTTCTCCAGTCCCGACAGCATGATCGAGTTCATCTGCGGAAGGGTCAGCCCGAGCCCGTCAATCGCACGCTTGAGGCGCATCCGCAATTCGCGCGCGACATCATCCTTTGCGCCGGCGCGGGTCTTCATGACGATCCGGATGACGAGAGCGTCGCCGGAGACGGATTCCAGACCCCAGACCTCGGGGTCCTCGATGATGCGGCTGCGCCACTTCGGCTCCTGCGCGAGCGCGCGGGCGGCGTCCAGCATCGCCTGCTCGACCTCCTCCACGTCGGCGTTGGCCGGCACCGCGAGGTCGATGATGGCGCGGGACCAACCCTGCGACATGTTGCCGATTCTGGTGATCTCGCCGTTGCGGACGAACCAGAGCGTCCCGTTGACATCGCGCACCTGAGTGATGCGCACGCTGACGTACTCGACGACCCCGGTCGCAAGGCCGAGGTCGGCCACGTCGCCGATCCCGATCTGATCCTCGGCGACGATGAAGATCCCGTTCAGGACGTCCTTGACGATGTTCTGCGCGCCGAAGCCGAGCCCTGCGCCGATCGCGGCGCTCAGCAGGGTGAAAGAGCTCATGACCTGGGGCCCTGCCAGGATCAGGATGATGAGCAAGATCGCGACGATGACGACCGTCACGTTGACGATGTTCTGCAGTATCGAGCCGAGCGTTCGCGTTCGCTGCACGAGTCGGACCGATGCCAGGGGCGACCGGTCCAGTGCCTGCGTGTCGTCGACCCTCGCTCGGGACTTCGCGCCCTCCACGACCCGTCGGACCACGCGTCGGATGATCACGCGCAGCAGCCACACGACCAGAACCGCGCCGACGAGCACTCCGAGGAGCTGAAGCAACGTGCCGCTGATCGAGCCGAGGATGGACAGGAAGCTGTCCCACACGGTCGCGGGTGTCGGAGCGGTGTCGAACGAGTGCATCAGTGGAATCCTAGAACCCGCGCCCTCAGCGATACGCGATCACTGAGGGCGCGGGTTGTGGAGCGCACTCAGTGATCGTCGCGCTCCTGCACGGCCAGGGCGCGCTCGACACCGGCGAGGTTCTCGGCCACGAGGCGGCGCAATGCGGGAGGGGCATCTGTGTGCTCGTTCAGCCATGCGCGGGTCGCGTCGCGGAGAGCGGCACTTGCCAGTGGCGCGGGGTACAGGCCGAGCACGAGATACTCGGCGATCTTGTAGGTGCGCGACTCCCAGACCGGGAGCAGCATCGCGAAGTACTGGTCGACGAACTCATCGAGCAGGGCGACGCCCGCGGGATGGGTGAATCCGAGACCTGCCGAGCGCACGAGGGTGTTCGACAGACGATCGGAATCGACGAGGGACGACCAGGCCGCGCTCTTGGCTTCCGCCGTCGGCAGCGCCGCCTTCGCCTGCGCCGCGAACTCGGCGCCCTTGGCGGTGTTGTCGGCCGCGAGCGCCTCATCGATGACACCTTCGGTCACGACGCCCCCCGCCGCGAGCGAGACCAACAACTGCCACGACAGGTCGGTGTCGACTGCCAGGCCGTCCAGAGCCGTTTCGCCAGTGCGGAGCGAACGGATCGTCTCCCAGTGCTCGGGGCTCGCGGCGGCGCTTGCGAACGCCGTCACGAACTGCAGCTGACTGTCGCTTCCCGACTCGGCTGCCTGCGCGAGCGCCCACAGTCCGTCAGCAACCTTCTGGCGTGAGGCGTCTCGTTTGTGGGGCGCCACGTAGGAGTTCGCGGCGAGCTGGAGCTGGGCCAGCGTCGTACGCACGGTCGTCGATTCGGTCTCCGACCCGATGTTGCGCAGGACGAGGTCGATGTAGGCCGATGCCGACGCCTCGGCATCGCGGGTCTGATCCCATGCCGCTCCCCAGACGAGTGAACGTGCGAGGGGGTCGGAGATCTTCGACAAGTGGTCGATCGCGGTCTGCAGCGATCGCTCGTCGAGGCGAATCTTCGCGTAGGCGAGGTCGTGGTCGTTCAGCAGCACGAGGTCGGGGCGCGGGAGACCGACCAGCTCGGGCACGTCAGTGAGGTCTCCGTCGACATCCAGCTCGGTGAAGTGGGTGCGCACGAGCGCACCGCCATCGAGCGCGTAGAAGCCGACGCCCAGACGGTGGGGGCGGATCGTCGGATAGTCGGCCGGCGCCGTCTGAACGATCTTGAAGGCCGAGATCGTCCCGTCGGCGGCCTCCACGATCGCCGGAGAGAGGGTGTTGACGCCAGCGGTCTCCAGCCACTTCTTGGACCATGCCGTCAGCTCTCGTCCGCTCGTGGTCTCGAGTTCTGTGAGCAGGTCGCGCAGCTCGGTGTTGCCGTACTCATGCTTGCGGAAGTAGGCGCCGACGCCCGCGAAGAACTCGTCGATGCCGACCCAGGCCGCCAGTTGCTTGAGAACCGATCCGCCCTTCGCGTAGGTGATGCCGTCGAAGTTGACCTGGACGTCCTCGAGGTCGTTGATCTCGGCGACGACAGGATGGGTCGAGGGGAGCTGATCCTGACGGTAGGCCCAGGTCTTTTCCATCGCGTTGAAGGTGGTCCAGGCCTCGGTCCACTCCGTGGCCTCGGCCGTGGCGATCGTGGACGCCCACTCGGCGAACGACTCGTTCAGCCACAGGTCGTTCCACCACTTCATCGTGACGAGGTCGCCGAACCACATGTGCGCGAGCTCGTGCAGGATGGTGACGACCCGGCGCTCCTTGACGGCATCCGTCACCTTGCTCCGGAAGACGTAGACCTCGGTGAACGTGACCGCGCCGGCGTTCTCCATCGCTCCCGCGTTGAACTCCGGGACGAACAGCTGGTCGTACTTGGCGAACGGGTACGGATAGTCGAACTTCTCCTCGAAGTAGGCGAAGCCCTGACGGGTCTTCTCGAAGATGTAGTCGGCATCCAGGTACTGCCACAGGCTCTTTCGCGCGAAGATGCCGAGCGGGATGACCCGGCCGGACGTGCTCGTGAGTTCGGAGTACGTCGACTCGTAGGGGCCGGCAATCAGCGCAGTGATGTAGGACGAGATGCGCGGGGTCGGCTCGAATTCCCACGTCGCGATGCCTTCGCCGCTGGGCACAGGCGCGGGGGTGGGGGAGTTGGAGATGACCTTCCATGACGCGGGAGCGGTAACCGTGAACTGGAACGTCGCTTTCAGGTCGGGTTGCTCGAAGACGGCGAAGACTCGCCGGGAGTCGGGCACTTCGAACTGCGTATAGAGGTAGACCTCGCCGTCCACCGGGTCGACGAACCGGTGCAGGCCCTCGCCGGTGTTCGTGTACTCGCAGTCGGCGACGACGACGAGCTCGTTCTCGAGTGCGAGCTGGTCCAGTGCGATCCGGGAGTCCGCGAACGCGGATGTCGGAATGCTGCGCCCGTTGAGCGTGATCGAGTGGACGGCCCGCGCGATCAGGTCGATGAACGTGGAGGCGCCCTCGGTTGCGGTGAAACGCACCGTTGCGGTGGAGCGGAACACCTCCGGGCCGGTGGTCAGATCAAGCTCGACCTCATAGGACTGCGTGTCAAGGACGCCGCGACGTTCCTGCGCTTCGATGCGGGTGAGGTTTTCTCCAGGCACTTTCGGATGCTCCCAAGTGTGTGAGGGGTCAGGGATGCCGCGACACGGCCTCGCGCATTGTGGGCGCGATAACCCCCAAGCCTACGCCGCGAGCTCTCGCGCGATGTGACTGCGGGCGTGGGTAATCGCTGCGGGAAGGTCGGTGAAGAGGTGATTGTGGTGGCGCAGGGAATCCAGGACCCCGACCCGCCGGAACAGACCGTCGTGAAGCGGCTGCACACCTTTGATCAACACCGTGATGCCGCGTCTTTCGAGCGACTGGATGATGTCGGCCAGCATGCGTGCACCCGTGGCATCCACCAGCTCGAGCTGAGACATCCGGAGCACGACGACCGAGACATCGGTGAGTGAGGCGACCTGCTCGAAAACGCGGTCGGCGGAGGCGAAGAAGAGCGGGCCGTCAATGGCGATGATCGCGATCCGTTCGTCTCCGTCGACCGCTTCGCCGCTGATTGCTTCGCGACGCACGCCGGTCTGGCGCGAGAGGCTGCGCACCGCGATGACTCCCGCGAACAGAACGCCGATGATGACCGCCACGATGAGGTCAAACGACACCGTCACAAGCGCGGTGATGACGAAGGCGATCGCATCGGCGCGTGTCGAGGTGATGATCGCTCGCACGGTCGAGGCATGCACCATTCGCACGGCCGTCATCATCAGCACGCCTGCGAGAGCGGCGAGGGGGATGGCGCCGACGGGCCGAGAGATCACGAGGACAACGAGCAGGAGGACGAGAGCGTGCGTGATCGCGGCGACACGGGTGCGTCCGCCCGAGCGCACGTTGACGGCGGTGCGTGCGATGGCGCCGGTGGCAGGCATCCCGCCAAAAAGTGCTGAGCCGAGTGAGGCGATGCCCTGGCCGACGAGTTCGCGGTCGGGGTCATAGGGTCCGGTGTCGGCGAGGGACGCTGCAACACGAGCCGAGAGCAGTGACTCGATGGCCGCAAGTGCTGCCACCGTCAGGGCGGGCAGCAGCAGTTGACCGATGACACTCGGGTCGAGCGAAGGGAAAGACGGCGAGGGCAGGCTCGACGGAAGGGCGCCGATCGTCGCCAGTGGCGTAGCGATGATCAGGGCAAGCGCCGTCACGACGGTGATGCCGATCAGGGAGCCGGGAAGAGCGCGGTGGATCCGGGGCGCGATGAGCATGACGAGGGACACGATGGCGGCAGCCCCCAGCGACCACGGGACGTAGGACCAGTCCGCCTCCGCGACCGATTGGACCGCGGCGATGATCGCGTTCGAGGAGTGGTCGCCGGCATGAACAGTGTGCGGTGAGGTGAGCAGCGGCACCTGCTGGAGGAAGATGATGACTGCGATCCCCAGGGTGAAGCCTTCGATGACGGGCCAGGGGATGAACGAGACGGCGCGACCGAGCCGCAGAGCGCCGGCAGCGACGACGATGACGCCCGCGATCGCCGTGACGGCGACCACGGCACCGGCACCATGGGTTGCGACGATGGGAACCAGGACGACGACCATCGCTCCGGTCGGCCCCGAGACCTGCACGTTCGATCCGCCGAAGACGGCGGCCAGGATGCCCGCGACGATCGCCGTGACCAGGCCCGCCTCAGCGGAGAGGCCGGAGCTCACTCCGAAACCGAGAGCGAGTGGGAGCGCGACGATTCCGACCGTGACGCCGGCAACGAGATCTCCCCGCCATGTGCGGGGCAGCCGGCGGTAGTCCTGGATGCTCGGCAAGAGTGCTCGCGCCGATTGTGCGAGCGACCGCGCCGAGCGGCGTGCCCGACTCATGGCGCTGCCGTGCCGAACGTGGGCAGTGTGTCGACGTGCGCCAATTGAGCGCTGTCGGCTTCCAGCAGGCTCAGGAGCAGCGCCCGCGCGACAGCGAGCAGGTCGGCGACGCGGGGATCAGCAAGTCGGTAGAACACGTGGCTGCCTCGACGCTCCGACTGCACGAGGCGATGGCGGCGCAGCACTGCCAGGTGCTGCGACAGATGCGACGCCTCCAGCGCCGTCTCACCCTGCAGATCGGCCACGCTCACTTCGGGACTCGAAGACAGCAGTTCAAGGATGCGGATACGGAACGGATGCGCGAGCCCCTTGAACAGGTTGGCCTTGACTTCATAGAGCGGTCTTTGAGCATCATTCAATGGCATGATGAAAACATCATATCGGCGTAGATCGGTCCGCGCCGTTCACCCGCGCTTCCCTAGGATGGGAGCCATGCGCATCCATATCGCCACCGACCACGCCGGCATGGAGTTCTCCACGCAACTTCAGCACCATCTGGCTGAGGAGGGTCACGAGGTCATCGACCACGGCCCGATCGAGTACGACGCCGTCGATGACTACCCGTCGTTCTGCATCCGTGCCGCCCTCGGTGTCGTCGCCGATCAGAGCGCGGGAGTCGAGGCCCTCGGGATCGTGTTCGGCGGTTCGGGAAACGGTGAGCAGATCGCTGCGAACAAGGTTCGCGGGATCCGTGCAGCCCTCGTCTGGAGCATCGCGACTGCGGAGCTCGCGCGACAGCACAACGACGCGAACGTCATCGCCATCGGAGCCCGGCAGCACTCTTTCGACGAGGTCGTGACCTTCATCGACCGGTTCATCGAGACGCCGTTCTCGAACGAAGAACGTCACGTGCGCCGCATCGGCCAGATCGCGGCATACGAGGCCGACGGTTCCCTGCTGCCTGACCCGCGGGATGTCGCGAACACCGCGGTAACGGACTCGTTCGACCCAGAAGCTGGTTGATGCCCGAGGGTCATTCCGTTCACCGGATCGCCCGGCAGTTCGCGCGGAACTTCGTCGGTCGCACGGTTGACGCATCCAGTCCGCAGGGCCGCTTCGCCGAGGGCGCAGCTGCGCTCGCTGGACGAGAGATGCTCGAGGCCCGTGCTGTCGGCAAGCAGATGTTCCTCCGTTTCGATGGCGACATCTGGCTGCGCGTGCACCTGGGCATGTACGGCGCGTGGGACTTTGCGGGCGTGATCGACGCCGACCCAACGATCGCCTCTGCGAACGGGCGGATGGGACAGACGAACCAGCGCGGCACGGTTCTCGACGAGCCGATCATGGATGCCGCGGGCGAGAACTCCCTCACCTCGATCGGGGCACCCCGGCGCGCCCGCGTCCACGTGCGGATGTCGGAGCAGACGACGGGTCTGCCCGATGAGGAGGGCACGTGGCCGCCGCCCGTGGTCGGTCAGGTGCGGCTGCGGTTGCTCACCGACGAGACGTGCGCTGATCTGCGGGGACCGACAGCATGCGAGCTCCAGACGCCGGATGAGGTCGCCGCCTCGATCGCAAAGCTCGGGCCGGATCCGCTCGTCGACGACCTCGCTGAGGGTGAGGAGCGGTTCACCGCCCGCGTGCGGCGTGCCCCCACACCGATCGGACTGCTGCTGATGGACCAGTCGGTCGTCAGCGGAATCGGCAATGTCTATCGGGCTGAGCTTCTGTTCCGGGCGCGGTTGAACCCGCATACCCCAGGGCGTGATGTGCCCGAGGAGACGGTCAGATCGCTGTGGCGAGACTGGACGCGACTGCTTGCCATCGGCGTCGAGACCGGCCAGATGATGACGATGGACGACCTGGATGCCGACGCCTACCGTCGCGCCATGGCACACCGCGACGACCGTCACTGGGTCTACCACCGTGCCGGGCTGCCGTGCCGAGTCTGTGGGACCGCAATCGTTGTCGAAGAGGCAGCGTCACGGAAGCTGTACTGGTGCCCCCGGTGTCAGGCGTGACGCTGAATCCTCCCGTCATAGGCTGAACGCATGCGTCAGAACCCGAGCTTCGCCATGACCGACGTCGGCGAGTTGCGGCGGGTCGTCGAACACAACCCGTGGGCGACACTCGTCGGTTCGACGGATGACGGTCTCGTTGCCTCCCACTACGCGGTCCTCTTGGATGACACCAGGGACGACCTCACCGTCGTCGGTCATGTCGGCAAGCCCGATGACCTGATCCTGGGGCTCGGAGAACGCGAGCTCCTCATCGTGTTCCAGGGTCCGCACGGCTACATCTCGCCCAGCTGGTACGGTGACCGGCCGAGCGTCCCGACCTGGAACTTCGTGACAGTCCACCTGCGGGGCGTGCCGGAGCTTCTGTCGACGGAGGAGAACCTGCGCGTCTTGGATCGTTTGGTTGCGCGTTTCGAGAGCCCGATGCCCGAGCCTCGGATGCTGTGGGAGCGTCCGAACGACGCGGATTTCGTCGAGCGACTAGAGCGCGGCACCGTCGGCTTTCGCCTCACACCGACATCGGTGACGGCCAAGCGCAAGCTCAGTCAGAATCGTCCCGTCGAGCTCGTCGATCACGTCATCCGTGAGCTCGAGAACGACGGCCCGCATCACAATCCGCTGCTCGCCGCGGAGATGCGCCGCGCGAACGACGCTCGCGCATGAGTGCCGTCGACGCAACGGTGTCGACCATTGTCGGCGTGCAGATCACAGGACCGGGAAGCGAGCTCTTGCCCGTCGACGGCGCGTATGACGTCTTCATCGAGGGTGGCCGCATCAGTGATCTTGCCCCCGCCGGCGCTGTTCGTCCGGTCGGCGAGGTGCTGCAGGGAGATGGTGCCTGGCTCATCCCGGGGCTGTGGGATCACCACGTGCACACGGTGTCCGCCGCTTTCACCCGACAGCGTGAGCCGCTCGGTGCTGCCGAATCAGCGCTTCATGCCGCTCACATCATGGCGGGCGCCCCGCTCCTCGGTCGCGGCATCCGTGTGGGTGCCGGCTTTCGGGATGCCTTCTGGCCCGACGAACCGACGCTCGAGATGCTGGATGCGGCTACCGGCGCCGTCCCCGCGTATCTGATCAACGCGGACCTGCACAGCGTGTGGCTGAACTCCGCTGCCTTCGCGCGCGAGGAGATCACGCCTCCTGACGCATCGGGGATGCTCCGGGAGGAGCCGGCGTTTGAGATCACTCGTCGGCTGGCGGCTGCGAGCCCCGATGATGCCGACGAGGCAGTTGCCGACCTCGCACGACACGCCGCATCCCGTGGGGTCGTCGGGATCGTCGACCTCGACATGGCCTGGAATGCGGATGCCTGGTCACGCCGCGTCGCTGCGGGCTTCGACACGCTGCGCGTCGAGTTCGGTACCTACCCGTCGCATCTGAGCCGACTCATCGAGACGGGATGGCAGAGCGGCGACCGGCTGAGCGAGCTGATCACGGTCGGGCCGCTGAAGGTCATCACTGACGGGTCGCTGGGAACGCGGACCGCCGCGTGCTCGCATCCGTATCCGGATGACCCCCACAATCACGGCGTTCTGACGATCCCGCCCGCTGAACTGGTCGCACTCATGACGGATGCCGCGGCCCACGGCATTTCATGCGCGATTCACGCCATCGGTGACCTGGCGAACACCCATGCCCTTGACGCCTTTGCGGTGACGGGCGCGGCCGGAACGATCGAGCACGCGCAGCTGGTTTCAGCCGTCGACATCCCGCGCTTTGCTCGCCTCGGTGTCGGGGCGAGTGTCCAACCGGAGCATGCCCTCGATGATCGCGACCTCTCTGACACGATCTGGTCTGCCCAGATCGCCAGGCCCTACCCCTTCCGCGCGCTGGTAGATGCGGGAGCGAATCTGCTGTTCGGTTCTGATGCGCCGGTGGCGCAGCTCGATCCGTGGGCGGCGATGGCGTCGGCGATCTATCGCACCCGCGACGGGCGGTCACCGTGGCAGGTCGAGCAGGCCGTTGACGCAGGTGTCGCGCTGGCCGCCTCGACACACGGCGGATCCACCGCTCCCAGTCGCATCGAACCGGGAGCCGTTGCAGACCTCGTGCTGTGCGGGGAAGACCCGCTGGTGGCATCCGAGACCGAGCTACGTGCGATGGATGTGCGCGCGACGCTGCTCGGGGGTCGCGTGACCCATCTGGCCTAGCCCGGTGACGCTCCGCTGCCCTACTGTCGAGGCATGAACTCCGACGCTGCATCCGTTCTTTCCGTTGGAGGCTCGACACCCGTGATCGATGACTCCGCCTTCCTTGCGGCAGGCGCGCGGGTGATTGGCGATGTGCGGCTCGGGCCTGAGTCCAGCGTCTGGTACAACGCTGTTCTCCGAGGCGACAGCGCGTCGATCACGGTCGGCGCCGGATCAAACCTGCAAGACAACGTCTCGGTTCACGTGGATGCCGGCAGCCCCGTGGTCATCGGTGAGAACGTCTCGGTCGGCCACAACGCGGTAGTTCACGGGTGCACGGTTGAGGATGGATGCCTGATCGGCATGGGATCCGTGATTCTCTCGGGCGCCGTCATCGGTGCCGGGTCGCTCGTGGCCGGGGGAGCACTCGTGCTGGGTGGGACGATCGTGCCGCCCGGGTCGATGGTCGCAGGAGTCCCCGCGAAGGTACGACGAGAGCTGACGGATGAGGAGAAGCTCGGCATCCTGCGCAACGCCGAGGTCTATCGCGAGCACATCGTCACGCACCGCGAGGCCCGGGACGTGGGGGAGTAGGGCTCGGGAGGATTGGTGGCGCTGGCGACGGGAATCGTCCCCACCGCCACTCCACACGCGGCTGCGCGGCGCGCGGAGCCTCCGGCGGCGTGGGCCCACCCTGCGGGTTCGCTTCCCGCAAAACGCACGATCGCTCTCCCGCACGGCCTGCGGCCGTACGCGAGAGCGATGGAGGGGGCGACGGGAATCGAACCCGCACAACCAGTTTGGAAGACTGGGACTCTACCATTGAGCTACGCCCCCGCAGCGGCCGGAGCCGCAGCATCCGACAGTCTATAGGGAGCCGCAGCCCGTGCTCGCACCCGCGGCCCACCGGCGCCTCGCGGAGGTAGGAGAAATCGCCGCGGTAGGACGGATGCCGGGCCAATCGTCCTACCGTGCGAAGAGTTCCTACGTGCGCGAGATCGACGGCAGCCGCAACGCTGGCGCGCGCGTCAGCTAGACTTCTGTGGGCCGTCTGTCGCACAGCGCGTGAGATCCCGCCCGGGGCGTAGCTCAGCTTGGTAGAGCGCCCGCTTTGGGAGCGGGAAGTCGCAGGTTCAAATCCTGTCGCCCCGACGTTTCGGCCACACACCCAGACCTTCGCCGCACATTCGTGCGGTGCAGCACGAGGAGAACAACACAGGCATGGTCACCAGCACTGTCGAGAAGCTCAGCCCGACCCGCGTCAAGCTGCTGCTTTCGGTCACCCCCGACGAACTCAAGCCCAGCATCGCGCACGCGTACGAGCACATCGCGAAGGACGTGCAGATCCCGGGGTTCCGCAAGGGCAAGGTACCCGCGCCCATCATCGATCAGCGCATCGGCCGCGGAGCTGTGCTCGAGCACGCCGTGAATGACGGCCTGGACCGCTTCTATCGCGAGGCAGTCGAAGCGCAAGAGCTGCGCGTCATCGGACGTCCCAGCGCCGACATCACCGAATGGCCGAGCGAGAAGGACTTCTCGGGCGACCTGAAGGTCGAGATCGAAGTCGACGTTCGGCCCGAGGTCACGCTTCCTGCGCTCGACGCTCTCACGGTCGAGATCGACGCCGTCGACGTCGACGACGCTGCGGTGGATGCTGAACTCGACAAGCTCCGTGCCCGCTTCGGCACGCTGATCACCGTGGACCGTCCCGCAACATCGGGCGACTTCGTCGAACTCAACCTCGTCGCGACCATTGACGGCACGGAGATCGACCGCGCCGAAGGCGTCTCCTACGAGGTCGGCTCTGGTGAGCTGCTCGAGGGTATCGACGAAGCCATCGACTCGCTCACCGCGGGCGAAGAGACGACGTTCCGGTCGAAGCTGGTCGGCGGTGACCACGCCGGCGAGGAAGCCGAGGTCGCCGTGACCGTCACGAGCGTGAAGGAGCGCGAGCTGCCCGAGGCTGACGACGACTTCGCTCAGATCGCGAGCGAGTTCGACACCATCGCGGAACTGCGCGAGAGCCTCCGCTCCAGCGCTGCACAGCAGTCCGGTCTCCAGCAGACGTCGGCGGCGCGCGACAAGCTGGTCGAGCTCCTCCTCGAGCAGGTGGAGATCCCGGTTCCCGCCGGTCTCATCGAAGACGAGGTGCACGCGCACCTTGAGGGCGAGGGTCGTCTGGAGGACGACGAGCACCGCGCTGAAGTCACCGAGGCATCCGAGAAGCAGTTCCGCACCCAGATGATCCTCGACAAGCTCACCGAGACCTACGACGTCAAGGTCTCGCAGGACGAGCTGACCCAGTATCTGATCCAGTCGGCCGCTCAGTACGGCATGTCACCGCAGGACTTCGTCAACGCCATCCAGCAGGGCAACCAGCTTCCCGCGATGGTCGGCGAGGTCGCGCGCAGCAAGGCGCTCGTGCACGCACTGCGCGAGGTCAAGATCGTCGACACGAACGGCACCGCCGTCGACCTCTCCGCCCATCTCGTGCTCGGCGAAGACGAGACCGATGCCGAGGAGGACGTCGTCGAAGAAGCGCAGGACATCGCGGATGCCGCGGCCGACGCTGACGAGATCATCGAGGCCGAGGAGAAGCCGGCGCCGAAGAAGCGTGCACCGCGCAAGAGCGCTGCGAAGGCCGACGCGGAGTAAGCAAGACAACAACGATGGGGCGGATGCTGCAGATGCAGCATCCGCCCCATCGTCTTGGAGCCGGCCGACACGGCCGATCTGCCCACGGCGAACACGAGCGGGTCGCCCGAGGCCCGCCGGTAGATTCGAACTCACGCAACGAACACGGGAGCACACACATGGCCGCTGAACCACTTGTCGCGACGAGCGTCTTCGACAGGCTGCTGAGGGACCGCATCATCTGGCTGGGCTCGGAGGTGCGCGACGAGAACGCGAACGAGATCTGCGCGAAGATCCTGCTTCTTGCTGCCGAAGACTCGCAGAAGGACATCTACCTCTACATCAACTCGCCCGGTGGATCGATCACCGCGGGCATGGCGATCTACGACACGATGCAGTTCGTTCCGAACGACATCGTCACGGTCGGCATCGGGATGGCCGCATCCATGGGGCAGCTGCTGCTGACCAGCGGCACCAAGGGCAAGCGGTACATCACCCCCAACGCGCGGGTCCTGCTGCACCAGCCGCACGGCGGCTTCGGCGGCACCGCCTCCGACATCCAGACCCAGGCGCAGCTGATCATCTCGATGAAGAACCGTCTGGCCGAGATCACGGCTGCGCAGACGGGCAAGACCGTCGAGCAGATCAACGAGGATGGCGACCGCGACCGCTGGTTCACGGCCGAGGAGGCCCTCGAGTACGGCTTCGTCGACCACATCCGTGAGCACGCTGCCGACGTGGCCGGCGGCGGCGGCACGGACCCCGACTCGCCCGCGGCGAAGTGACCGACGTAGCGACGGCAGAAGAGAGAGAACCCCGATGAACACCCCCAACCTCCGCGTCCCGCAGGCCTCGCCCGCTGGCCTGCAGATGCCCGGCAGCCGCTACATCCTCCCGCAGTTCGAGGAGCGCACGGCCTACGGCTACAAGCGTCAGGACCCGTACAACAAGCTCTTCGAGGACCGGGTCATCTTCCTGGGCGTGCAGGTGGACGACGCTTCGGCCGATGACGTCATGGCTCAGCTGCTCGTGCTGGAGTCGCAGGACCCCGACCGCGACATCATCATGTACATCAACTCGCCGGGTGGCTCCTTCACCGCCATGACGGCGATCTACGACACGATGCAGTACGTGTCGCCGCAGATCCAGACCGTCGTGCTCGGTCAGGCCGCATCCGCGGCTGCCGTGCTCCTTGCGGCCGGGGCCCCGGGCAAGCGCCTCGCCCTTCCGAACGCGCGCATCTTGATCCACCAGCCGGCGATGGGAGAGGCCGGGCACGGTCAGGCCTCCGATATCGAGATCCAGGCAGCGGAGATCCTGCGGATGCGTACCTGGCTCGAGGAGACGCTCGCGAAGCACTCGCACCGCAGCGCCGACGAGGTCAATCGCGACATCGACCGAGACAAGATCCTCTCGGCGGAGGAAGCGGTCACCTACGGTCTGGTCGACCAGGTGCTCTCCACGCGCAAGCGTCTGCCCGCGACGCCCGCGAAGTAGGCTCAGCCACCGGGCCCCGGCATCCGTTGCGTACGACGGATGCGGGGGCCCTTCCTGTCGGCACAAGCGGCGACCAATCCCCCCGGATGTCGTCGGGCTCGGTTAGGCTCGGACCACAGCCGCCCGGAACGAGGAGGACCCCTGATGGCACGCATCGGTGAGAGCGCTGATCTGTTCAAGTGCTCTTTCTGCGGGAAGAGCCAGAAGCAGGTGCAGCAGCTCATCGCCGGGCCCGGCGTCTACATCTGCGACGAATGCGTCGAGTTGTGCAACGAGATCATCGAAGAACGGATGGCCGAGTCCGGCGACGGGGTCGTCGCCGATTTCGATCTGCCCAAGCCACGCGAGATCTTCGCCTTCCTCGAGGAGTATGTCGTCGGCCAGGAGCCGGCCAAGCGGGCACTGTCGGTCGCGGTGTACAACCACTACAAGCGCGTGCGCGCCCACTCGACCCTCCAGCCCGCCGAGCAGCGTGCTGAGGACATCGAGATCGCCAAGAGCAACATCCTTCTGCTCGGTCCGACCGGATGCGGCAAGACCTACCTGGCGCAGACGCTGGCGAAGCGGTTGAACGTGCCCTTCGCCGTCGCCGATGCGACAGCTCTTACCGAAGCCGGATACGTGGGCGAGGATGTCGAGAACATCCTGCTCAAGCTGTTGCAGGCGGCCGACTTCGATACGAAGCGCGCGGAGACCGGCATCATCTACATCGATGAAGTCGACAAGATCGCCCGGAAGGCTGAGAACCCCTCGATCACCCGGGACGTCTCGGGCGAGGGTGTGCAGCAGGCGCTCTTGAAGATCCTCGAAGGAACTGTTGCGTCCGTGCCGCCCCAGGGGGGACGCAAGCACCCGCACCAGGAGTTCATCCAGATCGACACCACCAACGTGCTGTTCATCGTCGCCGGCGCGTTCGCGGGCCTCGAAGACATCATCTCCTCGCGCGTCGGCAAGCACGGCGTCGGGTTCGGCGCACCCCTGCACACCAAGGGGGACGACCTCAGCTTGTTCAGTGAGGTGCAGCCCGAGGACCTGCACAAGTTCGGACTGATTCCCGAGTTCATCGGGCGCCTGCCCGTTGTCGCCTCCGTCTCGCCACTGGACCGTGAGGCCCTGATCGAGATCCTCACGGCACCCAAGAATGCCCTGGTGAAGCAGTACCAGCGCATGTTCGAGATCGACGGGGTCGGCTTGGAGTTCGATGACGAGGCACTTGTCGCGATCGCCGATCTCGCGGTGGCCCGCAAGACGGGCGCGCGCGGCTTGCGCGCGATCCTGGAGGATGTGCTCGGGCCGATCATGTTCGAGATCCCCTCGGCGGAGAACGTCGACAAGGTGATCGTGACACGTGCCGCGGTCGAGGACGGCGCGGCACCGACGCTCGTGCTGCGTCAGGCCCGCAAGTCAGCCTGAGGCCGCACGCAGACACACTCGGTTCTCATCGCCAACAGCCGATGTCTGAGGCGACCACTAGCCTCCCGGTGTGACACGATTCATCTACGACACGGCCACCAGCTTCACGGGCTGGATTGCTGACTCAAACCATTCGCTGCAGTGGCTCTTCGACGTACCCGGCGGTACGGAGCCCGATCCGGAGCTTCTTCCGCCCGGAGATGCGCTCATCGTCGAAGGCTCGTCGACGTACGAATGGATACTCGGGGAGTCCGATCTCATTCAGCACCCCGAGCGCTGGCAGGAGCTGTTCGGCTCGCGCCGCACCTTCGTCTTCACCACTCGTGAGCTCCCGGTGCCTGAGGGCGCTGACGTGACGTTCGTTTCTGGGCCCGTCCGCGACGTGCTGAGCGACCTCCGCGAGGCCGCGGGAGCGTCGGATGTCTGGATCGTCGGTGGAGGGGAGCTTGCCGCGCAGTTCTTCGACGCGGGCGCGCTCGATGAGATTGCGATCTCGATCGCACCGGTCGCGCTCACCGACGGAGCTCCGTTGTTTCCGCGTCGCGTCGAGTCGGATCGGCTGCACCTCGTCGAAGCGCGACAGGTCGGTCAGTTCGCCCGGCTGCGATTCGAGGTCGATGCGACCACGACGGCGACGGAGCACGCGGACACCTAGTCGGCCGTGGGGTGATCCTCGAGCCCCCGGCGCCGGAGGAGTGGAGCGATCTCGGCATCCCGGCCGCGGAAGTCCCGGTACGCCTCGAGGGGATCCTTCGCACCGCCGACCCCAAGCAGGCGCGCGCGGAACCGGTCGCCGTTCGCGCGCATCAGTCCACCGTTGTCCCGGAACCACTCCACAGTGTCAGCGTCCAGGACCTCGCTCCAGATGTAGGAGTAGTAGCCCGCGCTGTAGCCGCCCGAGAAGATGTGGGCGAAGTAGGTCGACGAGTACCGCGTGGGCACCACGGGGTTGTCCAGTCCGATCTCTTGCAGAGCGGATGCCTCGAACCCGGCGACGTCGATATCCTGCGCTGCCTGGGCGGAGGTCAATGAGTGCCACGCCTGGTCGAGCCAGGCAGCGGCGAGATACTCGCTGGTGGCGAACCCCTGGTTGAAGGATTCGGCGGCGGTGAGTCTTTCGACGATGTCCGCGTCGAGCGGTTCGTCCGTATCGATGTGGCGGGCATAGGCGGTGAGGATACCGGGCCAGAAGATCCACATCTCGTTGACCTGGCTCGGGAACTCGACGAAATCTCGGAAGACATTGGTGCCCGCGAAATGAGGGTAGGTCACTGTCGCGAAGAGGCCGTGGAGGGCATGGCCGAACTCATGGAAGAGCGTCGTGACCTCGTCGAGCGTGAGCAGCGTCGGGGTGCCAGGTTCGGGTTGCACGACGTTGAGGTTGTTGACCACCACGGGTGCTGTACCTCGTAGGCGTGACTGAGACACGATGGAGTTCATCCATGCGCCACCCCGCTTCGTGTCGCGCGTGTAGAGGTCGAGCAGGTAGAGCCCCAGCGCCGAGCCATCGGCGTTGAAGACCTCGAAGACACGGACGTCGGGGTGGTAACCGGGAAGATCGGTGCGCTCCGCGAACGTGATGCCGTACAGCTCCGTCGCGGCTCGGAAGACTCCGTCGCGCAGCACCCGTTCGGCCTCGAACCAGGGGCGGAGGGCGGCTGTGTCAATGTCGTACTCGGCGGCGCGGACCTTCTCCGTGAAGAAGGCCCAGTCGTGTGCGTCGATCGTGAACGGTTCTGGTTCGGCATCCGCCATCGCCTGGAGGGCAGCCTGCTCCGAGCGAGCGTTGCGGGCCGCGGGAGCTGCGAGCCGGAAGAGCAGGTCACGAACGGACTGCGGGCTCCCTGCTGTTTCGTCTGAAGTGACGTACGCGGCGTGCGAGGCGAAGCCCAGGAGCTCAGCGCGCTCGGCCCGCAGCCGCACGATTTCCCGCAGCACGGGCCGGTTGTCGTTGTCGTTGTCGCGGGCACCTCGAGCGCGGGACGCGACCATGATGCGCTCGCGTGAGCGGCGGTTGCGCAGCGATCCCAGGCAGGGGTGCCCGGTGAACAGGGTCAGAGATATGAGCCAGGCGCCCTCCAGGCCGCGATCGGCAGCGGCGCGTGCGGCGGCGGAGATCTCGCCCTCGGTGAGCCCATCGAGATCGGCAACGTCGTCGAACACGACAGCGAGATCGTTCGTGTCGTTCAGCAGGTTCTTCTCGAATGTCGTGGTCAAGGTCGACAGTCGTCCGTTGATGTCGGTGAGGCGAGCCTTCTGCTCCTCGTCCAAGCCGGCTCCCGCATGAGTCATCTCGCGGTAGTGGCGTTCGACGAGGTAGCGGTCCTCCGGCGCGAGCTGCAGCTCGTCCAGCTGCTCGTGCAGGGACCTGATGCGTCGGTACAGCGCGGCATCCAGCTGTACGGCATCGGTGTGCGCTGCCATCAGCGGGGCAAGTGCCTCCTCGATCTCTTGGATCTGTGCTGTCGCGTCAGCGGAGGAGACGGTGTAGAACGCCGAGGCGACGTCATGGAGCATCTCCCCGCTGCGCTCGAGCGGGAGCATCGTGTTCTCGAACGTCGGTGGTGCGGGCTGGCTCGTGATCGCGTCGATCTCGCGTCGGTGCCGGGCGAAGGCCTCCTCAAATGCCGGGAGGTAGTGCTCCGGTCGGATGGCGCGGTAGTCGGGGAGCCGGTAGGGGAGCGTACTCACCGACAGGAGGGGGTTGGACTGCAGACGATCGGTCACCGGAACAACCTACCGCGACGTGCCCTTCATGCAGAGACACATTTGCAAACGAGTACTTGCAAAGACACGTTTGCATTTGTACGGTAGTGACATGGACACACAGGATGAGGCGCCGCGGGATGCTCCTCCCCGGATCGGCGATGCCCGCGAGCTGGACGTCGGTGCCTTGCGTGCACTGGCGCATCCACTGCGGGTCGAGATCTACGACATCCTGAGCCAATACGGTCCGCAGACGGCGAGTTCGCTCGCCGAGCAGCTGGGAGAGTCATCGGGCGCGACCAGCTATCACCTCCGCGCGCTCGCCAAGCACGATCTGATCCGCGAGGTTCCCGGTCGAGGGACCGCCCGGGAACGGTGGTGGGAACGCCCCAAGGGTGCGGTGTCGATGACCAACCCGGAGACCGTCAAGACGCCCGCGGGACGCGCAGCGAGCCAGCTCGTGATCAGTGAGTTCTATCGCCGCCGCCACCGACAGCTTGAGGACTTCATCGCAGCGAACATGCGGAAGGATCCGGAGGAGTGGACCGCGATGCTCAGCACCGCGACGGTGCGCTTGACGGACGCCCAGTTCGAGCAGCTCGTGCACGAGCTCGAAGCCGTGATCGACGAGTATGTCGCGCGGTACCGCGAGCAGGAGGGAGAAGGGGTTCGCCCGTTCACAGTGCGCACCGATGTGTTCCCTCTGACGGACCGGAGGCAATCATGACGACCGTGAGTACCCTCGCATCCTGCCCGTGCGAGTACCCCCAGCCGAGCCTGCTGGAGCGGGTGGCACTGACCGTGCTCCGTGCCCTGGAACGCGATATCGAGGCGCGGGTGCGTCGACGGGTGCTGACCCGTCCCACCCGGCACGCCGCTGAACGCCAGCACGCCGAGGGGCGGGCGGATGCCTCAGCCGGCGCTCACGTCGGCGTCCTGCCGCGATGACTGTCGCGCCGAGCCAGGTGAAGCAGCGCCCTCCGCTCGGCAGGGATTTCGGGAAGCTCTGGACAGCGGCAGCGTTCAGTAACCTCGCTGACGGCGTGGGGCGAACCGCGGTCCCGCTCATTGCGACGACGTTGACCCGGGACCCGGTTGCCATCGCCGCGGTCGGGGCACTGTCGTTTGTTCCCTGGCTGTTCTTCGGGCTCCCGGCGGGCATGATCGTCGACCGCTGCGATCGACGTCGAGTGATGGCGTCGGCCAACATCCTGCGCGGCGGCGTCGCGGTCGTTCTGGCCGCTCTCACGGCAGCCGGCCATCTCCAGCTGTGGCACCTTCTTGCCGCGACCGTCGTGTTCGGTGTGGGGGAGACCCTCTTCGACAACGCGACCAATGCCGTCATCCCCTCGCTTGTCGCCAGGGCCGGGCTGGACCGCGCGAATAGCCGCATTCAGGCCGCGCAGATCACCATCGACAGTTTCATCGCGCAACCGATCGCGGGAGTGCTGTTCGCGGTATCGCTCGTGCTGCCGCTCTGGGTCGGGTCGGCCGGATACCTCATCCCGATCGCACTGGCGCTCATGCTGCCGCTGTCTGCAGCGCGCGCGCTCCGGGGCCCCGGCGGCCGCGGATCGTTCGCGGCTGACGAGGTGGCGGTGCTCGGCGAACGGCTCCCGGCATCCGACACCCCGCGGGTCTCGACGAAGGATGCGGCCCTGTACCTGTGGCGCCACCGCTACCTCAGGGCCCTCGTGGTGTTCACTTCCATCCTCGGTGGTGCGTTCTCGTTCGCGCAGGCTCCGACGATTCTCTACTTCCTCGACACGCAGGGGGTGGCGCCTGCGGCGATCGGCTTCGTCACGGCGGGAATCGGGGCGGGAGCGCTCCTGGGCTCGCTCGTCGCGCCACAACTCGTGCGTCGCTTCGGCCGCGGTGCGGTCATGCTCGGCGCGAATCTCGGAGCCGGGGTGTGCCTGGCGCTCGTGGGTGTCGCGCCCGAGGTGGTGAGCGCGATCGTGGCCTACGCGGGAATGGCCTTCGCCGTATCGCTGTGGAATGTCCCCTGGGGAGCGCTGCGGCAGATGATTGTGCCGGGAGACATCTTCGGCCGAGTCCTGGGGATCATCAGGAGTCTCACGTGGGGGTTGTTCCCGATCGCGACGATGCTCGGCGGTGTGATAGCCCGCATCGACCTGCGCCTGCCCTATATCATCGCCGCCGCGGTGACGATCGTCGCGGCGCTCGCGGCCGCGCGGCTTCTTCTCGCGGCCAGCCGTGTCGGCACGGAGGCACTCGACCGGTCATGACGGATCAGTCGGCTCGGTGTCGACCGGCGCGGAGCTCGGTCAGGCGAACTCGTCGTCCGGATCGTGGTGGACGACAGCTTCTCCGTCTGCGTTCACCGTGACGATGACCCCGGTGTCCAGCTCGGCGATGGGGCGACCCTCGAGCCACGTGAGCGTCCAGCGCGGTGTCGGCTGCTGCGCGAGCTGACCAGCAGAGAGCAGCTCCTCTACCGCGGTGATCT
Source organism: Microbacterium sp. bgisy207 (assembly GCF_965345035.1). Classification (GTDB taxonomy): domain Bacteria; phylum Actinomycetota; class Actinomycetes; order Actinomycetales; family Microbacteriaceae; genus Microbacterium. The sequence continues at coordinate 126,140 of NZ_CBDRMG010000009.1, forward strand.
GCGGACGGAGAACGTCCGGGACGGCCGCTGGTGGCTCCGTCCCGAGGGGCCAGCGGGTTCCGAGTTGCATGTCAGACCTCCCCGAGTTCGATGGACAGGACAGCCGTGGTGTCGGCATCCGTGTAGTCGATGCTCTCGATCCGGCCGACCGCCTTCAGGTCGCCCTCCGCCAGCTTCAGGAGCTCGACCGTCGCGGCGGGTGCGCCGATCGTGATCGCCGTGACCGGCGTCTTCTGCGAGGCCTTCGCCTCGGTTTTCGCGCGACGGATGCCGATCAGTGCGCCGCCCACAGCAGTCAGCACCGCGGGATCGCCCTCGATACCGAGGGGTTCCGGCCACGCAGCAGCATGGATCGAGCCGTCCTCGAACCACGACCACGCTTCCTCTGTCGCGAACGAGACGACGGGGGCGAGCAGACGCAACTGCGTTGAGAGGGCGATGCGCAGGGCGAGGGCCGCGGATGCCTGGCCGACGTCGGTCTGGTCGTAGGCGCGCTCCTTCACCAGCTCCAGATAGTCGTCGCAGAAGGTCCAGAAGAACGACTCGGTCACCTCGAGCGCTCGGGCGTGGTCATAGGCATCCAGGGCTGCCGTCGCATCGCGGACGACGCCATCGAGTGTTGCGAGCATCGAGGCATCCAGCGCGTGCGTGATCCTCGCTCCCTCGGGAACCGGGAACGAGAGCACGAACTTGGCGGCGTTGAGGATCTTGATCGCCAGGCGCCGGCCGATCTTGATCTGCGTGGGGTTCTGCGGATCGAAGGCGGCATCCGTCCCGAGCCGGCTCGACGCCGCCCAGTAGCGGACCGCATCCGAGCCGTGCTGCTGCAGGATGTCGGCGGGGGTGACCACGTTGCCTTTGGACTTGGACATCTTCTTGCGGTCGGGGTCGACGATGAAGCCCGAGATGGCGGCATCCGTCCACGGGGCCCTGTCGTCTTCGAGCGCGCTGCGCAGCATCGTCGAGAAGAGCCACGTGCGGATGATGTCCTGACCCTGGGGACGCAGATCGAAGGGCGCGACGAGATCCCACAGCTCGGGGTCGCGCTCCCAGCCGCCGGCAAGCTGCGGCGTGAGGGACGAGGTCGCCCACGTGTCGAAGATGTCGCGCTCGCCCTCGAAGCCGCCGGGCACGCCGCGCTGGTCCTCCGTGAAGCCGGGGGGCACGTCGGTGGTCGGGTCGACCGGGAGTTGGTCGTGCGTCGGAACGAGAACGCGCGCGTAGTCGCGGTCGCCGTTGTCGTCGAGGGCGTACCAGACAGGGATCGGCACGCCGAAGAACCGCTGCCGCGACACGAGCCAGTCGCCCGTGAGGCCCCCGACCCAGTTCTCGTACCGCACGCGCATGAAGTCGGGGTGCCACGACAGTTCCTTGCCGAGGGCGATGAGCTTCTCGCGCAGGGCCTCGTCGCGGGCGCCGTTGCGGATGTACCACTGACGCGTCGAGACGATCTCGAGCGGGCGGTCGCCCTTCTCGAAGAACTTGACCGGGTGCGTGAACGGCTTCGGGTCGCCGATGAGCTCGCCCGACTCCTGGAGCAGCTCGACGATCCGCTTCTTGGCGCTGAAGACCGTCTTGCCCGCCAGTTCCGCATACGCGGCGCGCGCGGCATCCGTCGTGATGACCTCGGGCGCGTCGGCGACGATGCGGCCGTCCATGCCGATGATGGTGCGGTTGGGAAGGTCGAGTTCGCGCCACCAGATGATGTCGGTGACATCGCCGAAGGTACAGATCATCGCGATGCCCGAGCCCTTGTCGGGCTGGGCGAGCGGATGCGGGAGTACCGGCACTTCGACATCGAACAGCGGCGTGCGCACCGTGGTGCCGAACGCGGGCTGGTAGCGCTCGTCGTCGGGGTGGGCGACGAGGGCGACGCACGCGGCCAGCAGTTCGGGCCGGGTCGTCTCGATGTGGATGTCGCCGCTGCCGTCGCTCTTGTGGAAGGCGAGTCGGTGGTACGCGGCGGGCTGCTCGCGGTCTTCGAGCTCGGCCTGCGCGATCGCCGAGCGGAAGTCGACGTCCCACAGCGTCGGTGCGAGGGCCTGGTACGCCTCACCGCGCTCGAGGTTGCGCAGGAACGCGAGCTGGCTCGTGCGCATCGTCTCGTCCGAGATCGTGCGGTAGGTCTGGGTCCAGTCGACCGACAGCCCCAGCATCCGCCACAGGTCCTCGAAGTGCTTCTCGTCCTCGACGGTGAGCTTCTCGCACAGCTCGATGAAGTTGCGGCGGCTGATCGGGACCTGGTCGGCTGCTTTGCTGCTCTTGTTGTCGCCGCCTTCGTACGGCGGAGTGAAGTCCGGCTCATAGGGGAGCGAGGGGTCGCAGCGAACGCCGTAGTAGTTCTGCACGCGACGCTCGGTGGGCAGACCGTTGTCATCCCACCCCATCGGGTAGAAGACGGTCTTGCCCCGCATCCGTTCGAAGCGCACCTTCACGTCGGTGTGGGTGTAGCTGAACACGTGCCCGATGTGGAGGGATCCGGATGCCGTGGGCGGGGGAGTATCGACGGAGTAGACACCCTCGCGGCCGACCCGCGCGGCGCGGGCCCGGTCGAACAGGTAGGTCCCGGCATCCGTCCAGGCGGCATCCCACTTCTGCTCGAGACCTTCGAGGGCGGGCTTGTCGGGAATAGCGGCCATGGGTCTCCTCGTGCGATATGTGCGGCACCGTGTGTGCGTGCCTGAGTGTGGGATCAGCCTCGATTCTACCGGCCGCCGCCGGGTGCGCTTCGGCCCTCGCCGCGCGCGGGCCGCGTCGGATTCGCGTGGGGCTCGCGCAGGTGACGTCCCGCT
>NZ_CBDRMG010000010.1:0-117766 GCF_965345035.1 Microbacterium sp. bgisy207
AAGAAGCGCAGCGCTCAACAACGTCACCCGAAGGAACTCGAGTTGACGCAGGGGAGAGGTCTGGGCGTGCAGGCCGATCAGTCGACGGATGGCCTCAGCCGAGTCGCCGGATCCCACCGCGACGGCTTCGCGCAGCACGCGATAGATCGCCGGGCGCTCATCGATGCCGCTGAGAAGCACACGGGCCTGCGGGACGTCGCCTCGCAGGAGTGCCGCTGTCGCATGAGCCGCCGCGAACACACTTCCGGGCACGCCCTGGCCGGGAACGAATCCCGAAGCCGCGGGCTGAAAGCGAGCCACGCTCGCCTCAGCTTCATCGAGTCGCCCGCGACGCAGATGAAGTCGGAACAGGACATCCACGCGGTAGGGCCAGAGCTCACCCAGAAGCGGCACCGGGATCCGCTCGACCTGCTCAACCGCATCATCCAAGCCGCCGTCGCCGGCGACCGCTGCCGCTGCCAGCGCGGCGTGCGCGTCGATGACGTGCTCGACCCAGCTGGAGGTGCGCGGCAGCTCCGCGGCCAGCGCGAGCTTGCGCCGCGCTGTCCGAGGATCGCCGTGAAGCGCGTGTACGAGTGCCGGCTTCACATATGCGTCACGAAGGAGCGCGGTAAGCGGAGCCGGGGGCGGCGTCCGGCGCGCGAGCGTGAACGACGCCAGTGCCTCGGCCAGGTCGCCTGTCAGCATCTGTGACAGTCCCAGTTGCACGGCCTGGAAGGTCGCCATCCCGGCGGTCTCATCGAACAGCGCATTCATCCGGGGGGACTCGGAGGCCCGTCGCATGACGTCGGCTGCCTCGCGCGCCTCGCCGCGAGCGCGGGCATCGAAGAATGACGCCGCCATCTCGCTGGGGTCAAGGTCCGTCGTTGAGTGAGCCACAACGGGCCCGTTCAGGAACAGGCGGAACGCGCGCACCGCGCTGCCAGCCGGGATCGAATCCGGCGGGATGGCGCGCAGGATCTCGCGCATCTGGTCAGGAGGCACTCCGAACCACGCTTCGAGCGGGGAGCGGGTGATGATTGCGACGACCTCATCCGCATTGCCGGCATCGTGGGCCGCGAGAAGGCGCACCCCAGTGGTGACCTCGATCTGCGGCTCCATCGCGAACCCTTCACCCCCACCGCCCGCCGGGTATCGGGCGTCACCTGCACATCTTCACGCGCATTCGGCACGAGTCTAGGACGCGGCACCCGTGTCCCCAGCGCATTGGAGAGTGCGCGTCGAACCCCCGTGAGTTCCGCCGCGTGAGCCGCTGAGACGGGTCGAGCGATGGCCGCTCGGGAAAGCGGCCATCGCTCCGGCCCGAAGGCCGCCCCCCACGCGATCGCGAGCGTGATCTCCAGGTCGCATCGGATCGCGCTCCGCGGCAGGGATCGCTGCCGCACGAGTCGACGCTAGCCAAGCCGCCGTGCCGCCGAGAACCAGGGTGCGCAGGTTCACCCGACAGATCACCCGGGTCGCGGGTCTGAGGGCAGCCGCGCCAGGGTGAATGGGCGGGCGAATTTCGCGGTCGGTAGCTCCTACCTCGACGGCGGGGTGCTTACGCTCGCCACGGGACTCCCAGATCCCTCCAGCGGCGGGCCGCGTAATCTCCCCGAGTGGCGGCCCGCCGTCTGGATCCGCGCACCGATCATCCGCGCTAGAAAGGCACGCCCGTCATGACGAATCTGCGCTTGGCCCTCGCGTTCGCCAGCCTGTTTCTTCTGGGCACGTGTCTTCTGTTGGTCGGAGCAATCGTGCGCGGCACCGTTACGGGGCCTGTGCCCCTGTTCTGACGGCCCGTATCCTAGGGGAGGCGCCGCCACGCCCTCCCTCGCCCCGTGGCGATGCCGAGGTCGATTCGATGGGTCTTGCCGGAGTTCCGCGCCTTCCCGGCGCGCTGATCGATCGCGCACGCCTCGAAGCCGTTCTCGAGGAAGACTATGGCCTGGGTGTGCTGTGTGCGCCAGCAGGTATGGGAAAGACCGTCGCGATGGCCCAGTGGGCAGCCCGGACTCCACGCCGCGGCCTCTGGCTCCGCGTCACGGACGGCGGAGGCTCGCCGACCGTCTTCGCGGGCCACCTCGCCCTGGCCCTCCACGACTATGGCCTTCTCGACTCCGGGAACCCGCTCGCGGCAGGGCCCGCCGCCTTCCAGTTCGTCGCCGAGCCCTGGGATACGCTCCGCCGAGGGCTCGCCCGGCTCGGAGAGCTCGCACTCGCGATCGATGAGAGCGAATATCTCGAACCCGACACCGTCAGCGGCGTCATCCGGCTTCTGAACGATCTGCCATCGCTGTCGGTGCGCACCACCACCCGCGTGGCGAACGGTTTCGTCGAGCCCGCCCTCACGATCGCGCTCGACGTCGTCGTGCTGCGCGACGACGAACTCGCCCTCACTCGGGGTGAGACGGCGGCGCTCCTTCACGCCGATGAAGACACTCCGATCGTGTCGGATGTTCTCGACCACGGGGGCGCGCCCGGGCTCGCTCGGCTGCTGACCTTCGACGAGAGCGCGACGGGAGGGCGCGGCGGCGACCGGACCCTGCGGGAGATCGACTCGTCTCGCGTCTCGGAGATCGTCGACTCGTTCCTGCGCATCCGAAGGCCGTCCTGGGACTCGCGGTTCATCGACTTCCTCGAAGCGATCTGTCTCGCGGATGCCGTCGACATCGAGCTCGCTGTCCGCCTGACCGGAGAAGCCGATGCCGCAGCACTCCTCGACCGCGCGGAGCGGGAAGGGCTCGGTCAGTGGCGTGGGCACGGCAGCCACGGCCTCCGGCGGGAGGCTGCCGCCCTGTTCGAACCGTCGCCGTTCGCGCAGCGGGCACTCTCGGCATCCGCTCGCCGCAACATGCAGGCAGAGCGGCTTCGGGAACTCGAACTCTCAATTGCGCGCTGGGAGAGCGAGCACGGCCGACCGTTCGAGGCGTTGCGGAGGGCAACCACCCAACGGGACTGGCCGTTCGTGACCGACATCGTGCGGCGTTCGTCGAGCGAGTTGCTCCCGTATGGCGGGCAGATCAGCCAGCTGTTTCGCGACGTTCCGCTCACCACGCTCGGTCGCCTTCCCCTCGTGACCACCCTGTTGGCGCTCATCGCCAACGCGCGACCCGATCACCGGCTGCGCGCGCTCGAGTACTTCCTCCTGGCGGCCTACGGATCCCGCCAGCGGTCGGCGACCCGAGACCCCGCGGACCGCGTGCTTCTGGGCACGCTCGAATCCGTGGCGCAACGTGTCTCCGGCAGGGACGGTGGAAAGGCGGCGCGGAAGGCGTTCGATACAATCGAGGCGCTGTCCCCCAGCGACCGCTCACGGCTGGGGCGCAACGAGCCCAGTGTCTGGAATCAGATCGGGACGAGCCTGCTCTACAGCGGTGATGTCCCCCGGGCCATTGCCAGTTTCCGGCAGGCCATCGCCGCCAGCGACGCCGGGGGGTATCGAGCCGGACTCCAGGGACTCGCGCTCCTAGCCGGCACGCATGCGCTGAACGGAGAGATGACGCAGGCACGCGCCGTCGCGGATCGAGCCGAATCGCGCGAGTGGCCCGACCGGTGGAAGACCGGCTACCCCGGGAGCTTCCTCCAACTGGCGCATGCGCTGATCGCTCTCGAGTCCGGGGACGCCGCAACGGCACAGGCTCACCTGCACACACTCGACGAGCATCGCGAGACGATCGAGCACTGGGCCCCACTCCTGCACGTGGACGTCCTCATCGAACTGCGTCTTCACCGAGCCGACACCGCTCGCGAGCGCATCCGGAGCATCGCGAGCGCACAGCGGGCCCGGCGGGCAGTGTCACATTTCACGGGCGATCGGCTGCGACACACCAGCGCGCTGGCCGCTCTCGCGGCAGGGGACCTCTCAGGCGCTGAGCGAATCCTCGGCCGTGCCGGTGACCCGCGCACCGCCGTGAGCCGCGCGCGCATTGCTCTCACCGGCGATGACCCCGAGCGCGCGCTCCGGCTCCTCACCGCGGCCCCGGGTGAAGCCATGTCGGCGCGGACGCGCGCCGAACACCTCGCCCTCACCGCTGCTGCCGTCGCTGTCCTGGGACAAGACGATGCGCATGCTCGCGCCGCGAACCAGCGAGCCGACGCTGCGCTCGCTGAAAACGCGCAGATGCTCGCCCTGGCGCTGGTGCCGGATGCCGCACTCGAGAAGTTGGCCACCAGCGCACATCGCCTCGCGCAGCGCGCCTTCGCGAGGCGGGTGGAGCGAGCCCGGGGCTGGGGGATGATTCCATCCCCGGGTGTGGCTCCACGACTCACATCCCGTGAACTGGCCGTTGCCAGCGAACTCGGCCGCCATGAGGGTGTGTCGCAGATCGCCGCCGCCCTCAACGTCTCGCCCAACACCGTCAAGTCCCAGTTGCGTGCGCTCTACCGCAAGCTCGGCGTGAACACCCGAACCGACGCGCTACGCGTGCTCGCGGCCTGGGGGCTCGTACGGCCGGGCGTCGACACCGGCTTCGACGACCTTGACGCTCGCGGACCGCAGGAAGGGTAGGACCGCCAAGCCGGCGAGGCTCACCACGGCGGCGCCTACGCACAGGGCCGTGAAGTTGTCGGCGGCGCCCGAGATCGGATCCGAGCCGCCGAGGGTGAGCAGCCAGGCGGCGATGCTCGGGACCATGATCTGGGGCAACGTATCGGCGATATTCAAGGCGCCCAGATATCGGCCGCCGGCGCCGACGGGGATGCGACCCAGCGCTGTCGTGAGATTCACCGCTAGGAACATCCCCATGGCGATCCCGCCCAGAACCGCGCTCACCACCAGGGCCGGCGCGCTCCCGGCGCCCGCCCGAACGATTGCTGCGATCGCCAGGAGGAGAGCCGAGGCAGCGAGCAGGATGCGCGGATCGATCCGGTCGGCGACCCAGCCGACGGCGAGGGCTGCGCCGACGATCGCCGCGCCGCCCGCCAGCGTCGACAGCGATGTGAGCGCGGTGGCGCCGCCCGCCGTTCCGGTGATTCGGTCTGCCACGAGGTAGAGCATGAACGAGGTCACGAGACCGAACGCCACCGACTGGATGAACCGGCTGACCCACACCGGGGCGAATCGGCGGATCGAGCCGATGCCGCCAGGTCCGGCATCCGGGGTTTGCTTCGCCATCACGGCGCGCGGCGGGAGCATCGCTGCCGCGATGACGGCAATGGCTACTGCCACAAGCGACATGGACATCGTCACCGTTCCGATGTGATCAGGAAGAACACTCGACAAGAGCAGGGGAGGGACGGTGCCGAGGAACGCCGCAGCAGAGAAAGCTCCCGACGCCCGCCCACGCTCGGCATCCGGAACGGCGTCAGCCAGAAGGCCCGCCGCCGCTGCAAGGAGTGCGTTGTAGGACACCTGCACGAGAACCCACGCCGTCAACAGGATCCCGATCGAGGGCGCGACCACGAGCAGGGCGGTCGAAGCGAGCCCGAAGACGGCGCCGCCGATGATCCACGGATGCCGCGCCCCGAGCCGCGAGCGCGTGCGGTCTGAGAGTGCCCCGAAGAGAGGATTGGCGATCGTCGCCGCCACCGCGCCAAGGGTCACAGCCAGCGCGAGGATGCCGGTTCGCTCTGTCGGGGGAGCGAGAAGATCAACAGCCAGCGGCAGACCGGTAATCGCGGGCGCCGTCATTGCCCCGATCCCGACAAGGTTCAGGGCCGCCGGAACCAGTGCCCCCCGTCCCAGTCGACGACGCAGGGCAGGAGGCATGAGCGCCAGGGTAACCTCTCGCGAGTTCGGGTGCCGACGAAAAGCGCCGGGAGCGACCGGGATGCTAGGTCGCAACGGCGCACCGTTTGGCGCACACGCCGGCGCCGCCGCCACGCCTGCGGCGTGTCGCGGTCGGGGTGCGCCGTTGCGACAGGGCTGGTACCACGGGCACGGCGCGGATGGTTCGCGCGCAGCATCCGGATGCCGTAAGCTATCCCTTTGGTGCTTGCCTCACTGCGGCAGACACCTGCGAACGTGAGCCCTCCACTGGCGTGTTCGGCGGCCTTCGGCCTCGGAACCACCCCGGAGCGGGATTCACGAACTCCTCCGTTCGAACCAGAAAGCAGCACTATCGTGACGCGCACATTCACCCCCAAGGCTGGCGAAATCCAGCGCGAATGGCTCGTGATCGACGCCACCGACGTCGTTCTCGGCCGCCTCGCCTCCCACGCCGCAGCGCTCCTGCGCGGCAAGCACAAGGCCACCTTCGCGCCGCACGTCGACAGCGGCGACCACGTCATCATCATCAACGCCGACAAGGTCGCCCTCACCGGCCAGAAGCTCGAGCAGAAGAAGGCCTACCGCCACTCCGGTTACCCGGGCGGCCTGAAGGCCGTCTCGTACAGCGAGCTGCTCGAGAAGAACCCCGTCCGCGCCGTCGAGAAGGCCATCCGCGGCATGCTCCCCAAGAACAGCCTGGGTCGCCAGCAGCTGTCCAAGCTGAAGGTGTACACGGGTGCCGAGCACCCGCACGCCGCTCAGCAGCCCAAGACGTACACGCTCGACCAGGTCGCCCAGTAAGCGCCGGACAGACCCAGAAGGACATACTCGTGGCGAACGACATCACCGCAACCGAGCCCACCAGCTACACCACCGAATCCGCCGTCGACGTCGAGGCCGTCGAGGCCGCGCGCCCCGTGCTCAACGTGCCCGGCGCAGCCGTCGGGCGCCGCAAGGAGGCCATCGCGCGCGTGCGCCTGGTCCCGGGCACCGGCACGATCACCGTCAACGGCCGCACGTTCGAGAACTACTTCCCGAACAAGCTGCACCAGCAGCTCGTGACCGACCCGTTCACGCTGCTGAACCTCACCGGCGCCTACGACGTCATCGCCCGCATCCAGGGTGGCGGCCCCTCGGGCCAGGCGGGCGCCCTGCGCCTCGGGATCGCGCGCGCTCTCAACGAGATCGACGCCGAGAACAACCGCCCGGCTCTCAAGAAGGCCGGCTTCCTCTCGCGCGACGCCCGCGTGAAGGAGCGCAAGAAGGCCGGTCTCAAGAAGGCGCGCAAGGCTCCGCAGTACTCGAAGCGTTAATCGCTTCGCGCAGCGCGTACCATGCCGCTTTTCGGCACGGACGGCGTGCGAGGGCTCGCCAATGGCGCCCTCACCGCCGATCTCGCACTTTCCCTGGCCCAGGCGACCGCCGTCGTCCTGGGCCAGGGGCGCACCGCTGAGGCCCGCCGCGCGGCGGGTAAGCGGCTCACCGCTGTCGTCGCACGCGATCCGCGCGTGTCGGGGGAGTTCCTTGTCGCCGCCGTCTCGGCAGGCCTTGCCTCCTCTGGCGTGGATGTGCTCGATGCCGGCGTGCTGCCGACCCCGGCGTTGGCGTACCTCGTCGGCGACCACGATGCCGACTTCGGCGTCATGGTCTCGGCATCCCATAACCCTGCCCCCGACAACGGAATCAAGATCTTCGCGCGCGGCGGGGTGAAGCTGCCCGACGTCGTCGAGCAGCGCATCGAAGCCGCCATGAGCGGTGACAAGCTGCAACCGACCGGCGCCGCCGTGGGTCGGATCGCTCGGTTCTCGGATGCGGAGGACCGCTACGTGCTGCACCTGCTGCAGTCCCTGCCGCATCGCCTCGAGGGTCTGCACGTCGTGCTCGACTGCGCGCACGGCGCGGCATCCGGGGTCTCGCCGCAGACCTTCTCGGATGCCGGAGCGCGCGTGACCGTCATCGGCGCCGATCCCGACGGACTGAACATCAACGATGGTGTCGGGTCGACCCACCTCGACCAGCTCGCGGCCGCGGTCGTCGCGCACGGCGCCGACCTCGGCATCGCCCACGACGGCGACGCCGACCGCTGCCTGGCCGTGACGGCCGAGGGCACCGTCGTCGACGGCGACCAGATCATGGCGATCCTCGCCGTCGCGCTCAAGGAGCGCGGGGAACTCACCGCCGACACGCTCGTGGCGACCGTCATGAGCAACCTCGGTCTACACCGGGCGATGGCCGCTCACGGCATCCGTGTCGAACAGACGGCCGTGGGCGACCGGTACGTACTCGAGCGGATGAACGAGGGCGGCTTCGCGCTCGGCGGCGAACAGTCGGGCCACGTCATCATGTCGCGGTTCGCGACCACCGGAGACGGACTGCTGACGGGCCTGCACCTCATGTCGGAGATGGCGCGGACGGGGCGCTCGCTCGCCGAACTCGCCTCGATCATGACCGTCTACCCGCAGGTGCTCGTGAACGTGACGGGAGTCGACCGTTCGCTGGTGGCGACAGACGAGACCGTGCAGGAGGCCGTTGCGCGAGCATCCGCCGCCCTGGGGCTGTCGGGCCGCGTGCTGCTGCGCCCCTCGGGGACCGAGCCGCTCGTACGCGTCATGGTCGAAGCGGCGGATGCCGAAACCGCCCACGCCCACGCCGAAGCGCTCGCCGACGTCGTCCGCGAGCGGCTGAGCCTGCCCTCCTGACACCGGAACGGGCATCCGTCCCCGGCGTGGCGGGTGTGACGGGCGTGGTGAGGCGGCGCAGCGGCGCGCGGGGGCTAACTCCTCAATCCCGGCCGCCGCACCGCCGCGTCCGCGCGCACGTGCGCCCATCGGCGTCGACCGTTGAAGAGTAGGCAACGGTCGAGATCCCTGTGCTGCCTCCGCGCGCTCGGGGATTCGTGTGTAGAGGACGCGCAGAGGCGCCGACACGACGACGGCGACTGGAGGCAGCGTTCCGGCGGGTGGGTCCGGGCGGCCCTGAGGTCCAACGGCGCAGGTATCCGGCGACACGCCGCGGGCTGCGTCCTGGGGCCGGCGTGTCGGGCACGGTATGCGCCGTTGCGTTAGCGGACCCCGTCGCGCTGCCGAGCCTGATCAGCCCAGCCCGCCCGCCGACCCCACAAGTCCGGCGCCGAACCCTCATGTTTCGGCAGCGCAGGGGTGTGTGTTCGCAACCGGAGCTGTGGGTTCGCGCCCTCGAGGGGGAGGGGGAGGGATCAGCCCCAGCCCATGGACTCGATGTACCGCAGCAGCACGCCCTCGCGCAGCGCCCACGGGCTCACCTCGAGCTCGTCGACATCCATCGCCCGCATCGCCTCGTGCAGGACGACCGCGCCGGCGACGATCTGGAAGGTGCGGTCGGCGGTGATTCCGGGAAGCTCTTGCCGGGCGGATGCCGGGATCCGCGCCAGCCGCGGAATCCACGACCCGAGTGCGGCGCGAGGGAGCATCATCCGTTCGCTTCCGGACCATCCTGGAAGCGGGTAGCCGACGAGTTTGGCCAGCGACCGGATCGCCTTGGAGGAGCCGACGGTGTGGTCCGGGCGGGGAAGCGCACCGAACGTCTTGGCGAGCGGCTTGAGCGTCTGGCGGGCGTGGGCGCGCAGCCGATCGACAGCCTCCTCGCCGGGCGGATCGTCGGGAAGGTAGGCGAGGGTCATCCGTCCGGCACCGAGGGGAACGGATGCCGCCTCATCGGGAAGCTCGTCGGCGCCCGCTGCGATCTCCAGGGACCCGCCGCCGATGTCGAAGAGCAGGATCTGACCGGCGGACCACCCGAACCAGCGGCGGACGGCGAGGAACGTGAACCGGGCTTCGGCGACCCCGCCGAGCACCTGGAGCGGCTGACCCAGCGCCTCCTCGATGCGGGCGATGACCTCCGGTCCGTTCGTCGCCTCGCGCACGGCCGACGTCGCCGTCGCGAGGAACTCGTCGACGTTCTCGCTCTCGGCGACGGTGCGGGCCTGCGCGACCGCCTTCACCAGTGCTCGGATTCCGGCCTCACTGATTGCGCCATCCGCCGTCAGGTAAGTCATGAGCCGGAGGACGGAGCGGTGACTGGTGGTCGCCAGGGGGCGGCCGCCGGGGTGCGCGTCGGCAACGAGAAGATGCACGGTGTTCGAACCGATGTCGAGAACTCCCAGACGCACGGGGGACAGCCTATCGGTGGTGCGGATCGGGCCGCCGACCGGCGCCGGGGAGGGTGAGCCCAGACCAGGGCCCAGACCACGCTCAGGTCAGGGCGTCCGCGGGCGGCTCGGCGCAGCCGAGGATCCACGCCTTCACGAACGCGGCAGTTTGGTAGGCGTAGTTGTAGATCCACCGCGACAGGGTGAGGTGCTCGTCGACGGGGATCACGGTGGTCGCGGCATCCGCGCACAGCCCGAAGATGTAGCTCGTGCGCAGGACGTGCGGCGTGTATGTCAGGACGATGACGTCGTCTCCCGCCGCGGCGTACGCCTCGAGCATCGCCGCTTCGCCTCGCGTCGTGAACGGATCGGGAGTGCGGCAGGTGACGTAGGAGCGCCAGCAGTAGGCGAGGTCATCGGCGGAATCGGCGCCCGACGGCGGAACGGACACGAGCACCTCGTCGGCGACGCCGCGTTCCCGCAGGCTCTCGGCATCCGCGATCCGGGGCGCCGTGGGCGGTCCGATCACGTAGATCAGATCGGCCTTCGGCGGCGTCGGGGTCGGCGGGAAGACATACAGCGGAAGCCCGACGAGTCCCACGAGCGCGAGAGCACTCAGGATGCCGAGAGCAGCACGCCGGGCCCACCGCGCTCGCCTGATGATCGACTCGTCGTCCACGCACAACCTCCGTCTCCTCCTGCGGCGACCTCGGCGTCGACGTGCTCCGACGAGCCACAGTGTACTGAGCCGATGCGGACTCGAGCTGCCCGCAGGTGCAGGAGGATCGCGTGTGCGGGGATACGATGGCCCCGTGCCCAGCGATGCCGCCGCCCTCGACGCCCGCGAGCAGCTGAATCCACAGCTGTACCGAGAGATCCTGCGACACGACTGGGCGCGGCTGGCCGCTGACATGCGCCAGCCCCTCACCGAGACCGAGATCGTGTCGCTGCGGGGACTGGGCGACCGCCTCGATCTCGACGAGGTCCGCGAGGTCTACCTTCCGCTCAGTCGCCTGCTGAGCCTGTACGCCGGCGCCACCCGCCGGATCGGCGCCGACACGAGCGCATTCCTGCAGGAGGCCGACACGACGACCCCGTTCGTCGTGGGCGTGGCCGGGTCGGTCGCGGTCGGAAAGTCCACGATCGCCCGTCTGCTGCGCGAACTCATGAGCCGCTGGCCCGACACCCCCCGCGTCGAGCTCGTGACAACCGACGGCTTCCTCTACCCCAACGCCGAACTCGAGCGTCGCGGCATCATGCACCGCAAGGGGTTCCCGGAGTCCTACGACCGGCGCGCACTCGTGCAGTTCCTCACCGACGTCAAGAGCGGAGCGCCCGAAGTGCGCGCTCCGTTCTACTCCCACATGAAGTACGACATCGTCCCGGATGCCGTCATCACGGTGCGCCGGCCGGACGTCGTGATCGTCGAGGGGCTGAACGTGCTGCAGCCGCCGCCCTCGCCGAACGAGGTAGCCGTCAGCGACCTTTTCGACTTCTCGATCTACGTGGATGCCGACCCCGAGCACATCACCCAGTGGTTCGTGGACCGGTTCCTCGCGCTCAAGCACAGCGCGTTCGCGGATCCGGGATCCTTCTTCAACGTGTTCTCGGACCTCACCGACGAGACTGCCGTCGAGACCGCGTTGGGGTTCTGGAACGAGATCAACCTGCCGAACCTCATCGAGAATGTCCTCCCGACCAAGCATCGGGCGACACTAGTCCTGCAGAAAGCTGCCGACCACGCCGTCGACCGGGTGCTGCTTCGCAAGGTGTGATCTGACGCAGTCGCCAACGCTCTCGAGCTGAGAGCGGTCCCATACCGCCCCCGCGCACCCCGATATCGCGACACGCCGATCGTCATGATAAAGATGAACTATGCGGGGTGGTCACCGGGGGCCGTATGAAAGCGCTGCACCCTAAGAGGTACGCGCGCTCTTTCGGCGTGACGTTCCTGTCGGCGATAGCGGCAGGGGCGCTGATCGGAGTTCCCGGATTGGCGTCCGCGGCGCAGGCCGATCCGGCGGTCTCTGCCGCATCCGTCGCCGCGATCGTCTCCGCCGCCGCCCGTCCGATGGTGTCCAGCACCGCCCCCGCGCCGGGCACCGTGACGGATGCCGCATCCTGCCTGTCGGGAACGTCCCCGTATCTCATCCGGCTCACGGGGACCGACGGCGACCCCGTCCGAAACCCCGTGCTGCTGGTACACGGATGGCTCAGCACCGCCATGCCCGAGGCCGAGGCAGGGCCTCGCCCCGTCACGACGAGCACCGGGATCGCGAACTCTCCGTTCTCGCGCCCTGTGGAGTGGTCATCGGACGGCGAGCCCGCGGTGGATCTGCGTTCGCTGCAGGAGCGACTCACGGAACTGCCCGACACATCGGTCTTCGCCTTCGACTATTCCTCGATCGCCGCGCTCTGGGTCGGCCACACGGCCACCTCGCCGGCGCTGGCGGGCGCGATCGAATGCCTCGCGGCTCTGTCGGGGGAGAAGGTCGACATCGTCGCGCACTCGATGGGCGGGCTCGCCCTGCGCTATGCCCTCGGTGGCAGCGACGAGGGCGTCACCGTGCACGTCGGGCAGGTCATCACCGTCGCGACGCCGAACGAGGGGTCCGAGGTCGCCTCCGTCGTCTCGGGGATCGGTGAGGCGACGGAGGCGGTGTTCTCGTCGGCATCCGTGCTCGCGCAGATCGCCCTGCCGGCGATCGTCGGCATCTGCAACCGCGAGATGGAGTCGGACGCGCGTGTCGGGTGCGACATCCCGCCGAGCGTGCGGACGGTGTTCGCGGTCGCGGGAGACGGTGGCCAGGCCCTGCGGGCGGGGTCGGTCGAACTGTCGAGCGTGCCCGCCTGGCCGACGAGTCTGCGCATCCACGCCATCGCGGGCGACTACCGCATCCACCTCACCTCGGGGCTCGTGCCGCCCGAGGCCTTCACGGCGATGCGCGACCTGGCGCGCGGGTTCGGATTCGATCTGGCCCCGGCCGTCGACGAGACGATCGAGGCGGGCGACGGGATCGTGGAGGTCAGTTCCTCGACCGCGGACGCCGCATCGACCTTCATCGCGCGCTGCGAGGTCTCGATCGATCTCACGACGACCGACGGCGCGGCGCAGTTCGGTGACATCGCCGATCGTTTCGGCGGCATCCCGCCGCTGGCGGGCCCCTGCGCGCACGACCGGTTGTTCGAGAACGACGACGTCGTCCGGGACATCGTCGAGACGCTCGAAGCGTCCCGCGGATAGGTCGGTCGAGACGCTCGAAGCGTCCCGCGGATAGGTCGGTCGAGACGCTCGAAGCGTCCCGCGGGGAGGTCGGTCGAGACGCTCGAAGCGTGCCGCGGACCGTATTCCCGGCGGCGACGCAGGATGACGGCATCCATGCCCCGTACCATGTGTGGAATGTGTGGAATCGTCGGCTACGTCGGGCCCCGTGAGAGCCAGCCCATCCTCATCGCCGGACTGTCGCGCCTGGAGTACCGCGGGTACGACTCGGCCGGCATCGCCGTCATCGACGCGGAGGGCCACCTCGGGATGCGCAAGCGCGCCGGAAAGCTCAGCGTGCTGCGGAACGACCTCAGCGAGCATCCGCTTCCGGCCGGTACGACCGGCATCGGCCACACCCGCTGGGCCACCCACGGCGGACCCACCGACGCCAACGCCCACCCGCACCTCGCCGACGACGACAAGCTCGCGCTGATCCACAACGGCATCATCGAGAACTTCGCCGGCATCAAGGATGAGCTCCGCGAGGAGGGCTACGAGTTCCGCAGCGAGACCGACACCGAAGTGGCGGCGGTGCTGCTGGGCCGGGAGTACCGTGCCCACGAGGGGGATCTCGTCGCCGCGTTCCGCGCCGTCGTCCGCCGCCTCGACGGGGCGTTCACGCTCCTCGCGATGCACCGCGACAACCCGGGCCTCGTCGTCGGGGCGCGTCGCAACTCCCCGCTCGTGATCGGCCTCGGCGAGGGAGAGAACTTCCTCGCCTCCGACGTCGCCGCGTTCGTCGAGCACACGCGCCAGGCCCTCGCGATCGGTCAGGACGAGATCGTCGCCATCACGCCCGCCGGCGTCGAGGTGACCGACTTCGACGGCAACCCGGTCGGCGTCGAGCCCTTCGAAGTGCTGTGGGATGCCGCGGCCGCCGACAAGGGCGGATGGTCATCGTTCATGGCCAAGGAGGTGTCGGAGGAGCCGGAAGCTGTCGCGAACACCGTGCGTGGCCGCGTCCGCGACGGTCTCGTGTCGATTCCCGAACTCGACGGTCTCGACGATCTGTTCGCGGGCATCACCCGGGTCATCATCGTCGCCTGTGGCACCGCCGCCTACGCCGGCATGGTCGGCAAGTACGCCATCGAACAGTGGGCGCGAGTGCCGGCGGATGTCGAGCTGGCGCACGAGTTCCGCTATCGCGATCCCGTGATCGGCCCCGACACCCTCGTCGTCTCGATCAGCCAGTCCGGCGAGACGATGGACACGCTCATGGCGGTCAAGTACGCCCGAGAGCGGGGAGCCAAGACCCTGTCGATCTGCAATACGCAGGGCGCGACGATCCCCCGCGAGTCCGACGCGATCGTCTACACGCACGCCGGCCCCGAGGTCGCGGTCGCCTCGACGAAGGCGTTCGTCGCGCAGATCACCGCGCTCTATCTGCTCGCACTGCACATCGGGCATGTCCGTGGCACGCTCAGCGACACCGAGATCCGGCAGCAGGTGCTCGAGCTCGAGGCGGTTCCGACCAAGATCGCGCGCGTGCTGGAGGGCGAGCAAGAGCACATCGAGCAGTTCGCCCGGTGGATGGCCGACACGCAGTCGGTGCTGTTCCTCGGTCGGCACGTCGGTTACCCGATCGCGCTCGAGGGTGCGCTCAAGCTCAAGGAGATCTCGTACATCCACGCCGAGGGCTTCGCGGCCGGGGAACTCAAGCACGGCCCGATCGCGCTCATCGAGCCGGGTCAGCCGGTGTTCGTCATCGTCCCGTCCCCGCGGCACTCGCCGCTGCTGCACTCCAAGGTCGTCTCCAACATCCAGGAGATCCGCGCGCGCGGCGCCCGCATCATCGCCGTCGCGGAAGAGGGCGACGCCGCTGTTCTGCCCTACGCCGACGAGGTGCTGCGCATCCCGCTGGCCGACCCGCTCTTCGAGCCGCTGCTGGCTGTCGTGCCGCTGCACATCTTCGCGATGGGACTCGCGACGGCCAAGGGGCTGGACGTCGACCAGCCGCGCAACCTCGCCAAGTCCGTCACGGTGGAGTAGTCGCCGCTCGGCTCGCGGGGCATCCGTAGAGCTGGCCGCACCCGTAGCGCACCGAGATCTCACCCGCTGGTTACGCCGTGTTCACCCGGGCGTCGCCGGTGGTCACGTGGGCTTCATAGGTTCGCAGGGTTGCTCCAGACGAAAGCTGTTCATGCCCCTCTCCACCCCCGCACGCCTGTTCCGCCCCTTCTCCCTCCTCACCGCCGCCGCAGTCTTGGTGACACCTCTTGTGGTCGCCGCTCCCGCTGCTGCAGCTCCCGAGACGCCGAGCCTGCTGATCACCGAGATCGCGCCCGATAACTCCGGGTACGACGACTTCGAGTTCATCGAGGTCCACAACGCGGGAGGCACCGCGGTCGACCTGAGCGCTGAGGGCATCGAGCTGTCGTACATCTACGCCGACAGCGACGACACCGCCTCGGACGTGCCGCTGACCGTCGCGCCGGGCACGACGGTTGAGGCAGGGGAGACGATCGTCCTCTGGTTGAGCTACGCCACCTCGACGGTCGACAGCTTCGCCAAGACGGTCGAGGACTTCCGAGCGCACTTCGCCGCGACGCAGCCCGAGCTGGGGTACGACGTCGTGCGCGTCACCGGCCAGGCGGGGATGGCCAACGGTGGCGACCGCGGGGTCCGGCTGAGCGCGGATGACGTCGAGATCGCGCGCTCCTTCGTGCCCGTCGGGGCCGCGGGAGCAGACCTCAGCGTCCACTTCCAGGTGCCGGCATCCGGAATCTCGGCGGCTGTCCTCGAGACCCGCTCCGCTCCCACCCCCGGCGCGATCGTGCCCGAGGCACTCGTGGCCGAGGAGCCCGAGCCGGTCGTCGAGATCGCCCCGCGCGACCTCGTCATCACCGAGTTCGCGCCCGACAACGCCGGCACCGACCGGTGGGAGTACGTCGAGGTCTACAACACCACCGACCACGACATCGACCTCACGGCGACGGGCACGAGCGTCGTCTACGACTACGTCTCGAACGCCAAGGCGCTCGAGGTCCCCGCGGGCAGCGTCATCCCCGCCGGCGAGGCCGCGGTGCTGTGGCTGCAGTACTCGCCCAACACCGACGGCTACACCGCTGCCGACTTCCGCACTTTCTACGGCGCGGATGCCGATCTCACGGTGATCCCGATCACCGGCCAGTCCGGGTTCGCCAACGGCGGGGGCCGCGGCATCCGTCTCGTCTCGGGCGAGGAGGTCATCACGGAGGCCTGGTACGCCGCCGGGGAGGTGGGGAGCGCCCTGAGTGTGGACTACCGCCTGCCCGCACGCCTCACCGAGACGATGATGGCGGTGCTCGCGACACAGGTCGCCCCGACGCCGGGCGTCATTCCGGCAGACACCCTCGTTCCGGCCCCGTTCGACCCGCAGCCCGACGCCGACCTCGTGACGGCGCCCCTGCAGGTCACCGAGGTGGCGCCCGATACGTCCAACATGGGCGGCTCCGACGCGTACGAGTTCATCGAGGTCTACAACGCCACCAGCGCACCCGTCGACTTCTCGGACTACACCCTGAAGTACCTGTACCCGCTGGCCGACCTGACCAACTCCTCGACGACGCTGTGGCCGGCGACCGTCCGGAATGCGACGATCCCCGCGGGCGGTGTGATCGTCTTCTGGATCAAGAACGGCGCCAATGACGCCCTCACGGCTGCCGACTTCAACTCCCACTTCGGCAGTTCGCTGGTCGCCGACGAGAGCCTCTTCGAGATCCGCTCCGGCGGAATGGCCAACTCGGCAGCGCGAGGGCTCGAGATCACGACGAACACGGGCTTCACCGTCAACCGCGCGTACTACAACCTCGGTGGCGTCGACGACACGACCCCCGACCAGCCGATCCAGTACGCCGTCAACCACGACGACCTGACCCTGCAGACCAAGCTCGGTACCGCGAGCGCCACGCCCGGCGCGATCGCGCCCGAGCAGGTCGACGACGGACTCATGATCGTGCCCGGTGACACCACGGCACCCCAGATCACCGACCAGACGGCCGCCGAGATCGCCGCGGGCGTCGACTTCGAGATCGCCGTCGTGGCGACCGACGATGTGCAGGTCAAGACCGTCTCGATCGCCGTGCGCAGCAACCTGGATGCCGAGCCGGTGCGCTACGAGATCGTCTCGGACGGTGCCGATCGCTACGCCCTGCCGATCGCGGCCGCGGACCTCACCGGCAAGCGCTGGTTCGAGTACACCGTCGTCGCCGACGACGGTGCGAACGAGACCGTCGTGGGTCCGGTGCGGGTTCCGCTCGCCGGGGTGGACACCTCACCGGTGCGACTCAACGTCACCGACGAGCAATGGGTGCGCGGCAACGTCGACCTGATCGCCGGCGGCGATACGTATCCCGCCGACGTCGAGCTCACGATCGACGGAACCCCCGTCGAGGCCTCGCCCCAGCTGGAGGCCGCACCGGTCTTCGCGTTCGAAGCCAGCGGCGTCGACACGTTCTTCCGCAACGGTGTCAAGGTCGGCGGCGACGTCCTCACGATCTTCGACGACGGGATCTACTCGGGCTGGGAGACGATCTCCACCTCCGTACCGCTCGCGTACGTCACCGCGGGGCAGACCGTGACCGTCAGCGTCTGGGCAGGCACGAAGGCCGCACCCGAGATCGACCCCGACGAGAACAACGACGACTTCAGCATCCGCGGTCTGCGTCTCATCCTCCCCGACGGCCGGACTCTCACGCCGACCGGGTACGACGACCCCACCCTCGTGCTCTCGATGGGTGACAGCGCCGGAAAGTACGAGTTCTACGAGGCGACCTTCACTGTGCCGTCCGACGCGGCCACCGCCGTCGGCTACACGTGGGACACGACGACGGTCACCGACGGCGAGCACGTGGTCGCGGCATCCGTCACCGGCACCGAGGTCGACGCGAACGTCCGGGTCGACAACACCCTGCCCGAGATCGTGACCGACCTCGAGACCGGCAGGCTCTACCAGGGGGCGTTCACGATCGATGCGCAGGCGACCGATCTCGGCTCGGGGCTCGTGTCGCTCGAGACGACCCTCGACGGTCGTGTCGTGACGCTGCCCTACGCGACCTCGTCGCTGATCCTCCCCGAGGGCGACCACGAGGTGGTCATGACCGCGACGGATGCCGCCGGCAACGTCGCCGAGAGGATCATCACCTTCCGCACCCCCGTCGAGAACCCCGCCGTCACGCTCGTGACGCCGGAGGACGGCGCGACAGTCGAAGAGGGCTCGGTGACGCTCGAGGCCCGGGCCGTGGACCCGACCGGCGACGTCCTCGACGTCACCTTCGCCGAGGGTCACGCGCTGAGGGTCGGTGACGGTGTGACGGCGTCGACCGGGACCGTGGGCACCGCCGACACCACCGACCGCACTGCCGCGCGGACGCTCACTGCCGACGAGGTCAGCAGGATCGGGGAGTTCGACGGTCAGACGCTTGTCGAGACATCCGGAACTGCCTTCCCGTACCAGCTGTTCGACGTCGCGGTGCCCGCGGATGCCGGAGACGACGCCCGCGTTCGCGTGCACTGGGAGGGTTCGGCCAACGCCGACGCGAAGCTCCTGCTGTACGCGCTCGGAACCGACGGCAGCTGGGACGAGGTGGATCGCCTCGTCACCGAGGACGACGTCACGACCGTCGCGCTGGACGCGGTCCTGCCGGTGGCCGGCTACGCCGCAGGCGGCACCGTGCGTCTGCTCGTGCAGCACTCCGAGGGCTTCGCCGGCGAGAACCTCTCGACCCGCGACAGCGTCGTGGAGCCCGAGCACGCCGAAGACACTCCTCGGTCGGACTACGACTTCACCCTCGCGGTCGAGTCGGACACGCAGTACTACAACGAGGAGTTCCACCAGCACCAGACGGCGATCCACGACTACCTGCTGCGCGAGCGGACGGATCTGAACCTGCAGTACCTGTTCCACACCGGCGACATCGTGGACGACTACGACCAGCTGTGGCAGTGGGACTTCGCCGACCCCGAGTACCAGAGGCTCGACGACGCCGCCCTGCCCTACGGCGTGCTGGCGGGCAACCACGACGTGGGCCACAAGGAGGTCGACTACACCAACTACGGCACGTACTTCGGCGCCGACCGCTTCGACGCCAACCCCTGGTGGGGCGGGGACTACGCGAACAACCGCGGCCACTACGACCTGGTCACCGCGGGCGGCATCGACTTCCTCATGCTCTACATGGGCTGGGCGCCCGGGGACGCCGAGATCGCCTGGATGAACGAGGTCCTCGCGCAGTACCCCGAGCGCATCGCCGTGCTGAGCCTGCACGAGTACATGCTCACGACCGGCGGGCTCGGACCCATTCCGCAGCAGATCTACGACGAGGTCATCGCCACGAACCCCAACGTGCGCATGGTCTTCTCGGGCCACTACCACGACGCCTACACCCGCATCGACGGGTTCGACGACGACGGTGACGGCACGGACGACCGGCAGGTCTACCAGATCCTGTTCGACTACCAGGGTCTGCCCGAGGGCGGTCTTGGCTACCTGCGACTGCTGCACTTCGACAACGAGGGCAAGCAGGTCATCGCGCGCACCTACTCGCCCTCGCTGGGCGACTACAACGCCGATGACCCCTCGCTCGACCCCGAGCACCAGGAGTTCACGATGCCGTATGCGGCGCTGGGCATCGAGCCTGCTGAGAAGGTGCTGCGCACCGACGGCGTGCGGGTCGACGTGCTGACCTCGCACACGATCGGTGCCGTGAGCGATGTCGAGAGCGGCTCGACCCCGTCGGTGACGTGGGATGCCGCACCCGGCGAGTACGGGTGGTACGCGTCGTCGGTCGACCCGTACGGGGCGACCGCGGACTCCGAGGTGCGCACCCTGACGGTGGTCGCGCCCTCGGGCGGTGACGGTGGCTCCGGTGACGGTGGCTCCGGTGACGGCGGCTCCGGTGACGGCGGCTCCGGTGACGGCGGTTCGGGTGATGGTGGTTCGGGTGACGGTGGCACCGGTGACGGTGGCGCGGGTGATGGCGGCTCGGGCAACGGCGGCATGCCGACCCAGAACACGGTTCCCGTGAGCGTCCCAGACCTCGATCCGTCCCTCGAGGGTCTCATCGCGCCCACTGGCACGCTGCGGGTCGGCGACCCGGTGACGATCTCGGTGCCGGGCCGCGACGGCGAGTGGGTGCAGGTGTGGTTGCACTCCACACCCACCCTGATCTCGGGATGGACGCAGGTGGCAGGCGGAACCGTGACGGCCACCGTCCCGGCCTCGATCCCGGCGGGCACGCACACACTCGTCGTGCAGAACAGCAGCGGCGTCATCGGCTGGGCCACGGTCACCGTCTCGGCGGCGACCGGTCAGGCCGCCATCAGCGACGGCGTGATCGCCGACACGGGCGCCGATGCGCGACCGCTCGGCCTCCTCGCCGTCATCGCGTTCGCCGTGATCCTCGCCGGTGGGGCGATCCTGGTCCGGCGTCGCATCGCCTCCTGACAGGAGCCGGCGGTAGGGTGGCGGATGCTGCGGCATCCGTCACCGCCGCCGGCTGAGGAGTGGTCCATGATCGTCGGGATCGGCGTCGACCTGGTCGACATCGCGCGGTTCGAGCGCACGATCGCCCGGACCCCGAAGCTGCTGCCCCGACTGTTCTCGCCGAACGAACGGATGCTGAAGCCGCGCTCGCTCGCGGCCCGTTACGCCGCGAAGGAGGCGCTCATCAAGGCGCTGGGCGGATCCGACGGCGTGCACTGGACCGAGATCGAGGTCACGCCCGAGGCATCCGGCCGCCCGTGGTTCACCCTGACCGGATCGACGGCCGAGGTCGTCGCCGCCCGGTCGATCACGACCCTCCACCTCTCGATGTCGCACGACGCCCACCTCGCGACCGCCTACGTCATCGCCGAGTCCGGCACCGTCATCGAACCCGGCGTCAGCCCGGGGGCGCGAACCCACACATCCGGCACCGAGCCCACAGCATCCGGCGCGCGAAAGGTGTGGGCTGGTGCAGATGGTGTGGGTTCGGCGGCCGAGGCTGGGGCCGAGGTCGGGGGCGGCGCCGGGGTGGAGGAGCGATGAGCGTCATGCCTGGGTCGAGGGTGCCGGAGGGCGTGCTGCGGGAGGCGGTCGTCGACGTCGCTGCCATCGCCGCGAACGTGCGGCACCTGCGCACCCTGACCGCGTCCGAGGTCATCGCCGTCGTCAAGGCCGACGGCTACGGACACGGCGCGACCCGGTCGGCCGTGGCCGCGCTCGCGGGAGGCGCGACCAGGATCGGCGTCTCCGACATCACCGAAGCCCTCGCGCTGCGCCGAGCGGGCATCACGGCGCCGATCGTCGCGTGGCTGCATGCCCCCGGGACCTCCTTCCGCGAGGCGGCGCACGCGGGGATCGAGCTCGGCATCTCGAGCTTCGCTCAGCTGCAGGAGGCGGCAGCTGCCGCATCCGTCGACCGCCCCGTCGGGGTGCACCTCAAGCTCGAGACGGGCCTCGGTCGCAACGGCATCGCCCCCGTCGACTACGGCATCGTGTTCGCCGAGGCCGCCCGACTCGAGCGCATCGGGAAGCTGCGGGTCATCGCCCTGTTCAGCCACCTCTCGAACACGAGCCCCGAGGACGATCGGGCGGCGCTGCGCGTGTTCCTGGATGCCGCCGGCTCGGCGGCCGCGCTCGGCCTTGCCCCGCCGCTGCGTCACCTTGCCGCCACCCATGCCGCGATCGCGCTGCCCGAGACGCGCCTGGGCTGCGTGCGCCTGGGCATCGGAATCTACGGGCTATCCCCGTTTGCAGACCGTACCTCCGCCGACCTCGGGTTGCGTCCCGCCATGACCCTGCGCGCAGCGGTGGCGGCGGTGCGCCGGGTGGATGCCGGACACGGCGTCTCGTACGGCTATCAGCACCGCACCGAGCGCGAGACGACCCTCGCGCTCGTATCGATCGGGTACGCCGACGGCGTCCCCCGGAACGCATCGGGACAGGGGCCTGTCACGATCGGCGGGCGAACCTTCCCGGTGGCCGGACGCATCGCGATGGACCAGTTCGTCGTCGACGTCGGCGACCACCCTGTCTCGGTGGGGGACGAAGCAGTCCTGTTCGGCGACTCCACGCTGGGCGTGCCCTCCGCTGATGCCTGGGCGCGCGCGGCCGACACGATCAACTACGAGATCGTCACACGCATCGGCCCGCGTGTCCCGCGGCGGCAGGTGTCCTCGTGAGCGGTCTCGACGACCTCGTCGGCGAGCGCCAGATCGCGAGTCCCGCCGACATGCACGCCCTCGGGGTCGAGATGGGACGGATGCTTCGCCCGGGCGACCTGGTCGTCCTCACCGGTGTGCTCGGGGCCGGCAAGACGACTCTGACGCGCGGTATCGGCGAGGGGCTGGGGGTGCGAGGCCCCATTCAGAGTCCGACGTTCGTGCTCGCGCGCACCCATCCGTCACTGGTCGGCGGGGCGCCGCTCGTCCACGTGGACGCCTACCGTCTGGGATCCGCCGCCGAGCTCGACGATCTCGACATCGACTACGACGGATCGGTGGTCGTCGTGGAGTGGGGTCGCGGCATGGTGACGGGCCTGCGAGATCACTGGTGGGATGTCGAGCTGCAGCGCGAATGGCACGGCACCGGCGTCGACACCGCCTGCGGCACCTACGGGCCCGCCGCGGCCGAGCTCGACGCCGACGCACCGCGCCTGGTCAGCATCCGTCGCGAGCCCTCGTGACCGCGCCTGACCGCGCCTGACCCGGGTCGTCTCGCGGATACCCTGGAAGGATGATTCTCGGCATCGATACCTCGGTCGGCACCGCGGTCGCGGTCGTCGAGGCCGACGGTGTGGTCTTGGCCGATGTCTCGAGCGCGAATCCGCTCGGACACGCGGAGGTCATCGGCGACCTGCTGCAGACGGTGCTCGGCACCGCGCGCGCCGATGCTCCCCTCGGCCACGCCGGAGCCGGCACGCCGGGAGAAGCGGCGGACATCACGGCGGTCGCCGCGGGCATGGGCCCCGGCCCGTTCACGGGGCTGCGCGTCGGCATCGCCGCCGCCCGCACATTCGCGCTGGGGCGGGGCGTGCCGCTCATCCCCGTCGTGAGCCATGATGCGGTAGCTCTCGGCATCCTGCTCGACGAGGCGCTGCGCGAGGGCGCGACGGCGACGGATGCCGAACCGGCGCGTTTCGCCGTCGTCACGGATGCGAGGCGCCGTGAGTTCGCTTACACGGTCTACGCCGGCATGGACGACGACGGTCTGCCCGTACGGGTCACCCAGCCCGCGCTGAGTCCGCGCGATGACCTCGATGCCGTCCTGGCCGAGGTGGGCGCGCAGCGACGCGACGCCTCGGCAGTGTCAGCGGCGATGATCGCGCTGGTCGCGGCGCGCGCGTCGGCGGCCGGGCGAGAGGTCGGCCCGCGCGACGCTCTGTATCTGCGCTCACCCGACGTGACCGTGCCAGCCGGGCCGAAGGCCGTGTCCGCCGGGCCGAAGGCCGTGTCCGCCGGGCCGAGGAGGGTGGGCGCATGAGTCTGCGCCGTGCCACCAGCGCCGACCTCGACGCGATCATGGCGATCGAGCGGGCCTCCTTCCCGACGGACGCGTGGTCGGAGGCGATGATGGCGGCGGAACTGGCCTCGCCGCATTCGATCTACCTCGTCGTGGCCGACAGCGACCGGGTGATCGGCTACGGCGGTGTGCGCGCCGTGCGCGGGGCCCCGGATGCCGACATCCAGACGATCGCGCTCGCCGAAGCCGCCCGCGGCACGGGGAGGGGGCGCGACCTCCTCGTCGCTCTGCTGGCCGAGGCGCTCGCCGCGGGCGCGAAGACCGTGTTCCTCGACGTGCGCGAGGACAACTCTGTGGCCCGCGCCCTGTACCGCAGTGTCGGGTTCCTCGAGGTGGGGCGCCGGCCCCGCTACTACCAGCCCGACGACATCGACGCGGTCGTCATGCAGCTCGACCTCGCTTCCTGGGACGCCGCACGCCAGCCCGGGGCGATCGCGACCGGGGGAGTGTGCTCATGAGCGTCATCCGACCGCCCCGCGAGCCTCTCGTGCTCGGGATCGAGACCAGCTGCGACGAGACCGGCGTCGGGATCGTCCGCGGCCGCACCCTGCTCTCGAACACCATCGCCTCGAGCATGGACGAGCACGCGCGCTACGGCGGCGTCGTCCCCGAGGTCGCGGCGCGCGCCCACCTGGAGGCGCTGCAGCCGACGATCGAGGCCGCCCTCGCGGAGGCGCAGGTCGAGCTCACCGACATCGACGCTGTGGCGGTGACCTCCGGCCCGGGCCTTGCCGGCGCCCTCATGGTCGGGGTGGGAGCGGCCAAGGCGCTCGCGGTCGCCCTCGATGCGCCGCTCTACGCCGTGAACCACCTCGTGGGTCACATCGCCGCCGACCTCCTCGATCCGGATGCGCCGCCGCTGGAGTACCCGACCGTCGCGCTGCTCGTCTCCGGAGGCCACACGTCGCTTCTGCTGGTGCGCGACCTCACGAGCGATGTGGAACTCCTCGGCGAAACCGTCGACGACGCCGCCGGTGAAGCATTCGACAAGATCGCCCGGATCCTCGGGTTGCCCTACCCCGGCGGGCCCGAGATCGACCGGGCGGCGGCATCCGGATCCGACGGGCGCGGCGGCACCCGCGCGGGCGACCCGAACGCGATCCGCTTCCCGCGCGGACTCTCTCGCGCCAGCGACATGGCCGAGCACCGATACGACTTCTCGTTCTCGGGCCTGAAGACCGCCGTGGCCCGGTGGGTCGAACAGCAGGAGGCCGCCGGCCAGCCCGTCTCGACCGCCGATGTCGCGGCATCCTTTCGGGAAGCGGTGGTCGACGTGCTCGTCACGAAGGCGCTCGCGGCGTGCGCGGACCTCGGTGTGCCGCGCCTGCTGCTCGGCGGGGGCGTGATCGCCAATCGGCGGCTGCGGGAGGTCGCGCTCGAACGGGCGGCTGCGGCGGGAGTCACCGTGCGGATCCCGCCGCTGTCGTTGTGCACCGATAATGGGGCCATGATCGCCGCTCTCGCATCGGAACTGATCATGTCCGGACGGGCACCCTCGACGATGGCGTTCGGCGCGGACTCGACCCTGCCGGTCACCGAGATCCAGGTGGCCTCCTCGGTGGGGGACGAAGCATGAGCGATCGCGGACGCGGATTCTCGCGGTTGCCCACCGCGCCGGTGGACGTGCCGACGACCCTCAGCGGACCCGACCTGTCGGAGGATCGTCCCGGCTGGGAACCGGATGCCGCCCCCGTTGACGCATCGAGCTTCGACCGGGGGTTCGCCGCGTGGGCCCTCGGCTTCGGGATCGTCGGACTGGCCGTCTCCCTCTTCGTCGGGTGGGGCTTTGTCATCGGGATCGTCGCAATCGTCTCGGGCATCATGGCGCTGCGGCATCCGCGGGACAGCCGCCGCGTCGCGGTGTGGGCGGTCGTTCTCGGCGCCGTCTCGATCGTCTACAGCCTCGGCTGGCTCGTCTACGCCTGGACCGTGCTGACCTGACCGGCGCGTCAGCGGGCGGGCACGCGTTTCGGTCGCGTCGCGGTGCGGGTACCGTGCGACGGATGCGCAGAAGGGCGCGACCGAACGGAAGGGTGGCCAGGTCAGGATGCGGGTGGCACGCGGTCGGCAAGGATCGCGGCGCGGGCGCCGGCGATGCGCGTCATGATGAGGGTCGCTGACTCGTCGCCCTTCAGACGCAGGCTCTGACGCAGCGCAGCGGGGTCGACATCCACCCCGCGCTTCTTGATCTCGAGGATGCCGATGCCGCGCTCCCGCAGCGCCCGCGCGAGCTTCTTCGTGTCGGCCGGCAGCACCTCTCGCACGCGGAAGGTCTGCACGAAAGGGCTCGTGAGCGGCTCATCGGCGGTGAGGTACGCGACCTTCTCCGACAGCATCCCGGCGCGCAGCGACCGGGCGACCTGCCCGATGAGCCGGGCACGGATGACGGCACCGTCGGGCTCGTGGAGGAACTCCCCGATCGCGCGCACGGGTTCGTCCTCGGTGTCCGCGGGCGCCGTCAGCTCGGCAGCATGCTGCCCGCGCAGCACGAGGGCCGACCGGGTCACTCCCTCGCGCGCGAGCTGCCCCGACCACAGGACGAGCTCGACGGTCGAGCCGTCCGCGCTCACCCACTGCGCCTCGAGCCCTCCCGGGATCCGGTCGCGATCCAGACCCGGACCCAGCTTTGCCCCACCCGGCATCCTGCCGAGGAGGTCGAAGACCCATTCCAGCGACGGGGACCAGTCGTCCGCGCGCGATCGGCCCGTCTCGCCGTGCCCCGACGTGCGGCGCGCCGGATCCAGCCAGACCGCTTCCACGTCCGCGAGATCCTGGTCCTCGGCGCGGCCGACCCGGACGGTCGCGGACGGCCCGAACGGGGAGAGGTTCACGGTCGCGAGGGCGGCGGTCACCTCGTCGGCATCGACGGCGTCGACACGGATGCCGAGACTGGCCAGCGCGAGAGCGTCGCCGCCGATCCCGCACCCCAGGTCTGCAACGCTCGCGATCCCGGCCCGCTGGAAGCGACCGGCGTGGTGGGCGGCGACCGCGAGCCGCGTCGCCTGCTCGAGACCGGCGCGAGTGAACAGCATCCGTGCCGCGAAGTCGCCGAACTTGGCACGCGCCCGCTCGCGCAGCCGCGCCTGCGTCACGACCGCCGACACCAGGTCGGGGGAGTGACCCGCGTTCCGCAGCCGCGACACCGTGCGGGCGACCTCATCGCTGGAGGTGACGGGGTCCAGACTGTTCAGCAGTTCGAGCCCCGCCGGCGTCAGCAGCGCCCGCACCTCGGCGATGTCCATTCATCCACCCTAGGTGCGGGCGCCGCTCACGCTGAGCGCGTCAGCTGCAGCCGCTGACGAGGTCCCACGAGGATGCCGAGACCCGCTGCAGGCTCGTGACGGTGGCGTCTCCGAGCCCCAGATAGTCCTGGGTCCCCACCGCGTAGTAGGGGTTGTAGGGGTTCACTCCGTACGACGTGGCCCGGCCGGCGGTCTTGTGGGTCGCGTTCGTCGCGGTGACGCAGTCCGTCGGCGTCGGCGTGCTGGTCGGCGTCGGCGTCGGGGTGGCCGTCGGCGTCGGGGTGGCCGTCGGCGTTCCGGTCGGCGTGGGCGTCGGTGTGGGGGTCGGTGTGGGGGTGCCCGACCGGTCGACGCGCCGGTTGTTGTCGAAGAAGAAGTCGGTCACGTACGCCGGGTAGTCGATGCTGTTCGCGCTGATGTAGGAACCGCCCGCGCCCGCGCCGGCTGGCCAATTGTGCCCGAGACCCGTGTTCTGGATCACCGACACCCGCGGTCCCTCGGCGTCGGAATACAGCGTCCCGCTGCCGGAGGTGTTGGTGCCCGCCAAGCCGGACAGACCGAAGGTGGAGGCCTGGTCGGCGTCATAGATGTCCGCCATGATCTGTCCGTTGAGCGTGTTGTACCCGGTCGCGACCGTGGAGTCGTTGTTCCCGTAGACGACGGAGGTCAGCTGCGTCTCGAACGCCCCGGATGCCGACCCGGCGAAGCTCGTGCAGGTCGACACACCCTGGTTCTTCGACACCGCCACCGACGAGATCTGCCCCGAGGAGGTACCCACGGTGGGACCGGCGTTGATGCCGATGCCGGCGAACACGTCGGGCGCGAGGCATCCCATCACCATCGTCTGTCCACCGCCCGAGGACAGCCCCGACACGTACACCTGGTCGCCGTCGATTCCCAGACTCGCGCGCGCCGTGAGGGTGGAGGCCAGGGAGAGCAGGTTGTCGTCGTGTCGCGCCGGGGCGGTGCGCGAGTGGTTCGCGTCGTAGTAGTCCCAGCATCCGAGGATCACCCCGCCGTTGGGGGCGTCCGGAAGCGCAACGACCATGCCGTACTCGTCGGCCGTGCGGGCCCAGTTGCCCGCGGACTGCAGATCCGACGCCTTCTGCACACAGCCGTGGAGCGAGATCATCAACGCCCGGCCGGCGGGAAGCGCGGCATCCGTGGTCGGAGTGTAGAGCCGCACCGACATCCCGGCGATCGTCTCGGTCGTCCACGTGCCGGTGCCGTCCGTCGATCCGCCCGAGCCGCCACCGCCCGAGCCATTGGTGCAGCCGGGCAGGGTTTCGAACCCCGGCGGACAGGTGATCGCCTGAGCCGCCGGAGCGAGAGCGGTCAAGCCTGCCACGGCCACGCCGGCTGCCACGAGCGCGCCGAGAGCGCGCTGTCGGAAACGAGAGAGCATGCGTCATCCCTTCGTCGACTCCGGCCATCGCCCCGGGCGCCATTGCGCGGGCATCCCGGTCGGAGCCAGCATCCGTCTGCGTCGAGCGGATGCCGAACGTGCGTCATCGCACGGGGGTCACGCTATATGAAAGATGATTCAGTTACCAGGTTAAGCAGGGGTGGATGGCAGCTTTCTCACGCCCGGAATCTCCGGAGCGGGCGGAGCGGGCCTTGTGAGGCGGTGAGCCGGGATTCGTGTTGGCACTCGCGTTGCGTGAGTGCCAGTGCTTCAATACACTGGCGTTAGCACTCTCAGTGTGTGGGTGCTAACGAGTCTTGGTATCTCAAGGAAAGCAGAGGTAGACCCGTGTCGGTTTCCATCAAGCCGCTCGAGGACCGCATCGTCATCAAGCAGGTCGAGGCCGAGCAGACCACCTCGAGTGGTCTCGTCATCCCCGACACCGCGAAGGAGAAGCCCCAGGAGGGCGAAGTCATCGCGGTCGGACCCGGTCGCATCGATGACAACGGCAACCGCGTTCCCCTCGACGTCGCCGTCGGCGACCGCGTCATCTACAGCAAGTACGGCGGGACCGAGGTGAAGTTCGGTGCCGACGAGTACCTGGTGCTCTCGGCCCGCGACGTGCTCGCGGTCGTCGTCCGCTGAGTCGACAACTCTTCGACGGGGCTCGGATGCTGCGGCATCCGGGCCCCGTCTGTCGTTTCCGCATGACCGCCTCTGCGTGGCGTGCCGCCCACCGGCCTCAACCCCCCCACGCCTCTCGCGCCGAGCCCACGCCTCTCGCGCCGAGCCCACGCCTCTCGCGCCGAGCCCACGCCTCTCGCGCTGAGCCCACACATTCCTTGTGACGGATGCTGTGGGTTCGGCGGGGAAGGTGTGGGTGCAGCGCCAGGGAGCGGGCGGAGCGGGGACCGGGCCTAGAGTGAGGGAGTGACGCGCGACTCGCTCCCCGGGGACGGGGGTTCTGCACCGGCGACGGGGGATGTTCCCGCATCCGGCGCTGCCCAGATCGCGGGCTCCGACGCGGCGGGGCTGGCTCAGGAGGCTCCCGCGGACGCTGCACGCGAGCGGTTTATCGGCGGTGTGTTCGCGTTCTCGGCCTACTTCCTCTGGGGCTTCCTGCCGCTGTACTTCATCCTGCTTGCTCCGATGACTGGCTGGGAGCTGGTGGGATGGCGCATCCTGCTCTCCCTCGTCTTCTGCGTCCTCCTTCTGACCGTGATGCGCGCCTGGCGGCCATTTCTCGCGATCGTCCGGCAGCCTCGACTGCTCGGCTGGACGGCGCTGGCTGGCGCGGTGATCTACGTCAACTGGCAGGTGTTCATCCTCGCGGCCCTCTCGGGCCACGTCATCGAGACAAGCCTCGGGTACTTCATCAACCCGATAGCCACGGTGCTTCTCGGCGTACTCGTCCTACGAGAGCGGCTGCGCCTGACGCAGTGGGTGGCGATCGCGATCGCCGGGCTCGCAGTCATCGTCACGATCGTCGGCTACAACGCGGTGCCGTGGGTCGCGCTTACCCTTGCAGCATCCTTCAGCATCTACGGTCTGATCAAGAAACGCATCGGACCGTCGGTGGATGCGGTCAGCGGGCTGACACTGGAATCGGCCTGGCTCGCACCGCTCGCGGTCGTGCTGCTTGTCGTCACGTCGCTCACCAGCGGACTCACCGTCGGATCGTACGGGATCTGGCACACGGTCCTGGTCAGTCTCGCCGGCGCCGCGACAGCCGTGCCCCTCCTGCTCTTCGCGGCCGGCGCGCGGCGCATACCCCTCACCGTCGTCGGACTGCTGCAGTTCATTGCGCCGATCATGCAGTTCATCACGGGCGCATGGATCCTGGGCGAACCCATGCCGCCGGAGCGATGGATCGGCTTCGGCCTGGTCTGGGTCGCGTTGGCGGTTCTGACCGTGGACTCGCTCGTGTTCGCTCGCCGTTCGCGCGGGGTCAGCGACGTCGCCGAGGTCACCTGAACCGAGCGCGCCGCGGAGCCGCATCCGCGTCGGCGACCCTCGAGCGGCGTCCCGCCGCGATTCGTTTGCCGCAACACGCCGCATCTTCTTCGCGAGCAGGCGGTGTGCGGCAACTGAACGGCCGCCGTCGCCGGCGCGCTCGATTCGTTTGCCGCAACACGCCGTATCTTCTTCGCGAGCAGGCGGTGTGCGGCAACTGAACGGCCGCCATCGCCGGCGCGCTCGATTCGTTTGCCGCAACACGCCGCATCTTCTTCGCGAGCAGGCGGTGTGCGGCAACTGAGCAGCGGCCACCGCAGCGGGCCACCGCAGCGGGCCGCCGCAGCGGGACCAGGCCGACCCGGCCGTGCAGTGAGCTGATCCTCAGCGCACGAAGCGCGCGATAGCCGCTGTGGCCTCGCGGATCTTCTCCTCGGCCTGCTCATCGCCCTGTCGCGCTGCATCCACGACGCAGTGCCGCAGGTGATCCTCCAGCAGACCGAGGGCGACGGACTCCAACGCCGCCGTCACCGCGCCGATCTGAGTGAGGATGTCGATGCAGTACTTCTCGTCCTCGATCATCGACCGGATGCCGCGCGCTTGACCCTCGATGCGCTTGAGGCGGTTGAGATACCGCTGCTTGTCGCCGATGTACCCGTGGTGGGACGCCGCGGCCTCCGGGGGCGTCGCCGCCTCCGTGGGGTGCGCGATGGCGGAATCGGCCGCTGCCGGGTGCCCGGTCACGTGACTCATCCCTGTCTCCGTTCGTTCACTGCTGTGCTCTCTTTCGCCGCTGTGCGCGACCCGACGGCGGGGTCCACGCTCTGAAAGCGACGCAGCCGCAGGCTGTTGCCCACGACGAAGACGCTGGATGCCGCCATCGCCGCCCCGGCGATCATCGGGTTCAGCAGCCCCAGCGCGGCGAGCGGAATCGCCGCGACGTTGTAGGCGAAAGCCCAGAAGAGGTTCCCGCGGATCGTCCGCAGCGTCGCGCGCGACAGCCGGATCGCGTCCACCGCCCCCAGCAGGTCGCCGCGCACGAGGGTGAGATCGGACGCCTCGATGGCGGCATCCGTGCCCGTTCCCATCGCGATACCGAGGTCGGCCTGCGCGAGGGCGGCGGCATCGTTGACGCCGTCGCCCACCATCGCCACGACACGGCCGCGTCCTTGAAGGGCGGCGATCTGGGCCGACTTCTCGGCCGGCAGCACTCCCGCGATGACCTGACGGATGCCGACCTCGTCGCCGACCCGCCGCGCGACGGTGTCGTGATCGCCCGTGAGCAGGATCGGCTCCAGCCCCAGCCCGCGCAGCCGGGCCACGGCATCCGCGCTGGAGCTCCTCACCGAATCCGCCACGGTCAGCAGGCCACGCGCCTTTCCGTCCCACGCGACGAGGACGGCGGTCATCCCCTGCGCGCGAGCGGCGTCCGCGGCACGGCCGAGTTCGGCATCCGGGTGCACCGACCATTCGGCCAGCAGCGCGACCGACCCGACCACGACGGCGTGACCGGCGACGACCCCCGTCGCGCCGCGCCCGGGAGCCGAGGAGAACGACTCGACGGCGGGGAGGCGAACCTGCGCAGCATCCGATGGCTCCGCGTCGCTCCCGACGCGGAGAGCCTCCCGCGCGGCCGCCGCGATCGCCTGGGCGATGGGGTGCTCGGATGCCGACTCCACGGCTCCGGCCAGGCTCAGCACCTGCGCGGGGTCCTCCCCGGCGGCGGGCACGACCTCGACGAGTGACATCCGTCCCTCGGTGACGGTGCCGGTCTTGTCGAGTACGACAGTGTCGACGCGTCGTGTCGATTCCAGGATCTGCGGGCCCTTGATGAGGATGCCCAGCTGCGCGCCGCGGCCGCTGCCGACCAGAAGCGCGGTGGGCGTTGCCAGGCCCAACGCGCACGGGCAGGCGATGATGAGCACCGCGATGGCGGCGGTGAGCGCCATCGCCACACCGCCGCCGATCAGAAGCCACGTCGCGAGCGTCGCTGCGGCGATCACGATGACGATCGGGACGAACACCCCCGCGACGCGGTCGGCGAGCCGCTGCACCTCGGCCTTGCCCGCCTGCGCCTGCTCGACCAGGCGTGCCATCTGCGCCAGCTGGGTCTGCTCTCCGACGCGGGTGGCCCGGACGATCAGCCGCCCGCCGACGTTGACGGTCGCGCCCACGACCGCGTCGCCCTCGCGTACCTCGACCGGCACCGACTCACCGGTGATCGTGGAGGTGTCGACCGCCGAGGTTCCCGACACGACCACGCCGTCGGTGGCGATGCGTTCGCCGGGCCGCACGACGAACTCATCGTCGACCCGGAGCTGGGCGACCGGAACCCGCGTCTCGACGCCGCCCCGCAGCACCGCGGCATCCTTCGCGCCGACTTCGAGCAACGCGCGCACGGCGCGACTGGCCTGCCGCTTCGCGCGCACCTCGAGGTAGCGTCCGAGCAGCAGGAACATCGTCACACCCGCCGCGACCTCGAGATAGATCGTGCTCCCCGCCTCTCCCGGCTGGGCGATCCACGTGAAGCCGTGCGACATACCCGGCATCCCCGCCTCGCCGAGGAACAGCGCGTAAAGGGACCACAGATAGGCGGCCGACACCCCCATCGAGACGAGGGTGTCCATCGTCACCGCGCCGTGACGGAGGTTGATCGCCGTCGCGCGGTGGAAGGGCCACGCCGCCCACACCACGACCGGGGACGCGAGCGCCAGCGACGCCCACTGCCAGTAGGTGAACTGGAGGGCGGGGATCATGGCGAGAAGGATCACGGGCACCGACAGCACGACGGCCCCGATGAGACGCTGTCGCAGCGCGTGGAGCTCGGGGTCGGCGTCGGGCTCGGACGCCGGTTCGTCGTCACGGGGTGGTGCGGGCAGCGTCGCGGTGTACCCGGTGCGTTCGATCTCGGCGATCAACGCCGCGGTGTCCGGCCGGTCGAGAACCGGTGCGCCGGCGGCCGCGGTGTCGTCGGCGATCCGCACGATCGCCTTCTCGGTTGCGTAGTTGACGGATGCCGAGACTCCCGGCATCCGGTTGAGGCGCTTCTCGATCCGTGCCGCGCACGACGCGCACGTCATCCCGCCGATCTCGAGCTCGATCGGGGCGGGGGAGGCCCCCCGATCGGCGCGAGCGGCAGTGGTCACAGCCGGGCCGCGTCGTAGCCGGCCTCGTCGACGGCGCTGAGGACGGCATTGTCATCGAGGGTCTCGGCGCTCACGGTGAGCAGGCCCGTCGACGCGCTGACCTCGATGGCCGTGACGCCGGGGATCCGCGAGACCTCATCGCGCACTGCCCGCTCGCAGTGGCCGCAGGTCATTCCGGTGACGAGGTATTCGTGTTGTGCCATGGCGGTTTCTCCCTGTGCTGTTCGCATCGATACCCGTACCCCCTAGGGGTATGGAGCACAACGATACGCGCCTTCTCGGTGTTTCGCACGGGTTGACCGGCTGGCGGGGGCGTTTGGTAACGATTCGTCGGCGTTACACATCGTTAACGCACCGCAACACCCGCGAGACCAGTCCACGGATAGGTTATTGGCACTATGCGGGTGCCCCACGGGCCCGCGTCCATCCACAGCAAGGAGCATCATGGGCGTCTTCACACGATCCCGCGCAGGCTCGATCCTCGGCGGTATCGCCGTCGTCGGTGTCAGCGCGGTCTTCCTGGCGGGTTGCGCCGGCGACTCTGGCGGCGGGAGCGGTTCCACTGAGCCGGGCGAGTCCCTCGATCTCAAGATCGGCACGGCGCTGCCCGTCACCGGTAACCTCGCCTTCCTCGGCCCGCCCGAGATTGCGGGCACCGAGTTCGCCAAAGCAGAGATCAACGCCGCCGACATGGGCATCCAGGTCGAACTCATCCAGGGCGACTCGGGTGACACCGACAACAAGGCCTACGAGACCGAGATCCCGCGTCTGCTCGGTGAAGGCGTGTCGGCCATCATCGGCGCCGCATCCTCGGGTGTGTCGTTGCAGTTCATCGACCAGGTGGTCGGGGCGGACGTGATCCAGTTCTCGCCAGCCAACACCTCGGCGGCCTTCACGACCTACGACGACAACGGCCTGTACTTCCGGACCGCGCCGTCGGACATCCTGCAGGGTGAGGTGCTCGGCAACCTGATCGCCGAGTCGGGTGCGCAGACGCTCGGCATGATCGTCCTCAACGACTCGTACGGAACCGGACTCGCCGAGTTCGTCACCGAGGCGTTCGAGGCTGCCGGCGGCGAGGTCGTTGCGGCCCCGACGTACAACACCGGTGACACCAACTTCTCGGCTCAGGTCTCGGAGGTCGTCGCGGCCAACCCCGACGCGATCGCCCTGATCACGTTCGAAGAGGTCACGACCATGCTCCCCGAGCTGTTCGCAGCCGGTGTGACGGCAGACCAGCTGTACTTCGTCGACGGCAACCTGTCGAACTTCGGCACGAACGGTGTCGACGTCGGCGGTTCGCTCGAGGGCGCGAAGGGCACGTACCCCGGTCTCTCCCTCGACACGATCGAGGACTTCACCAGCGCGCTGCAGGAGTTCTGGGTCGGCGAGGGCAACGAGGAGCTCGCAGAGTTCGTCTACGCCGCCGAGTCCTACGACGCGGTCATCCTGCTCGCGCTCGCCGCGCTGGCTGCCGGTTCGACCGACTCGCTCGCGATCGCGGAGAAGCTGCAGGAAGTCTCGGGCGGCTCCGGTGACGGCGAGGTCTGCACGACGTTCGCGGAATGCGCCGAGATCATCAACAGCGGAGGTGTCGCCAACTACGACGGTCCCTCCGGCCCGATCACCTTCGACGAGGTCGGCGACCCGACCGAGGCCACGATCGGCATCTACGAGTACACCGCCGAGAACAACTACGTCCCCTACGCGGGCTGAGTCGTCTCGACACCAGCGGGGCCTCGACCTTCGGGTCGGGGCCCCGCCTCTGTGTCTCCGCCATCCGACGCGGCATCCGTCGTGCGGCATCCGGTGCGGCACGCCGAACCCACAGCATCAGTGCCGAACCCACAGCATCCGCAGGACCAAAGGTGTGGGCTCGTGAGTGAATGTGTGGGTTCGCGCGGGTCCGGAGAGTTGGATGCCTCGCGTGGCGGGCCTTACGCGCCCAGGGTGCCGAGGTACAGACCGATGACCTTCGGGTCGTTCAGGAGGTCGCGACCCGTGCCGGTGTAGGCATCCTTGCCCTGATCGAGCACATACCCGCGGTCGCAGATCTGCAGGCACCGGCGGGCGTTCTGCTCGACCATGATCGTCGTGACCCCGGCCTTGTTGATCTCGCTCACCCGCAGGAAGGCGTCGTCCTGACGTGCCGGCGACAGTCCCGCGGAGGGCTCGTCGAGCAGAATGACAGCCGGGTCCATCATCAGTGCGCGGCTCATCGCGACCATCTGGCGCTCACCGCCCGACAGCGACCCGGCACGCTGGTTGAGGCGCTTGCCGAGTTCCGCGAAGATCCCCGTGACGAACTCCAGCCGCTCGGCGTAGAGCTTCGGGCGCTGGAACAGGCCCATCTGGAGGTTCTCGGCGATCGTGAGGCTCGGGAACACGTTGTTGGTCTGCGGCACGAACCCGACGCCCTTCGCGACGAGCTTGTTCGCCCGCAGGCCCGTGATCTTCTCGCCGTTGAGCGAGATGTCGCCCTGCCGCACCTTGACCTGTCCGAAGATGGCCTTCAGCAGCGTCGACTTGCCGGCGCCGTTCGGTCCGATGATGCCGATCAGCTCGCCGTCCCAGGCAGTGAGCGTCGTGCCGTTGAGGATGTTCACCCCGGGAAGGTAGCCCGCGTGGACGTCGTCGACGAGGACGACCGGTGTGCCCTCGCGCGCGGCAGGACGCTCGTCGGTGGAGATCGCGTCGGTCATGAGTTCTCCGTCTCCGTGCCCTGAGCCGGCCGCCGTGCGCCGTCGGACTCGTGATGGTGTGACTTCTCGATCGCGGCGTCGAACTCCGCGACCTCGTGCTGCAGCTCGATGGCCGCGGTGTTGAGCTCACCCGGCACCCGACCGGTGACGACGCCCAGATCGACGTCCTGGTGCGATCCGAGATAGGCGTCGATGACGGCGGGGTTCTGCATGACGGAGTCGGGTGGCCCTTCCGCGACGATCCTGCCCTCGGCCATCACGACGACCCAGTCGGCGATGTGACGGACCATGTGCATGTCGTGTTCGACGAACAGCACCGTCATCCCCTCTTCCTTGAGATCGAGGATGTGGTCCAGCAGCGATTCGGTCAGCGCCGGGTTCACGCCGGCCATCGGCTCATCGAGCATGACGAACTGCGGAGAACTCATCAGGGCGCGGGCCATCTCGAGAAGCTTGCGCTGGCCGCCGGACAGGCTCGCGGCGAAGTCGGACTCCTTCGCGTCGAGCTTGAACTTCTTCAGCAGGACCCGCGCGCGCTCTTCGATCTCGGCATCCTGTGTGCGCCACAGGAACGGGAACAGGGAGGCGAAAAATCTCTCGCCGCGCTGGTGGGTGGCGCCCAGCTTCATGTTCTCGAGCACCGTGAGCAGACCCAGCGCCTTCGTGAGCTGGAACGTGCGCACCGCTCCCATCCGCGACACCTTGAACGCCGGAACCCCGGCAAGCGCTGTCCCGTCGAAAGTCCACGACCCCTCGTCGGGCTTGTCGAAGCCGGTCAGCAGGTTGAAGAAGGTCGTCTTTCCGGCGCCGTTGGGGCCGATGAGCGCCGTGATCGCGTTCCGCGGAATCTCGAGGTGCTCGACATCCACGGCGGTGAGTCCGCCGAAGGTGCGCTTGACACCATCGGCGACGATGATCGGGTCGACCTTCGCGACTCCCGGCCGGATCTGCCCATCGGGGTCCTCGCCTTTGTGGAGCCCGGTCGTCTTGGGGCGCGCTACGGGCGCCAGTGGCTCATCGGACAAAGCTCAACTCCTTCTTGTTCCCGAGGATCCCCTGCGGGCGGAAGATGATCAGCAGCATGAGCGCGACCCCGATCAGCACGAACACCAGCTGCTGCGCCTGCTCCCGGGAGAGGAAGGGCAACAGCCCCGCATCCACCATGGCCGGCAGCAGGTTCGACAGCAGCGCGCGCACGACCCAGAACAGCACCGCGCCGAGCACGGGACCGAAGATCGTCGCGGCGCCGCCGAGCAGCAGCGCTGTCCAGATGAAGAACGTCTGCGACGTGACGTAGATGTTCGGATTCACGTTCGTGCCCATCGCGGTGACGATCCCGCCGGCGGCGATGATGATCCCGCCGATCACGAGCGCCTGCAACTTGAACGAGAAGACGTTCTTGCCGAGCGAGCGCACCGCATCCTCGTCCTCACGGATGCCCTTGATGACCCGGCCCCAGGGGCTGCGCATGAGCGACCAGGTGAACAGAACCGCGATGGCGGTCAGCACCAACCCGATGATGATGACCCACCACTGATCGCTCGTGTAGGTCCACGGACCGAAGCCGTATGTCCCCTCCGGAAGCGGATTGGATGCCCGGAACTCGGCCTGGAAGCCGAACAGACCGTCGGCCGACCCGGTGACATCCTTGTAGGCCGTCGAGAGGAAGAGCAGCCGAACCACCTCAGCGGCGGCGATCGTCACGATTGCGAGGTAGTCCCCGCGAAGCCGCAGCGTCGGGATGCCGAGGATCAGCGCGAAGACTGCCGCGAGCACGAATCCGACCAACGCTGCCAGCCACCACGGCAGACCGAACGTGAGGATCGAGATCGCGAAACCGTAGGCGCCGACGGCCATGAAGCCGGCGACACCCATATTGAGCAGGCCCGCGAATCCGAAGTGGATCGACAGGCCGATCGCCGCCAGCGCGAAGCCGAAGGTCGTGGGGCTGAGGATCTGGCTCAGCGTGTTGCTCAGAATCTGACCGAAGTCCATCGTCGTACCCCCTTCAGCCCACTCGCTCTGTTCGACCCAGGATGCCCTGCGGTCGGAAGAGGAGGATCAGGATCAGGACGACCAGCGCGCCCACGTACTTGAGATCGTCGGGAACCCCGAACAGGCTCGTCGTCTCGACGAGGATGCCGACGATGAGCGAGCCGACCAGAGCGCCCAGCGCCGTCCCGAGGCCGCCGAGCACCACGGCGGCGAACAGCAGCAGCAGGATGCTCGAGCCCATGTCCCACTTGATGCCCGGGCGGAAGTACGCCCAGAGGACACCGGCCAGACCGGCAAGTGCCGCAGCGAGGACCCACACGATCCGAACGATCGCATCGACGTCGATGCCGGATGCTGCAGCGAGCGAGGG
Organism: Microbacterium sp. bgisy207; assembly: GCF_965345035.1. Lineage (GTDB taxonomy): Bacteria > Actinomycetota > Actinomycetes > Actinomycetales > Microbacteriaceae > Microbacterium. The sequence goes on from NZ_CBDRMG010000010.1 coordinate 38,374, forward strand.
ATTGTCGGAGACTGCCCGGGTGGCGCGGCCGATGCGGCTGCGCGTCAGCCACAGCGCGAAGATGATGATCACCACGACCGAGATGAGCATGCTCACCAGGTCCATCCACGTCAGCACGATCGAGCCGGGGAGCGGGATCACGCCCGACAGGGGGTTCGGCAGCTGCAGCGTGCCGCCGCCGATGAACATCTGGAAGACGTAGCGCAGGGCGAGCGAGAGTCCGATCGAGACGATCATCAACTGCACGATGCCCAGGCCTTTTCGACGGAGGGGTCGCCAGAGCCCTGCATCCATCGCGTAGCCGAATCCCCCCGACACGATCACCGCCAGGGGGACCGCGACCAGGAGCGGCAGACTCAACCCCACGGCGAACAGCAGCGCCATCAGCGCTCCGAACGTCACCATCTCACCGTGCGCGAAGTTCGAGATGCCGGTCGTGCCGTAGACCAGGGACAGACCGATCGCGGCCAGCGCGAGCATGAGCCCGAAGTTGACGCCGTTGACCAGCCGCTCCATGAACTGGTCGAAGAAGGCCGTCGTATGGCGTTCCCCCTCCCCGATGAAGAAGTTCGTCGTCACGCGTCCACCGGGCCCGACCGTGACCTCCCGCACGTTGGGGGTCGGGTCCTCGCCGGTCTCGTCGATCACGGCGATCCCCTCGGGAAGCGTGTCTTCGTTGAGCGTCACGGTGTAGTCCGCGTTGCGTTCGGGAACGCCCACCGACCACTGACCCTCGGCATCCGTCTCGACCGACTGCTCCCCGCCGGGGCCGTCCACCGTCAGCTCGACGCCCTCGAGCGGTTCACCCTCCAGCTGAACGTTGCCGCTGATGCGGTAGGGATCGTCGTCGGCGGCGATCGCCGCGGTGGGCAGGGCGAGGAGGCCGACGAAGGTCAGTACCAGCGCGAGAAGCGAACCGAGGCGATGGCGCATCGTCCTGGCTCGGGCATTCGGATGTGTCACTCAGACCTCCCGGACGGCAACGGCCGAGGAAGTCGCTTCGACCGTGATAGACGACCGTACGAGCGTAATGTGTCCACGGTGTTTCCGGGGCATATTCGAGTGAGAACGATCCCAATCCGTTGCCGAGCCGGACGCCGAGCTCGACGGGGAATGCGCGCGGGTGCGCGAACGTAGAATTCTCTAAAGGCCGCCGTCCCCAGGAGAAGCATGGACACTCACGACCCGTTCGGATTCGTCGGACTCACCTATGACGACGTCCTGCTCCTGCCCGGACACACCGACGTCATCCCGAGCGAGGCTGACACCTCTTCACGGGTCACGCGCCGGATCACGGTGGCGATCCCGCTCATCTCGAGCGCGATGGACACGGTGACCGAAGCGCGCATGGCGATCGCCGTCGCGCGGGAGGGGGGCCTCGGCATCCTGCACCGGAACCTGTCGATCGAGGAGCAGGCTGCCCAGGTCGATCGCGTCAAGCGGAGCGAGTCCGGAATGATCTCGGACCCGGTCACCACGACGCCGGATGCGACGATCGAAGAGGTCGACGCGATGTGCGCGACCTACCGGATTTCCGGGCTCCCGGTCGTGGATGCCGAGGGGACTCTGGCCGGGATCGTCACGAACCGGGACATGCGCTTCGTCTCCGGTTTCGAGCGCAAGACGACGCTCGTGAAGGATGTCATGACCAGCGAAGGTCTGATCACCGCGCCCGTCGGCATCGGCGCGAACGACGTGATCGCGACGTTCGCCAAGCACCGCGTCGAGAAACTGCCCCTCATCGACGAGCACGGCAAGCTCGCGGGGCTCATCACGATCAAGGACTTCGACAAGAGCGAGAAGTACCCGCTCGCGACCAAGGACGAGCACGGGCGCCTCCGGGTGGGGGCTGCGATCGGGTTCTTCGGCGACGCGTGGGAGCGGGCCGAGGCGTTGCGCGATGCCGGGGTGGACGTTCTGGTCGTCGACACCGCCAACGGTCAGTCGGCCGGCGTCATCGACATCGTCCGCCGGCTCAAGGCCGACCCGTCGTTCGCGGCGATCGACATCATCGGCGGGAACGTCGCGACCCGTGAGGGTGCGCAGGCGCTGATCGATGCGGGGGTGGATGCCGTCAAGGTCGGCGTCGGTCCGGGGTCGATCTGCACGACGCGTATCGTCGCGGGCGTCGGCGTTCCCCAGATCACCGCGATCTACGAGGCGTACCTGGCCGCGCGCGAGGCGGGAGTACCGGTCATCGCCGACGGTGGCCTGCAGTACTCGGGCGACATCGCCAAGGCGCTCGTCGCCGGCGCGGACTCCGTCATGATCGGGTCGCTGTTCGCCGGTACCGACGAGGCGCCGGGCGAGATCGTCTTCCAGGGCGGCAAGCAGTTCAAGCAGTACCGGGGCATGGGTTCGCTCGGTGCGCTGCAGACCCGCGGTAAGAAGACCTCGTATTCGAAGGACCGGTACTTCCAGGCCGACGTCCCCACCGACGACAAGCTCATCCCCGAGGGGATCGAGGGTCAGGTCGCCTACCGCGGACCTCTCGCAGCTGTCGCGTATCAGCTCGTCGGAGGCCTGCGGCAGTCGATGTTCTACGTCGGTGCCCGCACGGTCGAGGAGCTCAAGGCCAAGGGCAAGTTCGTGCGCATCACCTCGGCCGGTCTCAAGGAGTCGCACCCGCACGACGTGCAGATCGTCGTCGAGGCCCCCAACTACAAGCGCTGACCCCCCCAGCCCTAGCCCCCAGCCGTCCTAGCCCCCGGGCATCCGCGAAGTTCGCAGAATCGCGCGAAGGTCGCATCCCTCGCCCGGAATCCTGCGGAGTCGGTGCGATTCTGCGACGGTGGCAGCCGTGCCCTCCGATCCTCCCCAGGGCTGCGGGCCCGTCGCTCGTGCGCAGACGGATGCCGAGAGCAGTCCCCGGCGCGGGGTGCACGCGAGGCTGCGGGGATGAGGGCAGATCTGGATGAGTGGCTGCGGCTCAGGGAGGGCATCGCGCACCGCGCGGACATCCTGCGTGCGGGGTATGCCGTGGCGACGATGCGTCGGTTCGTCCGTGACGGGCCGGCGCGCGTCATCCGTCGAGCGTGGGTGACACTTCCCGATGCTGCGCCCGATCTGGTCACCGCCGCGACCGCGGGCGGACGGATCTCGTGTGTGTCCGTCGCGCGCCGGCGAGGGTGGTGGGTACCGCCCGGCCTGGACCCGCATCCTCACCTGCACCTGGTTCCCGGCTCCGGGTCCGCGCGCCTGCCCGAGGGATGGCTCGGCCGTCTGCACTGGACGATGCCTCTCGCGCCGCAGGGCCGCAGTCTCACGACGACGGTCGAGGACGCACTCGCGCATATCGCAGTGTGCGTGCCCCACGATGCGGCGCTCGTGCTGTGGGAGTCGGCGGTGCGCGTCGAGGGTCTCGCGCCCGAGTCGCTTCGGCGCATCCGGTGGACCACGCGGGTTGCACGTGAGTTGGCGGCGGAGCTCACGCTCCGCGGGTACACCGTGCTGCGCGTGAGCTATGTGCAGATCGTGCACGACTGGCCGTCGGTCGAGCGCCGCATCCGTAGCGCCATCGCGGCACGTCTGCACCTCGCCTCCTGACCCGCACCAACCCCACAGAACTGCGCGAGCTTCGCAGGATGCCGCGTGGATTGTGCGAACCTCGCGTGATTCTGCGAGGTTCGTGCGGGCGGGAGGGGGACAGGGGAGGAAGAAGTGGGTGAGGGGGAGACGGATGCGGCGGGGCCGCGTATCGTCGGGGCCATGTGCCGGAACATCCACACTCTTCACAACTTCGAGCCCGCCGCGACCGATGACGAAGTGCGTGCGGCGGCGCTGCAGTACGTCCGGAAGATCGCCGGGACCACAAAGCCCTCGAAGGCCAACCAGGAAGCCTTCGATCGTGCCGTCGACGAGATCGCGCACGCGACGCAGCACCTTCTGGATGACCTCGTCGCCGTCACCCCGCCGAAGAACCGGGAGGAGGAGGCGGCCAAGGCACGCGCCCGGGCCATCGCGTCGGGCCGGTACTCGGCGGCCTGACGCCGCGCGCCAGGCCATGCCCGCGCGTCCGGGGCTAGCGTAGGGGCATGGCACTTCCCCCTCTCGTCGAGCCCGTCGATGCGCTGACGGATGCTGAACTCGAGCGCACGGCGCGGCACCGGGCGCTCTTCGCGATCGGCGATATCGGACAGCGGCGGCTCGCGGCCGCTCGCGTTGCGGTCGTCGGCGCCGGAGGGCTGGGGTCCTCGGTCATTCTCGGGCTGGCTGCCGCCGGCGTCGGCACGATCGGCATCATCGACGACGACGTCGTGGACCTCACCAACCTGCACCGGCAGATCATCCACTCCGTGGACACTCTCGGTGAGCCGAAAACGGAAAGCGCTGCGGCGCGCGCACGGGGCCTTGCTCCCGAGGTGCGCATCCTCGAGCATCCGGTGCGCCTCACCGCCGCCAACGCGCGGGAGATCCTCGGCGCCTACGACCTCGTGCTCGACGGCTCCGACACCTTCGAGACCCGCGACGTCGTCGACGCCGCCGCTGCCGAGCTCGCAATCCCGGTGGTCTGGGGGAGTGTGCTGGAGTTCTGGTCGCAGGTCACCGTCTTCTGGTCGGCACCGCCTGCCGGTGCCCAGCCGGTGCGACTGAGCGACCTGTTCCCGACCGGGTCGACCGGGCAGGTCTTCACGTGCGCACAGGTCGGTGTGCTCGCATCCGTCTGCATGCAGACCGGGTCCCTCATGGCCTCCGAGGCGATCAAGCTGATCGTCGGCGTGGGTCGGCCCCTCCTGGGGCGGGTAGCGGTCATCGACGCTCTCGCGGGAACGATGCGCGAACTCGAGGTCCGTGCCGCCGCGGCAGCTGCCGTACCCTCGCACGCATGAGCTTCACGCGCACCGTCGCCGAGCACCGCGACGCCATCCTCGCCGCGACGCCGCCACTGACGCCCAGACGGCTCCCGATCGAAGAGGCTCTGGGGCGCACGAGCGCCGAGGACGTCGTCGCGACCCTTGAAATACCCGCGTTCGAGAACTCCGCGATGGACGGGTACGCGGTCCGCTCCGCCGATGGGGCCGCGCCGCGAACCGTCGTCGCCGATATTCCGGCGGGCGCGGTCCCGAGCGTGGAGATCGGGCTTGGCGAAGCGGCGAGGATCATGACCGGCGCGCCGCTTCCGGTCGGCGCCGATGCGATCGTGCCCCACGAGCAGACCCACGAACCGTTCCGCGAGGTCGCGCCGGGTGCCGTCGTGCGTATGGATGCGGCCCCCGCGGCGGGTGCCCACATCCGGCGCCGAGGCGACGACGTATCTGTCGGGGATGTCGTCGTGGCCGCCGGGCAGCGCCTCGGCCCGCTGCAGCGTTCCGCGGCCGCCGCGGCGGGTGCGGCATCCGTTCTTGTCCGCCCCGCGCCGCGCGTGGTCGTGATCGCCAGCGGCGACGAGCTCGTCGCGCCCGGCGAGCCGGTCGGGCCGGGGCAGATCCCCGAATCCAACGGACTTCTCCTGGACGGCCTCGTGCGGGGAGCGGATGCCGAGATCGCGGGTCTGCTCCGCGTGGGTGACGACCCGGCGGCGCTGCGGCGCCTGCTCGCCGATGTCGAAGCTGACGGTCCGGACGCGATCGTGCTCACGGGCGGGGCGAGCGTGGGCGCGTATGAAGTGGTGCGGGACGTGCTCGAGCCGACCGGAGTGCAGTTTCTCACCGTCGCGATGCAGCCGGGCAAGCCGCAGGGGTACGGCACGGTCGGCGGCGGCATCCCGGTGTTCTGCCTCCCCGGAAACCCGGTGAGCGTCGCCGTGTCGTTCGAGGCGTTCGTGCGGCCGGCGCTGCTGCAGATGCAGGGACGCCGGGAGGTGCTGCGTCCCGTCATGCGCCTGCGTACCGCCGCGGGGTGGCGCACGCCGCCTGGCCGCGAGCAGTTCATGCCCGTCGCGCTCGACCGTTCCGACTCGTCAGCGTGGACCGTTCGTCCCGCGACCGCCGGCGGGTCCGGCTCTCACCGCGCCGGCGCGCTCGCGCTCGCTGAGGCATGGGCGGTCATCCCGGCATCCGTCGAACAGGTCGCCGAGGGCGACGCGGTCGATGTCATGCTGGTGCAATGAGCTTCACGCACCTCGACGAATCCGGCAACGCCCGCATGGTGGACGTCACGGGGAAGCAGCCGACGGTGCGCGCGGCATCCGCGCGAGCCTTCGTGGCGATGGCCGCCGAAACCGTGGCAGCGTTGCGCGACGGCGCCGTTCCCAAGGGCGATGTGCTTGCGGTCGCGCGCATCGCCGGCATCCAGGCTGCCAAGCGCACCCCCGAGCTCCTGCCGCTGGCACACGTGATCGGCGTGCACGGGGTCGTGGTGGATCTGCAGATCCAGGAGTCGGGAGTGCAGATCGCTGCGACCGTTCGCACCGCCGACCGCACGGGCGTCGAGATGGAGGCGCTCACGGCCGTCACGGTCGCGGCGCTCTCGATCGTCGACATGGTCAAGGGCATCGACCGCACCGTCACGATCGCCGAAGCGTTCATCACGGCCAAAGAGGGCGGCAGATCCGGATCGTGGACGCGCCAGGCGTGATCTCCGGCACTCCCACGCCTGCTCGGCGGGCTCGCCTGGCGGCGATCATCCTCTCGGGCGGGCGCGCAACCCGGATGGGCGGGGTGACCAAGACCGCCCTGACGGTGGCCGGGCGCTCGCTTCTGGCACGCACGACGGATGCCGCGCTCGCGGCATGCGACGGCGCCGTCGTCATCGTCGGAGAAGCTCCCGACGACGTGCGGGTGGACGGCGACCGGACAGTCGTGGTGCGCGAGGACCCGCCGGGCGGGGGACCGGTGGCGGCGCTCTCGGCGGCGCTTCCCTTCGTGGATGCCGACCGCGTCCTGCTCCTCTCGGGCGACCTCGTCGCGGGCGATGCTGCCGTGACCACGCTCGTGGCTGCGGGCGCGGCGCTCGACGCATCCGTAGACTCCACATCCGTAGACTCCGGGCCCTCGCGGCGCTCGGGGTCGGCTCCTTCGGGGTCATCGGATGTCGGCGCAGGGGGCGCTGTGCTCGTGGACTCCGGCGGCCGCACGCAGTGGCTGTGCGCCCTGGTCTCAACGCGCGCGCTCGGCGACGCGGTCGCTCGGCGCCAGGCGGGGGCACCGGGCGCCGGCTCGCTCCACGGCGCGCGGATGAGTGAGGTCGTGGGAGCCCTCGGCCTCACGGAGGTTCCGGACACCGCCGGGGTGTCCGCCGACATCGACACATGGCAGGATCTGTCCCGTGCCCGATCCCGAACGTCAGGAGCGCACATGAGCGATCGCACCCTTCCCCCCGAAGCCCTCGACGAGTGGTCGTCGGTGCTTCGGGACCGCTTCGGGTTGGATGCCGACCAGGTGCCGATCGGGCTCGTGCTGGATCTCGCGCGAGATGTCGCGCATGATGTCGCGCGTCCCGCGGCGCCGCTGAGCGCCTTCATCGCCGGCCTGGTCGCGGGCAGGGCCGGGGGTTCCGGCGACGACACGGCAGCCGCGATCGCCGAGATCGTCTCCCTCGCCGCGGCGTGGGCCGAGGGGCGCGAGGAGAGCGGGCAGCCGGCCGATCGCGGGCCCGGCGGTGGCGGAGGTGGCCTCTGATGGCGACAGTTCGTTACTTCGCGGGTGCTGCTGAGGCCGCGGGTGCCGACGAGGAGATCCGCGCCGAGGCGACTCTCGACGCGCTGCGTGCTGCCGTCGTGGCAGATCACGAACGCCTCGGGCTCGTCCTCCCGCGGTGCGCCGTGCTCGTCAACGGCGAGCGATCGGATGCCGATATGCCGCTGTCGGCATCCGATGTCGTCGACATCCTGCCGCCTTTCGCCGGCGGCTGACCCGCGCTCGACATCCTGGCCCACCCGAGCTTGTCGGCGCGCTCTGCCCAACTCGGCCGCCGAACCCACTGGTCTCGCGCCGAGCCCACACGTTTCTGTGCGTGGAAGGTGTGGGTTCGGTCAGGAAGGTGTGGGTTCGCGGGACTGGCAGAGGGTACGGCGCAGGGGCCGCCGCTCAGGATGCGGGGCTCAGCCGCCGATGGCGCTCATGGGGCGCTGGGGCTGCAGAAAGCCGGGGTCGTCGATGCCGTGACCGGCGCGCTTGCCCGCGATCGAGCGTCGCAGCAGGTCGGCGAGGGCGTCGTCATCCGCCGGTCCTCGGCCGTGGCTCCCGCGCAGCAGCGGAAGCAGGTCGGACTCCTCCCGGGCGAACAGGCAGTTGCGGAGCTGGCCGTCGGCGGTCAGTCGCACTCGATCGCACGCGCCGCAGAACGGCGCCGACACCGACGCGATCAGGCCGACGGTCGTCGGCCCCCCATCGACGAGGTAGTCCTGCGCCGGTGAGGAGCCCCGCTCGCCGATCGGGGTGAGGGTGAACCGTCGCGTGAGGCGGTCGAGGATCTCGTCGGCGCCCACCATCTCGGTCCGTGACCAGGTGTGTCCGGCATCCAGCGGCATCTGCTCGATGAAACGCATCTGCGCACCGTTGTCGATCGCGAACTGCACGAGATCGACGAGTTCGTCGTCGTTGACCCCGCGCATCGGCACGGCGTTGAGCTTGAGGGGCGAGAACCCGGCGCGGCGGGCCGCACGGATGCCGTCAAGAACGTCATCGAGCCGATCCCGGCGGGTGAGCTCGGCGAAGCGGTCTGGCCGCAGGGTGTCGATCGAGATGTTGACCCGCGTCAGTCCCGCGTCGCGCAGCGGGTCCGCCAGCTCGGGGAGCTTCAGTCCGTTCGTCGTCATCGACACCTCGAGCGGACCCGAGACGCCCTCGATCGCCGATATCCGTCTGACCACGTCCACGATGTCCCGTCGCAGGAGGGGTTCCCCTCCGGTCAGGCGCACCTCGACGATCCCGAGGCTCGCGAGGACCTCGGCGACCCGCACGATCTCATCGGTGGTCAGGATGCTGCTCTTGGCGAGCCACTCCACACCCTGCTCAGGCATGCAGTAGGTGCACCGCAGGGAGCACCGGTCGGTCAGCGAGATACGCAGATCCCGGTGGACGCGCCCGAACCTGTCGACCAGCTGTCCGCGCGAGCCGGCGCCAGCCCGCGGGCCCCGCGTTGCGCGCCCGCTGCCTGCCTCGTCCGTCGGCTCCGGGCGTGCGAGGGTCGCGGGCATCGGCAGCGGTACGGCGCTCATACGTCCAGTCCCACCCAGCTCGCGGTGCCGTCGTGCTCGTGCTGGCGCTTCCAGATCGGGAGATCGGTCTTGATGCGCTCGATGAGCGCCCGGCACACCTCGAACGCGGGCGCGCGGTGCGCGCTGGCGACCGCGACGACAACGGCGAGCGCGCCGACCTCGAGTCTGCCGACCCGGTGCGTGACGGCGACCGTGCACTCGGCATCCGTCTGTGCTGCGCACGCCGCGGCGAGCTCGGCGAGGATCCGCTCGGCGTCGGGATGGGCCGAGTACTCCAGCAGCGTCACATCGCCGCGCGCTCCGGGGTCATGATCGCGGACGGTTCCCACGAAGGTTGCGATGCCGCCCATCGTCGGGCCCGACACGGCGGCGATGTGCGCCGCCAGGTCCAGGGGCTCGTCGCTGATCCGAGCGATTCGCACGGTGCCCGCGGCAGCCCCGACGTCGGCGGCCATCAGTGATCACCACCGGTCAGCTGGTCGAGCACGTGCGGCAGCAGCGGCAGCAGGGTGTCGAGGCCTTCGGTGGCACCGCGCGAGGACCCGGGTAGGTTCACGACCACGGCACCGGGTCCGTCGATGACGCCGACGATCCCGCGAGAGAGCGCCGCCATCGGCGTGGATGCCGCTCCTTCCCGGCGCAGCAGCTCGGCCATCCCCGGGATCTCCCGGTCGATCACGGTCCTCGTGGCTTCGGGGGTGCGATCGCGCGGCCCGACGCCGGTTCCGCCGGTCGTCACGACCACGCGGGCTCCCGCCTCGAGTGCACGTCGGATGCCGGTGCCGACCGACTCCTCGCCGTCGGCCACCACGATCGCGGGGTCGCACACGTAGCCGGCTTCGACAAGGCGGTGAACGAGGGCGGGGCCGGTCGTGTCGGGGCGCTCGCCCGATGCCGCGCGGTCGGATGCCGTCACCACCGCCGCGCGTACCCTCACGTCCTCTGTGATCGGCGCGGAGCGGGGGGCGACGGCAGCGGTCGCGTCGGTGACAGCATCCGGAGCGGCTGTCACGATCCTGGCTGCCCGTTCCGCAGTGCGGGCGTGCCCGCTGTGCGGCGTTCGATGCGGACGATCACGGACTTCGAGGTCGGGGTTCCCGACCCGTCGGCGGTCGAATCCAACGGCACGAGGACGTTGGTCTCGGGGTAGTACGCGGCGGCGTTGCCGACCGGGGTGTCGTAGTGCACGACGCGGAACTCCTCGGCGCGGCGCTCGGTGCCGTCGGTCCAGACCGACACGAGGTCGACGATCTCGCCGTCGGTGACGCCTGCGGCATCGGCGTCCGCACGGTTGACGAGCACGACGCGGCGGCCGTCGCGGATACCGCGGTACCGGTCATCCTTCCCGTAGATCGTGGTGTTGTACTGGTCGTGGCTGCGCAGCGTCTGCAGGAGCAGATGCCCCTCGGGGATGCGCGGGTACTCGAGGGTGTTCGCCGTGAAGATCGCGGTTCCGGTCACGGTCGTGAAGCGGCGCGCATCGCGGGGGCCGTTGGGGAGGAAGAACGTGCGCCCCTTCGCGATGCGCGCCTCATAGTCCTCGAAACCCGGGATGACCGCTTCGATGTGCGCGCGCACGCGGGCATAGTCGGCTTCGATGGCCTTCCAGTCCGCCTGCGGCGCGTTGGGCAGGGCGTTGGGCCCGGTGAACAGGCGCTCGGCGATCCGCGCGACGATCGCCACTTCCGACAGCATGTCGTCGGCGGGGGGCTTCAGGCGCCCCCGGGAGGCGTGCACGGCACCCATCGAGTCCTCGACGGTGACCCGCTGGTCGATGCCGCCGCGGTGGTCGCGGTCGGTCCGGCCGAGCGTCGGGAGGATGACGGCGCGCGCGCCGGTCACCAGGTGCGACCGGTTGAGCTTGGTCGAGACCTCGACAGTGAGGCGAAGGTTGCGCATGGCAGCCTCGGTGACGGCGGTGTCGGGGGTCGCCGACACGAAGTTCCCGCCCATTCCCATGAAGAAGCGGGCCTTTCCGTCGCGCATGGCGCGGATCGCCTCGACGGTGTCGTAGCCGTGCGTGCGGGGCGCGGTGAAGCCGAACTCGGCGTCGAGCGCCGCGAGGAACGGCTCGGGCATCTTCTCGTAGATCCCCATTGTGCGATCACCCTGCACGTTGGAGTGGCCGCGTACGGGGCACACTCCGGCGCCGGGGCGCCCGACATTGCCCTGCAGGAGGAGCAGGTTCACCACGTCGCGCAGCGTCGCGACCGAATGCTTGTGCTGCGTCAGACCCATCGCCCAGCACACGATCGTCGCGGGCGATGCGATCACCAGGTCGCCGATCTCCCGCATCCGTGCCTCGCTGAGCCCCGTCGCGGTTTCGAACTCGGTCCAGGATGCCGCCTGCAGGCCATCGGCGTAGGCGGCGAAGTCGCTCGTGTGCTGCGTCAGGAAGTCGGTGTCGAGGATGCCGGGCTCGCCGGCCTCGATGCGCCGGTCGTGCTCCTCGAGCAGGTGCTTGCCAAGGGCCTGGAACAGCGCCTGATCGCCGCCCATGCGGATCTGGACGAACTGGTCGGCGATCGGGGTGCCGTCACCGATGACGCCGCGGGGGGTCTGCGGGTTCTTGAACCGCATGAGACCCGCCTCGGGGAGCGGGTTGACCGCGACGATCGTGGCGCCCTTGAGTTTGGCCTTCTCGAGTGCACTGAGCATCCGGGGGTGGTTGGTCGCCGGGTTCTGTCCCGCGACGATGATGAGGCTCGCGTTGTGGATGTCCTCGATGGAGACGGTGCCTTTGCCGATCCCGAGCGTCTGCGAGAGCGCGACGCCGCTGGACTCGTGGCACATGTTCGAGCAGTCGGGCAGGTTGTTCGTGCCGATCCCCCGCACCAGGAGCTGGTAGAGGAATGCGGCCTCGTTGGAGGTGCGACCCGACGTGTAGAAGATCGCCTCGTGGGGGCTCTCCAGGGCGCGCAGCTCGTCGGCGATGAGGTCGAGCGCCTCGTCCCAGCTCGCCGGGCGGTAGTGCGTCGCGCCCTCGTCGAGGATCATCGGTTCCACGAGACGTCCCTGCTGGCCGAGCCAGTAGTCGTCGTGCTCGAGCAGGTCGGCGACCGAATGCTGCGCGAAGAACTCCCGCGTCACCCGGCGCACGGTTGCTTCTTCGGCCACGGCCTTCGCGCCGTTCTCGCAGAACTCGGCGATGTGTCGCTTGTCTTCTTCGGGCCACGCGCATCCCGGGCAGTCGAACCCGTCCTTCTGGTTCACGCGCAGCAGCGTGCGGGCGCTGCGCACGACGCCCATCTGCTCCAGCGACATCCCGAGCGCGTGCATCACGGCGGGCACCCCGACCGCCTCGGTCGCCGGCGGCGAGACGCGCACCTTCGACTCGTCGATGTCTGCAGTGGGGGCGGGCTTTGCCATGGTGAATTCTCCGGGTGGACTCTCCGGCGGGAGTGGCCGCGCGGTCGATGCCGACGCCGGTCGACGCGCACGCCGGTCCACGCCGACCTCTCCTGACGAGACTAACGCCGATCCCGGCATCCGGTCCCCACCTCAGGAGAGGTCGATCGCTCGGTGGTCGGTCTCCCCGCGTTCCCCCGGCGGCAGGCACAATGGGAGAGGACGAAGGGGTTTCGTATGGCAACGGGGATGGCACGCCACCGGGTCACGCGCGTGCGCATGGGCGACGGGGCGGATGCCGCGACGACTTCGACGCGCGAGGACGTGGTCGCCCGCGAGGAGCCGCTCGAGATCCGCATCGATGGAACGTCCTGGTCGGTGACCATGCGCACCCCGGGCGACGACTTCGACCTCGTCGCCGGTTTTCTCGTCTCCGAGGGCGTGATCGCCGCGCGCGACGAACTCGCCTCGCTGCGGTACTGTGCCGGATTCGACGAGTTCGGCCGCCGCGAAGAGAACACCTACAACGTGATCGACGCCGTGCTCGGTCCCGGTGCCGTCCCGCCCACGGATGCCCACGCTCGCCACTCCACGACGACCTCCGCGTGCGGTATCTGCGGCACCACCTCCATCGAGGCTGTCGGCAAGCAGTCCCGTTTCGAGGTGGCTGACGACGGCATCCGTGTCGACGCGGCCGTCCTTGCCCGCCTGCCCGACGTGCTGCGCGAGAAGCAGGCGCTGTTCGACCGCACCGGTGGCGTCCACGCGGCCGGGCTGTTCACCAGCGACGGTGAGCTGCTCTGCCTGCGCGAGGATGTCGGACGCCACAACGCCGTCGACAAGATCGTCGGCTGGGCGGTGCGAGAAGATCGCCTGCCGCTGACGGGAACGGTGCTGCAGGTGTCGGGGCGGGCCTCGTTCGAGCTCGTCCAGAAGGCCCGGCTTGCGGGTATTCCGGTGCTCGCCGCGGTCAGCGCGCCGTCGTCGCTCGCAGTGGACCTGGCCGCGGCATCCGGCATGACCCTCGTCGGTTTCAGCCGCGGCACGAGTCTTGCCATCTACACCCGTCCCGATCGCGTCCTCGTGCCGACGGCCGCCGAACTCGCCGCGCGGTGAGCCGGCCTACGCTCTGACGGCGCGCCGGGACCCGTCCTGTGCGGCGCGGGTCGCGGGGTTCGAGGCGATGACGGATGCGGCATCCGCACGGCCCGCCGGGAGCCAGAGTGCAGCGATCGCACTGAGCACGAGCACGAGACCGCCGACGACCACGGCCGGGCGCGCAGCGGTGACGTACAGGTCGGGTACCAGTTCGCCGCCGGCACCGAGGAAGACGGCGGTCAGCACCGCCGTACCGAGCGCGAGTCCGATCTCGCGAACTGTCGAGTTGACGCCCGACGCCTTCGCGTGATCGACGAGGTGGAGGGTTGCCAGCAACGCTGTCGCCGACGGCGCGAACACGAGACCCATCCCCACCCCCGCGATCACGAACGGCACGACCATGGCGGCGTACGGGGTGTCGAGATCGATGATGACGCCGAGCCAGAGCAACGCTGTCGCCTGCAGGACGAGACCGAGGACCATCAGGATGCGCGTCCCGACGCGAGGGGCGAGCATGCCCGCCAGCGGTGCGACCACCATCGGGGCAAGGGTCCACGGCGTCGTGCGGAGGGCGGCCTCCCACGGGGACGCGCCCTGGACGACCTGCATGTACTGGATGAGCAGGAAGATCGCGCCGAACGTGCCGAAACTGAACCCGAAGCCGGCGATGTTGGTGACCGTGAAGCTGCGGTCGCGGAACAGCCGCAGTGGGACCAGGGGAGCGGCGGTGCGCGCTTGCCATCCGACGAATCCCGCGAGCAGGGCAGCGCCGGCGACCAGTTCGGCGATGACGCCGAACGATGCCCACCCGTCGTCGTTGCCGCGGACGATCGCGTGCACGAGAAGCACGACGCTCGGGGCGATGAGCGCCGTCCCGACCAGGTCGAGGCGCACGCGCGCGCCGCGATCGTTGCGCAGCGCCCACAGGGCGAACGGGATCGCGATGATCGCGATCGGCACGTTCAGCCAGAAGATCGCCTGCCAGTTCCAGCCCTCCATGATGGCGCCGCCGACGAGCGGTCCGACAGCCACACCCAGCCCCGACACGCCGCCCCAGATGCCGATCGCCAACGGCCGGCGCTCGGGGCTCACTCCGCCCGACAGGAGTGCCAGCGAGAGTGGGAAGATCCCCGCGCCGCCGATGCCCTGCACGGTGCGCGCCACGATGAGCTGGGACGGGTCGGCGCTCAGCGCTGCGAGAACGGATCCGATTCCGAAGACCGCGATTCCCAGCGCGAAGACGGTGCGTCGTCCGAAACGGTCGCCGAGCGCGGATGCCAGCAGGATCGTGCCCGCGAACGCAAGTGTGTAGGCGTTGACGAACCACTGGAGTTCCTCGACGCTCGCGCCGAGGTCGCGGTGCAGCACGGGGAGCGCATTGGTCATCACCAGGTTGTCGAGGGTCGCCATGAACATCGGGACGGATGTCGCAGCCACGACGAGCCCGAACGCGCGCGGCCGCGATCCGGGGCCGATGCCACTGTGCCGGGCGGCGGAATCGAGGGCGGTGGACACGAATGCCTCCAGGGTTGTAATCGGATGATTACTTGGAATGTAGTAATCGACTGATAACCTGTCAAGCGTGAGTCAGCACACCACGCAACGGCGCATGAGCTCCGAAGAACGTCGCGCGGACATCCTCCTCGCGGCGCACGCGGTCTTCGGCGCTCGCGGGTACGAGGGGGCGACGACGGATGAGGTGGCGCGCGCGGCCGGTGTGAGTCAGCCCTACGTCGTCCGGCTCTTCGGCACGAAGGAGTCGCTCTTCCTTGCCGTACTGCACGATGCCCTCGAGCGGCTGCTCGAAGGGTTCCGCGCCGAACTGGCCTCGACGCACAGCGACGCGCCGGTGCAGGAACGCATGGGTGCGGCGTATCTCGAGCTGCTGCAGGTGAGGGGGCTGCACCAGACGCTTTCGCACGCCTTTCTCCTCGGCGGGCACCCCGTCATCGGGCCCGCCGCACGCGAGGGGTTCGTGCGGGTCTGGCGTTTCCTTCGCGACGAGGCGGGCTTCGACCCCGATACGGCGCAGTCTTTCCTCGCGGAGGGGATGCTGATCAACACCATGATCGGGCTTCGCCTGATCGACCACGTCGACGCGGATGGCGGCATCCGTGAACTGTTCGAAACCTGCTTCCCGACGACGATGCGGGCGGTGCGCGACGTGGCCCCCCGCGGAGACGAACCGTGGTGAGTGCCGACTGCCGACTTTCCGATCGCCGAACCCGCACCTTTCGCCGCGAACCCACGCGATCCGGCGCGCATCGCGTGTGGGCTGGGATAGAAAGGTGTGGGTTCGGTGCGGGCTGGGATCACGCGCGGGATCATTACAGCCCGACGGTAGGCTGGGGCGCGTGACCATGGAGATGGAGATCGGACGCGCCAAGCGCGCCCGCCGCGCGTACTCGTTCGACGACATCGCCGTCGTCCCGTCGCGCCGCACCCGCAACCCCGAGGATGTCTCGACGGCATGGTCGATCGATGCGTTCCAGTTCGACATCCCGGTGCTCGGTGCCCCGATGGACTCCGTTGTGAGTCCGCGCACCGCGATCATGCTCGGTCAGCTCGGTGGCCTGGGGGTGCTCGACCTCGAGGGGCTGTGGACCCGGTACGACGACCCCGATCCGTTGCTGGCGGAGATCGCCTCCCTCGATGAGGCCACGGCGACTCGTCGGATGCAGGAGATGTACGCCGAGCCGATCAAGCCCGAACTCGTGCGCGACCGCCTGCAGGAGATCCGGGACGCGGGCGTGACGGTCGCGGGCGCCCTGACGCCGCAGCGCACGCAGCAGCTCTACGAGACCGTCGTCGCCGCGGGCGTCGACCTCTTCGTCATCCGGGGCACGACCGTCTCGGCCGAGCACGTCTCGAGCGTCGACGAACCGCTGAACCTGAAGAAGTTCATCTACGACCTCGACGTTCCCGTCATCGTCGGAGGTGCGGCGACCTACACCGCCGCGCTTCACCTCATGCGCACCGGTGCGGCGGGCGTCCTCGTCGGCTTCGGCGGCGGGGCTGCCTCCACGACGCGCGGTGTGCTCGGCATCCATGCGCCGATGGCCACGGCTGTGGCCGACGTCGCCGGCGCCCGTCGCGACTACCTCGACGAATCGGGGGGACGCTACGTCCACGTCATCGCCGACGGCGGCGTCGGGACATCGGGCGACATCGTCAAGGCGCTCGCGATGGGCGCCGACGCGGTCATGCTCGGCGTCGCGCTGTCGCGGGCGACGGATGCGCCGGGCCGCGGCTATCACTGGGGTCCTGAGGCCCACCATCCCAAGCTGCCCCGCGGTCGCCGCGTCAAGGTCCAGCAGGTCACGAACCTCGAGTCCGTGCTGTACGGCCCGGCGCCGGTCGCCGACGGGACGGCCAACCTCATCGGCGCGTTGAAGAAGTCGATGGCCACCACCGGGTACTCGGACCTCAAGGAGTTCCAGCGGGTCGAGGTGGTCGTCGCGCCGTACACGGGCGGATGACAGACCAGATCTCCTTTCCGCCGACCCTGCGGGAGGTCATGCTCCGCCCCCGCTGGATCGGGGTCCTTCTCTTCGCGCTGGTGGTCGCGGGCGTCTTCGCCTGGCTCGGGCAGTGGCAACTCGCCCGCGCCATCGACACCGACCCGCTGCCTCCCGGGGCCACCGAGCAGGTTCGTCCCCTCGCGGAGGTCGCGTCCCCCGGCGAGTATCTTCCCGAACCCCTGGTCGGTCAGCGCGTCGAGGTGACCGGTCGCTGGGTGCCCGGCGACTTTCTCATCGTCTCGTCGCGGTTCAACGATGGGGTCGAAGGGTACTGGGTTACAGGCCAGCTGCGCCTTGCTGATGCGGCGGCCCCCACATCCGTTGCCGTCGCTGTCGGCTGGGCGCCGACTCTCACGGATGCCGAATCCGCCGCCCAGGCGCTGGAAGCGCTAGCCGCCGCGGGGGAGCCGGTCACGATCGTGGGGCGATTGATCTCCGATGAGGGGCCGCTTCCGCCGCCGCGCGGGGAGCCGCCGCTCACGATGATCCGGATGTCGCCTGCGGCGCTCCTGTCGCAGTGGCACGATACGGCGGGACTGGACGTGTATCGCCCGTACGTCGCGTCGCAGTCCGCGTCCGGCGGTTTGGTCGACATCGTCTCACCGGCGCCGAACGCCGGCTCGACCGTGAACTGGCTCAACATCTTCTACGCCGCCGAGTGGGTGGTCTTCGCCGGCTTCGCCTTCTACTTCTGGTATCGCCTCGCCAAGGACGCGTGGGAGAAAGAGGTCGAAGAGTTCGAGGATGCCGTGGCGGACGCATCCGGGTCGGGAAGCGTGACCGCAACCGGCGACTAGAATGGGCCCATGCCTCGCGAGCCGAAACCGTCGTCTTTTCCGGCCATTCGCGGAGCCCTGACCTTCTACCAGGTCGCCTCGATCATCACCGGCGTGATGCTCCTTCTGCTCCTCGCGGAGATGATCCTCAAGTACTCGCCGCTGCACGTCGAGCTGTTCGCCGGCGGATCGGGCGGCTTCTTGTGGTTCGCTCCGGTCATCGTCGGCCCCGGATGCGAGTGGTACTCCTTGTTCGTGCCCGGCGGGCTCGGCTGCGAACTGGAGTCTGCGGGGGACGGGGTCAACGTCTCGCTGTCGATCCTCGTCGGCCACGGCTGGTTCTACGTCGTCTACCTGTTCGCCTGCTTCCGGGTATGGAGCCTCATGCGGTGGCGCTTCGGCCGCTTCATCACGCTCGCCCTCGGCGGAATCGTTCCCTTCCTGTCGTTCTTCATGGAGGCTCGGGTCGCACGCGAGGTCAAGAGCTACCTCGCCTCCCGCGAGTCCGAGACGCATGACCTCGCCGAGCACTCCACGCTGACCCGCCAGACCCCCACCGCGTCCTGAACCCGCACGCGCCGACCGAAAGCATCCGGTGACAGAACAGACCGAGACCTCGCAGCGACCCGTCCTCGTCGTCGACTTCGGCGCGCAGTACGCCCAGCTCATTGCCCGTCGCGTGCGAGAGGCGGGCGTCTACAGCGAGCTCGTGCCGCACACCGCAACGGCCGCCGAGATCGCCGCGAAGGACCCGATCGGCATCATCCTGTCGGGTGGACCCTCATCCGTGTACGAACCCGGTGCGCCGACGCTTGACCCGGGCGTGTTCGATCTGGGCGTGCCGACCCTCGGTATCTGCTACGGATTCCAGGTCATGGCTCAGGCTCTCGGCGGCGTCGTCGCCAACACCGGCCTGCGCGAGTACGGCGCGACGGATGCCAGCATCATCCGCGACGAGAGCGTGTTGTTCGACGGTCAGCCCGCCGAGCAGAACGTGTGGATGAGTCACGGCGACCAGGTCTCGGAGGCTCCCGCGGGGTTCGAGGTGCTCGCTCGCACCGGAGCCACCCCGGTGGCCGCGTTCGGAAACGACGCGCGTCGCATGTACGGCGTGCAGTGGCATCCCGAGGTCAAGCACTCCGATCACGGACAGCGGATCATCGAGAACTTCCTGCACAAGGCCGCGGGCCTTCCCGCCGACTGGAACAGCGGCAACGTCATCGCCGAGCAGGTCGAGCGGATCCGCGCGCAGGTCGGCTCGGGACGCGTGCTTTCGGCGCTGTCGGGCGGTGTGGACTCTGCCGTGTCGACAGCCCTCGTGCACAAGGCCGTCGGCGACCAGCTCGTCGCGGTCTTCGTCGACCACGGGCTGCTGCGCAAGGGCGAGCGTGAACAGGTCGAGCAGGACTACGTCGCCTCGACCGGTGTGCGTCTGGTGACCGTCGACGCCCGGGAGACGTTCCTCGAGGCCCTCGCCGGGGTCAGCGATCCCGAGCAGAAGCGCAAGATCATCGGACGCGAGTTCATCCGCGCGTTCGAGCGGGTCCAGCGCGAGCTCGTCGACGAGGCCAAGGCCGACGGTGAACCCATCCGCTTCCTCGTGCAGGGGACCCTGTACCCGGATGTCGTCGAATCCGGCGGCGGCGCGGGAACCGCGAACATCAAGAGCCACCACAATGTCGGCGGGCTTCCCGAGGATCTGCAGTTCGAACTCGTCGAGCCGTTGCGGACACTCTTCAAGGACGAGGTCCGCGCGATCGGACGCGAGCTCGGTCTTCCCGAGGTCATCGTCGGCCGCCAGCCCTTTCCGGGGCCCGGTCTTGGCATCCGGATCGTGGGTGAGGTCACCGCTGACCGCCTCGAGATTCTGCGTGATGCCGACGCCATCGCCCGCGAAGAGCTGACCAAGGCGGGGCTGGATGCCGAGATCTGGCAGTGCCCCGTGGTGTTGCTCGCCGACGTGCGGTCGGTGGGAGTTCAGGGCGACGGGCGCACGTACGGGCATCCGATCGTGCTGCGCCCCGTCTCGAGCGAGGACGCGATGACCGCCGACTGGACGCGGCTGCCCTACGACGTGCTCTCGCGCATCTCGAACCGCATCACGAACGAGGTGCGTGAGGTCAACCGCGTCGTGCTGGATGTCACCTCCAAGCCCCCGGGGACAATCGAGTGGGAGTGACGCGAAGCGGCGCTCACACTCGAATGATGGGCGCAGTGTGGCACTCGACCGCGGGAGCGGGCGAGTGGGAGTGACGCAGAGCGGCGCTCACACTCGAGCGATGGGCGCAGTGTGGCACTCGACCGCGGGAGCGGGCGAGTGGGAGTAGCTCCCACCGGTGGGGGTGCTTTGCCGGAGGCGCGTTACCTCGTGCTCGCGTCGCGGCTCGTTCCCGACCGCGATGGCGGGTTCACGATCTCGGTGCTTCGACGAGCGGCTGACATGGCAGCCGCCGGCGCGGATGTCACACTCCTGACCGTCGACCCCGGTGAGACTGCCGACCACGACGCTCACCGAGCCGAGTGGGTGCGGCGCGGGCTGCTTGCGGACCGTTCCCGGCTTCGGAACCTCTTCGATGACGCGCGATCCGATCCGTCGTGGCTGCGGCGCGCGGCGCGTCCGGGCCCCGTGCCGTCATCCCCGTGGCCGAGGCGTGCCATCACCGACGTCAACGGCGCGACCGTCCTCGATCTGCCGGTCGTGAGTGACGATCCCGCCTGGCATCTGACGGATGCCCCCGTCCAGGTCTACGACGGCGGCGCGGTGATCGGCTGGCTGCCCGGATTCGGCGGTCTCTATCGCGCGTGGCTCAACGCCGTCGCGGCGGTTGCTGCACCGAGCGAAGAGCCAGTGCCAGTCGTACTGTGCGAGGCGCGGCAGATCGGCGAGACGCTGGTCGCCGCGGGCAAGCCAGCGCTGGATGCCGGCATCCGCGTGCTGCACACGACGCACGCGTGCCATGTCCTTTCGCCGTTCCAGTGGGACTCGCCGATGGATGCCGCCTGGGAGCGGTGGTTCGAGATCGCAGGCCGGTTCGACGGCGTGCTGTGGTTGACGCCCTCGCAGCGCGATGACGTCGAGCGGCGGTTCGGCGCGCAGTGGATGCGGTCGTTCGTCGTGCCGCATCCTGCCCCGGCGGTGTCCGTGTCCGCCGATCCGGTCGCCGGCCGGATCGTCATCCTGAACTCGCTGATCCCCCGTAAGCGCGTCGACCATGTGCTGCGGGCGCTTCCCGCGGTGCGCTCGGTCGTGCCGCACGCGCACGTTCGCGTATTCGGCGACGGTCCTGCCCTCCCCGAGCTTCGAGCGCTGGCGGCCGAGCTGGACATCCGGGATGCCGTGGAATGGATTGGTCACGTCGCCGATCCCGCGACGCAGGCCTGGGCATCCGCCGACGTGCTCGTCCTGGCGAGCACGAACGAGGGACAGCCGCTGGTGATCCTCGAGGCGCTCGCGGCGGGTGTTCCGGTCGTCGCGTACGACATGCCCTACGGTCCGCGCGACACCCTCGCGCACGGGGGCGGCGTGCTCGTCGCCGATGGCGACATCGACGCCCTGGCCGCAGCGCTCATCGACGTGCTCTCGGATCGGGAGCGTCACGCAGAGCTTTCGGTCTCGGGACGAGCCGCTGCTGCGGCGATGGATGCTGCGGCATCCATGCGTGCCCTGGGCGACGCCGTCCGTGCCGCCCTGGCCGATCCCGTCAGCCGCTGACACCTCGCGCGCGCCGCGCCGAGCCTCCAGGGGCAAGGGCGAGCGTGCGCCGAATGCAGAAGGGCCGCCCGACTCCGGAGAGTGGCGGCCCTTCTCAGGATCAGTGCGTCAGTTGTTCCCGCGCAGAATCGCGAGGATGCGCAGGATCTCGATGTAGAGCCAGACGACCGTGACCATGATGCCGAAGGCACCGAGCCACGCGTACTGGCGCGGGGCGCCGTTACGCACGCCCTGCTGGATCGAGTCGAAATCGAGCACGAGCGAGTACGCGGCCATGATGACTACGAAGACGCCGATGATGACACCCAGGGGGATGCCGAAGATCTCGATCGTGCTCGACATGCCGAAGGCGCCGCCTGCGATCGGGGCGTTGAAGACCATCAGCAGGACGTTGACCAGCGAGTACACGAGGTAGCCGATCATCGCGATCATGAAGACCTTCGTCGCCTTCTTGGAGGCGCGCACCTTGCCGCTGGCAAACAGCGCCAAGGTCACGCCCACAACCGCCAGCGTGCCGATCGTCGCCTGGATGACGATGCCGGGCCAGATGAACTCGAAGAACGCCGAGATGGCGCCGACGAACAGGCCCTCGAACGCCGCGTAGCCCCAGATGAGCGCGGGGCGGATCTTCTTGCGGGACGTGAAGATCACGACCATCGCGAGGACGAAGCCACCGAGCGCCCCGACGATCCACGGGATCATCGTCGGGTTGGGGTTGGTGGCCGTGACCGGCGCCATGGTCCACATCCAGCCCACGACCGCAGTCACCAGCAGGATCGCGAACAGGCCGATCGTCTTGATGACGGTGTCTTCGACCGTCATCCGTCCGGTCTCGATCGCACCTGCCGACGGTGCCGCGTAGGCGCCCTCGAGCTGGGCATTGACTGCGGCATCCGTTGCCGCCGCGTGGGTGGATGCGTACTGGGTCTGCGCGCCGAAGCCGCTCTGGCCGCTCGTCGGGAAAGCGCGGCCCGCGCCCTGCTCCTGGAACGCGGGGTTGTTGAATGCGGGGTTGTTTCCAGCCGCCACGAGTTCTCACACTCCAAAGTCCGTGAAAAACAGCCGTCTGCTGTTGATCAAGCGTATCGGACGGGTGTGGTCAGGCGACCGGCGACCGCTGTGAAGCCGCTATGAACGACTAGCCTGAGCGCGTGAACCGGCCCCTGATCATCGGCCACCGCGGTGCGCCCGGCTACCGCCCCGAGCACACGCGCAGCTCCTATGAGCTCGCGATCCGGATGGGGGTGGACGCGGTCGAGCCCGACGTCGTGGTCTCCCGCGACGGCGTTCTGGTCATCCGTCACGAGAACGAGCTGTCGACGACGACGGATGTCGCTGAGCGGCCCGAGTTCGCAGGCAGGCGCACAACGAAGCGGATCGACGGGCTCGACCACGCGGGGTGGTTTGCCGAGGACTTCACCTGGGAGCAGCTTGCGACCCTCCGCTGCAGAGAGCGGATTCCCGGCATCCGTCCCGCAAGCGCAGCTTTCGACGACCAGGAGCCGCCGCTGCGGCTGCGCGATCTGCTGGCGCTGCTCGACGAACACCGAGCGCAGGGCCGTGTGGTCATCCCGGTCATCGAGATCAAACACGCCACCTTCTTCGCGTCCCTCGGGTGGGACATGGCCGCGCTTCTGGATGCCGAGCTGCAGGCAGGGGGATGGCATGACCGCCGCGTCGTGGTCGAGTCGTTCGAACTCGGTGTCCTGCGGCAGCTTCGCGAGCGCGGAACGACCGCAGAACTGGTGTTCCTCATGGAGGCCGACGGCGCTCCTGTCGATCGGCACACGAGCCCCGGGGCGCGAACGTATGCCGAGTGGATGCAGCCCGAGGGTCTGGATGTCCTGGCCGCCGAGGTCGACGGAATCAGTCCTGACAAGGCAGTCATCCTGACCCCGGATGTCCAGGGCTCCACGATCGGTCCGGCGCCGTTGATCACGCGAGCGCACGAACGAGGCCTGACCGTGTTCACCTGGACATGTCGCCCCGAGAATGCCTTCCTCCTCCCGGAGTTCCGGTCGGGCGAACTGGCCGACTACGGCGATTGGCGTGGTGAGTGGAGCGGACTGCGCACCGCGGGCGTGGACGGCATCTTCGTGGATCACCCCGACCTCGGCATCGAGGTCTTCGGATGCGGGGCTCACAGCGAGATGTCGACAGATCAACGAGGTGTTGACATATAAACCCGGCAGCGGAATCGTGTGAACCGGGTACAGGAATCGTGAGATCACGGTTCGTATCGCTGTGACGCGGCAGTGGCACGGAGGGTGATGTCCTTGGTCGACACACAGGCGGATACGCTGCGCGTGCAACCCTGGGCTCAGGTAGCCATTCTTGTCATCTCGGCTGTCACCTTCGTCGCCGGAACCGTGGGGTACGGGTTCCCGCTGCTGACCCCCGTGGCCGTATCGTTTGCCGTTCTGATCGCGGGAACTGCTGTCGTGTTCTGGGTGGACCGCACCCGAGACCGGGTCGATACCCGATGGCTTTCGATCGTTCCCCTGTTGGACATCATGGCCACGGCGGT
Organism: Microbacterium sp. bgisy207; assembly: GCF_965345035.1. Lineage (GTDB taxonomy): Bacteria > Actinomycetota > Actinomycetes > Actinomycetales > Microbacteriaceae > Microbacterium. The sequence continues at coordinate 62,456 of NZ_CBDRMG010000010.1, forward strand.
CATCGCGGCACCGATGTCACACGATCTGCAGTTCGCCGCTGTCCTCGTGATCCTGCCGTTGATGTGGCTCGCGCTGGCGTTCGATCCCCTTTCCATCGCAGTCGGCGTGGTGTTCTCGGCATCCGTGCCTGCCGCGCACTCGCTGGCCACCGACGACTGGCCGGACCACCCGGTGGACTGGGTTCCGTTCGTCCTGGCTCCCGTCGTCATGTCCGTCTTTGCTGCCTCGGCTTTCCTCGTCGGTCGTGCACTACGCGCTAATCAGCGCGCAACTGACGCGACGATGAAGCGACTGCGAGCGGAGTCGCGGGCGCGGGCCGCGGATGTCGCGACGATGGCCGCGATCGAAGAGGGAACCGAGGACGCCGTCGTCGTCTTCGATCGCGCAGGCGAGCTCCTGCGAATCAACGACAAGGCGCGGCGTCTCGCAACCAAGGCCAGGCTGGACTTCCGTCAGCCCGGGCTGGGAGACCACCGTATCTTCGCTGCTGATAGGCGCACCCCGCGGGTGTTCCCGAGGGATTCGATTCGCAAGGCCATGGAGCTCTCGGTCGCTGTGGAGCACGTGGCCTGGCTCGGCGCGGAGGGTGACCAGGTCGCGGTGCACTATCGGATCTTTCCGATCGTCACGGGCGGAGAGGTCGTTGGCGCGGCGATCATCGCTCACGATGTCACTGAGCTCGTGGAGGCGATCGAGATCCGCGACCGTTTCCTCGACGCGGTCGGGCACGAGCTGCGCACACCGCTGACCGCGTTGCTCGGAGAGACCGATCTTGCCCTCATGGGCGAGGTCCCGGATGACGTTGCGGAGCGTCTCTCCGCTATCGACGAGGCCGCGAGCCGCGTGCTCACCGCAGTGGAACGGCTCGTCGCTGCCGGCCGCGAATCGGTATCCATGATGCGCGACACGGCCGACATTGCCATCATCACGGGCGATACCGTGGCCGACCACCGTGGTCTCGCCGAGGAGTGCGGCGTGGCGCTTCGGGTCGTAGACCGGAGGGTGGGCTTCTCGCGCGTGGACACGCGTGTCTTCCGCTCCATTCTCAGCGAGTTCCTCGTCAATGCGATCCGGTTCACCCCGGCGGGAGGCGAAGTCGTCGTCACGACGGACGTCGTTGACCTGGTGGGACCGGTGGTGGAGATTCGCGACACCGGGGTCGGGATGACTGACACCGAGAGACGCCGCGCTTTCGAGCGCTTCTACCGCTCGGATTACGCGCGCGATAATGCGATTCCCGGCGCTGGTCTAGGGCTTTCGATAGCAAAGAAGCTCGCCGACCAGTCGGGGATCGGTGTCGGACTGTATGCCACGGTGGATGGGGGAACCCTCGCCCGGCTGATGCTGCCCAGCGCGGACCCCGAGGACTTCGCCTCGGCTGTTGCGGTCGTGCCGAGGCCGTAGGTCAGAGGTCGAGCGCCGTTCGCTGCGCGTCCTCATCTCGCTGCGACCGAAGCGTGTAGCTGCAACCGAAGCGCTCGCCGCGCCCCGTCCGGACCCAGTGCGATACGCGCACTGTCGCCGGCGTCGAGCACGAGCCACGTCTGGTCCCCAATCCTCCGCCGGGCCGGCCTCGACGGCGTGTTCGTGGACCATCCCGATCTGGGAGTCGCGTCCTTCGCCTGAGTGCTTGACAGCGTGCGTCGTCTGGGCGACGGTTGAGGCGGGGGTGACCTCGATGGATGAGTTGGCCCGTGTCGGACAAGGTGGTTCGACAGTGACCGGCGCGCAGAGCCGTGAGCAGGAGGCTGCGGTCTCCCCGGTGATGCTTCGCACTCAGCCGTGGACGCAGTTGGCGTTGCTCGCGGCAGCCGTGGGTGTGGTCGCCACCGCCCACGCGTTCGGAGCCGACATGCTCACTCCTAGCGCACTCACCGGTCTGGGCCTCATCGCCGTCGGTGCGCTGGTGATGGTCATCCTGTCTCGGATCCGGCCGCGAGAGCACACGGCGTGGGTGGCGGTTGTCCCGCTCAGCGGCCTGGTCGGCATCCCCTTGATCCGCAACGAGGCGTCAGAGCTGGTCGACGGCATCGGGTTCATGATGGTGTTCCCGTTGGTGTGGCTGGGGGCGGCGTTCCCCCTGGCCACCATCGCGATGGGGATCGTGCTGGCCGGTGCGATTCCCCTCGCCCCTGCGATCAGTGCTGGGCGGGTCCCCGACGCGGCGCCGGAATGGATCGCGTTCGGGGTCTTCGTCGCGTTCGCAGCTCTCATCGCCCTGTCGGCCTTCGTGACCGCCCACCAGCTGCGTCGGGAGGTGTCGCATCGCCACGCGGCGCTCGCGGCCTCCCGTGAGGCGTCCGACGCCCAGGAGCGCCTGTCGGCAATATTCCAAGCGGTGTCCGAGGCGACGGAGGATGCCGTCATCGTCTTCGACCCGCACGGCCGAGTTCTCACCGCGAACGGGTCTGCTCATCGCCTGGCGAAAAGGGCCGGAGTCGACCTCGAAGGGTCCTCCTTCTCGCGCGGTCGGTGGGTCTACTCCGCGGATCGGCGGACTCCGTTGCTGCTGTCGCGTGACGCGATCGCGGAGCTGGCGCGCAGACCCGGTATCCGTGCGCGGATCGCCTGGCTGGGGGAGCGCGACCAGGTCGCGGTCAACTATTCCGCGCATCCGATCTCTCACGACGACGAGCCCCTCGGGTTCGTGTTGATCGCCCACGACGTCACTGACCTCGTCGAGGCGATCGAGGTGCGCGACCGCTTCCTCGATTCGGTGAGTCATGAGCTGCGGACGCCGCTGACGGTGCTCATGGGCGAGACGGAGCTCGCTCAGATGGAAGACGTGTCCGAACGCGTCGCTTCGCGTCTTGATCGCGTGGATCAGGCAGCGCAGCGGCTCTTCAGCACGGTCGAGCACCTTCTGTCGGCCTACCGTAAGACGGTGCGCGCCCTTCCACAGACCACGAGTGTCGCGCTGACCGTCGGGGATGTCGTGGAGCGGGAAGCGTCGCTCGCGCGCGAACGTGACGTGCGGGTGCGGTTCGCCGATCATGGGGTGGGTACAGCGAGTGTGGACCCGCGGAGCCTTGCTGCGATCCTGGACGAGCTCCTCCGTAACGCGGTCCTCTACTCACCGCCCGGTGCCACGGTGTCGATCGACACCCGGCGCGACCAGGACCGGCCGGTCGTTGAGATCACCGACGCCGGTGTCGGGATGAGCGAGACTGAGCGCCGTCGCGCCTTCGACCGCTTCTACCGCACGGATTTCGCCCGTGAGCAGGCTCTCCCGGGAGTGGGGCTCGGGCTGTCGATCGCGCAGAGCCTCGCCGAGGGGAACGACATCTCGATCGAACTGGAGCCGGCGCCGCGTGGAGGAACCCGGGCGCGGGTGTGGCTTCCGCCGGCGATGCGCTCCGACGAGGAGGCGGCGTGATCGTCGTGCGCGCCGCGGGGGTCGGTGCGGTGGCGCGGCACCGCGCCTGACGGTCTCCACGGCACACGCCGGAACAGTTCTTGACAGACTCCCGGTCAGCCGGAAGGGTGAGCCAGACGAGTCCGGAAGGGTGAGGCGGACCGGGCTAGGGGTTGATGCAGTAGTGAATCGAGGAGCGGCGCTCGGCGACCCGATTTTGCGCCTGCGCCGTCAGCCCTATCTGCAGGTCGGGCTGGTCATCGCCGCATGCGTCGTCCTGCTGGTCGATGCCCTTCGCGGGGGAAACTGGTCGTATTGGTTCGCCGTGGACGGATTTGCCGTCCTGGTCGTCGGACTCGGCATCATGATCTTCGTCGCCGTCGCCCGGCCGTCTGGGCCGGGACGCTGGATCGCGGTGGTGCCGCTGGCCGACCTGGTCGGCGTCGCACTGATCTGGCCCGGTGTGGAGGAAGCGTTCCCGTCGGCGGCGTTGCTGTTCCTGCCGCCGCTGATGTGGCTCGGGCTCGCGTTCCCGCTCCCGATGGCCGCGCTCGGCGTCGTGCTGGTCTTCGTTGCCCCCGCGGTCGCGCTCGCGCGGGAGACCGGCGCCTCGCTTTCTGAGGATGCCCTCGCGAACCTGCCGTTGTTTCCGCTGATCGGCGCGCTCGTCACGGCGTCGGCCTACGTCGTCGGTCGCCTGCTGCGCACGGAGCATGAGCACGCTGCGGAGGCATTCGAGCGCGTCCTGGTGACCATGCGCTCGCAACGCGACCAGGCCGAGGTGTTCCGATCCGTGCTCGATGCGAGTCCCAACGCGATCGCCGTCATCACGCCCCGTGGCCGCATCCTGCATCGAAATGACGCATTCGATGCGTTGGTGGCTCGCGCGGGTCTCGACGTGGGGACGGACTGGTCGGAGGGCCCCGCCTCTCACGTCTACGGTGAGGACCGCAGTTCTCGCGTGCGGCTTGATCGAAAGCTGTTGGCGCGGGTCGCCAGTAGCTCTCGCAGCGAGCGCCGCACCATCTGGGTCGGCGCCCCCGGGGATCAGCGGGCGATGAGCGTGACGGTGCGGCCCATCGCCCGCGGCGAGGAGCCCATCGGCGCCGCGTTCATCGCGGCCGACATCACGAGCCTCGTGGACGCGGTCGATGTTCGTGATCGCTTTCTCGACATCGCCGGGCATGAGCTGCGGACGCCGCTCACCGTGCTCTTGGGCGAACTCGATCTGCTCGACCTCGAGGGTGCCCCGCCCCAGCAGAACGAGCGGCTCGCGCGGATCGAGGCAGCCGCAATGCGTCTGCGGGAGGTCGTCGACAAGGTCATCGCCGCAGGTCGGCAGGAGGTGTCCGCATCACGCGAGGTGACCGACGCCGCCCTGATCGTGACGCAGGCCGTCGCAAACTGGCGGCCCGCTGCCGACGAGATGCGGGTGGACCTGACGGTCCGAGAGATGTCTTCGTTCTTCGCGTACGTCGACTCGTACCTGTTGCGCCGCGCTCTCGAGGAGTTGCTCTCGAACGCGCTGCGTTTCACGCCGCCGGGGGGTGCGGTCCGTGTGAGCGTTGAGCGCGACGGCGAGCGACCCGTGATTGTCGTGACCGATACGGGGATCGGGATGACGGCGGGTGAGCAGCGACGCATGTTCGAGAAGTTCTACCGCACCGACAGCGCACACCGCAGCCAGATCCCGGGCTCGGGGTTGGGGCTGCACATCGTTCGCACGATCTGCGACCAGTGCGGAATCGATGTGTCGGTGCGGTCGACTCCCGGCCGAGGGACATCGGTGCGGCTCGCGCTTCCGCCGGCAGCCCAGACGCCGAGACCGGGCCGGGATCGCGATACTCGCCGCACGAGCTGATCATGCGTCGGCGATACGCCGCAACGTCGTGTCCCGCCGAAGGTCGCGCACGAGTCGGGGAAGCTCGTCGAGCGCGATCTCTACGCCGATGCCGTTGCCCGCGTCGATCACGAGCCAGGTCTGGTCTTCGTCCGCCCGTCGCAGGATGCCGACCTCGAGGTCGGCATCGTCCCCGACGCCTCGCGCCCCCACGCCGCGGACGCGTGCGCGCACCGCTGTTCCCGGGCTGCGGTGATCCTCGTCCGCCGGATGGCTCGTTGCCGCGTGCGGTGTGACGCACCAGCTGTGCTCGCACATCGTGCCGCTCCTTCTCAGGCGGGTCGACAATCTCCGCCAGCGATGTCTGGGGTGGGCACGGTGCGTCTATCGGACCATCGACCTCCGACATCGCCGGTGGCGGATCCGTGGCTAGCGGCCTGGGGCGATGCCGGGCAGGTCAGGGGGAAGGATGCTGGCGAGCGGCACTCCCAGGACCTCGGCGAGCGAGGCCAGCGTGCGAAGACGCGGGTTCGCGGGCGTTCCCGGATTGGATTCGCCCTTCTCGAGCTTGCGATAGGTGAACGTCGAGATTCCGGCAGCGTGTGCAACGCGCTCCTGCGATAGCCCTCGATGGGCGCGCGCACGGGCGAGGGCGACGCCCAACGCCTCGACGTAGTCGGTCCAGGGGTCGTTCTCAGGAGTGGACACGGATCCAGCGTCGCGGACGATTCGGTGATACATGCACATGTATACCTTCTCATTCGCGGCCCCCGTGACAGTCATGGTGTCGACGTCTGGGCGTCACGGCGATGCTGTGCCGCGGCTGGGTTGCCGTGCGGGGATAGTGCGCGCGGATGCTCTCCGCGGACACCGCCGCACCGGCTGTCGCGAGCACGACCCCGACAACGAGCGCGATCAGGCGCCAGTCGCGTCGTGGCCCGCCCCGCTTGCTGGTGGCTCCCACCCCGCCCACCCGCTGCTCCGACCCCGAATTCTCGAAGAGCATGTATACATGCTACACGATCACCGCGGCATCGCTCGAGGTGGCCGGCTCGCACGCCCGCAGCCCACCCCTCGCCTCGCGTAGGGTGGGCACATGGATGCCGCCATCGTCGTGACTGGACTGCGACGCTCGTTCGGCCGGGTCGAGGCGGTTCGCGATGTCTCGCTTCATGCCCGTCCGGGTGCGGTCACCGGGTTGGTCGGCCCCAACGGGTCGGGCAAGACGACGCTGTTCCTCATGCTCGCCTCGCTCTTGGCCCCGGATGCGGGAACGATCCGTATCGGTGACATCGATCCCATCGAGCAGCCACAGGCGGCGAGGGCGATCCTCGGCTGGATGCCCGATGCCCTGGGGACCTGGGGTGCGCTCTCCGCGCGCGAGACGCTCATCGTCACCGGGCGGCTGCACGATCTGCCCAAGGACGTCGCGCGCGCACGCGCCGATGAACTGCTCGAACTCGTCGAGCTGACTTCGCTCGCGTCTGCGCCCGCTCGCGTCCTCTCGCGCGGCCAGAAGCAGCGGCTCGGACTTGCTCGAGCCCTGGTGCACGACCCGCGCGTTCTCCTGCTCGACGAACCGGCATCAGGATTGGACCCGGCGGCCCGCGTCGAGCTGCGACACCTCCTTCGCCGATTCGCCGCAGAGGGGCGCACGGTGCTCGTATCCAGCCACGTCCTCGCTGAGCTCGAGGAGGTCATCGACGACGCCGTGTTCCTCGTCGCCGGCAGCTCCGTCGACTCCGGCACGGCGGTTGCCGCGCGTCGCACGCGGGACTGGCGGATCCGGTTGCTCGGTCAGCCGACGGATGCTGCAGCATCCGTCACCGCGGCTCTCGAGTTGCCAGCGGACGCGGTGCGCGTCGACCGAGCAGATGTCCTGATTTCCGTCGCGACGGACGACGATGCGGCGGCAGCCCTTCGCCGACTCGTGGAGCGCGGCGTGCCGGTGAGCGAGTTCGCGCCCGCCGTCGGCGACCTCGAACAGACCTTCCTCGACCTGCGCGGAGGTGATCTCTCGTGAGCGGGAACCGCCTGGGGACGCTTGTCCGCCTCGATCTCACGCAGCGGGTGCGCAGCGTCGCCTGGTACGTGCTGCTCGGCGTATTCGCCGCGCTCCTGGTCCTCGTCACGGCGCTGTCGCTCCTCGCCTTCTCGTACTCGGACGGCGTAGGCGCGGGCGTCTACTCGGTCGTCGTCTTCGTTGTCCTGCTCCTGGTCGTCCTCGTCTCTCCGACCCTGTCGGGGAACGCGATCAACGGCGATCGGGATGCCGCGAACCTCGCCCCCGTCCAAGTGACCCTCGCGACGACCGCTGAGATCGTGCTGGCGAAGTTCCTCGCCGCGTGGCTCACGGGTCTGTCCTTCGTCGCGGTGGCGGTGCCGTTCATGCTGGTCGCCGCCCTCAGCGGCGGAGTCGACCCGCTCGTGGTGCTGGTCTCTCTGGTGATCCTCATCGTCGAGATCGCGATCGTCGCCGCCATCGGCGTCGGCCTCAGCGGAATCGTCGCCCGCCCGCTGTTCTCTGTCGCCGTCACCTATCTGGTGGTCGCGGCGCTGGTGGTGGGCACGCCGATCGCCTTCGGCCTCGGGGGCGCCGCGATCCGCACTGACGTCACCCAGTCGTATCGCAGCTACGTCTACGACGACTCGGGGTTGCCGACGACGAACCCGCCGACGTGTGGCCCGTGGGAGAGCTATTCGTACGAGGTGCCACGATTCGACACGGTCTGGTGGCTGCTGTCGGCGAACCCGTTCGTCATCCTCGCCGACGCGACCCCGGCCCGTTTCAGTACCGGCGGATACCCCGAGGATCTTTTCGGGAATTTCGCTGTGCTTGTCCGCGGAGCTCAGATCCCGCCCGAGGACAGTGTGACGTGGGATGAATGCGCGTGGGCGCCGACTACTCAGTCCACCCCCGAGGAGATCTACTCGCAGACGACGCCGAGCTGGTTCGTCGGCCTCGCCGTTCAGGTTGTGCTCGCCGGCGCTCTCCTGTGGTGGGGCGGGTCGCGAACCCGTACGCCATCGCGGACTCTGCCGCCGGGCACGCGCATCGCGTGAGTGGGTTCCCGGGAGCGTGAGGGGATGAGGTCCGCGGTGCGGCGCACCATCCTGGCCGTCGTGGCGGCGGCGCTTCTGCTTGCGCTCGGGGCGAGCATCGCCGCGGTTGCGCCGGACGTTCTTGCCACCAGCGCCGAACCCGCAGCCCGGATGCGGGTTGAGCAGGGAGCCGCCGGTTTCGAGCGCGATGTCGCGATGGCGTGGCTTGCGCGGGCTCTTCTGGTGCTCGCGGTCGCGTGGGTGGTGATCGGGATGTTGTCGGCGCGCACGCGCCTGGTTCGTCGTCCTGGGGCGGCGGCTGCACGCGCGGCGTGGCTGGCGGCGACGCGCCCATGGCGGGCGCGGGAGTCGACACTCGGGATGCTGCCACTGGACCGTTGGTTGCTGATCATCATTCCCGGCGGCCTGCTTGTTGCGACGCGGGCTGTGCAGACCTCGTTCCTGTCGTGGACGCACATGGCGCTCGTGCTCGGGGGGTGGCTCGTGTTCCTGCTCGTCGTGCGGGCGTTCGTGCGTGAGCGCTCGCCGTGGCCCGTTGTCGCGGCGGTCGGTGGCGTGCTCGTCCTGCGCAGCATCCTGACCCTGATCGTGCTGTCGATCGCGGGCCCGGGCGGATACTGGTTGGTCCTCTGGGCCGATCCGGTGCCTCGTACCGTCTACACCACGATCGCGTTCGCGCTGTTCGTGTGGCTCTTCGTCGCGGCGGGGTGGGCGTTGTCGAGCCAGTTCGGTGCCCGACGGGGAACGGGCATCGTGCTGGCCGGCATTGGCGCGGGCCTTGCGATCCCGGCGGCTGTCATCGGACTGGTCGGGCTCGACGGGTTCCCGACGCTGTGGAACGACGAGATGGGGCTGCTGTTGTGGGGTCTCGCGCGGGTTCTCGGCCTCACGACTCACGCCGACATTCCCCCCGCAGCGCCGTGGATCGCCGCGGGCGTCGGTGTCGTGGTGGCTCTCCTGGGCGTGTTCCTGGCGCTGACCTGGCGACGCGACGATCCCCGCCGGTGAGCGCGCCCGCGACGGCGCGGCGCTGCCGACGGCGCGGTGCTCTCTGTGGCGCGATGCTGCCTCTGGCGCTGTGCGTGAGTCGGTCGACCAGCGGGTGTCGTCCGTTTCGCTTCACGGACGTCGATGACGCTTCACGGACGTCGATGAGGCTTCTAGGACGTCGATGACGAGTCGAGCATCGTCGAGGCGCTGCGGCGTGCGGGGATCGACATGGTGGACCGAGGTGCCGCGCCGACCTGAGATCCGCGCAGCTGCGCGGCCGGCGCGTCCGGTGGGGACACTGTCGTGGCGATCGCCGTCGCGGTGGATGGCGTGCGCCAGGGTGGTCGGTCGGGTGGCGGCGGCGGGTCCCACGCCCACGACCAGGGCGCTTTCGTGCGCAGCGGCCGCGGCGGGGTCTCGGTTCCGTCCGGTGATCGGTGTCCGGGTGGCGGGATGAGGATGAACGGGCCGAGTCCGTCGCGGACGATGCGCCACCCGTTGTTGTGAAGTTGCATGTGGTGAAACCGGCACAGCAGGATGCCGCGGTCAATGTCGGTCCTGCCGCCGTGTGCGACGTGGTCGATGTGATGCGACTCGCAGTACGCGGCGGGCACCGGGCATCCGATCCCGGCGCAGCCGCCGTCGCGGATCGCGAGCGCAAGCTTCTGCCTCGCACTGAAGAGGCGCTGCTCGCGACCGAGGTCGAGGGGGTTGCCACGGTTGTCGACGGTGACGTCGATCGAGCCGTGCTGGCACAGGGTGCGATCGATGATCGTTCCCGGGAGGGTGTCTCCGCCGTCTTCGGCGTGACCGGTAGCGATCATGCGGCCGAGCGGGTCGCGGGGGCCCGACTGGTCTTTGACGATGACCATGCGAACGCCGGGCTGGCGGACGCCGAAGACATCGGCGGCCTCGGCTACCGCGCCGGCGCGCAGGACGTCGACCAGCAGGTCGTACTCCAGCTGTTCGTTGGTGCGCGGGTCATCGGCGAGCTCCGCGGCTGCGGCACGTTCGGCATCCGTGACGAAGCGGGGGCCACCGCGCCGGGGCCGAAGCGCTGCCGCGAACATCGATCGCACGAACAGCGCCATCTCGTCATCGAAGGTGATGTGACCGTGGTGTTGGCCGTGCTGGTCGATCCACATGCGCAGCGAGCGCTTCTCGTAGCGGGTCTGGAACCGGCACGCTGCCCCGGTCGGATCGAGGATGTCGCGCATCTGCCGTGCTCGGCTTCGCAACTCCTCGACAGATGCGCCCTCGACTGCCTCGTCGATGAGGGATTCCGCCGCGACTGACCAGGCGAGAGCAGCCGCGGCCGGGTCGACACCCTCGGCTTCGGGTTCGCCGAGTCCGCCCCGGATCGCATCGTGCTGGGACGGTGTCAGCCGCCCCTCGAGCAGGGCTACCCGCATCGGCGAGTGCCATGGCGTGCGCGCGGATGATTCGGCGGGGTCGGCGCCTGGTGACGGTGAATCGTCGCCGGTGCCGGCAGCGTCGCCGCTCTCGACATCCGCCGGTTCGGTGGAGCCCGCATCGAGCAGGGCTGCCCCGACGCGCAGCTGGCGCAGGGCGTCAGCGCGGCTTCCGCCGGTGATCGACTGGATCAATGCGGCCGGCGACGCGTGGCCCTGGCCCGCTGCCAGCCCCGAATGCCCCTGTTCGCGACGGGACCTCGTCGCCGCGACGCCGGCGACCACGGACTGCAGGCGCTCGGCATCATTGGCGATAGCCGTGACATGACGGAGCACCTCCAGCACGGAGGCGTCGGACAGTGCCGCTGCACCGGCGGGTAGCCCGGTGGGTTCGACATCCAGCTCGGCGAACACAGCGAGCTGGTCGAGCCGCTCGCGCATTGCCGTGAGGATGTTCATGTCTTCAGGACATCACCAACCTCCGACATTGGCGGGCATCTCGCCGTCGCTCGAAAATGCCTGTGGACAGGGCTTTGTTTCGCGGCTCTGGGGAGGAAGCGACAGGCGCATCGGAGCCCGCGGGGGCAGTGAGATCGGCATCCGGCGACCCGCGCAAGGGTGTTCCGGTGCATCGCGAGCCGACCTACTCTCACGGCATGTGGTTCGACAGCTGGTCAGACATCGTCCGCGTGCTCCTGGTCGGAGTCGCGTCCTACGCGTTCCTCATCGCCTCGATACGCATATCGGGCAAACGCACGCTCGCCCAGCTCAATGCCTTCGACTTCATCGTCACGGTCGCGCTCGGATCCACGCTCGCGACGATCCTGTTGACCTCGGATGTCGCGTTCGTCGAAGGGATCGTCGCCCTCTCGCTTCTGCTCCTGCTGCAAGCGGTGGTTGCGTTCGCCGCGGCGATGTCGCGTCGCATCCGCAAGCTCACGACTGCCGCCCCCACTCTGCTGCTTCGCAACGGTGCAATCGACGAGGACGCCCTCCGCCGCCAGCGCGTCGCACGCGCCGATGTGGAACAGGCCGTGCGCCAGAGTGGTGCAGGTGACCTGTCGTCCGTCGCGGCGGTCGTGATGGAAAGCAACGGGAAGCTCAGCGTCATCTCGCGAGATCGGCTCGGTGATGCATCCGCGCTCGGTGCACTCGGTCTGTCGAAGGAAAACTGAGTGGTCGGCGTGACCAGGGCCTTGCGCGCCGCGGCGAGTCATCGTTGAATCGGTATCGCGTCGCCGAGACACCACGTCGCCGGGACGCGAGAGGGGGCGCCATGGCTGACGAAAACGGGCACTATGACCCGGATGGCGGGTATGACCCGGATGGCGGGTATGACCCGGATGGCGGGTATGACCCGGATGGCGGGTATGACCCGGATGGCGGGTATGACCCGGATGGCGGGTATGACCCGGACGGCGGGTATGACCCGGACGGCGGGTACGACCCCGATACGGGAAGCGCGTGACCGCTGAGGCAGTGCGGCGCGCCGGCTAAGGACGTGTCATCGCGGCGCGGATGATCTCCCGATCATCGTGGGGGACGCGTTCCCTCCCGACGAGCTGGTAGTTTTCGTCTCCCTTGCCCGCGACCAGAACGGTGTCGCCCGGCCGCGCCATCTCGATCGCGGCGAGGATCGCGTCTCGGCGTGCCGGGATCTCGATGCATCCCGGCACGCCTTCGCGCACCTCCCGGCGAATACGATCGGCGGGCTCGCGGCGGGGATTGTCGTCAGTGAGGATGGCGAGGTCGGCCAGCTGACGGGCGATCTCGCCCATGGGGCCTCGCTTGCCGCGGTCGCGTTCGCCGCCGGCGCCGAAGACCAGGATGAGGCGTCCCGGTGTGCGCGCACGTACGGCCTGCAGCGCTGTTCGGAGCGCACCGGGGTTGTGCGCGGTGTCCACCATGGCGGTGACGCCATCGTGTTCGGCGATGACCTGGAGCCTTCCCGGCGGCGGCGCGACGTCGTGGAGAGCCTCCGCGACGTGTGCGGGATCCCCGCCGGCTCCGATCACCGCAGTGGCGGCGAGGACCAGGTTCGTCGCGGCGATCGAGTGCACGGTGGGTAGCACCGCAGGGTAGGAAGAGTCGCCGATCATCAACCGAAGTCTGAGCCGACCGTCGACTTCCTGCGCGCCACCCATCCGTACCTCGCCGCCGTCACCGACGGTGATCAGATTCGCACCGCGCCGCGCAACGGCGGCGCGGACCAGATCTCCCTGAGCCGAGTCGGTGGCGAGAACGGCGATGCCGTCGGGGCGCAGGTACTCCTCGAACAGACGCAGCTTCGCCTTCCAATACCCGTCGATGCTGCCGTGCACGTCGATGTGATCTCGTTCCAGCCCCGTCGAGACGGCAACGTCGACTTCGACCCGCTCGAAGAGTCCATCGGCCAGGATACCGACGTATGCCTCCAGCGAGACGGCATCCGCTCCAGCCCGGGCCTGCGACCCGATGAGCTCCGGCAGATAGTCCGGGGAGCGGCGGGTGTTCGCCTCGTGAACGTCTCCGCTTACGTCGGTGATGCCCGTCGAGTCGTAGCTGGCAGCTCGCCATCCGATGAGGGTCATCAACTGCCGAGTCGCGGTCGCGACGCTCGTCTTGCCGTTGGTGCCGGTGACGGCCGAGACGACCGGCCGGCCCTCGGGTCGTGGGACTGGTGTGATCATCCTGCTCCTGGGGAGTGGCGGCGCCTGTATCGCGGAACCTATCCCACCCGCGCGCCGCGCGCTACCGGCGAAGGCTCGCGCTGAACGGCGTCGGCCGCTGCGGCAGCACGATCGGGCAACGCGAACCAGGTATCCGACTTCGGTGCAGGGGGAGATGGACCGGTTGACTATCGATATAACGGATAATAATATCCACTATATGAGAACAGAGCCGCCTCTTCTCGCTCCGATCTTCCGGTCGGACGGGCAGGCGCGCCTGCTGTCGGTCCTTCTCCTCGGCGATGGGGAGCTGAGTATCACCGACGTTGCGACCCGCGCGCAGCTCGCTTACCCCACCGCTCATCGCGAGGTGGCACGTCTCGTGGATGCAGGCATCCTCGTCGAGCGTCAGGTCGGACGTACGCGATTGGTTGCCGCCAACGCCGATAGCGACCTCGTCCCGCCGTTGCGCCAAATCCTCCAGGTCGTCACAGGCCCTGTCACCCTTCTCTCCCGAGAACTTGCCGGCATCGAGGGCATCGATTCGGCGTTCATCTACGGATCGTTCGCAGCGCGGTTACGCGGCGTCGACGGTCCGGCTCCCAATGACATCGACGTGATGGTGGTCGGGACGCCAGAGGCTGAGCTCGTCTACCAGGCATGTGATCGGGTCGAAGAGGTGGTGCACCGTCCTGTGAACGCGACGATTCTGACCCCGGCTGAGCTGGCAGCGGACTCGGGTTTCCTTGATCATGTCCGCGCAAGCCCTACGGTCTCGATCCTTGGGGATGTTCCGTGGCAGTGAACCCGCTGACGAAGACGCAGCGGGACGCCATCGATGTGCTGGTTTCTGCGCGTCGACTCGAGAAAGTCCCGCCGGATCCAGCCCGCGCTGCCGCATTTCTCGCCGCGGCGGCTGAGCGGATCAGCCAGCTTCCACTGCTGACCAGCGTCGTCGTCGCATACGATCTCGCCTACGACGCGGCGCACGATGTCGGCGAAGCACTGCTTGCGGCGCACGGATACCGCACGCGCAACGGCGTGGGTCAGCATGAAGCGCTCGGGCGCTACGTGCGCGCCGTACTCGACTCGCCGCCCGGTGATCGCGCGGCGACTCGATTCGATCGACTACGCCGCGTACGGAATAAGAGTCGCTACGACGCTATCCCCATAGGTGCGGTCGAGGCTGCGCTTGCGCGACAAGCCGCTCACGAGCTTCATGTCGCTGCGATCGCGCGCGGAGTCGGCACCTGACGGACGGCTGCCAACAGCGCTGCGACGGATGCCGGACTCAGCCGATCTCCGCGCGGAAGAACGCGTCGGCACGGGCTCTCGATTCCGCAACGTCGCGAGTCGGCGGCATTGTCTCGAACCGCTCCGCATCGTCGAGCTGTTCCGTGACGAAGCGCTGCAGGATCTCCGGCGCCTCGCCCGAGCCCAGCTCCCGCGTCTGGGCTTTGAGTGCGATGAGGTCTCGCGCCGCATCCCGGATGCCGGCACTGACGTCCCCCTCCGAGAGCAGCGTCGGCAGATCCATGGGTGGCACTGCCTCGTCGGTGTGGACCGCGAGCCAACGCAGTGCCGCTGCGGGGCGCAGGACATAGAAGAAACGCTTCAGCGAGGGCGGACCCGACCGCTGTTGCAGGGCGACATGGCGATAGTGGCGTCCGACGGCGGCACGCTCTGCGACGTCGGATGCCAGCGCCAGAAGGCGGTCGCGAAAGCCGGCGTCGCCGGTGTAGACGATGGGCGAGCGGAGCCATTCGATCGCGGTGGCGTTGCCTTTCGTTATCAATCGCACGGCCTTGGTCAGATCCCAGCCGTTCACATCGAAAACCGCATCGAGGGGTGTCTCGATGACATCCCGCTCGGGCCACAGCGAGAGGTAGCGCTCGCGGGGCCGCACGTAGATGAAGCGACAGTCGTAGTCGCTGTCGGGCGAGGGGAACCCCCACGCGCGGCTGCCGCTCTCGATCGCCCAGGGGATGCGCACGTCATGCTCGCTCGCCACCGTTGACAGGCGCTCGTCGATCTCGGAGACGACACTTGGCTTGAGGCTTGGTGGGATCGTGCGCACGGCTCGACCCTACGCGTCGGGGAGAAGCTATCGACGCGACGGCGGGAGTCGAACCCGCTGCGCGACCGGGTATGAACCGGTGCCCGGAACCATCCGGTCCGCCGCGATACGGCCCAACGCTAACCGCGGCCCCTGACGCTCGGCTGGCGTGTTTCTTACCGTGACGTCACATGTCGTCATCCGTCGCCCGCGTCGCGAGCAGATGCTGGTGCGCCAGTCGGCGCAACGCGAGGATCGCGGGCTCATACATCGCGGTGCCGAGCACGGCGTACGAGATCTGCTCGCTTCCGCTGAGCTCTGCGAGCGGGATCAGCTCGGCGGCTGCAATCTGCAGGAGCGGTCCGGCATAGCGGGCGGCGGTGTCGGCATCCCAGGCCAGCCCCGCGGATTCGATCCCGCGGATCGCGGCCTCCAGTTGTGCAACCGCGGCGAAGCGCTCGTCGTACGTGAGCCCCAGCGCCTCGATGGTCTCGCGCGCGCGCTCGGTGCTCGTCTCGTCGGCGTACGGCGGCAAGGCGCTCACGGCCTTTCCGAGCGTCGCGTACGCCGAGTCGTCGGGCTCGTCGATCAGAGCCAGAATCTCCTTCACTCGGGCAAGCGGGAGTGCCCGCACATCACTGAGCGCCTGGATCACACGCAGGCGTGCGAGGTGCTCGTCTCCGTACTCGGCGCGGGTCGCCGATGTGGCTGCGCCTCGGGGCAGCATCCCTTCCCGGATGTAGAACTTGATCGAGGCGACGGGGATGCCGCTGTGCTCAGACAGTTCGGAGATGCGCACGATGCTCCTTGCTTGGATAGTTTCACTATCTTATATTGGGTAGTGACACTATCCAATACGCGCCGGCGGCGCGGAAAGTCGAAGCGGAGCATCCATGTCCCCGATCCTGTCCATCGTCGTCGGCGCCACGCTGTTGACGGTCATCACCATCGCCTACGGCGGCACGTTCGTCCTGCGCGCCACGACCGGCGGCTACCCGTTCAACGGGTTGCAGAAGACGTTCTTCCGGGCAGGTCACGCGCACGCGGGCGTCCTGGTCATCCTCGGGATCGTCTGCGCACTCACACAGGCATCCGCAGGAGTGACGGGCGGTTGGGAGTGGGCAGCAGTCGGCGTGCTCGCGTCGGCGATCCTGGTTCCCGCAGGGTTCTTCCTGTCGGTGATCGGTCGTGATCCGCAGAAGCCGGGTCGGGCGATGGCCCTGCTCTGGGCCGGCGTCGCCGTGCTCGCCGTCTCGCTTGCCGTGGTCGGAGCATCCGTCATCGCAGCCGGCGTGGCAGCGCTCAGCTGAGCTGCGAAGTCAGCGGGCTACAGAGTCGGCGGCGCGGTCGAACTGACCGCCCCGGCGCTTCTCGACGATCTCTTTGCCCAGCGGCATCAGCGAGACCGGTACGAGCTTGAAGTTCGCGATTCCCAGCGGGATGCCGATGATCGTGATGCACAGCGCCAGCCCCGACAGGATGTGACCGATCGCGAGCCACCAGCCGGCGAGAATGACCCACACGACGTTTCCCAGGAACGAGAACACCCCGGAGCGTGGGTGGTCGACGACCTCTCTGCCGAAGGGCCAGAGCGTGTAGAGGCCGATGCGGAACGACGCGATGCCCCACGGGATCGTCACGATGAGCACGCACAGGATGACCCCCGCGAGCATGTATCCGAGAAACAGCCAGAACCCCGACAGGACGAGCCAGATGATGTTCAGGAGGGTGCGCATGGCATCCATTCTGTGTCGGGCACCTGGGTAGCGGGTGGATGTCAGTCGGTACGCGCCAGGGCCGCAGCCTCTCCTGCGGAGCTCGCGTGCACACCTAACGCACGAGGCGCTCGCCCGCGCGAACGGGGATCTGCCAGCGGTTCGTCGGCGGGGGAAAGACGCAGACATAGCCGTCCGAGAACGCGCACGGTGGCAGGTACGCGCGGTTCAGGTCGACCGCGACGGTCCCATCCGATGCGGGCGGCGGCATCCGAAGGAAGCGGAAACGATAGCTGTCTGTTCCGCTCGTGGCGTCGGAGAACGCGGCGAACAGCCATCCGTCGTCGAGAGTCCGCACGCACAGGCGCACGTGGCCCTCGGGCAGAGCGAGGTCAAGGACACCGTCGAGATCCTCCGTGCTGTGGTGTCCGTCCACAGCCACGCTCGGAACCTCCCGCGTCGGTGAGCGATCGAGGCGCGCCTCGAGCCGCATCGCCTCATCCGTCGGCCATCGTTCGATCCGGGAGATGCCGCGGCGAGCGGGGGCCTCAGGGTCATACACCCGCAGCGCGACCGCGCCATCGCGTTCGAACCCCCGAAGCTCGAGCGCACCCGACTCCCAGCGGTCTCCGGGTGCAAGGGTGACGACCCCGGCCTCCGTCGTCCCGACCGCACGGCCGTCGTCGTCACGCCACTGACCCGGCGCGCCGTCGAACGCGCGGGGGATCTTGTCCAGCCAGTGTGTCGCCGCGAGGGTGGCGATCCCGCCCGCCGACCAGACGGCGGCGTCGCGGCGCGCTCTCCACTCTTCGTCGGTCGTCATGACGGCCTTCCCCTCGGATCCGCGGCGGTCGGTGGCTCGGTGGCCAGGAAAAACACTCGCGAAACATATTGTTACACCATCGAAACTCAGTGATAGATAGCATCTCGCTATGGATCGACGGAGCGACATCGACATCGACGCGCTGACACGAGCGCTCGACGTGCACTCGCTCCGCATCCTCGTAGCGATCGACCAGACCGGCTCGATCAGCGCTGCCGCGCGCTCCCTCGGCTACTCGCAGCCGACGATCACGCAGCATGTGCAACGCCTCGAGGCACGACTGGGCGTGGCCCTCGTCGTACGCACGGCGCGCGCCGCGCGGCTCACGCCCACCGGCGCGCTGCTCGCGCAGCACGCTCCGCGCATCGATGCCAGCTTGACGGCGGCGGCGACCGAGTTGGCACGGATGCTCGGGCGCCGGGCGGATCTCGTTCGCATCGCCGCCTCTGCCGAGGCCGTGGGCACTGTCGTCGCACCCACCCTCGGGCGTCTTGCCGCACAGCAGCCCGACATCGACGCCTCGTTCGTCGAGGCCTCCGACAACGCGGCAGCGCTCGCCCTCGTGCAAGACGGCCGGGCAGACATCGCGGTGACGCTCACGCTCGCCGTCAGCGGTGAGCGGCATGGGACGGCGCGACGCGGCGGCATGCGCTCGACGTTCCTGTTCGCCGAAGAGATCATCGCGCTGAGCACCGCCGACATCCCGGATGCCGGCGGGCGCATCGATCCGGCGCTGCTGGCCGATCAGCTCTGGATCCGCGGCGCGGGCTCACCGGGGGATCTCCTGGCCGAACGGCTCGAGCGCCCCCGCGCGGGAGACGACATCCTGGTCTCGAGCGCGGCAGCCGCCGTGGCCCTTGCCCGTCACCGCGTGGGCACGACCTTCGTCGCCGAGAGTGCGCTCGCGGGAATCGATCTTCCCGACGGGCTCCGGGCGTGGGGCCTGTCTCCTGCCGTTACCCGCCGCGCCACCGCGACCATCCTGGTCGAAGCCGCGACGATCCCGGCCGTCGAATCCGCGCTTCGCGTGCTCGCCTCGCTTCGCCCCTCATCCGCCGAGGTCGAGGTCATCCTCGACGCCCGGCGCCGCAGTGCCGGTCATCGAGCCCGGTTCGGCACCGCACCCACGACCCATCCCGTCCGCACCGCACCCACAGAGGAGAGTCCTATGCCCTTCCCGTCACCCGTCCGTCTCGCCCAGGCGGGCGCCGTCGTTGCCGCTGGGGCGCTTCTGCTCTCCGCGTGCAGCGGGAGCGCAGCGCCCGAGGCGAGCACCGCGCTCGCCGACAGCGGCGAGCAGATCGACAGCATCACCGTCGCGCTCCCCGGCTCCCTCTCGAACCTGTACGTCGGGCAGGAGTCCGGCATCCTCAACTATTACATCGCCTCGATCGCGCAGGAGGGGCTCGTCTCGATCGACGCTGAAGGCGCCATCCAGCCGGCGCTGGCCGAGTCATGGTCTCAGCCCGATGACGTCACCTACGTCTACGAGCTGCGCGACGATGCCATGTTCCAGGACGGCACCCCGGTCACCGCCGACGATGTCGTCTTCAGCCTCAACGAGGCGCGCGACGAGACGACCTCGCCGGGTCTTGCCTACTACATGACCAACGTCGAGTCCGTCGAGAAGACCGGTGACAGCGAGGTCACCATCACCCTCACCGAGCCGGATGCCGCGTTCGCGAAGAACATGAGCACCGGTGGCGCGGCCTTCATCACCTCGAAGGCGTTCTGGGAGGCCAATGACGGGAACGTCGGCACCGCATCCTCGCTCCTGCTCGGTTCCGGCCCGTACAAGGTCACGGAGTTCGCGCCCGACTCGCACGTCACGTTCGAGCGCAGCGACACCTGGTGGGGCGAAGAGCCGAAGGTGAAGAACATCACGGTGAACTTCGTCCCGGATGAGTCGACGAGGCTCCTGGCAGCGCAGTCCGGTGACATCGACGTGGCCTTCAACGTGCCGCTCGCGCAATCCACGCAGTGGGAGAACCTCGACACCATGCGGGTCGATTACGTCAACGATCTCTCCTACGTGGGTCTGTACTTCAACACGAGTGTCGCCCCGTTCGACGACCCCAAGGTGCGCGAGGCGATCGCTCACGCCGTCGACCGCGAGGCCTACGTCGACAAGCTGCTGCGCGGGCACGGCGAAGCGGCCACCGCGATCATGACCCCCGAGTCGCTCGCCGCCGTGTACTCGCCGGATGTCGCCCGCGAGAAGCTCGCCGAGATCCCGCAGTGGGACTTCGATCTGGATGCTGCCAAGGCCGCGCTGGCCGAGTCGGGCTACCCCGACGGCTTCGAGACCGAGATCCTCACCCCGAACACGGGACCGCAGCTGGGAACGGCGGCTCAGGCCCTCGCCCAGAACCTCGCCGAGATCGGCATCACGCTCAACGTGCGTGAGGTTCCGATCGAGGAGTGGCTCGCGAGCCTGGACGCGTCCAGCGACTACGGGCTGAACATGATGTGGTACTTCTCGACGCTCGGCGACCCGGCAGAGATCCCCAGCTACCTGCTGGGAGTCGGCAACCCCGCCGCGTACGACAACCCCGAGATCATGTCGCTGCTCTCGCAGATCGGCGCCGAGTCCGACCCCAGCGCGCGGATCGACCTGCTCATCGAGGCCGAGACGCTGCAGGCCGAGGATGCCGTGAACGTGCCGCTGTGGTGGGGCCAGTCGGCCACCGCCTTCGCGAACGATCTCGGGATGAACGACTACAGCGCATTCGCGTTCATCTCGTCGTGGCCGACGCAGCTCTACCGGGCTGCTCCGTAAGGGGATCGGGTCTACCGCAGTGACAACGGGTTCACCCCTCCGAGCACGCGCACCGCGATCGCGGCCCTTGGGCCGGATGCTCGCAGTGCGCGTGCTCGGCATGCTCGGGGTGTTGCTGGTGCTTTCGGTCATCGTCTTCTCGCTGATGTACCTGGCGCCCGGCGACATCGTCAAGAATCTGCTCGGGAACCGGCCGACCTCGCCGGAGGCGGTCGCGGCCATCCGTGCCCAATACCACCTCGACGACCCGCTGCCGGTGCAGTATCTGCGATGGCTCGGCGGCTTCCTCACGGGCGACCTCGGAGAGTCGATCCGGTTGCAGACCTCGGTCGCCGACGCGATCGGGTCGCGGGTCGGGCTGACCGCGCTGCTGTGCGGCATCGCCTTCGTGCTCGCCCTGGTCGTCGCGATCCCGCTCGGTGTGCGCAGCGCCGTGCGGGCGGGGGGCCCGTCTGACCGCGTCGCGAGCGCGCTGGCCGTCGTCGGCCTGAGCGCCCCGACCTTCGCGGTGGGTCTCCTGCTGCTGTACGTCTTCGCCTACTACCTGCCGCTCTTTCCCGTCTACGGAGCGGGGTCGGGCGGGCTCGACACTCTCTGGCACCTGATCCTGCCCGCCATCACACTTGCGCTCGGTCTGGGGGCGATCATCCTGAAACTCACGAGGACCGCGATGCTGCGCGAGCTCGAGACCGACTACGTGACCTCCGCCCGCGCGCGCGGGCTCTCCGAGTCACTCGTGCAGCGGATCGCGCTGCGCAACGCGGCGATTCCGATCGTGACCGGTGCGAGCCTCGTGCTCACCTTCCTGGTCGGCGGGACGGTGCTGGCCGAGACGACGTTCGCGCTGCCGGGCCTGGGAACGCTGCTTCAGGATTCCGTGCTGTTCAAAGACATCGCGGTCGTTCAGTCGCTGACGCTGCTGGTGGCGATCGTCATCGCGGTGATCGCGCTGCTGGCCGACATCGCCTACATCCTGCTCGATCCGAGGGTCCGTGAACGGGGGGTTCCCGCATGACCGCGGCGATCGAGCTGATGACGGCGCCCATGAGGCGTCGACGACGGATGCCGATTCTCATCCTGCTCTCCATCGGCGTCATCGTGCTGGCGGTCCTTGCGGCTGTGCTCGGTCCGCTGGTCTTTCCGGATGCGATGCGTCAGGACATCCTGTCGGCGCTGCTGCCCCCCGGCACCGACGGCCACCTGCTGGGCACCGACGAGCTCGGGCGCGACGTGTTCGCGATGACGGTCGCGGGGACGGCCTCGGCGCTGATCGGACCGGTGTGCGTTGCGGTCGGGTCGATGCTGCTCGGCATCCTGCTGGGCACCCTCGCCGGCTACCAGCGCGGATGGCTCGACTTCCTCATCAGCCGCTGGACCGATCTGCTCCTGGCCCTTCCCGTGCTGCTGGCGGCCATCGTCGTGGCGGGTGTGTTCGGCGGCGGGTACTGGGTGACCGTCCTGCTCCTGATCGCGCTGTTCTCACCGTCGGACATCCGCATCGTCCGCGCCGGCGTGCTCGAGCAGTCCGCCCGCCCCTACATCGAGGCCGCGCAGATGCTCTCGCTCTCCCGGTGGCGGGTCATGTTCCGCCACATCCTCCCGAACGTCTCCACGCTCGTCATCACGAACGCGATGCTCAACGTCGCGTTCGCGATCGTCGCGTTCTCATCACTGTCGTTCCTCGGAGTCGGCGTCCCGCCCGGGACTGCCGACTGGGGACGCCAGCTCACCGACAACCGGGCGATCATGTTCGACAACCCCGCTGCTGTCATGGTGCCGGCCACGCTCATCATCCTCGTCGCGTGCGCGATGAACCTGGTCGGCGACTGGCTGGGGCAGCGTCTGTCGCAGGTGGGGGAGGACGCATGAGCGGCGTGCAGATCCAGGGACTGACAGTCCGCGGCCCCCAGGGCGTCGTGGTCGAGCCGTTCGACGCGACGATCGCTGCCGGGCGCACCCTTGCGATCATCGGCGAGTCGGGTTCGGGAAAGACGTTGAGCGCGAAGAGCCTCATCGGTCTGTTGCCGCGCGGATTCCGGGCCGGCGGCACCGCCGTGGTGGCAGACACCACCATCCCGCTCGATGCCCCGCCGTCGGCGTGGGTCTCGGTGCGCGGTGGCACGGTGGCGCTGCTGCTGCAGGACCCGTTCACGAGCCTGTCTCCGGTTCACCGATGCGGCGACCAGATCGCATGGACGCTGCGAGCAGCATCCGACCGCCGGATGCCGCCCGCCGAGGTGGCCAGGGCGGTCGCCGCACGGCTGGCGGAGGTGAAGCTGCCCGAGCGTGTGGCTCGTTCGTATCCGCACCAGCTGTCGGGCGGGATGCGGCAGCGCGTCGCGATCGCTGCGGCTCTGGCCGCGGATCCGAGACTGCTCATCGCCGATGAGCCGACGACCGCGCTGGATGCCTCCAACCAAGCGGAGATCCTGGACCTGCTGCGCGCGGTGCAGGCGCGCCGCGATCTCTCGGTGATCCTCATCTCCCACGACCTCGGGCTGGTGCGCGGCCGCAGCGACGACGTTCTGGTCATGCAGCACGGCGTCATCGTGGAGCGCGGCGCAACGAACACCGTGCTGTCGGCGCCTCAGCATCCGTACACCCGGGCGCTCATCGACGCCGACCCCGTGCTCGCGCCACCCCGGGAGACGGTGGTGCCCGAGGAGGCGCAGACGGCGACCCTCGTGCTGGCGCGGGGTGTGACCAAGCACTTCGGCGAGCGGACCGTCCTGGACGGGGTCGATCTGCGCATCGGCGAGGGCGAGATCGTCGGGGTCGTCGGCGAGTCGGGTTCCGGCAAGTCGACCCTCGCGCGCTGTATCGCGGGGCTCGAGCGCGAAGACGCCGGCACGATCTCGTTCGACGGCGACACGCTCGCCCCGGGTCGCCGGTCGCGCACGCCCGCGCAGATGCAGATCGTGTTCCAGGATCCGTATTCGTCGCTGAACCCCATGATGTCGATCGGGGCGATCCTGCGGGAGGCGCTCACGGTGGCGCGACGCCCGGCATCCGATGTGGCGCAGCTGCTCGAGACCGTCGGCCTGCCCGCCGGTTTTGCCGCGAAACGCCCCGCCGAGCTTTCGGGTGGACAGCGTCAGCGCGTCGCCATCGCCCGGGCGCTGGCTCCCCGCCCGAGACTGCTCATCTGCGACGAGTCGGTGTCGGCGCTCGACGTCTCGGTCCAGGCGCAGATCCTGGCGCTGCTCACGCGGTTGCGTGACGAGCTCGGGATCTCACTGCTGTTCATCTCCCACGACCTGGCCGTCGTGCGGCTGCTCGCCGACACGGTCACGGTGCTGTGGGATGGCCGGGTCATCGAGTCCGGACCCTGCGACCGCGTGCTCACCGACCCACACCACGAATACACCCGGATGCTGGTTGCTGCCGCGCACCGTGAGAACACGTCGGTGCGTGCCGGCGACAGAGAGGACTGACGTGCAAGCGATCGAACCGACTCTCGCGGAGGGCGCCGCCGGCGTCGCCGCGGTCTTGGCCGCCGGAGTGGCCGATGCCCTCGGGACGGAACGTGCCGCGCGCTGGCGCATCGGGCGGGACGGCTACCGGCCGGCGGTGGAGGCGCTCGCCGACGGCGACCGCATCCTCGCGGCAGTCTTGACCTCCGGGCGCCCCGCGACCGCGGCGACGAAGATCGTCGATCTGTGGGTGTCACCGGATGCGCCGGACGGCGCTGCCGACCGCCTCGTCGAGGGCGTGCTGGCCCGGGCACGTGAGCGCGGTGACGCGGCGGTGAAGTGGGAGCTTCCCGAGGGCGCCACGGCGCCCGCGAGCGCTGCCGACCACGGTTTCGCGCGGATGCGTGCGCCCTGGGGCGCCGTCGGCACGGAGGTGACGCAGGGCCTGGTGCGCTGGCTGGTTCCGATCGCGCACAAGGAGCCGGGGTATTACGGCCAGACGACGCTGTTCACGTGCGGCGCGGTGGCGGGGCTGATCGCCGCCGAACGCTTCGGTCGCCCCGGCTTCGCGGGGGAGACCGAACCTGATCGTGAACTCGAGATCGACTTCTGGCGGCGTGCGAGCAAC
Organism: Microbacterium sp. bgisy207; assembly: GCF_965345035.1. Lineage (GTDB taxonomy): Bacteria > Actinomycetota > Actinomycetes > Actinomycetales > Microbacteriaceae > Microbacterium. Next base: position 87,179 of record NZ_CBDRMG010000010.1, read on the forward strand.
TACCCCGCGTGCGAGCCGATCGGCTTGGCCGTGACGGTGCAGGAGCATCTGGGCGCCGGCGGTGCCGTGCAGGTGGCGTTGGACCACCCCGGCCCGGTGCTGCTGGAGGACTTCAGCGGCTTCGATCACGACTTCCGCGCTGAATTGCAGCGGGAGTCCCGCAAGCGCGCAGCAGATCTCGGCATCCCGATCGACGGTGCCCGGGTCCCGATGTCAGAGGTCGCTACCCGGGTCGCTGCCGGTGAACAGGCACTGCTTCTCATCGACGAAGCCCCGATGCACGCGGACCCCGGGCCGCACTGGATCGTGGCCCACGCCGCCGCCGGACCGTACGTCGTCGTCGAGGATCCGTGGGTGAACCGTGAGACCGGAGAGACCTGGGTCGATACGCACGAACTGCCGATCCACGTCGACGATCTCGAGCGTCTGGTCGCCTGGGGCCCGGACGGTTACCGCGGCGTCATCTTCCTTTCGGCGCGCTGACCGGCGGGGATCCTGCCCGAGGCTCGCACCGCCCGGCGTGAATGTCGGAGGCCGCCAATAGACTTGGGGGGTTATGGATGCGGTGGACGACGAGCTGCTGACCGGCCTCAATCCGCCGCAGCGCGAAGCGGTGCTCTACCGTGGGCAGGCGCTGCTGATCGTCGCGGGCGCAGGCTCAGGCAAGACGCGTGTGCTCACGCACCGAATCGCCTCGCTGCTGCGCTCCCGGGAGGCCTGGCCGAGCCAGATCCTCGCGATCACCTTCACCAACAAGGCAGCCGGCGAGATGCGCGAGCGTGTCGGTCAGCTCGTGGGGGAGCACGCGAAGGGGATGTGGATCTCGACCTTCCACTCCGCGTGTGTGCGCATCCTGCGGCGTGAGGCCGAGCAGTTCGGGTTCACGAAGGCGTTCACGATCTACGACTCCGGCGACTCCCGCGCGCTCATCAAGCGGCTCGTCAAAGAGCACGAGGCCGATGCGTTCGGCCTGACCCCCGCGGGGGTGCAAAGCCGCATCTCCAAGCTCAAGAACGAGCTCGCGGATGCCGAGTCCTACGCCCGCCAGGCGAACATGAACGACCCCGCCGAGCGCCTCTTCGTCGAGATCTTCGGTGACTACCAGCGGGCGCTGCAGCGGGCCAATGCGTTCGACTTCGACGACCTGATCGCCCAGACGGTGTACCTGTTCCGCGCCTTCCCGCAGGTCGCCGACGTGTACCGGCGCCGGTTCCGGCACATCCTCGTCGACGAGTACCAGGACACCAACCACGCGCAGTACGCGCTCATCCACGAGCTCACCCGTCCCGTTACGGGGGCGGCGGCCGAGCCGTACTCGGTCGGCGGGATGATGATCTTCGAGCCCGATCAGGCGCCCGAGCTCGACGGCGCCTCGCTCACCGTCGTCGGCGACTCCGACCAGTCGATCTACGCGTTCCGCGGCGCCGACATCCGCAACATCAGCGAGTTCGAGCGCGATTTCCCCGGCGCCAAGGTCGTGCTGCTCGAGCAGAACTACCGGTCCACGCAGAACATCCTTTCTGCGGCGAACGCCGTCATCGGCCACAACTTCGACCGGAAAGACAAGAAGCTGTGGACCGACGTCGGGGCGGGGGAGCAGATCGTCGGGTTCACCGGCTACTCGCAGCACGACGAAGCCCAGTTCGTCGCCGATGAGATCGAGGCGCTGCGCCGCACGGGCGTGGAGTACAGCCAGATGGCCGTGTTCTACCGCACCAACTCCCAGTCCCGCGCGCTCGAAGAGATCTTCATCCGCTCGGCGGTGCCGTACAAGATCATGGGCGGCACGAAGTTCTACGAGCGCGCCGAGATCAAGGACGCCCTCGCCTACCTGGTCGCCGTGGCCAATCCTGCCGACGAGATGGCCGTCCGCCGCATCCTGAACAAGCCCCGTCGCGGCATCGGCGACGTGACCGAGACGGCGATCGCCCGGTACGCCGCCGACGAGCAGATCACCTTCCGCGATGCGCTCGCGAACGCCTCGGCGTTGGGGGTGGGTCCGAAGATCCAGGCGGCGATCGCCCAGCTGGATGCCGTTCTGGCCGAGGCCGGCGAGCTCATGCTGCCGGCATCCGGGGAGCTGGCACCTCCGACCACCGTCGCCGAGGGGTTGCAGCTGCTGCTGAACAAGTCCGGCTACCTCGACGCCCTGCGCGCCTCCCGCGACCCGCAGGACGAGGCGCGCATCGAGAACCTCGACGAGCTCGTCGCCGTGGCCCGCGAGTTCGCGCGCAACAATCCCGAAGGCACGGTGGTCGACTTCCTCACCGAGGTCGCGCTGGTTTCGGATGCCGACGACCTCGAGGACGCGAGTGGGTCCGTCTCGCTCATGACGATGCACACCGCGAAGGGCCTCGAGTACGACACCGTGTTCATCACGGGCGTCGAAGAGGACCTCATTCCCCACCGCATCTCGGCAGGAGAGCCGGGCGGGCCGCAAGAGGAGCGTCGCCTGTTCTACGTCGGCGTCACCCGCGCCCGCTCGCGCCTGTATCTCACCCTCGCGATGACTCGGGCGCAGTTCGGCGAGGTCTCCGTGGCGATGCCCAGCCGCTTCCTGCAGGAGATCCCCGCGACGCTCATCGACTGGCGGCAGTCTCCGGGCGACGTGAATTCGCGCGGCGGATCCCAGTCCCGCGCCCTCAACGCGCGTCCGCGCGGCGGATTCGGTTCGTCGACCGGTGCGGGCGGCGCGGGACGCTACGGTGATGCGCTCGTGCCCCGATCGACGTCGATCGAGAAGTTCGCCAACCGTGTTCCCGCGAAGGTGCGCGACAACGGCGACATGGTGCTCGCGCCGGGCGACCGCATCCGTCACGATGATTTCGGCGAGGGACGTGTGGATGCCGTGACCGGCGAGGGCGCCAAGCGTGTGGCGCACGTGCGCTTCGACTCGGCGGGCGCAAAGAAACTCCTCATCAAGATCGCTCCCATCGAGAAGCTCGACGCGTAGAGTGCGGGACCTTCGCCCCTGAGCATCAGGGTCGTCTGCGCGTACGATCGCCGTGATGGCGCGAGCGAGGGTGCACGGACGCCCAGGGCCGCGGAGACGGTCAGGCCCGCTCGACAAAGGAGGCCCATGACCCTCGCGCCGTTTCTGACGCTCTTGTCCGAGCATCCGGTGCTCGTGCTGTTCCTGGTCACCGGCATCGGCGCGGCGATCGGCCGCATCCGGCTGTGGGGGATGTCGCTGGGTGCCGTCGCCGTGCTCTTCACGATGATCGCGCTCACGGCCTGGGGAGTGTCCCAGGGCGTCGTGATCGAGGTGCCCGCATACGTCGGGGACTTCGGACTGGTGCTGTTCGCCTTCAGCATCGGCGTGATCGCCGGGCCGGGTTTCGTGAACGCGCTCCGCACCTCCTACTGGATGCTGCTGCTGGTCTCGGCCATCATGATCGCCGCCGCCGCCCTGACGCTGTGGCTCGGGTGGATGCTGGATCTGTCGCCGGAAACGATCGCCGGCGCCTACGCGGGGTCGGTGACGAGCACCCCCGCTCTCGCGGCCACCGGGGGCAGTCCCGCCGCCACTGTCGGATACGCGAGCACCTATATCTTCGGCGTCGTGGGCGCGATGGGAGCCGTCGTGCTCGCACTGCGCCACAGCCGCACCGACACCGACGCGCCGCCGCGCATTGTCGATCTCGTGGTGCGAATCGACACCGACAGCAATCCGACGATGACCGACCTCACCCGCCGGCACGGTGGCCGCGTGCTGGTCTCGCGCTTGCGTCGCCCCGACGGTGAGGTGATCGTCGTCGGTCCCGACACGGTCCTGGAGAAGGGGTCGATCATCAACATCGTCGGTCCCGAGCGGGTCGTCGCCGCCGTCACCGACCAGTTGGGGCATCCGTCGACGCTGAACATCACCCACGATCGCAGCCGACTCGACTATCGGCGCATCATCCTGTCGGACTCGCGGTGGTCGGGGCGCACGATCGCGCAACTCGGTGTCGCCGAACGATTCGGCGCGACGATCGTGCGGGTGCGGCGCGGGGATGTCGAGTTCCTCGGCACCCCCGACTTCGTGCTGCACCAGGGCGACAGGTTGCGGGTCGTCGCTCCGCGCGATCAGCTGCCCGCGGTCACGGCCTTTCTGGGCGACTCCGAGCGGGGCATGGCCGACCTCAACCCCGTGGCGCTGGGCCTGGGCATCGCGGCAGGCATGTTGCTCGGGCTCATCGAGGTGCCGCTGCCGGGCGGATCCCACCTGTCGCTCGGTGCGGCTGCCGGCGCGCTCATCGTCGGCCTGGTGATGGGCAGGATCGGGCGGATCGGTCGCTTCGTGACGACCATCCCCAACGCCGCAGCGACGGCTCTGGGCGAGCTCGGCCTGCTGATCTTCCTCGCCTACGCCGGCTCGAAGGCGGGGTCGCAGATCCTCCAGGCGATCGCGTCGGGAGAGATCGTCGCTCTCGTCGCAATCGGGTTGGTCGTGACATCCTTCGCGATGTTCGGCACCTACCTGCTGGTGCGACACATCCTGCATCTGGGGGGAACCAAGCTGTCGGGTGTCATCGCCGGAGCGCAGACCAATACCGCCATCCTCGCCTTCGCCCAGGAGCGGACCGGCCACGACGTCCGTGTCGCCCTCGGCTACAGCCTCGTCTATCCGACAGCGCTGGTCGTGAAGATCTTGCTCGCCCAGCTCCTCACGCTGTTGTGACGCGGAGCGGCCGCGGGCGGCCTCCGCGCCTACCGCGTTTCCCGAACTGTGACAACCCTGGTCCCGATCGGCGTCCGACGTCTGTAGCCTCGAAGCATGGCTCTGTTCTCTCGACGCCCCGCAGAAAAGCCTGCCGAGACGCCTGAGGTCGCCCCAGAGGGCCCGGCCACGGATGCCCCGGCCTCGGACGCGTCGGCAGAGGAACCGGACTTCGACGCTGTCGTCGGAATCTCGATGTCGTCCTTCCAAGGCCTCGGCGCGCCGGCACCGGCGCCCGGCAGCGGAGCACAGGACACCGCGCCTCCGGCGCCGACGGCAGGCGAGGCCGACAGTGCCGCGCGCCCCACGCCGCAGGACAACGGTCCGCTTGTGGCCGCCCTCGCGGCGCTCCCCGAGCGGCCGGAACCGGCCCAGCTGCTCCAGGTGGCGCGCCAGCTGCTGCAAGGGCACCTCTATCTGCGTGTCAAAGGCGACGCCAAGCGGATGCTCGCCGAGGGCGAGAACATCCCCCTCGCCATCACGACGATCGGTGAGAACCAGTACGTTCTCGCCTACAGCGGAGTGAACGCGCTGCGGGCGAGCCTTGCCGCCGACGGTGCCACCGACACCTCGGCGATGGCACAGCCGGCGCAGGCGGTCCTGCGATTCCTTCTGTCCGGCACGTATGCCGGACTCATCGTCGACCCGGCGTCCGCCCCCGCGCGAGCGCTGCTCTCCCGCGACCTCATCGCCCAGATGATGGAGCAGGCCGATCCGGAGTTCCGCGTCAAGAAGCTGCTCGCGGCCCGCCGCACCGACTCCACGCCCGATGAGGTCGTCGCGGCCATCCCGTCCTCGCGCCTGTGGATCGCGGTCAACAAGCCCGAGGGTTCGGATCAGGTCGGTGTCGCCGAGGCCCGCACTGCCGATGGTGACCGTCTCATCGAAGTGTTCACCCATCCCATCGAGATCGCCGCGCTCGGGCGCGGCGATCGCCCCGCCTCCGTGACCGGCGCACAGCTGGGAGCCGCGTTGCGCGCGGACCCTGGCCTGGCCGGCATCCTCATCGATCCCGCAGGGCCGTGGATCCGACTCGATCGTGATCAGCTCGCTCCGCTCATGGTCGAGACGCCCAGCGATGGCGACTGACCGGATCATCCTCGAGATACCCGGTCCGGACGGAGACCGGGAGGTCGGCCTGTCCAGTCCCGATCGCGTCCTGTGGCCCGCCGTCGGGATCACCAAACGCGAGCTGGCCGAGTACCTCCTGGCGGTCGCCGTCCCCTTCCTCGCGGCCAACGGCGATCGGCCGGTCTCGCTCGAGCGTTACCCCGATTCGGTCGAGGGGGAGATGTTCTTCTCCAAGAACCCGCCCAAGGGTGCGCCGCCCTTCGTCGACACCGTCACCGTGACTTACAACAGCGGGCGGCGGCATCCGCAGATCGTCCTCACCGAGCCCGCCGCCGTCGTGTGGGCCGCGCAGATGAACACCGTCGTGTTCCACCCGTGGGCTTCGCGGACCGCGAACACCGACAACCCCGTCGAACTGCGCATCGACCTCGACCCGCAGCCGGGCACCGACTTCGCCGACGCCGCCGCGGTGGCCCCCGCGCTGCGGGACGTCCTCGCCGAGGCGGGGCTGGAGGCGTGGATCAAGACGAGCGGGAATCGCGGCATCCACCTGTTCTGTCCGATCGAGCCGGAGTGGGAGTTCCTGGATGTCCGGCATGCGGTGATCGCCGCCGGCCGCGAGCTGGAGCGACGGATGCCGGAGCGCGTCACGACCAACTGGTGGAAGGAAGAGCGCGGGCAGCGGGTGTTCATCGACTTCAACCAGGCAAATCGCGACCGCACGATGGCGGGCGCGTACAGCCCTCGGGCATTACCGACGGCGACCGTTGCCACCCCCATCACGTGGGACGAGCTGGCCTCCGTCGATCCGGCATCGTTCACGGTGCGCACCGTGCCGCAGCGCCTCGCCGACATCGGCGACCCCTGGGCGGAGTTCGGCGCGTCGCCCGGCAGGATCGACACGCTGCTGCAGTGGTGGGAGCGAGACCTCGCGGACGGCCTCGGAGAGTTGCCCTTCCCGCCCGAGTTCCCCAAGATGCCCGGCGAGCCCCCGCGGGTCCAACCCAGCCGGGCGCGCACGCCCGACCCGACCGACCATCCCGAGACCGAGGGGGACTCGTGACCGCATCGACCGCAGGTGAATCCCGCGCCGACCAGACCGCCGGGCGGACCGAGGCGGCGACGATCGACCAGTGGATCGCACGTGCGCTGCGCAGCCGGTGGATCGTGCGTGCGCCCATTCCGCTCTTCCGGGCGGGACTGGGCTGGGTCTTCGGAGGTCGCCTCATGCTCATCGAGCACATCGGCCGCACGAGCGGGGAGCCACGGTACGTCGTCGTCGAGGTCATCGAGCGCGAGACGAACGCGATTCGGGTGGCCTCCGGACACGGACCGAAGGCGCAGTGGTTCCGAAACCTCTCCGCCCACCCCGCCGCACGCCTCTGGGTCGGCCGAGCGAAGGCTGTGCCCGCGGTCGCGCGCATCCTCCCCGACGAGGAGGCTGCCGCCGTGTTGGCGCGCTACGCGCGGGTCCATCCCGATGCGTGGGAGCACCTGAAGGCTGCGATGGACGAGCTCGCGGGTGGCGATGCCTCCGTCCCCGTGATCGAGTTCACCCCGCCGCCGCGCTGATCCGACCGGCAGCCGACGGTCACCTCTCGAGCACCGCTCCCACGTCGTACGCACGCACCGACTCGAGCTGCTCATACGTGCAGGAGCGGGGATCGCGGTCGGGCCGCCACCGCAGGAACTGGACGGTGTGCCGAAAGCGCCACTTCTCGAGCTGGTCGTAACGCACCTCGAGCACCCGCTCGGGCCGCAGCTGCACGAACGACACGTCCTTCCCCGACGCGAAGCGGGACCGCTCGCCCTCGCCCGTGATCGCCGCACCGGACTCGTCGCGCTCGACCAGGGGCGCCAGCTCCTCGACGAGCGCGAGCCGACGCGCGTTCGACCAGGCCGCGACACCACCGACCTGAACGAGCTGACCGTCGTCGGTGTAGAGGCCCACAAGAAGCGATCCGACCCCTTGGCCGCTCTTGTGGATGCGGTAGCCGAGCGCGACGACATCCGCCGTGCGCGCGTGCTTGATCTTGAACATCGCGCGCGTGCCCGGCGCGTACGGCTGCGCGAGGGGCTTCGCCACCACTCCGTCGAGGCCGGCGCCCTCGAACTCCTCGAGCCAACGGTTCGCAAGGTGCGGGTCGGAGGTCGTGCGCGTGAGGTGCACCGGATGCGGCACGCTGCGCAGCAGGTCGACCAGCTCGGCGCGCCGAGCGGAGAACGGCTCGGCTGCCAGGTCGCGGTCGCCGCGGGCAAGGATGTCGAAGGCGATGAACATCGCGGGCGTCTGCTCGCTGAGCATCCGTACCCGCGACGCGGCAGGGTGGATGCGCGCGGTCAGCGCGTCCCAGTCGAGGCGCTGGGCGCCGGGCTCGCCCAGCGCGATCACGATCTCGCCATCGAGGAGGCACGGCTCCGGGAGCAGCAGGGAGAACGCCTCGACCAACTCGGGGAAGTATCGCGTGAGGGGTTTCGAACCGCGGCTGCCGATCTCGAGATCCGTGCCGTCCCACGACACGAGGGCGCGGAAACCGTCCCACTTCGGCTCGAAGCTCAGGCCGCCCGCGCTCGCGCCCGGCTCCGGGATGCGATCGACGGACTTCGCGAGCATCGGCTCGGGGATGGCGTAGGGCATGGGGTCAGCATCCTGTCTCGCCGGGCGACTGTCCAGCCCCCAGGTCAGGACGGCGCCGGCTCGGTCCTCTTGCGCCGAGCCCACCGGGCCGGCAGGTCCGGACCGTCCCACACCTGCACGATGCCCCAGGCGACGGCCGTGATCGGCACAGCCAACACGGCGCCGACGATGCCGCCGAGCACGGTGCCCACGGTCAGAGCGATCAGGATGACGAACGAGTGCAGCTTCATGGAGCGGCCCATCAGCACCGGTTGCAGGAAGTTGCCCTCCAGCTGGTTGACCGCCACGACCACCCCGACGACGAACAGCGCGTTGACCCACCCGTTGGCCACGAGCGCGACGAGGGCGGCGAGGATGCCGGCGATCGTCGCACCGACGATCGGGATGAAGGCGAGAAGAAAGACCAGGACGGCAAGCGGTAGGGCGAGCGGGACCTGCAGGATCCATAGGCCGATGCCGATGCCGATCGCGTCGACGAGGGCGACCGATGCCGTGCCTCGCACGTAGGCGCCGAGGGTCGAGACGGTCTTGTCGCCGATGCGGCGCGCCCGGGCTTCGGCGGAGCCGCGGAAGGGACGCAGGAGGAACTCCCACATCCGCGGTCCGTCCTTGAGGAAGAAGAAGAGCACCACGACCATCAGCACGAAGCCGGTCGCGAAGTTGGCGACGACGCTCACCCCCGCGATGGCACCGGTGCCGAACTGTGCGCTCGTGATGAAGTCCTGGAGGGAGGCGATCCACTGGTCGATCTGTTCCTGATCGATCCCGAACGGCAGCGTCTGCACCCACTGCCACAGCTGCTGGGCGCCGGCCTCTGCCTGACTGTAGAGCATGTCCCACTGGTCTCGGACCGCCCAGACGATGAGCCAGCCGACCCCGCCGAGCAGCAGCACGATCGCCAGCAGCGCGATGAGGGTCGCAAGGATGGACGGAACGCCGCGGCGCCGCATCCAGCTCATGGCGGGGGCGAACGCCGACGCGAAGATCAGCGCGAGCAGGACGGGGATCACCACGAGCGTGATCTGCTGGAGCCCCCAGATGATCCCGACCGCGAGCGCGACCACGACGATGATCTGCAGGCCGCGGGTCGCAAGCATCCCGAACTTGTCGCCCCACATCTTGCTGGGCGGGACGATGCCGTCGTCGGGGACGGCGAGGGCGCTATTGCTGTCCTTGTGCGAGCCGATGCCGAACAATCCCATTCCTCGACCGTAGCCGCGTTTGCCGGGCGCGCGCACCGGCTTGACGGGGGAGGCGGTTTCCGCAACGCCTTCCCCCAGGCGTGGGCGCCGTGAGGTCAGTCGAGCTCGCCGAACAGGTCGCCGAGAGAGATCGGCACTCCGGCCGCGTCGCCGAGCGCGGTGCGCGCCGCGTGCCAGCCGCTCATCCCGTGCACGGCGGGCCCCGGCGGGGTTGAGGCTGAGGCCAGGTACACGCCCGGCAGCGGCGTTCGCCACGGATGCCGTGACACCACGGGACGGCGGACCGCTTGCGCGATCGTGAAGGCGCCACCGGAGATGTCGCCTCCGATCTCCGCGGGGTTGAGGTGAGCCCGCTGCACCGCGGTCGAGGAATGCAGCGCCAGAATCCGGTCCCGGACACCGGGTGCGAAGCGCTCGATCTGGGCGAGGATGGCATCGGTCGCATCCACCGGTGAACCGAGCGGAACGTGTGTGTACGCCCACAGCACTGCCTTGCCGGCGGGAGCGCGCGTCGGATCGATCACCGACGGCTGCACGGCCAACACGAACGGTCTGCGCGGGATCCGGCGGCGGAGGACCTCACGTTCGGCGGCGATGATCTCCTCCCGGGTGCCGCCGAGGTGCACGGTCGGTGCACGGCCGACTTCGGGGTCGCGCCACGGGACCGGCCCGTCGAGGGCGACATCGATCTTCATGACGCCCGGCCCGTACCGGTAGCGGCGGATCGCGCCGGCGTAGCGGGCAGGAAGACCGGACGCCGTGAGCAGCAGCCGTGGCGACGTGTCCAGGATGAGGAGGTCGCCCGCGCGCGGATCGCCCCAGTCCAGGTCGTCGAGGGCGGTGACGCGCACCCCCGTCTCGATGACCCCGCCGTGGGCACGGATGTCGTCGGCCAGCGCATCCGCGATCGCCTGCGCACCTCCGCGGGGGACCGGCCACCCGCCGGCGTGCCCGTGGGCCGCCAGCAGCAGGCCCGCCGCGGCCGACGCCAGCGACGGCATCCACGTGTTGGCGTGCGCCATCGCGCCGGCCATCAGGGCGGCGGCGCGGGGTGTGCGAAAGCTCTGCGACCCGAGGCGGGTGCCCTGCTCGAGTACTCGGATGCCGTAGCGCAACGCGGTCAGCGGATGCTGCGGCATCCGGATCAGCTGGTCGCTCGTGACGGCGGTGAGCTCGTCGATGTGCCGCGCGAGAGGGCGTGTCATCGCCAGCCAGGCGCGGCCGTCGACGCCGAGGTCCTGCGCGGCGCGGTCGACATCGCGCCAGGCGATCGCGGCCGGCCCGTGGTCGAGCGGGTGTGCGTACGAGGCCTCGGGAATCAGCCACGAGACGCGCTGGTCCAGGCGCATCGCCCGGAACACGGGCGACGCCAGTGCCGCCGGATGGACGGCCGAGCACACGTCATGACGGAATCCGGGCAGTGTCAGCGCCTCGGTCCGCACCCCGCCGCCGATCCCGTCGGCTGCCTCCAGGACGCGCACGCGCAGTCCCGCCCGGGCCAGTGTCGCCGCGGCGGTCAGACCGTTCGGGCCGCTGCCGACCACGGTTGCGTGCGCCGCCATGTCGCCAGTCTGCCAGTCTCGGCACCCGCCGGCCCGGACATGCCAGGATCCGGGGCCCGTAGCGCTCAGCGCGGTGGCGCGGGTCGCATCGCCGGCGTTGACCGCTCACGTGCTGGCCGGGAAGAATCCGGGGGAGCGACGGATCCCGCCGTTGCCCGGATCCACGAGAGCGCCGCTGAGTCGATGAGCACACGGATACAGGTCGTCTACGAGTCGCAGTTCGGCAACGTCGAGCGCCTTGCGGAGGCGATCGCCGCCGAGTTCGGTGTCGCCGCGCGCGCACTGTGGGAAGGCGGCCCGGAGGTGGACACGGGCACCGATGTGGTGGTTCTCGGCGCACCCACGCATATGTTCACGCTGTCGACGGCGCTCAGCCGATCACTGGCGCGCAGCAGCGGCGGTCGGGGCGGCCCGGGAATGCGCGAGTGGCTGGCAACCGCAGCGCTGGAGCGCGCCGGAGCCGTTGCCGTGTTCGGCACCCAGAGCAGCCGGTTCTCGGGATCGGCGACGAGGGCGGCCGTGCGCCGCGCGCGTGGGCGCGGGTCGACCGTGATCGGGTCGGCGGAGTTCCTGGTGACAGCGCAGGCAGGCCCCCTCGCCGCCGGTGAGCTCGACCGAGCCCGGGACTGGGCGAGGGCGATCCGGCAGCAGATCGCCGGGGCGTCCTGACGCGCACGGCAGTCTGGGTCGCCACGGCCGGTGCGCGCCCTCGCGGCCGGCGCAGTCGCGCTCAGCCCTCGAGAGTGGAGCCGATCCGGCGGGTGACCTCGGCCAGCGGCATCCGCCGGGGGAACACGGCCACGACGACCTCGTCGTGCTCCGGGTGCGCGGGGTCGGGGTGCACGCCGAACTTGCGCATGACGTCATCGAGCGCATGGCGCAGCACCGACACGGGGACGGGTGCGGTGTCGCGGAGCAGCTGACGGAGCACATGGTTGTGGACGGCCGCGATGGCCGCCGAGAAGCCGACCGCCTCGACCGGGTCAAGCCCGGGCAACGCGCGACGCAGGTACTCATCGAACAGCCGCTCGTATCGGAACACTGTGACGATCTCGCGCTCGCGAAGCGCCGGTACCTTGCGCACCACCGAGTAGCGGCGCCGCGCGAGGTCGGGGTCGGCAGCGAAGTGCTCGAACACCGTCACGGCGGCATCGCACACCGCCGCCCACGGGTTCTCGTGCGGCTGCGACAGATACTCGCGCACCCGAGCGAGGAGCACCTCGTGGTCGGCGAACACCACGTCGTCCTTGCCGCCGAACTGCCGGAAGAAGGTGGACCGCGAGCTCCCCGCCGCCTGCGCGATCTGCTCGACGGATGTCGCATCGAAGCCATTCCGGTCGAACAGATCGAGCGCGACAGCGACGACCGCGTTCCGCGACGACGGTGTGGCGGCTGAGGTGTCGGACATGCCGTGAGCCTACCGCCGGGGGAACCTCAAGTTTGTCTCAGCGTTACCTCAAGGAAGGGGCCGCTCCGCCCAGGATCACCCCATGAACACCCGGTTTTCCGGTATCGGGCGGTAGCGTCGCCGTGCGGGGTCGCTTCGGGTGCGCAGCATCCGTCGGCGCCGCGTTTGCTTGAGAGGCGTCCGATCAGCGGACAAGGATGGAAGCGCGGATGAGCACACGCACAGCGCTGCCGTCGACACGACGGCCGCAGTGGGGTTCCGAGAAACGGCGTGAGCCGCTCTCGACCGTGCACGCGCGCCCATCGGCCGCGAAAGTGGTGTGGGCGCGGATCGCGATCGGCGCGACGATCGCCGCCTGGCTCGGTTACATGGTCGTGACGATCCTGCCCCAGCTGTTCGCCAATGAGGGGGTGTTCCGAACGCTCGAGGCCATCCTGTACGCGGCGGTCGTGACGTTCCTGACTTTCTCCGCGCTCATGTATCTGGTCGCGCGCGAAGGTGCACTTCGGCGGTTCCGCGACCACGTCCGCGCTCCGCGAGGCGAGCTCGACCGGCACTTCGCCGACGGTCATCAGGACGGGCTGACGGTGCTCATCCCGTCGTATGCCGAAGAGCCGGCCGTCGTACGCAAGACGATGTGGTCGGCGGCCCTTCAGGAGTATCCGTCGCTGCGGGTCGTGCTGCTCCTGGATGACAGCCCGTTTCCCACGGACCCGGCCGTCCGCGAGCGACTCGAGGAGACGCGCCGGATCGCCTCAGACATCGAGACGGCTCTCGCCGAGCCCGGCGAGCGATTCACGGCTGCCCTCCTGGCCTACGAGAACGAGTGGCTCCTGGGCGGCACGATCGCCCCGGACGCCGTCGACACGCTCCGCGATGAGTACGTCGCTGCCGTGGCGTGGCTTCGTGCCCTCGGCGACGCCTGGCCCCACGAGGATCACGTCGACACCTTCTTCATCGACCAGGTCGTCGGTGGGCTCGCCGATGACCTGGATGCGACGGCGGTGGCGTTGCAGGCCGCCGTGGATGCCGATGCCGCACCGACCGGTGAGCGACTTCTCGAGCTTCACCGCCGACTGGTGCGGATCTTCACGGTCGAGGCGACCACTTTCGAACGCAAGCGCTATGCGTCGCTGTCGAACGAGCCCAACAAGGCGATGAACCTGAACGCCTACATCGGCCTGCTCGGCGGGCGCTACCACGCTCATCCGACCGACGCAGGGACGGTGCTGGTCAAGGTCGGCCCCGGCGATGAGGCCGATCTCGTCATCCCTGACACGCCCTACCTCCTGACGCTCGACGCCGACTCGCTGCTGCTGCGCGATTACTGCCTGCGCCTGGTCCACTTCCTCGAGCAGCCGGAGAACCAGCGCGTCGCGGTGACACAGACGCCGTACTCGTCCTTCCGCGGAGCCCCCACGCGCATCGAGCGGCTGGCGGGCGCGACGACCGACATCCAGCACATCCTCCACCAGGGGATGTCGGCGCACGAGGCGACCTTCTGGGTCGGGGCCAACGCTGTCATCCGTCGGCGCGCGCTCGAGGACATCGTCCAGGTCGAGATGGTCAACGGCTACGAGGTCCGGCGCTACGTGCAGGACCGCACCGTCATCGAGGACACCGAGTCGAGCATCGACCTCGCCGACCAGGGGTGGACCCTCGTCAACTACCCCGAGCGCTTGAGCTACAGCGCCACCCCGCCCGACTTCGGTTCGCTCGTCGTGCAGCGGCGCCGGTGGGCCAACGGCGGCCTGTTGATCATGCCGAAGTTCCTGAAGTACGCCCAGCGGCGACGTAAGTCGCACCGGCCGATCACGATCGCCGAGTGGATGCTGCGCACCAACTACATGGCGTCGCTGGCGTGGGCGTCGTTCGGTCTGATCATGCTGCTGACGTATCCGTTCGACAGCAGACTCCTCAGCCCGCTCGTCGTGTTCGCGGCGCTGCCGTACTTCATCTCCCAGGCGAGCGACCTGCGGTACTCGGGCTATCGCACGATCGACATCCTGCGGATCTACGGTTTCAACCTGATCCTGCTGCCGGTCAACCTCGCCGGAGTGCTCAAGTCCATCGAGCAGGCGCTCACGGGCAAGAAGATCCCCTTTGCCCGAACGCCGAAGGTACGCAACCGCACGGCGACGCAACTGCTGTACGTCGTCGCTCCCTACGCGATCGTGATCTTCTCGGTCTTCACCGCGTGGTGGAACATCCTCCACGAGAACTGGGGCACCGCCGCGTTCGCGGCGTTCAACGCGACTCTCGCCGCCTGGGCCATCGTCGAGAACATCGGCATCCTCGAGTCCCTCGCCGACACCTGGCTGGGCCTCACTGACTGGATGTGGGTGGATGCGACGCCCACGAAGCCTGGGCGTGCGCAGGCCGGGTCGCCGCAGACCCAGCCCGACTGGCGGGCGGCGCTCTACCACGGCCATCCCGCGCCGGGCGAGACCGCTCCGGCCTATCTGCCTCCGCCCACGGTTCCCGCCCGCGCACCGATGCTCGAACTGGCTGCACTCGAACAGCCAGCGGTGACCGCGGCGCTGGCACTCGATCCACCGGAACCCGATCCGGTGACGGCGACCCCACCCGAGGTCGCCGACGCCGAGGCGGCTGCTGAGCCGGAACCCGAAGCGGTGCCGGCAGCCGCCCCGGCGGCCCCCGACGCGGAGACGCTCGTCGACCGGCTCGACACGGCACCCGCGATGGCCGAGCCGCAGCCGGAGGTAGACCTCGATGTCGGCCCTGAGCCCCACCTCGACTCCGAGCCCGTGTTCGACCCTGCGCCCCACCTCGACCCCGAGCCCGTGCTCGGGCTGAAGCACGAGGGGGATCCCGAACTCCTGCCGCAGGCCGTGGAGGCGGAGCCGCGGATCATCGCGGCGGCCTCCGACACCTGGGTCCCTGAGCCGCAGGTCCTGGCGGCTGAGGCCGAGCGCCAGACCGTCGTTCCCGAGCCGGAACCGATCACGCAGGCCGACCAGTTCCGCCCCACCTATGCGATCGCCCCCGCCTACGGCATGGAGCTGGTGCCCGACCTGTGGATGCCGGGACCCGGCGGCCGCATCGTCTCAGCGCAGTGGGATGACTTCGGCGACGCCGCCGAGCACCCCGTCGAGATCGCCACCGACGCATGGACTCCGGCCGACCGGCCGGACCGTGCTGTGCAGGTCTATCCGCCGGCTCAGCCGGTTCTCCAGGAGCCGCCTCGCGCCTCGC
This sequence comes from Microbacterium sp. bgisy207, assembly GCF_965345035.1. Classification (GTDB taxonomy): domain Bacteria; phylum Actinomycetota; class Actinomycetes; order Actinomycetales; family Microbacteriaceae; genus Microbacterium. The sequence goes on from NZ_CBDRMG010000010.1 coordinate 102,978, forward strand.
ACTCCGCCGGCTCACCGCCCTTCCCCCAGGCTCATCCCGTGGCGTACCCGGCGACCCCGCAGTACGTCTTCGCGCAGCCCACTGCGGAGCCGCACGCCGGGGTGCGCTACCCGGAAGCGCCCGCGCCCACATCCTCGCGCTGGCAGGATGCCGCACCCGCCGTCGCTGACCACTGGCAGGGCCAGGCGCCGCAGTATTCGGCGCCGCCCGTCGGAGCCCCGGCGCCCTCGCCGACTCCGGTCTGGTACGACCACGCGCCGCAGCCGCAGTATCCGCAGCCGCAGTGGCAACAGACCCACGCTCCGGCGGTCTCCCCGCAACACCGGGTGTGGCCCGCCGAGACGGTGCAACCCTTCTTCCACGCGGGGGAGCCCGTCGGCGATCAGGCAGCGCAGCCGGGAGACTGGCACGCCGTCTCCGCGCCCGAGGAGTGGCCTGCAGGCTCCACCCCGGCCGCGGCGAGGGCCGTCCCCGACGCTGTTCCGGTAGGTGTGCCACCGGGGCGGATGCCACTGCGCAATGAGGTTCCCCTCTCGCCCGGCGCTCCCGTGTCGCGCCCGGTGCGCGGCAGAGGTCGAGGGTGGTGACCGACAAGGCGGCGACGAGTGCCCACGAGCGCAGAGCGACGGGTCCGCACGCCGGCAAACGCCTGTCGCCGTGGCGCGTCATGCTCGGCATCCTCATCGCCGCCGCCGCCGGGGTGGCGATCTGGTTCGGATTCCACACGGTTACCGACCGGGTGGTGATCGACCCGAATCAGCCCTGGTTCGCGGCCTACGTCGACACGACCCTCACCCCGGCCTACGCGTTCGAGTCGCCCGCGTCCGCTGCCGACGAGGATGTCGTCCTCGGGTTCGTCGTCGCGGCCGACGAGAGTACCTGCGAACCCTCGTGGGGGGCGGCCTACTCGCTCGATCAGGCTGCCCGCGACCTCGATCTGGACCGTCGCATCGCGCGGCTGCGTCAGCAGGGCGGCGACGTCGTGGTCAGCTTCGGCGGCCGGGACAACACGGAGCTGGCGGCAGCCTGTCCCGATGCCGAGTCTCTCGCCGCCGCGTACCGGGCGGTGATCGACCGGTACGACCTCACGCTCATCGATCTGGACATCGAAGGCGAGGCGCTCACGGATGCCGCAACCGGCGCGCGCCGAGCCGAGGCGTTGCGCATGCTCCAGGACGAGCGGGACCCCGACGATCCGCTCACGGTGTGGGTCACTCTGCCGGTGACGCCCGAGGGCCTCGATGCCGCCGGTGAGGCCGCGGCCGCACAACTGATCGACGCCGGTGTGCGCCTCGGTGGGATCAATGCCATGACGATGGACTACGGCGTCGACCTCGGGGGTCGGACGATGGGGGATGTCGCGATCTCCGCGATCCGGGGAGTGCGCGACCAACTCGTGGAGATGCTGCGGGACACGGACGAGCCGCTCAGCTCGGCGGCGGCCTGGGCTCGTATCGGCGCGACACCGATGATCGGCCAGAACGACATCGTGGACGAAGTCTTCACGATGGACGACGCCGCTCAGCTCAACCAGTTCGCCCGGGAGGCCGGGCTCGGACGGGTGTCGATGTGGTCGGCGAACCGGGACCGCTCGTGCGGGGACAACTACGCCGATGTGCGGATCGTGTCGAACTTCTGCAGCGGCGTCGATCAGGGCCAGGAGAGCTTCGCGGTGGTGCTCGGCGATGGCCTGACGAACACGGGCACATCCGGCAGCCACACGCCCGTGCCGCTGCCCAGCGCGTCGGCGACGGATGACCCCGCCTCGAGCCCGTACCCGATCTGGAACCCCGAGACCCGTTATCTCGCGGGCTCGAAGGTGGTGTGGCACGGCATGGTCTACACCGCGAAGTGGTGGACCCGGGGGGATGTTCCCGATGACCCGATGGTCAGTGGCGCCGAGAGTCCCTGGGATCTCGTGGGTCCCGTGCTTCCGGGTGAGACGCCCTACGCGGTGCCGACCCTGCCGCCGGGGACCTACCCCGACTGGTCCGGCGATGCGGTGTACCGCGAGGGCGACCGCGTGCTCTATGACGGCGTGCCGTTCGAAGCCAAGTGGTGGACACAGGGCGACAGCCCTGCTGCGGCATCCGACGATCCCGATGGCTCGCCGTGGGTTCCGCTCACCGCCGCCCAGATCGAACAGATCGCGGGCGGCTGAGCGCCCGCGATCACGGCGGCGTCTCAACCGTTCTTTCTCGGGTAGTAGGCTGCTTTCTTGGTCGAACTCTCTCGACATCGAGACATCAGACACCCCTCACCCACCCGACGCCGCAGCGGAGGACATCAGCGTGGATCTGTACGAGTACCAGGCACGAGACCTATTCGAAAAGTACGAGGTGCCGGTGCTCCCCGGCATCATCGCCGACACCCCTGAGGAGGCGAGGGCGGCTGCCGAGAAGATCGGCGGTGTCGTCGTCGTCAAGGCTCAGGTCAAGACCGGCGGCCGCGGCAAGGCCGGCGGCGTCAAGGTCGCGAAGAACGCCGACGAGGCCTACGAGGCCGCGAAGGCGATCCTGGGCCTGGACATCAAGGGACATGTCGTGGGGCGCGTCATGGTCGCCGCCGGCGCCAAGATCGCGGAGGAGTACTACTTCTCCGTGCTGCTGGACCGTGCGAACCGCTCGTACCTGAGCCTGTGCTCGGTCGAGGGCGGCATGGAGATCGAGCAGCTGGCCGTCGAAAAGCCCGAGGCGCTCGCGCGCGTCGAGGTCGACCCGCTCGCCGGGATCACGCCCGAGAAGGCGCTCGAGATCGCCTCAGCCGCCGGCTTCGACGCCGAGCTGGCCCCGAAGGTCGCCGACGTGTTCGTCAAGCTTTTCGCCGTCTACACCGGCGAGGACGCGACGCTCGTCGAGGTCAACCCGCTCGTGCGCACCGAGGACGGCGAGATCATCGCCCTCGATGGCAAGGTCTCGCTCGACGAGAACGCCGGGTTCCGTCACCCCGAGCACGAAGAGCTCGAAGACAAGGCTGCCGCCGACCCGCTCGAGGCCAAGGCCAAGGCGAACGACCTCAACTACGTCAAGCTCGACGGCGCCGTCGGCATCATCGGCAACGGCGCGGGCCTCGTGATGTCGACCCTCGACGTGGTCGCCTACGCCGGTGAGGCCCACGGCGGCGTCAAGCCCGCGAACTTCCTCGACATCGGCGGCGGGGCATCCGCAGCCGTCATGGCCGCGGGACTGGATGTCATCCTCGGCGACCCGCAGGTCAAGAGCGTGTTCGTCAACGTCTTCGGCGGGATCACGGCGTGCGACGCCGTCGCCAACGGCATCAAGGGGGCGCTGGACACCCTGGGCGACACCGCATCCAAGCCGCTCGTGGTGCGCCTGGACGGCAACCGCGTCGAAGAGGGCCGCGCGATCCTGCGCGAGTACGCTCACCCCCTCGTGACCCTGGCCGAGACGATGGACGAGGGCGCCGACAAGGCTGCCGAGCTCGCGAACGTCTGACCCGGCATCCGGACTCAACCGAAGGACTTCACAGACATGTCGATCTTCCTCAACAAGGACTCCAAGGTCATCGTCCAGGGCATCACCGGCGGCGAAGGCACCAAGCACACGGCCCTCATGCTCAAGGCCGGCACGCAGGTCGTCGGGGGCGTCAACGCCCGCAAGGCCGGCACGACCGTGAGCCACACCGACAAGGACGGCAACCCCGTCGAGCTCCCGGTGTTCGCCTCCGTCGCCGAAGCGATGGCCGCGACCGGCGCCGACGTCTCGATCGCGTTCGTCCCGGCCGCGTTCACGAAGGATGCGATGATCGAGGCCATCGACGCCGAGATCCCGCTGCTCGTGGTCATCACCGAGGGCGTCCCGGTCGGCGACACCGCCGAGGCCTGGGCGTACGCGAAGAGCAAGGGCAACACGACCCGCATCATCGGCCCCAACTGCCCCGGCATCATCACGCCCGGCGAGTCACTCGTGGGCATCACGCCCGCCAACATCACCGGCAAGGGCCCGATCGGCCTCGTCTCGAAGTCGGGGACCCTGACCTACCAGATGATGTTCGAGCTGCGTGACCTCGGCTTCTCGACTGCGATCGGCATCGGCGGTGACCCGATCATCGGCACGACGCACATCGACGCGCTCGCCGCGTTCGAGGCCGACCCCGAGACCAAGGCGATCGTCATGATCGGCGAGATCGGTGGGGATGCCGAAGAGCGCGCCGCCGACTTCATCAAGGCCAACGTGACCAAGCCGGTCGTCGGCTACGTCGCGGGCTTCACGGCTCCCGAGGGCAAGACGATGGGCCACGCCGGCGCCATCGTCTCGGGCTCGGCGGGCACGGCGCAGGCCAAGAAGGAAGCCCTCGAGGCCGCGGGCGTCAAGGTCGGCAAGACGCCGTCCGAGACGGCGGCCCTGATGCGCGAGATCATCGAGTCTCTCTGACATCGTCTTCCTCTCGAGACACCCTCCGTCGCGCGAAGCACCGCGCGACGGAGGGTGTCTCGCATGAGGGGTGGTGCCTCGCGGACAGGTGTGGGTGCGGGCGGGGGAGCCGGGCGGTAGCCTGATGCCATGCCGCTGACTGGAGAGTACAAGCCGTCGACGTCGGAGTGGGCGCGCACGCAGGCCGAGACCTATGAGGCAACCGGAGGTGCCGAGGGCTCGACGCTGCGCGGCAAGCCTGTCATCGTCCTGACCACGCTCGGCGCGAAGACCGGGGGGCTTCGCAAGACGGCGCTCATGCGCGTCGAACACGACGGCAGCTACGCGGTGATCGCATCGAAGGGCGGCGCGCCGGACGAACCGAAGTGGGCCGGCAACATGCGCAAGAACCCCACCGTGGAACTGCAGGATGGCGCCACAAAGCGCGACTACCGTGCGCGCGAGGTCGACGGCGACGAGCGCGAGCTGTGGTGGGCGCGCGCGGTCGAGGTCTGGCCCGATTACGACGAGTACCAGAAGAAGACCGACCGGCGTATCGCGGTCTTCGTGCTCGACCCGGCCTGAGCCTCCCCTCCCCGCCCGACGGAGGCTGGGAGTTCGCTCGCAGTGGGGGGTTTTTCCGGTCCGCCGCCAGGTTCTGGACACGCGCGCACGGCACAATTAGCTCGGCGCCGCCCGTGCGCCTCGGAGCCATCATGAACGACACCGCGCGAGCCGCCCCGACGCCTCGTCGCACCGCGACATCCGCCCCATCCCGGTCCCACACCCCCTGGTGGATTTGGACGCTCGCCGCCGTCGGCGTGCTCGGTCTGCTCGCCTTCACGATCGTGATCGGCATCATGGCGGTACCGGCGGCCCTCGCCAACCTGCGCACCCAGGTGGCCAGCGTGCACAGTCCCCTCGTCCTCGGGTCGGGACCGACCTCCGTCGAGGTGGTTGTTCCGGACGGATGGCTCATCACCCGCCCGGACGACTCCCACGCCCTCATCACGACTCCTGACGGCGGCATGACCGTCGATGTCGACCTGGACGCCGAGGCTCCCGCGGACGCGGCAACCACGGCCGGGGTCGCGTCTCCGCTTGTCGAGGTGCTCGCATCCGGGTTGACCGCCGCGCACGGGTCACCCGTCCCGACGTCCGAGGGCGACCCCGCCGACGTGCCCGCCCTCGTCGCTGCCGTTGGCCCTGTGGCCGGCGGCTCGATCGTGTTCTCGGTCTCGACTGCCGACCTCGACCGCTATCGGCCGGCCCTGGCGAACCTGCTCGAAGGAGTGCGCCCGTGACGACCTCGCCCGCGCGTGCGGTACGCCCCGCAGCGACCGTTGCCGCTCTCGCTGTCGCATCCGTGCTCGTCGCGGGTTGCGCGCCGGCCGTCGATGCCAGCTGGACGCCGCCGATGTGGCCGGCGACGACCCTGCAGGTCGTCGAGGAAGAGCCCGCCGCGCTGAGCGCGGAACCCGGGCAGCCGCTGGCCGCCCACGTCTCGCCCGAGCGGATTCGGCAGGACGGCGTCGGGATCCAGGCACGGTACGCGCTGCTGCCCGGCGTCGGGGCGTTCAACGACGCGGTCAGGGCCGCCATCCGCACCGCGGTCGGCGCGCGCCAGGATGCCACCGGCGCGACCTACAGCCCGCAGGCGGGGGCCGTCGGTGCGGGCCTCGCGGACAGGTCCTGTCGCCCCGGTTCAACCGCAGCACCCGCCGCGCAGCTGTTGGCCGACCCGGCACTTGCCGGACCCATCGTGGGCGGCGGTTCGGCGACGGTCGTCTGCGACGTGGTGTGGGCGGCGGGAAGCATGTTCGGGCAGCGCCTGCGCACCCTGATCTCGCAGGCTGACGGCGTGGTCGCCGACAGCGTCGAGACCCTCTACGCCGACACCGCCACCGGGGAAGTCGCCACGGCTGCGCAGCTGTGGACGACGGATGCTGCGGCAGCGCTGGCCGACGAGGTCTTCGAGGGGCTGCGCCGCGCGGCGGGTTCCCTCTCGCTCGCGCCGCTGGCAGACCCGTCCGCCCTCGAACGGCTGGCAGGCGCGCTCGCCACCACTGTGCCCTCACCCCAGGGCGGTATGCAGTTCACGATCCCGGCGGGTTTCACCACCGACGCGCTCGCTGCTCTCGGCATCCCGCCCACCGATGCTGCCCGGACGATCCTCGTCCCTGCCGCGCGAGCCGACCCGCTGCTCACAGACCTCGGCCGGCGGTTGCTGGCCTCCGCCGGGCAGCCGTACTCGGGCCCGAGTGTGCAGAAGCCCGGGGATGTGCCGGTCGACTGTTCGCTGACGCCGTGCGTCGCCCTCACCTACGATGACGGCCCGAGCGATCTCACTCCCGGGGTGCTGGACGCTCTCGCCGCCCACCGCGCTGGCGCAACGTTCTTCGCGATGGGAGAGAAGGCGAAGGCGTATGCGGGGACCCTGCAGCGGATGGTCGCCGAGGGTCATCTGGTCGGGAACCACAGCTGGAACCATCCGGCCCTGACCACGCTCACGGATGCTCAGATCCGGGCGCAGCTGCGCGATACGACGGCTGCGCTGGAGGCGGCGTCCGGTCAGGAGATCACGACCTTCCGCCCGCCGTACGGCGACTACAACTCGCGCGTCCTCGCGGTCGCGGGCATGCCCGCCATCCTGTGGGACGTCGACACCGAGGACTGGAAGGGCCCCGCTGACGACGTGCTCATCGAGCGTGCGGTGACGCAGCCGCGGCCGGGATCGATCGTGCTGCAGCACGACATCCACCAGAACACCGGGCGCACGGTGGGGGCGGTCTGCGACGGGCTCCTCGACCGCGGATTCACGATCGTGACGGTCCGGGACCTGTTTCACGGCGCGGTCCCGACATCCGGGGCGTGGCGCAGCGCTCGGTGAGTCGACCGGCAGCGGGCGCGCTGATCGGTAAGGTCGAACCCGCATGAACCGGGTCATCGTCTTCCTTCTCGCGGCGTTCGACGCGCTCGTCACCGTCGCGGCCGGGGTGGCGGTCGTCCTCGCCCCCGCTACCCTCGTGTGGGTCGTCGGATTCGGTGGTGCCGCGCCGTGGGATGCGCTGTGGCCGACGGCGGCGATGGTGTGGCAGCTCGGTCACGTCGTGCCGCTGGAGATCACACTGCCGGCCGACTACGTCGGGGCCGTCGGCATCGATCCGGATGCGGCGAGCTTCACGCTCTCGCTCGCGCCGCTGGCGTTCGCGGCCTTCGCCGCGGTCTCGGCAGCCCGATCGGGTCGCCGCGCGTCGCGCTCCGGCGCTGCGTTCACCGGCGCAGCCGGGGGCGCTCTCGCGTATGCCGCGGCGGCCGCGGGCATCGCTCTGACCGCCGGCAATCAGGTTGCGGCGACCTCGCTGACCGAAGCGATCCTCTTCCCGGCGCTGGTGTTCGCCGTTCCCGCGCTCCTGGGAGCCATCGTCACCGAATGGCAGGATGCCGATCGCGGGCTCATCGCGGCGGTGCGCGAGCGAGTCGAGGACCTGCCCGAGGATTGGTCTCGAACGCCGACCATCATCGTCCGCACGGGCGCGATCGCGACCGTCGGGATCGTCGGTGTGGCCGCACTCGCCACCGCTGTCGCGATCTTCGCGCGTGGCTCCCAGATCGTCGGTCTGTACGAGGCCTCCCACGTGGATGTCCTCGGTGCCGTCGTCCTCACGCTCGGGCAGCTGCTCTACCTGCCGACACTCATCGTGTGGGCGCTCGCGTTCGTCGCGGGCCCGGGTGTCTCGCTCGGGGTGGGGTCGACGGTCGCGCCGTCCGGAACCACCACCGGCGTCCTGCCGGGTGTGCCCTTGATCGGGGCGCTCCCCGAGTCGACGTCGCCGTGGCTGCTGCTGCTCGTGCTCCTGCCCCTCGGCATCGGGGCCTTCGCCGGGTGGGTCGCCCGGTCGTTGTACTCGGCGGATGCCGAACGCCTCCCGGTCCGCATTGTCACGACACTGGGGATCGCCGTCGTCGCTGCCGCATCTGCGGCAGTCCTCGCGGGGCTTGCGTCCGGTTCGCTCGGGCCGGGGACGCTGGCGCGGGTCGGACCAGAGCCGGGCCCCGTGGCCCTGGCCATCGGCCTCGAGATCGGCGTGGGTGCGGCGATCCTGCTGCTCTCTCCGCGTCGGCGAGTCCGCGAGGACACCGTCGCCCCCGACCTCGCCGCAACAGTGCAGGGGCCCTCGGTAGACTGAACCGGTGCTCACCGTCGCCGTTCTCATCTCCGGCGCCGGATCCAACCTCCGGGCGCTGCTCGAGGCGGCGAACGAGCCCGACTACCCGGCACGAATCGTCGTCGTCGGCGCTGATCGCGACGCTGACGGCCTCTCGCACGCCGAGGCCTTCGGCATCCCCTGGTTCTTCGTGCCCTACGACGAATACCCGAACCGCGAGGCGTGGGGCGAAGCGTTGCGCGACCAGCTCGCGGCGTGGCAGCCGGATCTGATCGTGCTCAGTGGTCTGATGCGGCTGCTGCCGGCCGCGGTGCTCGAGCCCTGGGCGCCGCGCATCATCAATACGCACCCCGCGTACCTCCCCGAGTTCCCGGGGGCCCACGGCGTCCGCGATGCCCTGGCGGCGGGTGTGGCCCAGACGGGCGCCAGCGTCATCGTTGTGGATGCGGGCGTTGACACCGGCCCGATCCTTGCGCAGGAGCGCATCGCCGTGTTGCCCGGTGACGACGAGGCGAGCCTCCATGAGAGGATCAAGCCGGTCGAACGGCGACTCCTGATCGATGTCGTCCGGCGCATCGCGGACGGCGAGATCAACCTTTCCGCCCCGTGACCTGCGTCGTGGATCTCGTACCCGAGGCCGACGACCACCCGAATTCACAGCTTCCCCACAACCCGTGCCCCCGGCCCAGAGCCCTGACAGCGAGGAGACCTGATGGCAGGCCCCAGCCACGACCCGTCCCTGTACCGCGACCGCGACGTCGTGCCCGTCCGACGGGCGCTGGTCTCGGTCAGCGACAAGTCCGAACTCCTCACCCTGGCGACCGCTCTTGCCGAGGCCGGTGTCGAGATCGTCTCGACCGGGTCGACCGCCGCGACCATCCGTGATGCCGGGTTCGCCGTCACCGACGTCGCGACCGTCACGGGCTTTCCCGAATCCCTCGACGGTCGGGTCAAGACGCTGCATCCCGCCGTGCACGCGGGGCTTCTCGCCGATCTCCGCCTCGCACACCACGAGAACCAGCTCGCCGATCTGGGCATCCAGCCGTTCGAACTGGTGGTCGTGAACCTCTATCCCTTCGTCGAGACCGTCGCCTCGGGTGCTCAGGGCGACGACGTCGTGGAGCAGATCGACATCGGCGGTCCGGCGATGGTGCGCGCCTCGGCGAAGAACTACGCGAACGTCGCGATCGTGGTTTCACCGGAGTCGTACGGGTCGGTCATCGAGTCGATCCGTGCGGGGGGGACGACCCTCGCGCAGCGCCGTGAGCTGGCGGCGCGGGCATTCGCCCACACGGCCGAGTACGACCGCGCCGTGGCGACGTGGTTCGCCGACGAGACGCTCGGGGAGGATGTCGACCTTCCGGCGCACCTGACGATCCGCGCCGAGCGCCTCGCGACGTTGCGCTACGGCGAGAACATGCACCAGCGCGCGGCAATCTACACCCGCACGGGGGGTCACGGTATCGCCCAGGCGACCCAGCTGCAGGGCAAGGACATGTCCTACAACAACTACGTCGACGCGGATGCCGCGCTCCGGGCCGCCTTCGACCTGGTCAAGCCCGCTGTCGCGATCATCAAGCACGCGAATCCGTGCGGCATCGCCATCTCGGCACCCAACGCGCTCGATCCGATCGCCAGCGCCCACCTGCGGGCGCACGCGTGCGACCCGGTATCCGCGTTCGGTGGTGTCATCGCCGCCAACCGCAAGGTGACGTTGAAGATGGCCGAGAACCTGCGCGACATCTTCACCGAGGTGATCGTGGCGCCGGACTTCGAGCCGGAGGCTCTGGAGGTGTTCCGACTCAAGAACAACCTGCGGGTTCTCAAGCTGCCCGACGACTGGAAGCAGGAGCCGATGGACGTGCGCCTGATCTCGGGCGGACTCCTGCTGCAGGACGCGGACCGGTTCCCCGACGACATCGAATCGGTCGCCACCGACTGGGAGCTCGTCTCCGGTGAACGGCCGGATGCAGCCACGATGACCAACCTGATCTTCGCGTGGAAGACCTGCCGCGCCGTGAAATCCAACGCGATCGTGCTGGCGAAGGACTCTGCGACCGTGGGTATCGGCATGGGGCAGGTCAACCGCGTCGACTCGTGCCGACTCGCCGTCGAGCGCGCGGGAGACCGTGCGGCGGGGTCGGTGGCGGCATCCGATGCCTTCTTCCCGTTCGCCGACGGCCCGCAGGTGCTCATCGACGCGGGCGTCTCGGCGATCGTGCAGCCCGGCGGTTCGGTGCGTGACGAAGAGGTCGTCAAGGCGGCACGGGATGCCGGCATCACGATGTTCTTCACCGGAGAGCGCCACTTCTTCCACTGAGCGGGCCGCGGGCGCTTTTCACTGAGCGGGCCGCGGGCGCTTTTCACTGAGCGGGCCGCGGGCGCTTTCCATTGAGCGGGCCGCGGGCGCTTTCCACTGAGCGGGCCGCGGGCTCCTCGACCCGCGGCGCACCCCGCTCGTTCAGGGTCTGCCGTAGGTCTCCAGCCATCGCAGCCACACTTCGCTGACGGTCGGATACGCGGGAACCGCGTGCCACAGCCGTGCCAGGGGCACTTCGCCGACGATCGCGATCGTCGCCGAGTGCAGCATCTCCGCGACATCCGGACCCACGAACGTGGCGCCCACGAGGACGTCGCGGTCGCGGTCGACGACGGCGCGGGCACGGCCGCGGTAGTCATCCGATGTCGTCGCGGCGCCGGCGACCCAGGAGAGGTCGTAGTCGAGAACCCGGATGTTGATCCCGGCCGCCTCGGCCCGTTCGGCGGTGAGTCCCACCGACGCGACCTCGGGGTCGGTGAACGTCACCTGGGGGACGTGATCGTGGTCGGCGGTGGCCACATGGGTGCCCCATCGCGAGGTGTCGACGGGTCTGCCCTGGGCCCGGGCGGCGATGACATCACCCGCCGCCCGGGCCTGGTACTTGCCCTGGTGGGTCAGAAGCGCGCGATGGTTCACATCGCCGACGGCGTAGAGCCAGTCGGTGTCTTTCACAAGCATCGTGTCGTCGACGTCGAGCCAGTCGCCCGGGGCGAGACCGACGGCCTCAAGGCCGAGGTCCGCCGTGCGCGGAACCCGGCCGGTGGCGACCAGCACCTCGTCGGCGGTGACCGAGGTGCCGTCCGAGAGCGTGAGCGTGCGCCCTGCGGGGCCGCGCGACGCGGAAACCACATCGACACCGGTGAGCACGCGCGCGCCCTGCGCGGTGAGGGCCTCGCCGACCATCTCGCCCGCGAACGGTTCCATGCCCCCCAACAGCCCGGACCGCGCGATCAGCGTCACGTCGGTGCCGAAGCTCGCGTATGCCGTTGCCATCTCGCAGCCCACGACGCCGCCGCCGATGATCGCGAGGGACGCGGGAGCGGATGCCGCGCTGGTGGCTTCGCGGCTGGTCCACGCTCCGATCTGCGCGAGCCCCGGCGTAGCCGGAAGCAGCGCGGCCGACCCCGTGCAGACCGCGACGGCGTGGATGGCGATCAGATCGACGACCTCCCCGCCCGGGCCGGTGACCTCGACCCGCTTGCGGCCGGCGATCCGCGCGTGTCCGCGGACGAGGTCGATGCCCGCGCTCTCGAGCCACTCGACTTGCGAGGTGTCCGTCCAGTCGTGGGTGATGCGCGTGCGGCGCGCCAGGGTCGCCGCGACATCAACGTCGCCGGTCACCGCCTGGGCGGCCCCGTCGACTGCCCGCGCTGCGCGCACAGCCGCGCCGCTGCGCAGCAGCGCCTTGGACGGCATGCACGCCCAGTACGAGCACTCCCCGCCCACGAGTTCACTCTCGACGATGGCGACCCGCAGGCCCCCCTGCACGGCTCGGTCGGCGACGTTCTCGCCGACGGGGCCCGCCCCGATCACAACCAGGTCATACTCCTGCGCGCTCATGGGCCTACGCTAGCCCGAGCGTCCCGCCCTGTCGCGGCTCTCCCGGTCCGAGCGCGACACTCGCGCGGCAGGAGGCGATCGCGCGAGGTCGGGGAGGGGGGATGCTGCCGTGTCTGTTTTCCGCCAGTGGGGACCTGTACGGCGTGGCAGTCTGGACGCATGCTGTCGATGACCTTCGAGGAACGGTACGCCGCGATCCAGTCGCGCGACGGCCGTTTCGATGGTCAGTTCGTGACGGCGGTTCGTTCCACCGGAATCTACTGCCGGCCCAGTTGTCCGGCCCGCACCCCGAAGCCGGCGAACGTCACGTTCTATCCGACGAGCGCGGCGGCCCACGAGGCCGGCTACCGGGCCTGCAAGCGCTGCCTGCCCGAGGCGGCACCCGGCTCGCCGGAGTGGGACATCCGCGGGGATCTCGCGGCGCGCGCGATGCGCCTGATCGCCGATGGGGTGATCGAGCGGGAGGGCGTCCCGGGTCTGGCGCGCCGCCTCGGCTACTCGCCGCGGCATCTCACGAGGATCCTGACCGCGCAGCTCGGCGCGGGCCCCCTCGCGCTCAGTCGCGCGCAGCGCGCGCACACGGCACGGATGCTGCTCGTGGGCACCGCGATGTCGGCATCCGACATCGCCTTCGCCTCCGGGTTCGCGAGCGTGCGGCAGTTCAACGACACGATCCGGGAGGTCTTCGGGTTGACCCCCCTCGAGTTGCGCGCCCGTCGCGGGGGAGCCGGGTCACCCGCCGGGGTCATCGATCTCGCGCTTCCGGTGCGGGAGCCCTTCGATGCGGCGGGGCTGTTCGCGTGGATGAGCGCGCGAGCGCTCCCGAGCGTCGAATCGGCGAGTGAAACATCCTTCGCGCGCACGGTACGACTCGCGTCGGGACCCGGCAGGTTCGAGGTCACGACCGATCCCGGCGGCGCCGTGCGGCTGCGGGCTACCGTGACCGCGCTCTCCGACCTTGCGGCACTCGTCGCCCGGGTGCGGCGCATCTTCGACCTCGACGCAGATCCCCTCGCCATCGACGCCGCGCTGTCTCGGCATCCGGAGCTCGCCCCTCGGGTCCGCCGGATTCCGGGCATCCGCGTGCCCGGTGCTGCCGATCCTCACGAGATGCTCATCCGCGCGATGGTCGGCCAGCAGATCAGCGTCGCCGCCGCCCGAACCGCCCTGTCCGCGCTGGCAGACGCGCTGGGCGAGGAGGTCCCGGGCCCCGAGGGTATGACGCGGCTGTTTCCGACGATGGCGGCGATCGCCGAGCACGGCGCCGAGGTGCTCCGAGGCCCGCGCGCCCGCATCCGCGCCATCGTCGGCGCCGCGGAGGCGCTGGCCGAGGGCCGGCTCACCCTGACGATCGCCGACGACGGCGTGCAGCAGCGCCGTGCCCTTCTTGCCCTACCCGGGGTCGGTCCCTGGACGGCCGACTACGTGCGGATGCGGGTGCTCGGCGATCCGGACGTCTTCCTGCCCACCGATGTCGCGGTTCGCGCCGGCGCGACCGCGCTCGGCATCGGGCCCGCGCACCTCGAGGGGTGGGCGGGAACCGTCGCGCCCTGGCGGAGTTACCTGAGCGCGCACCTGTGGCGCGCGGCGCCGCCCCGCCCCACCCGGACTCCCGCATCCCGCCCCGCCCGGCGGCGCGCGACACCCGCGATCACGACCCCGTCTGCTCCGGTACGGAGCGCACCCGCAGAGGAGATCCCCGCATGACCGACACCGCTGTGCTCGAGGTCGTCGACACCCCCGACGGGCCGTTCGCGATCCTCACGACCGAAGACGGCGTCGTGATGTCGTCGGGATGGACCGACTCGCCGCAGCGGATCGTCGAGCGTATCCGCCGGGACCGACGACCCGACCGCGTGCGCCCGGGCAGAACGGATGCGGCATCCGTTGTCGGCGACTACTACGCGGGTGACCTCGCGGCGATCGACGCCGTGAGGGTCAGGCAGTTCGGCACGCCGGGCCAGCTCGCAGGATGGGCGGCCCTGCGCCGGATCCAGCCCGGCGCGCCCCTGTCGTACGCCGCCTTCGCGACAGTGCTCGGGCAGCCGTCCGCGGTGCGGGCTGCGGCATCCGTCTGCGCCCGGAACGCCCCCGCGCTGTTCGTCCCGTGCCACCGCGTGCTGCGTACCGACGGGAGCCTCGGCGGCTTCGCGTGGGGTCTCGACGTGAAGCGGTCCCTCCTGTTTCGCGAAGACCCGTCCTTGCTTTCCGCGGACTCACCGGCCTAACCTGGAGGGCTGCCGCGTCGCGCGGGGCCCATCACGCCAAGGAGGATGCCATGTATCAGGTCGCACTCGTCGCGAGCATCGCCGTCCTCACCGCCTCCGTGCCTGCGCCCGGCGCGCGCCGCGGATTCACCGCGACGCC
>NZ_CBDRMG010000011.1:0-111173 GCF_965345035.1 Microbacterium sp. bgisy207
CGGCTCTCCCGAGGCAGCCGCGAGTTCGGCGACGAACTCGAGCTTGTCGAGCACGGGCGTCGACAGCAAGAACGGGTAGAGGTCGTCGTTGCCCATCGACCGGTTCATCATGTTGAGCGCGGTCGACAGCGGCATCCATGTCCCGGTCACCCGCTCGCGGAATGATGCGGCCGTCGCGGGGCGGAGCAGGCCGAACTCCTCGGCGGTCTGGATGCTGTCGCTGATATGCAGGTAGTGCGCCCAAGTCTCGGCGAAGTCCTCCCAGGGATGCATCGTCGCGTACCGGGAGATGTAGTGCTCCTGCCAGTCCGCCGGGGCACCTTCCGCGTAATGCCGGTCGATCGCTGCCTGGTAGTCCTCGGTCTCGTCACCGAAGAGCTCCCGGGCGCGGGCGCGAGTGTCGTCATCCGTGATGAGGAACGACTCGTAGTAGTGGCCGATCTCGTGCCGGAAATGGCCGAGCATCGTGCGGTAGGGCTCGTCGAGCATCGCCCGCACCTTCTCACGGTGCGCATCCTCGGATTCGGCCAGATCGATCGTGATGATCCCGTCGGCGTGCCCGATCGTGACGGGTTCGGCGACGCTCGAGAGCAGATCGAACGCGACCCCGCGCGGGTCGGCGCTCCGGTCGAGGATCGGGATGCCGAGCTCGTCGAGTTCCGCGACGAGGTGACGTTTGGCGCGCTCGGCGGGGGCGTAGTTCGAGATTCCCTCGAGATCCGTGTCGTTGGGGCGGGTGCGGGTCAGGCCGCAGCTGAAGCACAGCCCGCCGGATTCGGCGGTGAGCCAGGTGCAGCCCGACAGCCCGAGGTTCGCGCAGACGTGCCAGACCGTGCCGTCGGCATCCGTGTAGGTGCGATCGCCGCGGTCGAGCGGCACGAGATCGTGCTCGGCGCGGGAGTAGCCGAGCGGTGTGTCACACGCGACGCAGACGGAGTTCTCGAAGAACAGGCGATTGCCGCAGACCCGGCAGGTGTAGGACCTCACGCGCCGAATCTTCGCACACGAACGCGTCATCTCCGGAGGGGTTGCGCTCGCCGCATCCCCGTTCGTTTGCCGCAACACGCCGTGGCTGCGCGGGAAGATCGTCGTTCGGGGCAATCGAAGCCCCTCGCCCTGGTCTGCCGTCAGGATGCCGGGGCCGGGGCGACATCGACCGAGACGCGCAGGGTCGAACGTTTGGCCGTCGTGAAGATGATGCCCTTGACGGGGGAAACATCGCCGTAGTCGCGCCCCCAGGCGACGGTCACGTACCGGTCGTTCGCCCACTGGTCGTTAGTCGGATCGATCGCGAGCCACTCGTCGGACCCGGGCAGCCAGACCGCGAGCCACGCGTGGGAGGCGTCCGCGCCGACGACGCGCTCCCGGCCGGGTGGGGGCTGGGTCGCGAGGTAGCCGCTGACGTAGCGCGCCGCAACACCGTGGCTGCGCAGACACGCGAGGGCCAGGTGCGCGAAGTCCTGACACACGCCCGCGCGCGTGCGCAGGACCTCGGCCACAGAGCTCGTGACCGTCGTCGCCGTCTTGTCGTAGTCGAAGTCGGCCTTGATGCGGTGCATGAGATCGGTCGCGGCCTCGCCGATGGGGCGTCCCGGTGCGAGGGACGCCGCGGCATACTCGTGAGCTGCCGCGACGTGTTCGGCCTTGGGTGAGGCGACGGCGAACTCCGCGGCCGCCCACGCCCCGGGCATCTCAGGGTGATGCAGCGGGCGGGACTGCTCCCACGGCAGAGCCAGGGCGGCGTCGTCGTAGTGCGGCGCATCGACCGTGACATCCGTGCGTGCATCCACCACCAAGCGCGTGTGGGGCGCCGTGACGTGGAAGTAGGTCACGACGTTGCCGAACGCGTCGAGCTCGTGGCTCACGTCGTTCGGTTCCGGGTCGATCGTCACCGCGTGCGACGCGATCTGCTGCCACGCGACGGGACGCGGCGCGACGTGGGCGAGGCCGAGGCTGTTGCGGACGTCGTCACTGTATTCGTAGACCGTCCGGTGGGACACGAGGTACTTCATCGGGCGGCCTTTGCGACAGGACCTTTCACGACAGTGGACATGACGGGACCCCGTCCCACGACACTGCCATTCACGACAGTGCCATTCATGACAGGGCCCCCGTGAGCTCCGTCAGCGAGAGCGACGCGTAGGTCTGCGGCGGTGGTCCTGCGGAGAAGTGCAGTGCCTCGATCGCGCGCGCGATCTCCCGAAGCTGGGCGTCGGCATCCTCGAGCGTGTCCTGGAGCACTGACCGGTGGTTGTCGACCGCCATAGCGAGGTCGGCGACCTGCACCTGGGCCAGCTGTGCCTCGAGCTGGTCGAGCAACCGCTCCGGGCGCGTCGATCCGGTCGACAACGGCTGCGCGGTGAGGTGTTCCCGGATGCGGGCGACGGCGAATCGGAGCGAGCGCGGGTTCTCGGCGTCGCGCACCAACAGGTCGATGACGCCGCTCGCATAGAGTGCGCCGCGGTACCGGCGCCGATGCGTGACGACGCTCTCGCTTGCGCGCAGCACGGCGTCGAGCACTTCCTGTTCCACGTCGCCCACGAGCCGGTCGACCATCGTCGCGCGCAGCAGGATGCCGACCTGTAGCGCCCTCTCGATCGCTCGGCCGGTCTCGATCATGTGCCAGCCGGCGTCGCGGATCATGTTCGCCGAGGTGCCCTGCAGCGCCAGAAGCGCCGTGAGCATCTGGCCCGCGGACTCGCCGATCCCGTGGGCGTGCGGCGTGATCCGCAGCGAGGAGCCCGCCCGGTCGGTTGCGGCGAAGACGCGCCACGTGTCGGAGGAGAGCTGATCGCGCACACCCTCGAGGGTCGTGCGCAGGCGGGAGAGGGAATGGGCGACAGAACCGGGGCGCGTGGCATCGAGCAGGACGGATCGGAACTCGTCGTCGAGGTCACGCCACCGCGTACCGCACAGGCGCTGCACGGCCCCGACGAGCACGCGCGTGCTCTGCGTCGCCGTCGGGCCCGGCGCGGACAGCTGATCGGCATCCGAGCGGATCGCGAGCACGAGACGCAGAAGATCCTCGGCCCGCTCCGCGTAGCGGCCCGACCAGAACAGATCGTCCAGGGCGCGGGGTGCGACTTCGGGCACCGACTGGACGACGGTGACCGCCGTGCCATCCGGCAGTCCCTGGTCGAGCTCGGCCGGATCCGACTTGAGAACCCAGACGTCTTTCGAGGCGGT
Source organism: Microbacterium sp. bgisy207 (assembly GCF_965345035.1). Lineage (GTDB taxonomy): Bacteria > Actinomycetota > Actinomycetes > Actinomycetales > Microbacteriaceae > Microbacterium. The sequence goes on from NZ_CBDRMG010000011.1 coordinate 3,187, forward strand.
CGGCAGTGTGCCATCGGCGACGGCAGTGGCAAGCCCCCCGATGAAGGGTCGGTACGTCGACTGGTGGTGGACCGTGAAGGTGCGCAGCACGATGGCTCGGGCATCCACATATCCCGGCGCCCGCCACGTCGGAGCTTGCGAAAGCGCGAGCACCTCCTGCACGGCGAACCGATGGGGAGTCGTGCGGATGCGGTCCACCAGGCTCGCCGGATCGGATGCCTCCAGCGGCGTCCGCGGCCCGTCGATCGTTCTGACCACGAGGCTCGGGTCGGCCTCGAGCAGCCGCGGCGTGACCTCGCCCAGGGCGTCAGGGTCCCCGCACCACCACGTCGGCGTGGAGGCGAGGCGAAGCTGCTCGCCCAGGAGCCGTTCGCACAGCGCGGGCAGGAACGGCAGGAGCGCGGGGTTTTCGAGGACGCCCGCTCCCAGGCCGTTCACGAGTCTCACGCTGCCACGGCGAACCGCCTCGGTGAGCCCCGCGACGCCCAGCTGCGAGTCGCCGCGCAACTCGAGCGGATCGCACCATTCGGCATCCACGCGGCGCAGGATGACATCGACGCGTTCGCGGGGCGTTGCCTCGGGCCAGCCCGCCGGTTTCATCCACACCTTCCCGTCGCGCACGACCAGGTCCGCGCCCTGAACGAGCGGGAACCCGAGCATGCCGGCGAGGAACGCTTGGTCGTAGGCGGTCTCGGAGAAAGCGCCGGGGCTGAGCACGACGACGCGCGCGTCGGCTCGGGCATCCGGCGCCGCGGCGACCAGCGCCTCGCGGAGCGCGTCGACGTAGGGCTCGACGCGGTGCAGCGTCGCGCCGTGGAACAGCTCCGGAAGGACCTGCGACACGATCCGCCGATTCTCCATCGCGTAGCCGAGCCCGGAGGGGGCCTGCACGCGGTCGGAGATGACCCGCCATTCGCCGTCGGCGCCTCTCCCGAGATCCGTCGCGCTCAGCAGCAGCGGATGCCGGTCCGTCGCGCCGGTCCGCGCCACGGCACGGACGTACCCCGCGTGCCCCAGCACCGTGGCCGCCGGCAGGATGCCCTCGCGCAGCATCCGTCGCTCGCCGTACAGGTCGACCAGGAGCGCGTTGAGCAGCTCGGCCCGCTGCGCGAGGCCCACGTCGAGCTTCGTCCACGTGGCGCCCTCGAGTACGAGGGGCAGCGGGTCGAGTCGCCACGGCTGCGGATCGGTGCCCGCGGGGTTGTAGGTCACGCCCTCGTCGGCCAGGAGCGTCGAGACCTCACGGTCCAGACGCGAGAGGTCACCGACGGTGAGGGAGAGTGCGCCCGGCGCGATAGCGCGCCAGGCGGGGCGCAGGGTGCCATCCGGTGCGATGACCTCGTCGAAGCGCGCCGACGATCCCCGGGGTGAAGCGAAGGGCAGCGTGGGTTGGGTGACCGAAGCGGCGTAGTCGCGCAGGACGCTCACGCCGGGGCGGTCCTGCGCAGGTCGAGGGTGTGCGGGTAGTCGCCGGATGCGGCGCGTCGCCCTCGCTCACGGAGGGCGCCGACGTCGACGTGCCCGGCAGTGTGACCGTGGGTCTCGAAGCGGCTGGCGCGCCGCGCTTCGGCTTCGAAGGCGTTCACCGGCGGGCGGTCGTACGCGCGTCCGCCCGGATGCACGACGTGGTAGGTCGCACCGCCGAGGCTCGCCTCGGCCCGGGTGTCGATGACCTCGAACGTCAGCGGCGAGTGCACCGCGATCGACGGATGCAGCGCTGACCACGGCTGCCACGCGCGGTAGCGCACGCCCGCGTAGTACTGGCCGAGCGTGCCGGTCGAAGTGAGAGGCACAGGTACACCATTGCACGTCACGAGGTGTCGGCGCTCGTCGATGCCGCGCACGGTGACCTGCATCCGCTCGACGGAGGAGTCCACGTAGCGCGCGGTACCGGAGCCGGTCGCCTCCTCGCCGAGCACGTGCCAGGGCTCGATCGCCTGCCGTAACTCGAGTTCGATGCGGGCGCCGGGGGCCGAGATACGCGCGACGCCGACGCGGGGGAAGCGGAACTCCGCGAACGCATCGAGCCAGGACTGTTCGAACGGGATGCCTGCGCGTCCCAGGTCGTCGATGACGCCTTCGATGTCGAGAAGGGTGCCCTGGGGCAGGAGGAACTCGTCGTGCAGGCGGGTCCCCCACCGGATGAGGGGTTCGTCGTACGGGGTCTCCCAGAACCAGGCGATCAGGCTGCGCACCAGGAGCGCCTGGACGAGGGCGAGCTCCGGATGCGGGGGCATCTCGAACCCTCGCAGCTCGAGCAGTCCGAGCCGTCCCCGGCTGGAATCCGGGCTGTAGAGCTTGTCGATACAGAACTCCGCCCGGTGGGTGTTGCCGGTCATGTCGGTCAGGAGGTGCCGCAATGCCCGATCGACCGTCCAGGGACGCGCCGTGCCGCCGGATGCCGCGGCCTCGGCATCCATTCGGCGCAGCTCGCGCAGGGCGACCTCCATCTCGTGCACGGCCTCGGGTCTGCCCTCGTCGAACCTCGGTGCTTGACTGGTCGGACCGATGAATCGTCCCGAGAACAGGTAGGACAGGCTGGGGTGGCGCTGCCAGTAGGTGATGAGGCTTGCGAGCAGATCCGGTCGGCGCAGCAGCGGCGAGTCGATCGGTTGGATGCCCCCGATCGTGATGTGGTTGCCGCCGCCGGTGCCGGTGTGCACGCCGTCGAGGTCGAACTTCTCGGTGGCCAGCCGACTCCGTCGAGCCAGGTCGTAGAGGGTCATCGTCAGTTCCCGCTGCTGTGCCCAGGACGACACGGGCTGCACGTTCACCTCGATGACGCCCGGGTCGGGGGTGACCACGAGCTGCTCGAGGCGCGTGTCAGGCGGCGGGGGGTAACCCTCGATGACCAGACGGATGCCGCGCGCTGCTGCTGCCTGTTCCAGGACATAGAGCAGGTCGGCATAGTCCTCGAGGTAGGCGACCGGCGGAAGGAAGACGTGGACGTGACCGTCGCGGGCCTCGAACGCGATCGCGGTGGTCGCGGTCGCCGCGACCCCCTGCAGTGAGACGTCCGGAACCGCCGGCTCGCGCAGGGGGCCCTCTTCCAGGTACGACGGCTCCGCCGTCGGCTCCGGCGGGGTCCACGACACCGAGTCCAGCGGCAGTCGCAGCCCGATGGGACTCGTCCCGGGGGTGAGAACGAGTCGACCGCGACGGAACGTCCACACCGGGCTCGTCCAGTGCCCGTCGGTCGTGAGCGGAAGCACCCAGCCGCGGGGCGAGGAGAGATCACGATCGAGCGCGGCGAGGTCGTGTTCGTCGAAGCCTTCGACATCGGTCGGTTCGCCGACGGGCTTTCGGACCTCGGCGGCCAGCGCGGCAAGCGGATCTTCGTAGGCCGGGAGGAGCCGGCTGTGCGGGATGCCGAGGGTCTGCGTGACTCGACGCGCGAGCGTCTCGGCATCCGCGTGCGCGTGAGGGTTCGGCTCGTCTGACCACGGGTCGGCGAACAGCGACGGATCGTGCCACAGCGGCACGCCATCCTTACGCCACTGCAGTGCGATGTTCCAGCGGGGAAGTGGCTCGCCCGGGTACCACTTGCCCTGGCCGCGATGCACGATGCCGCCACCGGCATACTTCTCGCGTAGCTTGTGTGCGAGGGCATCTGCGAGTTCGCGCTTGTGCTCGCCGTCGGCATCCGTGTTCCACTCCGGCGCCGTGGCGTCATCCATCGAGACGAACGTCGGTTCCCCGCCCATCGTGAGTCGCACGTCGCCGGCGGCGAGCCGCTGATCGACGGCCTCGCCGAGCGCGTCGATCCGCTGCCACTGGGCATCCGTGTAGGGGCGGGTCGTCCGTGGGTCTTCGTGGATGCGGCGCACGGTGTTGTGGAACGAGAACTCCACCTCGACGGCCTCGGTCGCACCCGAGATCGGCGCGGCGGAGGAGGGCTCCGGTGTCGCGCTGAGGGGGATGTGACCTTCGCCGGCGAACAAGCCGCTCGTGGCATCCAGCCCGATCCATCCCGCTCCGGGAATGTACACCTCGGCCCACGCGTGGAGGTCCGTGAAGTCCGCGGCGGGTCCGCTCGGGCCATCGAGGGATTCCTGGTCGGGCGCGAGCTGGATCAGATAGCCCGAGACGAAGCGCGCCGCGAGGCCGTACTGGCGTAGCAGGCTCACCAGCAGCCACGCGCTGTCGCGGCACGATCCGATGCCGGTGCGCAGCGTGTGGTTCGGGGTCTGCACTCCCGCTTCCATCCGCACGCTGTAGGCCACACGCCGTTGCACGGCCCGGTTCAGGTCCGCGAGGAAGGTCACCGTGGGTACGCCCGCGTGCGGCAGCGGAGGCAGGCTCTCGCGCCACTTCCGGGCACGGCCGCTGCCGGGCACCGGTCGCAGGTACGGCGCGAGATCGGATGCCAGGTCGGGGCGGTACTCGAAGGGGAACCGCTCGGCGTACTCCTCGACGAAGAAGTCGAGCGGGTTGATCACCATCATGTCGGCGACCAGGCCGACGGTGATCTCCAGCCGCTCGACCTTGTCGGGGAACACGAGGCGTGCGACCCAGTTACCGAAGGGGTCCTGCTGCCAGTTGACGAAGTGGTTCTTCGGCGTGACCTCGAGGGAGTACGCCTCGATCGGGGTGCGCGAGTGCGGAGCCGGTCTCAGCCGTACCAGGTGGGGGGCGACCGAGATGGGCCGGGCGAACTCATACGCAGTGCGGTGTTCGAGAGCCACCTTGATCGACATGGACCCCAGCGTGTCGGATAACTGTTGCGTGCGGGTTACGGTTTTCCGACCAGGAAGACCCCGCCGTGACCGTTAGAGCGTGGCCAGCTGTGCGTCGAGGAAGTCGCGCACGTCGGCGAGCTCTTGCTCCGAGACGCTATGGGTGAGCCCGGGATACACGCGACCCGACAGTGCGGCGTGGCTGGGAAGCCACTGCGCCGTGTGCTCCACGAGCGTGCGCGGGATGACGTCGTCGTGCGACCCGCGGCCCCAGAACACAGGCGGCTTGCGTTCGGCCATCGCCGCGTCGCCGTCGAGGTCGCCGGGTGCGACGTAGCCGCTGAGGTTGACGGCGAAGGAGAATCGCTGCGGCGCGAGGCGCATCGCCTGCATAGAGACGGCTGCGCCCTGCGAAAACCCCAGCAGTCCCACCGGTTCGTCCCCGGGCAGGCCGTCGATCCACTCGATCAGCCTGGTCGCGGCATCCGTGACCCGCGAGGGATCGCGGCTTTCGAGACCTTCGATCGGGTACCAGGAGTAGCCCGGCGACGGCCAGGGAGGCGTGAGGGGAGCGCGGAGCGCGGCGACCGTGAGATCGGCGGGCAGATAGGGTCGCAGGCCGAAGAGGTCGCGCTCATCGGATCCGTACCCGTGCAGCAGCACGAGCAGCGGCCGCCCGGACCGGTCGTCGGGGGCGGTGGACCAGAGCACGGCGTCGTCAGCGAGCGCCGGCGTGTCGATCTCGCTCATGGCCTCAGGGTATACAAGAGACATGCCGGTACGGACCCCAGACCCCGACCCCAACGAGCGCGACGACGACGAGACGTCCCGCGATCCGCTCGGCGGAGTCGGGAGTTCCTTCGGTCGCGCGGGTCGACCCGTCGGTGACGGGAGCTTCGGTTCCCCCGTCCCCGGCAGCGCATCCAATCCCGGGTGGCTGACCGACATCGAACTCGCCGAGGCGCGCCGGCGTCTGCCGATGCTCTACGTCGAGGCCCTCCCGGTGCGCACCGACGGCGTGGGACTGGTCACCGAGGTCGGCATCCTGCTGCGGGCCACGCCCCTCGGCGAGATCACGCGTTCTCTCGTCTCGGGTCGGGTGCGCTACGGCGAAACCGTGCGCGACGCGCTGTTCCGCCACCTCGAGAACGACCTCGGGCCGATGGCGTTCCCCCTCCTGCCGCCCCAGCCCGTGCCGTTCACGGTCGCCGAGTACTTCCCGATTCCCGGGGTGAGTCCGTTCTTCGATGACCGCCAGCACGCCGTGTCGCTGGCCTTCGTCGTGCCCGTCACCGGCACCTGCGAGCCGCGCCAGGACGCGCTCGAGGTCACATGGATGTCGCCGGAGGAGGCGGCGTCCGACTCGCTGGCCGCCGAGATGGAGGGCGGTCGCGGCACGCTCGTGCGCCTCGCGCTCGCGAGCGTCGGCGCGCTTCGCTGATCCGTTCCCGCCATGCCTGCCAACATCCAACTCGTCGAGTTCGCGGTCGGGCTCCCGATCGCGCTGCTGATCTCGTACCTCATCGCGCTCGCGATGCGACGCGTGTTCCGCTCTCGTCTCCCGTTGTCTCTGCCGGTCATGATCCTCACCTCGGTCGTGGGGACCGCGATCGGGCTCTTCATCGCGGGCTGGTTCATCTCCGGACTACGGCTGTGGATGCCGACGACCCTGCTGATCGCGTTCGGATCCAGCATCCTGGTGACCTTCCTGGTCTCGACACTGTTCGCGGGTCTGCGCCGCGACCCGGGCGAGGTCGATGTCGCAGCACTGTTGGCCGCGGGCGAATCCGACCGCGTCGAGCTGAAAGAGACAGCGCGGTGGAACGTCCGCGAAGACAAGAAGGACCCGCGGATGGAGCAGGTGGTGGCCAAGACGGTCGCCGCGTTCCTCAACAGCGGTGGCGGGACGCTGGTGGTGGGGGCCAACGACGCCGGTGAGGCGCTGGGGCTTGACCGGGATCTCGCGACGCTCCGCGTCGCGGATGTCGATCGCTTCGAGCTCTGGCTGCGAGACCTGCTTTCGACGCTTCTCGGCCGGAATGCCGCCGCGTTGCCGATCGTCCGGTTCCCTGCCGCTCCCAACGGCAAGGTCGTCTGCGTGATCGTGTGTCCGCCGTCACCACGGCCGGTGTTCATGACGCATGCGAAGGACGGGTCATCGACCGAGTTGTGGGTTCGGGTGGGCAACTCCACCCGTTCCTTCGCCGTTGACGAGGCTGTCGAGTACGTTTCCCGCCACTGGGGTGGCCGGCGCACCTGGCAACGCTCGGCGGATCCCAAGCATCCGGCTACCTGATCGTCATCTGGGAGAGGTAGCGTGTGATCGCTCGGGGGAGTTTGCGACTATGCACGTCCCGGAGGAACGGATGCCAGAGAACGCCTCAGCCCCCCGCACGGAGGCCCCGCCGGCCTCGCCGTTCGATGAGCTGATGAGTGCGGCCGCGGTCGCCGAGGCGGTGCCGGCACGCGGCGTGGCATTCGCGACGGCGTTTCGCGGGTACGACCGTGACGACGTGGATGCTGCAGTCGCGCGCCTGAGTGCCGACCTCGCCGCCGAGTCCCACCGCGCGAACGAGAGCGCCGCGCGCGCCGACGCGGCCCACGAGCGGCTCGCGCGTGTCGAGGGCGAGCTCACCGCTGTGCGTGCACAGCTCGCTGAGGCCGAGAGTCGGATCGCCGTGCTGACCGAGGAGCTCGCGGACGGGACTGCCGCATCGCCGAACCGGCGCCACTTCGAAGAGGTGCTGCGTGTGGCGGAAGAGCAGTCGAGCACCATCATCCACAACGCCACCGTGCAAGCCGACAAGCTCTTGCAGGCAGCAAGCGCCGAGGGGGACCACCGGCGCGCCGAAGCCGAGGCCGAGGCCGCGCAGATCATCGCGCGGGCAGGCAGCGACGCCGAGCAGATCCGCCTCCGGATGCAGACGGAGTTGACCGCCCATACCGCTCGCCTCGAGCGGGAGGCCGCGGCATCGGCCGACGCCGTCGTGCAGGCCGAGCAGGAGGCCGCCGCGATCCGCACCGAGGCCGAGAAGGCAGCCGCGACCACCCGTGCCATCGTCGCGCGGGAGACGGAGCAGTCCCGAGCCGCTGCGGAGGAGGCGGTGCGCGAGCTGCGGATGCGTGCGGCGGAGTTCGAGGAGTCGCTCACCCGCCGTCAGGATGATGCGCAGCAGGAGTTCCTGGTGCTGCACAACCAGGCTGTCGCGCACGCGGAGCGCATCACGACGGATGCGAACGCGCAGGTCGCGGCCGCGCTCGAGCACGCACAGCGGATCACCGCGAAGGCCGACGACTTCGACAGGCTCATGCGGTCGCAGGCGCAGCAGATCGAGGCTGATGCGAGGATGCGCGCCGCCGAGCACCTCGACCGCGCTCGTGAGAAGGCGCAGCGCATCATCGATGCGGTCTCGACGCACGCGGACACGGTGCTGCGCGACGCGGAGGATCGCACGCGGCAGCTGCGCTGGCAGCAACACCAGCTGACGAGCTTCATGGCGGAGGTCCGGGAGATGATTCGGCCCGAGGGCGCGGTGGCGACGATCGAGGTATCCGACGCAGACTCCGCGACAGAGGATGCCGAAAGCGTCCCCGCCGAGGACGGTGGCCCCGAGCGCGCGTAATGTGGGCCACAGACCCGCGAGGGAGGCTCGGCATGGTTCAGGTACGCGTCGCCGGGGTGGCGATGGACTCGTTGGGGCAGCATGTCATCCTGCTCAAGCCCGTCGGGGAGGCTCCATCGAGCGGATCGGTCGTGCCGATCTGGATCGGGGCGCAGGAGGCGACATCGATACTCGTTGCCGTGGAGAACGCGGTGACTCCCAGGCCGCTGGCACATGACCTCATGAAGTCTTTGCTCGAGAGTCTTGACGCACAGGTGACGCGAGTCGAGGTGACCCGTATCGAGGACGGCACGTTCTACGCCGAAGTGACCGTCGTGCGGGCCGATGCGGTCCACGTCATCGATGCGCGACCCTCCGATGCGATTGCGCTCGCGTCACGGGTGGGTGCGGCCATGTGGGTCGCTGACGCCGTTGTCGCGGAGGCGGGAATGCCCGACATGATCGACACGGACGATGAGGAGGCCTCGGTCGACGAGTTCAAGCGCTTCCTCGACGAGGTCGATCCCGAGGATTTCCGCGGCTGACCCCGTTCTCGGGGGCGGGCGTTGCCCCGGTCGAACCGCGCACGACGAGGGTCGTGGGAAGCTCGATGATGCGGCGGGCCGGGTTCGCTCCGTGGGCGATCGCGGCGAGTTCATCGATCGCCGCGCCGGCCATTTCACGGATCGGCTGACGGATCGTCGTCAGTGCGGGGTGTACCCACCTCGCCGCCCGGACGTCGTCAAAACCGACCACCAGAATGTCGCGTCCCACGCGAAGCCCCAGGTCGGCGGCGGCGCGGTAGACGCCGATCGCCATCTCGTCTGACAGGGCGAAGACGCCGATCGGCGCCGTGTCGGAGGCTCCCGCCAGCGCGGGCAGACTCACGAGCCGTGCGGTCGGGGCAGTCCAGTCGGCGCGCACCCGGTCGACGGCGGCATCCGGATGCCGCGCGCGCACGGCTTTTTCGAACCCCTCCACGCGGCCGCGTCCGAAACGGTAGGAGGGTGCGGCGTCGACGATGAGGAACCGCTCGGCGCCCGCGTCCATGAGGTGCTCGGCGGCGGCGGCGCCGCCGGCGACGTCTGTCGTGCGCACGCTCGTGAGCGGGACGTCGGCATCGGCGCGAGGATCCATCAGCACGATGGGGATCCCGGCGTTGTGCAGCATCGCGATCTGTGCGGCCGTCGGCAGGATCAGTCCCAGGACGACTCCCGCCGAGCCCCGTGCCCGAATCCGTGTCGGCCAGTCATCGTCGGGAGTGTCGCTCTCGGCGGTGAGGACGAGATCGAAGCGGTGTCGCGCGGCGGCAAGGTGCGCGCCCGCCGTGACTTCATCGGCGTACGGGTCGTGGAAGCGCCCGAGCACGAGGTCGAACAGGCGCGAGGTCCCCGAGCGGGGGCGACCACGTCGCACCCCGGTGGCCGAGTACCCGTGTCGCTGAGCGGCGGCGAGGACGCGAGCACGGGTCTCCGGGGCCATCTCGCCGCGTCCGCGTAGCGCACGCGACGCGGTCGAGACACTCACACCGCTCTCCGCGGCGATCTGAGCGAGGGAGGTCACGACGTCGAGTTTTGCGCAAAAACTGATGGGCCCGCCAGTCGGGGTGGCATCCTGGTGCGCGGATCGCAAGAGAAAGGCGATGTCGATGGTGATGTCCAGTCGCCCCGCGCTGCGGGTGGCCCTCATCGGGACCGGGTTCATGGGCAGGATGCACGCCCACGCGTGGCGCACTGCCCACCGCTTCTTCCGCCTGGACGTCGCTCCGCAGATCGCCGTCGTCGTGGGGCGGGATGCCGAGCGCACCGACGCGGCAGCGCAGGAGTTCGGGGCCGGTGCCGCGGCCACGGACTGGCGAGAGGTCGTGCAGCGCCCCGACATCGATGTGATCGACATCTGTACCCCGGGGGACACACATGCCGAGATCACTCTGGCATCGCTGGCCGCGGGAAAGCACGTGCTGTGCGAGAAGCCGCTGGCCAACAGTGTCGCGGAGGCCGAGCGCATGGTGGCTGCGGCGCAGGCCGCCCCCGAACTGGTCGCGATGTGCGGGTTCAGCTACCGCCGCACTCCTGCCCTCTCGCTCGCGCGCGAGATGATCGCGGACGGACGCCTGGGCGAGATCCGGCATGTCCGGGCCCAGTATCTGCAGGACTGGCTGAGCGATCCGGACGCGCCGTTCACGTGGCGGCTCGACAAGACGCGCGCGGGCTCCGGCACGCTCGGCGACATCGGCGCGCACAGCATCGACACGGCGCAGTGGCTCACCGGTGACCTCATCACGACGGTCTCGGCCGTCTTGCGCACGTTCGTCGCGGATCGGCCCGACTCCGAGGGGCGCGGTGTGGGCCTGGGCGGCAGTGCGGTCCACGGTGCCCCGCGTCGCGAGGTCACGGTCGACGACGCCGCCGCGTTCACCGCGACTTTTGCCGGAGGAGCGCTGGGGGTGTTCGACGCCACGCGCATGGCCACCGGCCGACGCAACGCCAACCGCGTCGAGATCAACGGGACGCGTGGATCGATCGCCTTCGACTTCGAGCGCATGAACGAGGTGGAGTTCTACGACGCCACCGATCCCGCAGGCGCACAGGGGTTCCGCCGCATCCAGGTGACGGAGCCGGAGCATCCCTACGCGGGTGCCTGGTGGCCCGCGGGCCACGGACTGGGGTACGAGCACGGCTTCACGCATCAGATCGTCGATTTCGTCCGGGCGATCAGCGAGGGCGCGCCGGTCTCGCCCTCGTTCGCGGAGGCGGCGCAGGTCCAGCGGGTCCTCGAGGCCGTCGGCGACAGCGCCGCACACGACAGCGTGTCGACCCCGGTGAAAGGAACCGAGTCATGAGAACCAGGCAGGCTCTGGTGGTGCGCGGCGGGTGGGACGGGCACCATCCGATCGAGGCCACCGATCTGTTCGTCCCGTTCCTGGAGGCGAGCGGATTCACAGTGAGGATCGAAGGGTCCAACGAGATCTACGCCGACGACGCCGTCATGGCCGACACCGATCTGGTCGTGCAGTGCGTCACGATGTCGGAGATCTCGAGCGAGGCCTTCGCCGGGCTGCAGGCGGCGGTGCGCGCCGGGACGGGGTTGGCCGGCTGGCACGGGGGAATCGCCGATTCCTATCGCAACAACTCGGACTACCTGCAGCTGATCGGCGGGCAGTTCGCGACGCATCCGTCCAAGAGTCCCGATCGCTGCAGCGGAGATCAGAGTGATAACTACCTGCCCCACACGATCGAGATGACCGAGCTGGGGCGCACACACGAGATCACGGCGGGCATCGGCGACGTCGAGCTGACCACCGAGCAGTACTGGGTTCTCCACGACGACCTCAACGATGTGCTGGCGACGACGACCCACCCGACCCAGCCCTACCACCCGTGGCATCGCCCGATCACCTCGCCGGCGATCTGGACCCGGCTGTGGGGACAAGGGCGCATCTTCGTCGCCACGCCCGGTCACAGTCTCGACGTGCTCGAGAACCCCGCCGTACGCACCATCATCGAGAGGGGGATGCTGTGGGCAGCACGCACGGCGTCGGAGTAGTCGGACTCGGCGTCATCTTCGGGCAGTACCGGGAGACCCTCCGGGATCAGAAGGACGTCACGATCGTCGCGGTGGCCGATCTCGACCACGCGCGTGCCGAGGCGGTCGCTGCCACGCTTCCCGGATGCCGCGCCCTCAGTGTCTCCGAGCTGACGGCAGACCCGGCGGTCGACACCGTGCTGAACCTCACGATCCCCGCGGCGCACGCCGAGATCGCGCTCGCTGCGCTCGAGCGCGGCAAGAACGTCTTCGGCGAGAAACCCCTCGCGGCAACGCTCCCCGCGGCCGAGGCGGTCATGGCGGCGCGCGGACAGTCGTGGGTCGGAGGCGCGCCCGACACGGTGCTCGGCACCGGCGTCCAGACCGCCCGCGCCGTCGTGGACTCCGGCCGCATCGGTCGGCCGCGTGCCGCAGTAGCCACCTGGGTGTCCCCTGGGCACGAATCGTGGCATCCGAACCCGGACTTCTACTACCGCGAAGGCGGCGGCCCCCTGATGGATATGGGACCGTACTACCTCACGGCCCTCGTCCACCTGCTCGGTCCCGTCACGGGCGTCAGCGGTGCCGCGTCGCGCAGTCGCGACACGCGGACGATCGCGTCGGGTCCGCGGGCCGGTGAGCACATCCCGGTCGAGGTCGACACCTACGTGACGGGCATCCTGCACCACGCGGGCGGTGCCATCTCGACCGTCGTGTTCAGCTTCGACAGCGTCGCCACCCATGCCTCCCCCATCGAGGTGCACGGCGACACCGGCTCTCTCGAGGTCCCCGACCCGAACATGTTCGACGGCGACGTCCTGATCCGCGCGCTCGGATCGACCGAGTGGGAGCGCGTTCCCCCGTCGGCCGGCTACGTCGACGCCGGGCGCGGGATCGGCCTCGTCGATCACGTGCGCACCGGTGCCGGTCGCGCAAGCGGAGCACTCGCTCTGCACGTCCTCGAGATCATGACCGCCCTGTTGCGCTCGGCCCACGAGAACACCCACGTCGCCCTCACGACGACAGTGCAGCGTCCGAGCCTCGTCCCCCTGACACCCGCATCCGACTGGAGATGATCCCATGACCGCAACCGCACGCGCCGTCGTCGACCTCGACGTGACCGGACCCGTCATCAGCCGCCACCTCTACGGGCACTTCGCCGAGCACCTCGGCCGCTGCATCTACGACGGCTTCTGGGTCGGAGAGGACTCGCCGATCCCCCACGAGCGCGGCATCCGTCTCGACATCGTCGAGGCCCTCCGCGCCGTGAACATCCCGAACCTGCGGTGGCCGGGCGGATGCTTCGCCGACGAGTACCACTGGCGAGACGGCATCGGCCCCCGCGACCAGCGCCCGCGCATGGCCAACACCCACTGGGGCGACGTGATCGAGAACAACCACTTCGGCACGCACGAATTCATGGATCTCTGCGAGATGCTCGGAGCCGAGCCCTATGTCAACGGCAACCTCGGCAGCGGGACCGTTCAGGAGATGGCGGACTGGGTCGAATACCTCACCCGCGACGACGACAGCCCGATGGCGAGGCTTCGCCGGGAGAACGGACGGGATGAGCCGTGGCGCGTTCCATTCTGGGGTCTCGGAAACGAGGCATGGGGGTGTGGCGGCAACATGTCGCCCGAACACTACGCCCAGGAGGCGCGACGGTACGCGACCTTCTGCCGCAACCACGGGGGCAACCAGCTGACCCGGATCGCCGCCGGCGCCAACGAGGGAGACCTGCGCTGGACGCGCGCGCTCATGGAAGCCGTGAACTGTCTCGGGTGCACGAAGGACGACAACCCGGTCTACCAGGCCATCTCGTTCCACTACTACACGCACTCCGGAACGGGCATCAACACCGAGGATGCGACCGGCTTCACCGACGAGCAGTACTACCGCACGCTGGCGTACGCGGCCGACATCGAACGGATCCTGAAGGCCCACATCGCGGTCATGGATGCCTACGACCCGCGCGGGCGCATCGATCTCGTCTGCGACGAGTGGGGAACCTGGTGGAACGTGGAGGAGGGCACCAACCCGGGCTTCCTGTTCCAGCAGAACACGGTGCGCGATGCCCTGGTGGCCGGCCTCCACTTCGACATCTTCCACCGCCACGCTCGCCGGCTCACGATGGCGAACATCGCGCAGACCGTGAATGTGCTGCAGGCGATGGTGCTCACCGACGGGGAGAGTCTCGTGCTCACGCCGACGTACCATGTCTTCGAGATGAACAAGGGGCACCAGGATGCGTTGCAGCTGGCGGCCCACATCCTCGAGGCACCGTCCGAGAGCGTCGGCGGAGAGGACCTGCCGTTGCTGTCGTTCTCGGCATCGACCACGGGCCAGCGGGCGCTCGTCTCCCTCACGCACCTCTCGGCCCACGATGATCTCGATGTCACCATCGATCTGCGCGGTCGCGCCGCGACGGTCGCCGGTGCGCGCGTGCTCAGCGGCGAAAGCGCCTCGGCGTTCAACGACCCGACGTCGCCCGATCGCGTGGCGCCGGTGGCGCTGGACGCGCAGATCGTCGACGGAGTGCTGTCGGTGTGCCTTCCCGCTCACTCCTTCGCGACGGTCGAGCTCGACCTCGTCTGAGCTCGACCTCGCCTGAGCTCGAGCTCGAGCTCAGGCCTGTGTCGCGCGGGTGACCGCGTCGATGAGCGCGTCGATGTCGGCTTCCGTCGTATCGAAGCTGCACACCCACCGGACCTCGCCGATCGAGGCGTCCCAGTCATAGAACCGGAAGCTCTCGCGTACCTTGTCGGCGACCCCGGGCGGGAGAGTCGCAAAGATCCCGTTGGCCTGCGTCTGCTGGCTGAACCCCACACCGCGGATGCGGCCCTCGGCGATCACGGCCTCCAGTCCCTGCCGCAGACGAGCCGCCATGGCGTTGGCGTGGCGGGCGTTGCGCAGGTACAGATCCCCCTCGTAGAGGGCGACGAGCTGCGCGGAGACGAATCGCATCTTGGAGGCCAGTTGCATGTTGACCTTGCGCAGGTAGTGCAATCCGACCGATGCCGAGTCCTCGAGCACGACGATCGCTTCGGCGGCGAGCGCGCCGTTCTTGGTTCCCCCGACGCTCACGACATCCACGCCGACATCCGTCGTGAACGCGTGTAGGGGCAGGTCCAGGGCTGCGGCGGCGTTCGAGATGCGGGCGCCGTCCATGTAGAGCAGCATCCCGCGCTCGTGGACGTGGTCGGCGATCGCGCGGATCTCGGCTGGCGTGTAGAGGGTGCCGAGTTCGGTCGACTGCGTGATGGCCACGACCAGGGGCTGCGCGCGGTGCTCGTCGCCCCAGCCCCACGCTTCCGTGTCGATCAGGTCGGGGGTCAGCTTGCCGTCCGGGGTCGCCACTGTCAGGAGCTTGATGCCGCCGACCTTCTCGGGCGCGCCGCCTTCATCGCTGTTGACGTGGGCCGTGGATGCGGCGATCACCGCTCCCCATCGAGGCAGCATCGACTGCAGCGCCGTCACGTTCGCGCCCGTGCCGTTGAAGACCGGGAAGACCTCTACGGGCTTTCCGAAGTGGCCGGCGAACACCTCGCGGAGCCGACCGGTGACGGTGTCGGCGCCGTACGCCGGTTCGTGACCGACATTCGCCGCGGCGATCGCCGCGAGGACGTCGGGGTGGATGCCGGAGTAGTTGTCGGATGCGAATCCGCGGGCGCGATCGGGAGAGCTGCTCACCGTCTCAGCCTACGGTTCGCCGGTGTGCCGGGCCGCGCCGGGAGAGCCCCGCGCCGGCGGGGTGGGAGCGCGCTCTCATGCGTCGGAGGCGCGGATGCCGGTGGTCGAGGCGATGATCGGGCGCATCTTCTTCTCGAGGGCTTCGTAGAACATCGAGAGGGGGAACTCGTCGTCCAGTACCGCATCCGTGTAGCCCGACAGCGGACCGGCCAGCACCTCGTCCGGCAGACCCCGGTTCCACCGCGAGGCCGGATGCGGTTCGAGCGTCTCGCGCACGAGGTCGTACGCGGCCAGCCAGTGCACGGGCTTGGGCCTGTCGATCGAGGCCCAGTACAGCTCGTCGATGCGGTCGGCCAGCGCGACGACGGCGGCGGGGACGTCGTCCCAATCGACCGCGAGCGCCGTATCCGTCCAATGGAGGACGCCGCGCCGGTGCAACCACGCGAACAGCAGCTGGCCACCCAGACCGTCGTAGTTGCGCACCCGGGACCCGGTGATCGCGAACCGGAAGATCCGATCGAACACGACGGCATACTGCACGAGCTTCGCGTGCTGGAGCGTCTCCTCATCGAGGACGCTCAGCGATTCTCCGGCCTCCCGACGGCGTCGCAGCTGCTCGTGGATCCGAACGCTCTCACGGAACGCCGTCAGGTCGCACCGCAACTCCTCGAGGGAGTAGAGGAAGTACGGCATCCGCTGCTTGATCATGAAGGGGTCGAACGGCAGGTCCCCTCGCATGTGGGTGCGATCGTGGATGAGGTCCCACATGACGAAGGTCCGCTCGGCGAGAGTCAGGTCATCGATCATCCGGGCGGCCTCAGGGGGCAGCTCGAGCTTCGTGATCTCGGCAGCTGCCCGCACGACGCGACGGTACCGGGCGGCCTCTCGGTCCTGGAAGATCGCTCCCCACGTGAGGGTGGGGACCTCTCGCATCGCGACGGTCTCGGGAAACAGGACAGCTGAGTTCGTGTCGTAGCCGGACGTGAAGTCGATCAGGCGGAGCGAAACGAACAGGGGGTTGCCGAAATCGCCTGCCTCGAGCTCCGCCACGAAGTCGGGCCAGATCACCTCGGCCAGCACGGCCTCGACGTGACGCCGGTTCGATCCGTTCTGCGTGTACATCGGGAAGACCACCAGATGACGGATGCCGTCCACGCGATGCTGCTGCGGCTGGAACTGCACCAGCGAATCGAGGAAGTCGGGCACGCCGAAGCCCTCGTCGCTCCAGCGGCGGAAGTCGCCCGGCAGCGCCTCGAGGTACGCGGCATCGTGCGGGAACGCCGGCGCGAGCTCCTCGATCGCGTCCACGATCGCCGCGACGTGCGCCCGGGCGGTCTCATGATGCGCGGCATCCGGGATGGAGCCATCTGCCGCCTGCAACGGATGCAGCGCCTCAGCGGCCGCCTTCAGCGACCGCCAGGCGGGTGTGGTCTCGGCTGACGCGGCGGTCGAGGTGGCCGCGGTGGGGGCGAGGGGTGCGGGGGACGACAGGGTAGACATGAGGCCTCCGAACGTGTACTGGTTCGAAAGTCTAGATATTCTCCGGGCCGCTCGCTGTTTGGTAGGAATTTTTCCGGCCATCGAGGGTTGCTCTCGCTAGGCTCGGGGCATGACGACGGATGCGCTGACCCCTCGCCTCGACGACGACATGGATGCTCGCATCCTGCGGGCACTGTCTACGAACGCCCGGGCGACTCTCGCCGACCTGTCGGCGGCGGTGGGTCTGTCGGTGTCCGCCGTGCAGGCGCGGGTGCGGCGTCTGGAGAGCCGGGGGATCATCACGGGGTACCGCGTCGTCGTCGATCCCGAGGCCGTCGGCAAGCCGCTCGCCGCGTTCGTGGAGATCACCCCGCTGGATCCGGCGCAACCCGATACGGCGCCCGAGATGCTCGCTCACCTGGAGGAGATCGAGGCGTGCCACTCGATCGCCGGCGCCGCCAGCTACCTGCTGCTCGTGCGTGTCGCGACCCCTCGTCACTTGGAGGCGCTGCTGCGTGACATCCGGGCCGCCGCGGGCGTGAGTACGCGAACGACGATCGTGCTTCAGACCTTCTATGAGAACCGCACCGTGGCACCCGCGTCGGTTCCGCCGCGATCCTGAGCGCGACTCCGGAGCGCAGTGTCGGATGTCGGTCCCCGCGGCTACGCTCACCATATGAGCGCACCCGCTCCGACGGATTCCTCAGCCGAGCCGGCACGGACCAGACTGTGGCGCACCCCTGCGGAACGGACGTTCATCCACGTGCTCGTGAACACCGCCGCAGCGAACATCACGACGAGCTACCTGTGGTTCGCCCTCACCTTTTGGGTCTACCTCGAGACCCGCTCGGTCCTGGCCACGGGCATCATCGGCGGCACCTACATGCTGCTGCTCGCCGTGTTCGCGATGTGGTTCGGTACGCTCGTCGACCGGCACCGTAAGCACCGGGTCATGGTTTTCTCGGCGGCCGCCACTCTCGTGGCGTTCCTCATCGCCGGCGCGCTCTCCCTCGCGCAGCCCGAATCCGCCCTCGTCGACATCACCGGTCCGTGGTTCTGGCTGTTCGCCGGCATCATCCTGCTGGGTTCGATCGTCGAGAACATGCGCAACATCGCGCTGTCGACCACGGTCACGCTCCTCGTCCCCGAAGAGCGGCACGCGAACGCCAACGGGCTGGTCGGGACGGTGCAGGGCATTGCGTTCATCATCACGAGCGTCTTCAGCGGGCTCTCCGTCGGTCTGCTCGGGATGGGGTGGACGCTGCTGATCGCGATCGTCGCGACCGCACTCGCCGGAGTCCATCTCCTCCTGCTGCGGATCCCCGAGGATCAGCCGACGGGATCGGTCGGGCGCGGTGTCGACCTGCGCGGTGCGATCGCGGCCGTGAGGCTGGCGCCGGGGCTGTTCGCACTCATCATCTTCTCCACCTTCAACAACCTGATCGGCGGTGTCTACATCGCCCTCATGGACCCGTACGGTCTCACGCTGTTCTCGGTCGAGGCCTGGGGGATCGTGTTCGGTGTCGCGGCGACGGGTTTCATCGTGGGGGGCCTCGTGATCGCCAGGTTCGGCCTCGGCCGCAACCCCATTCGCACGATGCTGCTCGTGGTCGCCGGGATGGGGCTGCTCGGCGCGCTCTTCACGATCCGGGAGTGGTGGTTGCTCTACGCCGTCGGGATCTGGCTCTATATGGCTCTTGTCCCGGCGGTCGAGGCGGCCGAGCAGACGGTCATCCAGAAGGTCGTGCCCTACGGCTCGCAGGGTCGGGTCTTCGGTTTCGCCGCCGCGTTCGAATCGGCAGCGGCACCCGTCACGGCGTTCCTGATCGCCCCGATCGCCGAGTTCTGGATCATCCCGTACATGGAGTCTCCCGGCGGGCAGCAGACCTGGGGCTGGCTGCTCGGCGACGGGGACGCGCGCGGGATCGCGCTCGTCTTCGTGTTCGCAGGGCTCGCGATGGTCGCGATCTCGCTCCTCGCGTTCGCGACCCGGTCGTATCGGCTCATCACCGCGCAGTACCGGGCGGCGCCCGAAGCCGCGGCGACGGACGTGGATCCCGGTGCGAGCCCCGCGCCCGACCCCACCTCGGCCCCCGGCGGGCCCGTCGACCCCCGGGCTGCCACGCACCCGCCGGCCTCGCCCGAGTCGTCCGGGCGAATACATCTGGAGGCGGACGCGGGAGGGGACAGCCACTCCGTACCGTGGTCTGAATGAGAAGCTCCGGGATCTTTCGGCCACTGCTGCCCTACCAGGTCGCCGTCGATGTGACCGTCGCGGGGGTCTTCGGCCTGTTGTGCATCCCGGTCGAGCTGACGGTCGTCGGATGGGGCCGGGATGACGTACTGGGGACCGTCATCATGTGTCTGCTGTTCGCGGCAGCGCTCGCGTTGCGTCGCCTGTCCCCGCTTCTTGCGCTGGGCACCGCATGGGTCGCGGCGATCACGCAGATGGCGCTCGTCCGGCCGCCCTCGATCGTGGACATCGCCATCTTCGCTGTGCTATACGCCACCGCGGCCTACGGGTCGGTGCGGGTGTACTGGCTCGGCTTCGCCTCGGCGATCGTGGGAGCGGGCGTCATCACCGCGTACCTGTTCGGCGAGCAGCTGCTCTCCGTCTCGTCGTGGGCGCTGCTGCCGCTGGCGGCTGCGGTGCTCGTTGCCGCCGGATTCGCGCTGTTGCTGGCGTGGACCGTCGGCGCCCTCGTACGGACGTCGTTGCGCGCTCGGCAGACCCAGCGCGATCGCGAGCGCGCGGAGCGGGAACGCGTCCAGGAGCAGGAGCGCGGCCGGATCGCGCGCGACATGCATGACGTCGTCGGGCATTCGCTCGCGGTCATCATCGCGCAGGCCGATGGCGCCCGCTACGCCGCACGCGGCGAACCTGAAGCGACGCAGGCTGCGCTCGCGACGATCTCGGCGACCGCCCGCAGCGCGCTCGCCGACGTGCGGCTGCTGCTCGCGCAGTTGCGGCACAGCGAGAGCAGCGCGCCGCAGCCCATGCTCGCCGATCTCGAAGGGCTGTACGCGCAGGTGCGTGCGGCCGGGCTCGCGCTTCGTGTGGATGTCGACCCGATGCCGCCGGCCGATGTCCCCGCCGCGCTGCAGCTGGCCGTCTACCGCGTGCTGCAGGAGGCTCTGACCAACGCGATCCGCCACGGCAGCGGGGGAGTGGATGTCACGATGCGGTGGCTTCCCGACCGGCTCCACCTGTGGGTGTCGAACCCGGTTGCCGGGCCCGCGGCGCCCTCTGTTGAGCCTTGGGACGCGGGGCAGGCCGCGGAAGGCGCGCTCGGAGCCGGCCACGGTATCGTCGGGATGCGCGAGCGGGCACGACTGGTCGGCGGTGCGTTGGAGGCGGGGATGGTCGGCGAGGCCTGGATCGTTCGCGCCACGTTCCCCTTCGCGATGGAGCCATCCGCGTGACCGGCGGTCTCGGTGCTGCCGGAACGTTCGACCCGGCGATCATCCGGGTCGCGCTCGTCGATGATCAGGCACTGTTTCGCGCCGGCATCCGCATGGTGATCGATTCGCAGGACGACATGGCGGTCGTGGGCGAGGCCGGGGACGGACTGGCCGCCCTGTCGATGGTGCGGGAGGTGCACCCCGACGTCGTGCTGATGGACATCCGGATGCCGGTCATGGACGGAATCGAGGCGACCGCGCGACTGCTGCAGGAGCCTGCCGCGCCCCGCATCGTGATGCTCACGACGTTCGACCTCGACGAGGCTGCCGCCCGCGCCATCCGGGGCGGAGCGAGCGGATTCCTGCTCAAGGACGCCGAACCGGAGTTCGTGCTCGCCGCGATCCGCAGTGTCCACTCCGGCTCCGCGGTCATCGCCGCGACGGCGACAGCTCACCTCTTCGCCCACTTCAGTGATGCGCAGGCCCGTCCGGTCCCGCCCGCCTTCGCCGAGCTCACCGAGCGCGAGCGGGAGATCTTCGCCCTGGCCGCGCGCGGCCTCTCCAACGCCGAGATCGCCGCGCGCGAGTACCTCTCGGAGGCGACAGTGAAGACGCACGTGAGCCGTATCCTCGGCAAGCTCGGGCTGCGCGATCGCGTCCAGCTCGTCGTCTTCGCTTACGAGCACGGTCTCGTCTGATATCGCGGTGACCGCTCTCGCGCACCGATGCCGACCACGGGGCGCTGAAGGGCGATGGCGAAGATCATCCTTCGGATGTACGCGAGCGGGCCTGGGGGCTGACGCGGCGGCGGGGGTCATGTTCCTAGCGTCGAAGGCATGAAGATCACCACGACACAGATGGGCCTGGCTGCCCGCGTAGAGAACCTCGGCAAGACCTACGGCACGGGTAGCGGCGCCGTGAGCGCCTTGGAGAACGTGACCGTCGGCATCCGTCGGGGGGAGTTCACCGCGATCATGGGGCCCTCCGGCTCGGGGAAGTCGACCCTCATGCACATCATGGCCGGGCTGGATGCGCCGACCTCGGGTCGCGCGTGGATCGGCGATACCGAGATCACCGGGTTGCGAGACCTCGACCTGACGATCCTGCGCCGCCGCCGCGTCGGGTTCGTTTTCCAGTCGTTCAATCTCGTCCCGACTCTCGACGCGCTCGGCAACATCCTCCTTCCCTTCAGCCTGGACGGTCGCGAGCCCACCGTCTTGGAGCGCGCTCGCATCGATGGGCTCATCGACACGCTCGGCCTGCGCGCCCGTCTGAGCCACCGCCCCCATGAGCTCTCAGGCGGGCAGCAGCAGCGCGTCGCGATCGCCCGGGCACTGGCGACCGCTCCCGACCTGCTCTTTGCCGACGAACCCACCGGCAACCTCGACTCGCGCTCCGGCCGCGAAGTGCTCGCGCTCCTGGCAGATGCCAGCAAGACACGAGGTCAGTCCATCGCCATGGTCACGCACGACCCGGTCGCCGCCAGCCACGCCGATCGCGTCCTGTTCCTCGGCGACGGTCGCCTGGTCGCCGACAAGCCGGCCCAGACGGCGGAGCAGATCGCGGCCCACATGCTCGCCGCCGACGGTGGCGACCCCGTGTCCACCCGCGCGGCGGCCTCGGTTGTCGGTGCGGAGGCACGCGCATGAGCGCCGTACCTGCCACGCTCGATTCTCCCGCCATGCGGATGCCGCGGGTCAGCGCGCGGCTGGGGTGGCTCCGCGAGCGCGGCATGGGGGCGAGTATTCTCGTCGCGGCCATCTCGACCGCCTTCGGCGTCGTGCTCATCGCCACGACCGACTTCCTCGCCGCGATGCTGCGCGCCGACCCCTACATCGGCGACAGCGGGACTCTCGCGTTCGTCCTCGGCTTCCTGACCCTCCTGCTCGTCGGAGTCGCGGTCTATGTCGCAGGCATCGTCACCGCGAACACCTTCGCAACGGTCGTCGCGGGCCGCTCGCGTCAGATCGCGCTGCTGCGGCTGATCGGTGCGTCGGCCCGCTCGCAGCGGGCTCGGGTGGCGTCGCAGGGGCTCATCGTCGGTGTCCTCGGCGCGGCGATCGGCGGGCTCCTCGGTGTCGTCGTCTCGGCTGCGGGGGCCCAGATCGCGATCGTCCGGTTCGACCTGGCAGATGTCCCGGTCGCTCCCGTGGCGCTGACGATGCTGCTGCCCGCCGCAATCGTTGCGCTCACGACCTGGCTCGCGGCCTGGATCGGGTCTCGCCGCGTGCTCGAGGTCACCCCCCTGCAGGCGATCTCCGGATCGGTCGCGCTGGCTCCCGACGAAGTTGCCGCCCGCCGGGGCCGACACGTCGTGGCCGGCATCCTGTTCGCCCTCGGTGCCGTGGCCCTGGCCGTCGGCATCCTGCTGGGCCTTGTCACACCGCTGGGCGTCGTCGTGGCCTTCTTCGGCGGTGTGCTCTCGTTCACGGGTATCACGATGGCCGCAGCTCTCATCATGCCGCCGGCGCTGCGCCTGGTCGGCAGGGCATTCGGCCGTTCGGCTCCCGCTCGCCTGGCGGTGCAGAACGCCGAGCGTCACCCCGAGCGGTCCGCCCGCACGACCATCGGGATCGTCATCGGGGTGACGCTCGTGACGATGTTCGCCGTCGCCATCGAGTCGGTGAAGGCGGTCATGACCGCGAACGCAGGAGGACGGCTGGAGCCCGAGCTGTCGAGCATCCTGGACACGTTCGCGGCGATCATGATGGGGCTCGTCGCGATCTCGGCGGTCATCGCCGGGGTCGGGCTCGTCAACCTGCTGACCCTCGGCATCATCCAGCGCACCCGCGAGCTGGGGCTGCTCCGCGCCCTCGGGGTGTCCATCTCGCAGATTCGGCGGATGGTGCTGCTCGAGGCGGTGCACGTCACGGTCACCGCGACCCTGCTGGGTGTGCTGCTGGGCATCGCCTACGGATGGGCAGGCGCCCAGTCTCTCCTCGGTAGCGTCCCCACCAATCCCGACGGGATCGCCCGCGCGGGCGTCGTGTGGCCTGCCGTCCCGCTCGGGCCGCTCCTGGTGATCGCTGCGGCCACCGCTCTGCTCACGGTGATCGCGTCGCTCGCGCCGACGCGGCTGGCCACTCGTGTTGCACCGGTGGCCGCGCTCAGCGAGTAGCCGATCGCGCACCGTGCCCGCGGCGCGGACGCGTCACGCGGTGGCGGTCGAGTCGGAATCTGACGGCTCGGCCGCCGCCTCCGTGTCGTGTGCCCAGGAGGGCGCGATCTGACGGATGCGAGCGGCCCGCCACTGCCACACCGCCCAGAGCCCCGGCCAGATCAGCGGTGCCGCGGTTCCACCGATCACGAGGCGCTCACGCCAGAGCGTCCGGCCGTCCGGGAGGGGCGAGACAGCCATCTGGTGGTCCCAGACATCGAGAATCGCGAGCGGACCGGTCAGCGGCATCCCCGAATCCCGGATGATCCGCACCCGCACTCCGTTGAGCTCGCGCTCCGCATCCGTGATCGAGATGAGTTGTCGGCCGAGTGGGATGAGCCCGCCGAGACTCAGCCCGACGGCGGCGTTGTGCCCGTGCTCCCACTGCGTCGGGATCGCCTCGAGCGGCTGCATGTCCAGGAACGGGCCGTAGACCTCGGCGAGCACGCGCGGGGAGTGCAGGGCGCGCCAGGCGGCGTCGGTGTCGCAGTCGATGACGAATTTGCTGAGCACGCGCATGCGGCAAGTCTGACATCCGGTCTCGATCTACGCTGGACGGATGCCGACACCACTGGACCAGAGCCGCTATCAGGTGCGTTTCGACTGGGGTTCGACCGGCCTGGCGCGGCTCGCGCCCGGTGATGTCACCGTGGTCGTCGATGTGCTCGTGGACACCGACACGGATGCCGACCGCATCGGCGCCGAGGCTTCCGGCGCGGGCAGTACGGTTCTGCGCGGCGGTCTTCGCTGCGCAGGAGCACTGGCGGAGGCTGTCATCGCAGAGCAGCACCGACGTCAGGCGCGCACCAGCGTCGTCGTGATCGCCTGCGGCGCCGCGGACGCCGGGGGCGGCACGCGGTTCGCGGTGGAGGATCTGCTGGGTGCCGGCGCCGTGATCGACGCGCTCGCCGCACGCGGCATCGACCATACCTCGCCCGAGGCCGCGGCAGCGTGCGAGGCGTTCCGCGGGCTTCGGCCGGCACTGCGGCACCTGCTGACGGCGAGCGGGACCGGCCAGACCTGGGCGGAGGCCGGCCGGCGGGAGGACGTCCTCGCCGCCGCGTCGGTGGACGCCGACTCCTCGGCTCAGTGCTGAGCGAGTCGGAACATCCCCCAGCCGAGCACGATGAAGCGGAAGAACTGCACGAAGAGGTTCTTGCGGCGCCGCAACTCGGCGTCGGTCGGCAGTGGGGCGGCATCGACCTTCCGCTGGGCGGAGGAGTCCACGGGTGCGCTCATCGCGATGCTCCTTTCAGGTGAGTGATCATTCCGGGATGAGGTACCAGAGCGGATACGCCTTGGCCTTGTAGAGGAATGCCGTGTGGAGCATGCGCTTGAGCCAGTGTGCGGCCAGTCCCACTTCTCCGCTGGTGTGGTCGGGGTCGCGGCCGTGGGTAGCGGGCCGGGCGTCGAAGTCCGGGACGATCGGAGTCATCGTCATGGCGACGGCGCTCCCGCGCGCGAAACCCGTGCCGGTCGAGGCGATGCACGCGGCCGGAAGCTCGGCCATCGAAGCGGAGTGCCGCGCCGCATCCGTCCCGGTGCGCACCATCTCGGCGATGTTCATCGCGGCAGCCTTGCCCATCGCACCCGAGGGCATGCCGGTGCGGGGCGGGGCGGGAGCGATCGCAACGCCGTCCGGTGTGGCAAGCGGTTCGGAGATCGCGTGGGGCGGGGCGAACGCGATGCCGACGGCGAACATGTTCGGGTACCCGGGGACCTGATAGGTGGTCGGCCAATCCTTGGCCGACCACTGGGCGTACGGCTTGGGGGAGTAGTCCGCATCGACCCACATGAACCCATTGGGCGCGAAGAACCGGTCCGACACGTCATTGCCGGCGCGGTCGTACGCGGTCAGTGCGACGCCGCGGAACGGCGGCAGCAGCATTGCGAAGTCGAACTCGAGTACCTGAGGGGAACCGTCCTCCTGGACGAAGTGAATCGTGCCCGGCTCGATCGCGGTGACGGCAGCCCGCGTGATGGCGCGGATGCGGCGCTCGTGGAACAGGCTCGACATCCACTGCTCACCAGAGACGTCGCCGTGTTTCGTGCGGAACGACATCCCGCCGACACCGAAGTCCCCCAATTCGGGCTCGTTGCTCAGGTACACGAGCTCCACGTTCTCGCGCACTCCCGCCTGCTCGAGCTTCTGCTCGACGTTGAAGGCATATTCGAAGGCGGCGCCCTCGCAGGTGCACTGGCCATGGCCGACGCCGACGACGAACCGCAGCTTCTCGCCCGCGCGGGCGCGCTCGATCGCGGTGTCCAGCCGCGCGGCGGCGTCGACAGCATGCCCGGGTGTGCAGACGGATGCCGTGTACCCGCCGTCGGGTCCGAGCCCGGGGGTGGCCGCGAAGTTCAGTGCGGGACCGGTCGCGTTGATCAGGTAGTCGTAGCGGAGACGTGCGGTCTGGCCCGCTCGACCCGGCTCCGTGTACTCGATGTCCACGGCGCCACGGGAGGACTCGGCATCGCCGTCGGGCCAGATCGTCGTCGCCTTCGCCTGATGGAAGTCGACCCTCTTGCGGGCGTAGACCGGCGCGAGGGGGAAGACGACATCCTCCCGTGTCATCCGTCCGACGCCGACCCAGATGTTCGACGGGATCCAGTTCCACGTCGAGTTGGGGGAGACGACGACGACCTCGTGTTCCCTGCCGAGCTTGCGGCGCAGTGTCAACGCGGCAGTGTGCCCCGCGACGCCTGCGCCGAGAACGATGACACGTGACATCCCTCTCCTCGCTTCCTGGCCGCTCTGGCCTCACGTCGCACGATACCCCCGGGGGTACGGCGCGGTAGGGACTAAAGACCGTGGGGAAACGGGGTCAGCGGGGGGTCATAGCCGCGAGTCGGACCGATGCCGTGATCTCCCGGCGCGACCAGGTGAGCAGATACCGCTCGTCGAAGCGCGGGGCGCAGCGGGCGCAGGAGGTCTGACGGCTCGCGCGGCGATGCCGGTAGGCCACGTGACCGGCCGGACACACGCCGACCCAGGGCGCGAGCTCGGTCGCCGTCTCGCCATGGTGGGTCGTGCCCCCGACGTAGCCGAGGTCCCGCGCGATCGCTTTCCACCGCGGGCCGTGCCCTGCCGCCGCCCCCGCCAGGGCATGAGCCACTTCGTGGAGGAGCGTCTGGTGGTTGCTGTCGTCGTCATGGCGGGCGGCGAGGTATCTCGAGACGGTGATGCGCTTGCGCGTGAAGTCACACAGGCCGACGCGCCGCTTCGCGTTGTCGAACCCGAAGCTCCACTCGGGGCTCAGGTGTGTCGCAAGGAGGGCCTCGGCCCAGTGGCGAACGCGGTGAAGCTCGGACATGACGACAGCGTAAGAGGGGCTCCCGACACCGGCCGGTCAGCTCGCGACGGCAGCGCCGGCCTCCGCCCGGCGGCGCTCCGCTGCGTCGATCGCGAGGAGCGTCGACTCGAGCTGGTCGTCGGGTGCGGCGATGCTCTGCCGGGCGAACAGTGCGCGCTTGAAGTCCGCGCGCGCCGCGTCGAAGTCTTCGGCGTCATAGTGGACCTTGCCGCGGTGCTGATAGGCGAATGCGGCGATCGAGGCCCAGCCCGCCCCCTCGGCCTCAAGAGCGCACGTCGTCAGTTCCTGCTCGGCGGCTGCGAGAGAGCCGCGGAACTGCAGCACGGTCGCGTGCAGGATGCGGGCGCGCAGCAGATCCTTCCGCGTACCGGCCATCCGCGCCGTTCGCACCGTCAGATCCGCGACCTCGAGTGCGTCGTCGAGGCGGCCGAGGACCTTGAGGAGCCAGACCCGCTCGAGCAACGCCGGGAGCGAGCGCTGGTCGCCCAGTTCCTCGAGCCGGTCGCGGCACTCGCGCTCGACGACCACTTCACGCAGCGTCACGGGGTCGTAGCCGTGGATGTAGCTCACTCGCACTCCTTCCCGCTCGAGGTGGTCGGCGCGCAGTCCCGCCGCGATCGCCACCTGGTCGCTGCACGCGCCCCACACGCGATGCGGTCCTATTGTGGCCGCGAACCCGTCGCGTCCCGCTCTCCCACGCCGTCAGCGTTCGAACAGCGATGCCGACGGTGCCGGGGAGGGGAGAGCATCGGCATCCGTCACGATGCGCGCGCCCGCGACGAAGGCCTCGACCTCGGCGCCCTGGGCGACCTTCGCCGGATGCGGTCCGGCTGCCATGAGGCGCGGCAGCCAGGACGTCGGCAGGGGGGTGCGGGATGCCGCGATCACGATGTTGCCGAAGCGTCGGCCCTTGAGAACCTGCACCTCTGCAAGAAGCGCGACGTGGGCGAGCTCGCTACGCACGGTCGCTGCCTGGCGACGTGCAAAGGCGAGGCCGGCGCCGTCGGCGACGTTCACCAGGAGCACGCCGTCCTCGGCGAGATACTGAGCCGCGAGGCGATAGAACTCGACGCTCGTGACATGCGCCGGGGTGCGGGCCCCGTGGAAGATGTCCGAGATCAGGAGGTCCGCCCGACCGCGGATTCCCGCCGGCATCCGCTCGAGCACGGCACGCGCGTCTCCGGTGCGCGTGCGGATCGATCCGCCGGCTCGCGACCCCGAGGGCAGGGGCAGATGCTCGCGCACGAGTGCGACCAGCGCCGGCTCCAGCTCGATGACCTGCTGACGAGAGCCCGGCCGCGTCGCGTCGACGTAGCGCGGGAGCGTGTAGGCGCCCGCGCCCAGATGGATCGCCGTGAGCGGCGCTTCCGGCGAGGCGAGCTGGTCGATCACGGCGCCCATCCGCGCGACGTACTCGAAGTGGAGGTGGGTGGGGTCATCGAGGTCCACGTGGGACTGCGGAGTGCCGTCCACCTCGAGTTCCCAACCGCTCGCGAACGCCGACGGTACGATCCGCGCCAGCGATCCGTCCGACAGGCGTGCCTGCGGCGGTGGGGCTTCGACATGCGCGCGGGCCACGCTTCCACCGTAGACCGGGCGTACCGTGGGTGCATGACCACCATCGACCTCAACGCCGACCTCGGCGAGACGGTCGACGGTGTGCCGACGGCGGATGATGAGGCGCTGTTCGCGGTCATTTCCAGCGCGAATGTCGCCTGCGGCGGGCACGCCGGCGACGCGAGATCGATGGGCCAGGCCGTCGAACGGGCCGCACGGTTCGGCGTCGCGATCGGCGCCCACCCCTCCTATCCCGACCGGTCGGGATTCGGCCGACGGGCCGTTGCGATGTCGGGGGCGGACCTGCGTGCCGCGGTGGGCGCGCAGCTGCACGCTCTCGCAGACGTCGGCGCTGACATCCGCTACGTCAAGCCCCACGGTGCGCTGTACCACGCCGTCAGGACGGATGCCGCGCACGCGGATGCGCTCGCGGCCGCGGTGTCCGATCTCGCACGTCGGCTCGGCCGCGCCCTGCCGATCCTCGGGATGTCCGGTGCGATCACGACGGCCGCGGCGGGGCACGGTCTCGAGGTCGTGGAAGAGGCGTTCTTGGACCGCGGGTACGCGGCGGATGGCACGCTCGTTCCCCGAGACCGCCCGGGCGCGCTCATCGAGGATCCCGAGGCCGCGGCGTCACGGGCCGTGCAGCTGGCCCACGAGGGCACGGTTGTCGCGATCGACGGCGCGACCGTCCCCGTGCGGGCGGCATCGCTGTGCGTGCACGGGGACTCGCCCGCCTCTGTGGCCGCGGCCCGAGCGGTGCGCGCGGCGCTGGCGGCGGCATCCGTGACGGTCCGCGCTCCGTGGTGAGGGCGATGGCTCCGGGGGCGTTGTGAGAGAAGCTGCAGCCCACACAGATGCTCCAGCCGGCCGCATCCGCCCCTTCGGCGACACCGGCCTGCTCGTCGAGGTTCCCGTCGATCTCGACGCGACAGCTGCGCTGCGGGCGGTCGTATGGCTGCGGGAGCGGTGGGAGCGCTCGCTCTCTGAGCAGTCGGACATCTCGCTTCGCGAGGGCGTGACCGACCTCGTTCCCGCCGCCCGTACGGTGCTCGTGCGGTTCGATCCGCAGCGTGTGCCGCCTTCGGCCGTGCGCGCGTGGCTCGACCGGGACCTGGCCGATCCGCTCGACCCGTTGCGTCGCGGCGCTGCCATCCCGACACGTGTGGCGCCGGCCGAGCCGGATGTCGAGATCGGCATCCGCTACGACGGGCCGGACCTCCGCGAGACGGCGGATCTGCTCGGCATCCCTCCTGAACGCCTGGTGTCTGCGCATCTGGCCGCGACGTGGACCGTCGCGTTCACGGGGTTCGCGCCCGGGTTCGGCTACCTCGTGAGCGAGGACTGGCCGTTCGATGTCCCCCGCCTGCCGAGCCCCCGCACCCGCGTTCCGGCGGGGTCCGTCGGTGTTGCCGGCGTCTTCTCGGGCGCTTATCCGCGCTCGACCCCGGGCGGATGGCGGCTCATCGGTTCGACGTCCGCGCCCCTGTTCGACCCGGATGCGGTGTCTCCCGCGCTGCTGCGCCCCGGTATGCGGGTGAGGTTCCGTGAGGAAGGGGACCTCTCCGATGCCGGCGGGGTTCTCGGCCGCGATCGCCGCGAGGGCGGCGACGTCGTGCGCGGGCGGCACGAGAGGGCGCGGCTCCCGCACGACACCGGCGCCGCGAGAGGGCGCGAGGCGCCGCGTGCCCGGAGCGCCCCCGTGCTGCGGGTGGCGTCTCCAGGGCTGCTCACGACGATCCAGGATGCCGGCCGGCTCGGAGCCGCGTCGCTCGGCGTATCGGTCTCGGGCGCGCTCGACCGGGGCGCGCTGCGGACGGCGAACCGCCTCGTCGGCAACGAGGAGTCCGCTGCTGCGCTGGAAATCACCGCGGGTGGTTTCGAGGCCGACGCGCGGGCGGACGCGTGGATCGCGGTGACCGGCGCGTGGGGCGTCCTCTCTGTCGACGGACGCGAGATCGATCATGGCGTCGCTCACCGCTGGCGGCGCGGGGAACGTCTGCGGGTCGACTGGTTCTCGGCCGGCGCCCGCGCGTACCTGGCCATCCGGGGTGGCCTGGAGGCGCCGCGCGTCCTCGGCTCGGCGGCCACCGACACGCTCGCCGGTCTCGGACCGGCACCGCTGCGGACCGGAGACCTCCTCACGCTCGCGTCCGCCGAGGCCGGTGAGGTCCCGCCCTCCGATCTTGCGCCGTGGAGTCCGCCCCCGTCCGAGATCGAGGTGCGCCTGGTTCCCGGTCCGCGCACGGATGCCTTCACCGACGCGTCCGTCGAGGTGCTGTTCGAGGCTGCGTGGCGGGTCGGCGCGGCGGCCGACCGGGTCGGCATCCGTCTCGACGGTCCAGCCCTCGAGCGTGCGAATACCGCGGAGCTGGCCAGTGAGGGGATGGTTCCGGGAGCCATCCAAGTGCCGCCGGACGGGTCCCCGACGATCCTGCTCGCCGACGGTCCGGTCACGGGCGGATATCCCGTCATCGCGACGGTTCTGAGCGGCGACCTGGACCTGCTGGGTCAAGCCGGGCCCGGCACCGGGGTGCGCTTCCGGCACGCGCGGACGCGGTGAGCGCGACGTTATACCGCACGGATTTCGCGTCGTCAAGAATCCCACTGGACACGGCGTGCCGCGGCGCGTATAGTTGGTGGTTGCGCTCTTGGATTCCCCCTGCCCTCATATGGTGGTCGGCGGGCCCACGCGCCCAAAGGCTCCGGTCGACGCGTCAGCGGCGAGCGGAGGGGGGCGTGGGGAGGCTCGCGTGTCCCCGCTCGATGCGGTGCGAGACGCGCGGGTGATCGGCGAGGACCGAACGCTTCACCTGACGACAAGGATAAAGCCCCGCCCGGGCCCACGGAGGTTATCCCCTTGGCTGCTGCGCGCAACGCAACCACCACCACATCCCCCAAGAACGGCCGCGGAGCATCCCGCCTCTCGTTCGCCAAGATCTCCGACACGCTGACGGTCCCCGACCTGCTGGCGTTGCAGACCGAGTCATTCGATTGGCTTGTCGGAAACGAGGCCTGGAAGGCGCGCCTCGCCGAGGCGCAGGCCGCCGGACGCACCGACATCTCGGTCAAGAGCGGACTCGAGGAGATCTTCGAGGAGATCTCGCCGATCGAAGACCTCAGCGAGACGATGCAGCTCTCGTTCACGAACCCCTACCTCGAGCCGGAGAAGTACTCGATCGAGGAGTGCAAGGAGCGCGGCAAGACCTACGCCGCCCCGCTGTACGTCGAAGCCGAGTTCATGAACCACCAGACCGGTGAGATCAAGACGCAGACGGTCTTCATGGGCGACTTCCCGCTCCAGACCGACAAGGGCACGTTCATCATCAACGGCACCGAGCGTGTCGTCGTGTCGCAGCTCGTGCGCTCGCCCGGTGTCTACTTCGACAAGACGCCCGACAAGACCTCCGACAAGGACATCGTCTCGGCGCGTATCATCCCGAGCCGCGGCGCCTGGCTCGAGTTCGAGGTCGACAAGCGTGACCAGGTCGGCGTCCGTATCGACCGCAAGCGCAAGCAGTCCGTCACGGTGTTCCTCAAGGCCCTGGGCCTGACGAGCGAGCAGATCCTCGAGGAGTTCGCGGGCTTCGAGTCCATCGAAGAGACCCTCTCGAAGGACACGATCCTCACGAAGGAGGACGCGCTTCGCGACATCTACCGCAAGCTGCGTCCGGGCGAGCAGGTCGCTGCCGAGGCCGCGCGCGCACTGCTGGACAACTTCTACTTCAACCCGAAGCGCTATGACCTCGCCAAGGTCGGTCGCTACAAGATCAACCAGAAGCTGGGGCTGTCGGGTCCGCTCACCGATTCGGTGCTCACGGTCGAGGACATCGTCGCGACGATCAAGTACCTCGTGCGTCTGCACCGCGGCGACGAGAGCTTCGAAGGCTCGCGATCGGGCAAGCCCGCGACGATCCGCCTGGACGTCGACGACATCGACAACTTCGGCAACCGCCGCATCCGTGCCGTCGGTGAGCTCATCCAGAACCAGGTCCGTACCGGTCTGTCGCGCATGGAGCGCGTCGTCCGTGAGCGGATGACGACGCAGGACATCGAGGCGATCACGCCGCAGACCCTGATCAACGTCCGACCGGTCGTGGCGGCGATCAAGGAGTTCTTCGGGACCTCGCAGCTGTCGCAGTTCATGGACCAGAACAACCCGCTTGCGGGCCTGACGCACAAGCGCCGCCTGTCGGCGCTGGGTCCCGGCGGTCTGTCGCGTGAGCGCGCAGGCGTCGAGGTCCGTGACGTCCACCCGTCGCACTACGGCCGGATGTGCCCCATCGAGACCCCGGAAGGCCCGAACATCGGCCTCATCGGTTCGCTCGCCTCGTTCGCCCGCATCAACGCGTTCGGGTTCATCGAGACCCCGTACCGCAAGGTCGTCGACGGCCGGGTCACCGACCAGATCGACTACCTCACCGCCGCGGAGGAGGACGACTTCATCGTCGCCCAGGCCAACGCGCCGCTGAAGGCCGACGGCCACTTCCAGGAGACCCGCGTGCTCGCCCGCAAGAAGGGCGGCGAGGTCGACCTGTTCCCGGCCGAGGACATCGGCTACATGGATGTCTCGCCGCGCCAGATGGTGTCGGTGGCGACCTCGCTCATCCCGTTCCTCGAGCACGACGACGCCAACCGCGCCCTCATGGGTGCGAACATGCAGCGTCAGGCCGTGCCGCTGCTGCGCAGCGACTCGCCCGTGGTCGGAACCGGTATGGAGGGCTTCGCCGCGATCGACGCCGGTGACGTGGTCACGGCCAAGCGTTCCGGCGTCGTCATCGAGGTCTCGGCGGACGTCGTGGCCGTGCAGACGGATGAGGGCGGGATCGACGAGTACTTCCTGCGCAAGTTCGACCGCTCCAACCAGGGCACGTCCTACAACCAGCGCGTCATCGTCTCGGCGGGCGAGCGGATCGAGGCCGGCGAGGTCATCGCCGACGGTCCCGCCACCGAGAACGGCGAGCTGGCCCTGGGCAAGAACCTCCTCGTGGCGTTCATGACGTGGGAGGGGCACAACTTCGAGGATGCGATCATCCTCAGCCAGGAACTCGTGAAGGACGACACTCTCTCCTCGATCCACATCGAGGAGTACGAGGTCGACGCGCGCGACACCAAGCTGGGCAAGGAGGAGATCACGCGTGATCTTCCCAACGTCAGCCCCGACCTGCTGAAGGACCTCGACGAGCGCGGCATCATCCGCATCGGTGCCGAGGTTCGCCCCGGCGACATCCTCGTCGGCAAGGTCACGCCCAAGGGTGAGACCGAGCTGTCGGCCGAGGAGCGACTGCTGCGCGCCATCTTCAACGAGAAGAGCCGCGAAGTCCGTGACACGTCGCTGAAGGTGCCCCACGGTGAGCAGGGCACGATCATCGCGGTCAAGGAGTTCAACGCCGA
This sequence comes from Microbacterium sp. bgisy207, assembly GCF_965345035.1. Classification (GTDB taxonomy): domain Bacteria; phylum Actinomycetota; class Actinomycetes; order Actinomycetales; family Microbacteriaceae; genus Microbacterium. Next base: position 36,980 of record NZ_CBDRMG010000011.1, read on the forward strand.
GGACGGCGACGACGAGCTCGGCTCGGGCGTCAACCGTCGCGTCGTGGTCTACATCGCCCAGAAGCGCAAGATCACCGAAGGTGACAAGCTCGCTGGCCGTCACGGCAACAAGGGTGTCATCGCGAAGATCCTCCCCGTCGAAGACATGCCCTTCCTCGCGGACGGCACGCCGGTCGACGTCATCCTGAACCCGCTCGGCATCCCGGGCCGAATGAACTTCGGTCAGGTGCTCGAGTTGCACCTCGGATGGATCGCCAAGCAGGGCTGGAAGGTCGAGGGCAACCCGGAGTGGGCCGCGCGCCTGCCCGAGGAGGCCCGTGAGGCCGCGCCCGGCACGAAGGTCGCGACCCCCGTGTTCGACGGTGCCTACGAGTCGGAGCTCGCGGGTCTGCTCGACTCGACGCTGCCCAACCGAGACGGCATCCGCCTGATCGACTCGACGGGTAAGACGCAGCTGTTCGACGGCCGCTCCGGAGAGCCGTTCCCGGCTCCGATCTCGGTCGGCTACATGTACATCCTGAAGCTGCACCACCTCGTCGACGACAAGATCCACGCTCGCTCGACCGGCCCGTACTCGATGATCACGCAGCAGCCGCTGGGTGGGAAGGCGCAGTTCGGTGGCCAGCGCTTCGGTGAGATGGAGGTGTGGGCCCTCGAGGCCTACGGCGCTGCGTACGCACTGCAGGAGCTCCTCACGATCAAGTCCGACGACATCCTCGGCCGCGTCAAGGTCTACGAGGCGATCGTCAAGGGCGAGAACATCCAGGAGCCCGGCATCCCGGAGTCGTTCAAGGTGCTCATGAAGGAGATGCAGTCGCTCTGCCTGAACGTCGAGGTGCTCTCGGCTGACGGCACGGCAGTGAACCTCCGCGACACCGATGACGATGCCTTCCGCGCTGCGGAAGAGCTCGGCATCAACATCTCCACCCGGTTCGAGTCCTCGTCGATCGACGAGATCTGAACCCGGCCAGGCACCCTTTTCTAAGAATTCGACACAGGAGAACTCGTGCTCGACGCAACAACTTTCGATGAGCTTCGCATCGGCCTGGCCACTGCTGACGACATCCGTCGCTGGTCCTTCGGCGAGGTCAAGAAGCCCGAAACCATCAATTACCGCACCCTGAAGCCCGAGAAGGACGGTCTGTTCGGTGAGCAGATCTTCGGCCCCTCGCGCGACTGGGAGTGCGCGTGCGGCAAGTACAAGCGCGTGCGCTTCAAGGGCATCGTGTGTGAGCGCTGCGGCGTGGAGGTCACCAAGTCCTCCGTCCGCCGTGAGCGCATGGGGCACATCGAGCTGGCCGCCCCGGTCACGCACATCTGGTACTTCAAGGGCGTGCCTTCGCGCCTCGGATACCTGCTGGACATGGCGCCCAAGGACCTCGAGAAGGTCATCTACTTCGCCGCGTACATGGTCATCTCGGTCGACGAGGACGCTCGTCACCGCGACCTCGCGACGCAGGAGAACAACATCCGTCTCGAGCTGAAGACGCTCGCCGACCGTCGCGACGCTCGGATCGCCGCCCGCCTGGCGAAGCTGGAGGAGGAGCTGGCCGCGCTCGAGGCCGAAGGCGCGAAGGCCGACCAGAAGAAGAAGGTCAAGGACGCCGCCGAGAAGGACATGGCCTCCGCTCGCAAGAACGCCGACGAGCAGATCGCCAAGCTCGAGCGCGTGTGGGAGGAGTTCCGCACGCTCGAGGTCGGTTCGCTCAAGGCCGAGGACGAGATCTTCCAGGAGCTGCAGGACCGGTTCGGTCAGTACTTCGAGGCCCACATGGGCGCCGAGGCGATCCAGCGTCGCCTGGCGGCGTTCGACCTGGCAGCCGAGGCCGAGAACCTGCACCTGCAGATCGCCGAGGGCAAGGGCCAGCGCAAGATCCGTGCGATCAAGCGCCTGAAGGTCGTCAACTCGTTCCTGCAGACCGGCATGAGCCCGGCATCCATGGTGCTCGACGTCGTTCCGGTGATCCCGCCGGAGCTGCGCCCGATGGTGCAGCTGGACGGTGGCCGCTTCGCGACCTCCGACCTCAACGACCTGTACCGCCGCGTGATCAACCGCAACAACCGCCTCCGTCGCCTGATCGACCTCGGTGCGCCCGAGATCATCGTCAACAACGAGAAGCGGATGCTGCAGGAGGCCGTCGACGCCCTGTTCGACAACGGTCGCCGTGGCCGCCCCGTCACCGGCACCGGCAACCGTGCCCTGAAGTCCCTCAGCGACATGCTGAAGGGTAAGCAGGGTCGGTTCCGTCAGAACCTGCTCGGCAAGCGCGTGGACTACTCGGGCCGTTCGGTCATCGTCGTGGGTCCGCAGCTCAAGCTCCACCAGTGTGGCCTCCCCAAGCAGATGGCCCTCGAGCTGTTCAAGCCGTTCGTCATCAAGCGCCTCATTGACCTCGGTCACTCGCAGAACATCAAGGCCGCCAAGCGCGCCGTCGAGCGCACCCGTCCCGAGGTGTGGGACGTGCTCGAAGAGATCATCCGCGAGCGGCCCGTGCTGCTCAACCGCGCGCCGACCCTTCACCGCCTGGGCATCCAGGCGTTCGAGCCGCAGCTCGTGGAGGGCAAGGCCATCCAGCTTCACCCGCTCGTGTGTGCCGCCTTCAACGCGGACTTCGACGGTGACCAGATGGCCGTGCACCTGCCGCTGTCGGTCGAGGCGCAGGCCGAGGCCCGCATCCTCATGCTCGCGTCGAACAACATCCTGAAGCCCTCGGACGGCCGCCCCGTGACCCTGCCCTCGCAGGACATGATCATCGGCCTGCACCACCTGACCACGGTCAAGAAGGGTGCACTCGGTGAGGGCCGCGTGTTCGGCTCGGTGTCGGAGGCGATCCTCGCCAAGGACGAGGGCACCCTCGACCTGCAGGCCAAGGTCCGCATCCGTGTCCCCGGTCTGACGTTCCTCGAGGGCGACGCCCCCGAGGGCTACGAGCGCCACGGGCTGCTGGATGCCTCGCTGGGCCAGGCGATCTTCAACGACGCGCTGCCCAAGGGCTACCCGTTCGTGCGTGAGCAGGCCGACAAGGGCAAGCTGTCGCAGATCGTCAACAAGCTCGCCGAGGAGTACCCGAAGGTCGAGGTCGCGGCGACGCTGGACCGCATCAAGGACGCCGGCTTCTACTGGGCCACGCGTTCGGGTGTGACCGTTGCGCTCAGCGACATCCTGACCCCGCCGAGCAAGAAGGAGATCGTCGCCGGCTACGAGAAGCAGGCCGCGAAGGTCCAGGCACAGTTCGAGAAGGGTCTCACGACCGACGCCGAGCGTCGCCAGGAGCTCATCAAGATCTGGACCGAGGCCACCGACGAGGTCCAGAAGGCGATGCGCGCCCACTTCCCGGAGGACAACACCATCAACCGCATGGTGAGCTCGGGTGCTCGTGGTAACTGGCTGCAGATCCGGAACATCGCCGGTATGCGAGGCCTGGTGAACAACCCGAAGGGTGAAATCATTCCGCGCCCCATCATCTCCTCGTATCGCGAGGGGCTGTCGGTCGCGGAGTACTTCATCGCGACGCACGGTGCCCGTAAGGGTCTGGCCGACACGGCTCTCCGTACCGCCGACTCGGGGTACCTGACCCGACGCCTCGTGGACGTCTCGCAGGATGTCATCATCCGCGAGGAGGACTGCGGCACGTCGAAGGGGCTGGAGTTCACGATCGCTGCGGCTGGTTCCGACGGCAAGCTCGTTCGCGACGCGAACGTCGAGAACTCGGTCTTCGCCCGCACCCTTGCTGCGGATGTCGTGGGCGAGAACGGCGAGGTCGTGGCACAGGCGGGCGACGACGTGGGGGACGTGCTCATCGACAAGCTCGTCGCCGACGGCGTCACCTCCATCAAGGTGCGCTCGGTCCTGACCTGCGACTCCGCCGTCGGCGTCTGCGCGACCTGCTACGGCCGGTCGCTGGCCACCGGCAAGATCGTCGACATCGGCGAGGCGGTCGGCATCATCGCCGCCCAGTCGATCGGTGAGCCCGGTACCCAGCTGACGATGCGTACCTTCCACACCGGTGGTTCGGCATCCGCGGAGGACATCACGCAGGGTCTGCCCCGTGTGCAGGAGCTCTTCGAAGCGCGTACCCCGAAGGGTGCGTCGCCGATCGCCGAGGCCGATGGCCGGATCACGATCGACGAGACCGAGAAGTCCAAGAAGATCATCCTCACGCCCGACAACGGCGACGAGCCCGTCGTCTACCCGGTCCTCAAGCGCGCGACGCTGCTGGTCGAGGACGGCCAGCACGTCACGGTCGGCCAGCCGCTGCAGGTCGGCACGCTCGACCCCAAGGAGGTCATGCGCGTCCAGGGCGCCCGCGAGGTGCAGAAGTACCTCGTGAACGGCGTCCAAGGTGTGTACCGCTCGCAGGGTGTGCCGATCCACGACAAGCACATCGAGGTCATCGTGCGCCAGATGCTGCGCAAGGTCACGGTCGTCGACCACGGCGACACGACCCTGCTGCCCGGTGAGCTGGTCGACTTCCGTCGCTACCAGGACATCAACCGCCAGGCGGTCGCCGAGGGCAAGCGCCCGGCATCCGGTCGCCCGGAGCTGATGGGTATCACCAAGGCGTCGCTGGCGACCGAGTCGTGGCTGTCGGCCGCCTCCTTCCAGGAGACGACCCGCGTGCTCACGCAGGCCGCGATGGAGGGCAAGAGCGACCCGCTGGTCGGCCTCAAGGAGAACGTCATCATCGGAAAGCTCATCCCCGCCGGAACGGGACTTGCGAAGTATCGCAACGTCGCGGTCGAGGCGACGGAGGAGGCCAAGAGCGAGCGGTACCCCAACCGCATCTTCGCCTCGGACGGCGCCTACAGCGACGCCGACCTGAGCTTCGTCGACTTCGACAGCTTCTCGACGGACGACTTCACCGGCAACTACAACTGACGCTCGTCACGGTACGCAGGGCCCCGGGATTGCCGGGGCCCTGCGTCGTTTCCGGTGTCGGGCGGATGCTGACCGTTCGGCCACCGGAGCACCGGACTGCCTAGGAAAGCCGGACTTCGTGAGAGTCCGGCTCCGCGGGATGCCCCGCTCGGGGACATGCCCTCGCCGGCTTCGCCGGCTCCCGCCAGACCCGGTGCCAGCCCCGAGCGGGGCATCCCGCTGCGCCTTCCGGTGTCGGGGAACGTGCCCTCGCCGGCGATCCGCGCGGGATCGGCGGTGTCGTGCGCGGGAGACCCGTCGGGCGGCGTACGGTTGCTCCGGAGGTGATCATGGCCCGCGTTCCCGGTCGCGACAACCGCATCGCCATCCCCGTGATGGTGCTCTGCCTGGGTGTCGTCGGCGCGCTCGTCTGGTTCGCCATCCCCGGGATGCCGATGGTGTTGGCCTGGGCGGGTGGAACAGCCGGAAACGCCGCGACGATGCTCGCAGCGACCCCGACGCCGCGCGCCGTCGTCGCCGACGGACTCGACGTCGCGGCCACCGACTGCCGGGAGTTGTACCCCGACGACCTGTGGAACGAACTCACCTGGACCTCGGATGCGATCCTGAACCAGTCCACCGGCGCCTCCGCGACCGCCGCCACCGACCTCGTCGCCGCGCTCGCGCCCACCGCCGCCCGCACATGCGCCTGGACCGACAGTGCGGGGCAGAGTGTCGTGACGACCTTCGCGACCGTCGCTGACGACGCCGCCGGCATCGCCGAAGCTGCCCTCCGCGGGCAGGGCTTCGCGTGCACGACGACCGATGGCACGCTCTCCTGTACGGCTGACACGGCCGCCGGTGACGAGCACCAGGCGGTCCACGGAGCACTCTGGGTGACCACGGTTGCCGGCTCGTGGTATCCGGAGGACTACGACGACCGGATCGCCGTTCATCTGTGGCAGTGACATGCGCCGACGGCGAGCGCGCCGGGACGGATGTCGACAGCGTTGTCGGCATCCCCGCGGCCTCGCTCCCCGGATCTCGGCCCCTCTCGGGGTAGTCTGCGAGCCGAGGACCTACCTCGGGAGGAGTTTCGGATGAGTGACGACAAGCCCACCCCCGGCGAGGCCGTGGAGGAACCGGTCGGCGAACCCGTCGCCGAAGAACCGCCCGTCGACGACGTCGTCGGCAGCGCCCGCGAGAGCCTCGCTGACGCCGAGGCCGCCGGCCAGCCTGCAGCGCCCGATGCGGATGCCGCCGCCCAGCCCGCCCCGGGGGAGCCTGTCGTGGTCGACCCCGTCGTCGCCGCTCCTGCACCCGCAGAGGCCGCCGCTGCAGCCGAGCCGGCCAGCACCGCGCCCGCCGTCGGCGAGCCCGCCGCGGAGTCGCCCGCCGCCGCGACGGATGTCTACGAACCGACGGTCATCACCCCGGTCGTGACAGCCAGTGAACCCGCGGGCGCGTACGGCCCGCAGCCGATCTTCGTGCAGGCGCCGGAACCGCCGCGGCCCCGGGGCAACCGCGCCGCCGCGGGCGCGATCGGCCTGCTTGCCGCGCTGTCGTTCGGCGTTCTCTATCTCGCGGTGTGGGTGGGGCTGGGCCTCATCGACGGCTCGGTCACGGTCGGGAGCATCGGGACGGCGCTGCTCGCGGCGCTTTCCACGTGGGCGCTGTGGGTTCCCGTGGTGGTCTTCTTCGTCGCCTTCTGGCTGCTCGGGGCGATCATCAACCGCGGCCGGTGGGGCGCATGGGTGATCTTCGGCCTCCTCGTCGGTGTCGCGGCCTATGGCGGCCACCTGCTCGGACAGCTGTTCCAGGCTCCGTTCTGGAACCTGACGGCGCAGGAGGGTGCGCAACTGGTCGAGGGCCAGCTTCTCGCGCCGCTCGCGATCGGCGCGTTCATCATCGGTCGAGAGCTGACGATCTGGTTCGGATCGTGGGTCGCCGCCCGCGGCAAGCGCATGACCGAGCTGAACATCGAGGCGCGCCGCGAGTACGAGCGCACCCTCGAGGCCGGTCCCCAGCTGCACCAGCTCTGAGCGAGCCCGCAGGCAATGGGCCCGTACCCGAGCGCATGAGCCGTCCGTGAGCCAGGCGCGACGGGCCGCGGCGACGGCGGCCGGGGCGGTGCTGTTCGCCGCTGTGCTCATCGCGGCGTTCGGCATCGTCAGTCTTCTGCTGGACGAGAACGTGATCCTCACGCCCGGGCTGGGGCAGATTCCCGGCGCCGTCGCGGTGGCTGCCTCCCTTGCGGCCCTCGCGGGAACGCTGTGGACACGGATGCCGGTGCCGGGCGTGTGGGGCACTCTCGCGTGGAGTGCACTGGCGGCGTTCCTCGGGTACATCGGCGGCCTGGGAGCAGCATCCGTCATCGTCTCGGCCGATCTCGCGCTCGCACTGTCCGCCGTCGGACGTGCGGCGACGACGTGGCCGGGCCTGGTCGTAGCCGGTGCGGCTGTCGTGGCCGCCGCGATGGCGATCGCGGTGGCCCGTGGCGTCGACGCCAACGCGCGGTGGCCATGGGAACACGGCGACGCGGAGTGAGGCGCCGACACGCGCATGCGGCGACCGAGCCTCGGCCCGCGCGGACGTCGGCGCTACCGTAGAGACGTGGAGCGCTCGCTCGAGACGGAGGTGAGCCAGGCCGTCGACGCCTGGCTCCGCTGGCTTCCGCGCTGGGAGCCGGCGACTCATCGCGGGCGGGTTGCCCCGTGCCGTCGGTGCTTCGGCTCGCCGATACTCTCGGCGGCAGGCCTCGGCTCCGACGTGCCGCACGGCGTGCAGCACGGCCTCTCGACTCGTATCAAGACGATCGTCGACCACGCCGTCGCCGATTACACGGCGCAGAACCTTCCCATGTTGCAGGCCGAGCTCGACCAGCAGGCGGCACGCAATCGCGCCCGGAGCTACCGACCGGCCGAGGGCCTCGAGCCGGAGTTCGAGGGGCTGCCCCTCGATCCCGAACCCGTGCCCGGCGCTCCCTTCCTGTTCACGATCTCGGGGCTCGCAGACGAAGCGGACGCCGATGTTCCCGCCCTCCCCCCGCTCAGCCCCGAGGCGAAAGCAGCGCTGCGTCAGGAGGTCGGGCTCGCCGACGACTACGCCAACATGATCGGTCGCGACGTGTGCACGATCCTGCTGCACCATCGGTTGCGCATCCAACAGGGGGTGAGTCAGTACGTCGAACCGCAGATCACGGCGATGCTCGATGACCTCGCCCGCTCGCTGGATGCCCCGTTCGATCCCCGCGACGTCATCGGCGACTGACCCGCCGGGGGAGCCGTTCGTGTCGCCGCGGAACGCAGCCGCCTAGGGTGGATGCCATGAGCGACGCCATCGCGTGGAACCAGGCGCTGATCCTGTTCATCCCCGTCACGGTGACGGTGATCGCGCTGTACCTGTGGTGCGCCGTGGCGCTCGCCGCCGTGTTCGCGAAGTCCGGCGAACCGCGCTGGAAGGCCTGGGTCCCGTTCGTCAACGTCTACGCACTGCTCGTGCTCGGCGGGATCCCCGGGTGGTGGGTCCTCCTGGTGCTCGTTCCGGGGCTGGGCGCACTCATCGTCGCGATTCTCGTGATCGTCGCGGCGCACCGCATCAACCTGTCGTTCGGATACGGGGGAGGGATGACAGTGCTCGCCGCCGTGCTCCTGCCGGTGTGGGCGACCGTGCTCGGGTTCGGGTCCGCGCGGTGGATCGGCCGAGAGGGCCGACGCCGCAGGGGCAGCCCGCCGGATGGTGCCGTCGCTGCTGTGGGCGAAACGGCGGTTCGTTCGTCATCCGTCTCGGCCCCTCCACCACCGGCCCCGCCCGCGGTCTCGCCGTTCGCGCCGCCGGTCACAGAACCGGCCGCATCGTCCTCCGGCCCCGCGCCGGCGCCGCCCGCCGGTACGCCGGTGGATGCACAAGGGTGGGACCTGCTGGCGGAGTTCACCGAGGCGGAGCCTGCGGAGCCTGCGCCGCCGGCGCCCTCGCCGGTGTGGTCCGAGCCTGCCCCCGCCGTGCAGGCGCCCGTCACTGCCGACACCCCGTCCGCCGTGGACGACTCGCCAGCCCCCACCGCGTCCGACGCAGACGCGTCCGCCGAGGAGCCGGCGCCAGCGCCGGAGCCGTTTGCGCCGCCCGCCCGTGCGGCGCGGCCCGCCGAGACCGGGGCCACGGGATTGCTTCCCTCGGGGGAGCCGATCGATGACGTGACGGATGCCGTCCCCGGCGCCCCGGCGCCCGTCTCAGCCGTCAGCGGTCGGTCCCCGTATGACGACGCGCCGCTGTTCCCGCCGGTCGCCGACGGCGAGCACTGGGCGACCGGACCCGAGGCTGATGCGTTTCCGGAGACATCGGGCGCCGTCTCGGCGATCGCCGGATCCCCCGCGGCGGGGTCGCCACGGATGGCGCGGTCGGCTGTTTCGGCATCCGCGGACGACGACGGAGATTTCGACGCGACACTGTTGGCGCACCGCAACCGCCCGCGCTGGTCGCTGGTGACAGCCGGCGGCGACGAGGTCGAATTGCGATCGCAGGTCGTGATCGTGGGGCGCCGACCGTCACCCGACCCGGCGTACTCCGGCGCGCAGCTGGTGGCGCTCGATGACGTGACGGTATCCAAGACGCACGCTCGCCTGGAACTCCGCGGCGACGAGTGGCACATCGTCGACCTCGGCTCCACGAACGGCGTCGTTGTCGTCTCGATCACCGGTACCGAGCTCGAACTCGCGCCCGGAGGCCACGCCCCCGTGGCCGATCGGGTTCTTCTGGGCGACCTGGAGTTGCGGCTGGTCCGCGCGTCGCGTTGACAGCGGGCGCGGCATCCGTCTGCGTTTGACCGCCCTCTCAAAACCCGCGTATCATTGATCGGGTGTGCGCCTGCGCGCCCCTTGTGTTGTGCCTCGGCATGTCACCGGGGGAGCACGGTCCGCACACCTCAGGGATCGGCCTGCGAACAGGCCACCCCCACGGCATATCCACCACACGACTCGCGACGGACTTCTGGCGCGCCGGTGGATCTGTGGTGAAACCACGAGCTGTCACCGTGCAGCACAATCAAGGAGAGAACGTGCCAACCATTCAGCAGTTGGTTCGCAAGGGCCGGTCGCCGAAGGTCTCCAAGACCAAGGCTCCCGCACTGAAGTCGAACCCGCAGCAGGCCGGGGTCTGCACCCGCGTCTACACCACCACCCCGAAGAAGCCGAACTCGGCGATGCGCAAGGTCGCTCGTGTGAAGCTGCGCAACGGCACCGAGGTCACCGCCTACATCCCCGGCGAGGGCCACAACCTGCAGGAGCACTCGCTCGTGCTCGTCCGCGGCGGCCGTGTCAAGGACCTTCCCGGTGTTCGCTACAAGATCGTTCGCGGCGCCCTGGACACCCAGGCCGTCAAGAACCGCAAGCAGGCCCGTAGTCGCTACGGCGCGAAGAAGGGCTGAGAACAATGCCTCGTAAGGGTCCCGCCCCCAAGCGCCCCGTCGTCAACGACCCCGTTTACGGCGCACCGATCGTCACCCAGTTGGTCAACAAGATCCTCGTCGACGGCAAGAAGTCGCTGGCCGAGTCGATCGTCTACGGCGCCCTGCAGGGCGTCGAGGCCAAGAACGGTCAGGATGCCGTCGCCACCCTCAAGAAGGCGCTCGACAACGTGCGCCCCACCCTCGAGGTCAAGAGCCGCCGCGTCGGTGGCTCCACCTACCAGGTTCCCGTCGAGGTCAAGCCGCACCGTGCGAACACGCTCGCGCTGCGCTGGCTCGTCAGCTACGCGAAGGGCCGTCGTGAGAAGACGATGACCGAGCGTCTGCAGAACGAGATCCTGGACGCCTCGAATGGCCTCGGTGCCGCGGTCAAGCGCCGCGAAGACACCCACAAGATGGCCGAGTCGAACCGCGCGTTCGCCCACTACCGCTGGTAATCCCCTCTGCTGTTCCCGCAGGCCACGAACCTGCGGGAACAGCAGGTCCGCGACATCCCTCACCACACGTAAGGACACCCCGTGGCACAAGAAGTGCTCACCGACCTGAACAAGGTCCGCAACATCGGCATCATGGCTCACATCGACGCCGGCAAGACGACGACGACCGAGCGCATCCTGTTCTACACGGGTGTCAACCACAAGATCGGCGAAACCCACGACGGCGCTGCCACCACCGACTGGATGGAGCAGGAGCAGGAGCGCGGCATCACGATCACCTCCGCGGCAGTCACCTGCTTCTGGGAGGGCAACCAGATCAACATCATCGACACCCCGGGTCACGTTGACTTCACGGTCGAGGTCGAGCGCTCGCTTCGCGTGCTCGACGGCGCCGTCGCGGTCTTCGACGGCAAGGAGGGGGTCGAGCCCCAGTCCGAGACGGTGTGGCGTCAGGCCGACAAGTACAACGTGCCCCGCATCTGCTTCGTCAACAAGATGGACAAGCTGGGCGCCGACTTCTACTTCACCGTCGACACGATCGTCAGCCGGCTGAAGGCCAAGCCCCTCGTGCTGCAGATCCCGATCGGTGTCGAGAACGACTTCGTCGGTGTCGTGGACCTCATCTACAAGCGTGCGCTGGTGTGGCCCGGTGACGCCAAGGGTGACGTGACGATGGGCGCGAAGTACGAGATCCAGGACATTCCCGCCGACCTCGTCGAGAAGGCCGAGGAGTACCGCGAGAAGCTGCTCGAAGCCGTCGCCGAGAGCGACGAGGCGCTGCTGGAGAAGTACTTCGGTGGCGAGGAGCTCACCCCCGAAGAGATCAAGGGCGCCGTCCGCAAACTCACGATCGCCGGTGAGGCCTACCCCGTGCTGTGTGGGTCGGCGTTCAAGAACCGCGGTGTGCAGCCGATGCTGGACGCTGTCGTCGACTATCTCCCCTCGCCCCTGGATGTCCCCTCGATCGAGGCGCACGACCCCAAGGACGAAGAGAAGATCATCGAGCGCCACGCTGACCGCGAGGAGCCGTTCGCGGCTCTCGCGTTCAAGGTCGTCTCGCACCCGTTCTTCGGTCGCCTCACCTACATCCGCGTCTACTCGGGTCACCTGGACTCCGGTTCTGCGGTCGTCAACTCGACCAAGGGCAAGAAGGAGCGCGTCGGCAAGATCTTCCAGATGCACGCCAACAAGGAGAACCCGGTCGACTCCGTCACCGCCGGCCACATCTACGCCGTCATCGGTCTCAAGGACACGACGACCGGCGACACGCTCTCGGATGCCGACCACCAGGTCGTGCTCGAGTCGATGACCTTCCCCGAGCCGGTCATCGAGGTTGCCATCGAGCCCAAGACCAAGGCCGACCAGGAGAAGCTGGGTCTGGCGATCCAGAAGCTGGCCGAAGAGGACCCGACGTTCCGTGTCGAGCAGAATGCCGAGACCGGTCAGACGGTCATCAAGGGCATGGGCGAGCTGCACCTGGACATCCTCGTGGACCGCATGAAGCGCGAGTTCAAGGTCGAGGCGAACGTCGGCAAGCCGCAGGTGGCGTACCGCGAGACGATCAAGAAGGCCGTCGAGCGGCACGACTACACGCACAAGAAGCAGACCGGTGGGTCCGGCCAGTTCGCGAAGATCCAGTTCGCGATCGAGCCCCTCGAGGTCACGGCCGAGAAGATCTACGAGTTCGAGAACAAGGTCACCGGTGGCCGGATCCCGCGCGAGTACATCGAGCCGACCAACCAGGGCTTCCAGGACGCGATGAACGTCGGCGTCCTCGCGGGCTACCCCATGGTCGGCGTCAAGGCGACGCTGATCGATGGCGCCTCGCACGACGTCGATTCCTCCGAAATGGCGTTCAAGATCGCCGGTTCGATGGGCTTCAAGGAGGCTGTCCGCAAGGCCAACCCGGTCATCCTCGAACCGCTCATGGCGGTCGAGGTGCGTACTCCCGAGGAGTACATGGGTGACGTCATCGGCGACCTGAACTCCCGCCGCGGGCAGATCCAGTCGATGGAGGACGCTGCCGGCGTCAAGGTCGTGCGCGCCCTCGTCCCGCTGTCGGAGATGTTCGGCTACATCGGCGACCTGCGCTCGAAGACCTCGGGCCGTGCGGTCTACTCGATGGAGTTCGACAGCTACGCCGAGGTCCCCAAGGCCGTCGCCGACGAGATCGTCCAGAAGAACAAGGGCGAGTAATCGCCACGGATGCCGGACCTCCGGCATCCGGTTCTTCGGGGTTTACAACTTCACACCAGAAAACACACACACCCTCTCGCCTAGACTGAGAGACATCCCCGTAGAGAGCCGGTCGCAATCCAGCGCCCGGAGCTTCTACACGACCGTCCTGAGGAGGACCCAGTGGCTAAGGCCAAGTTCGAGCGGACCAAGCCGCACGTGAACATCGGAACGATCGGTCACGTTGACCACGGCAAGACGACGCTCACCGCGGCGATCTCGAAGGTGCTCGCCGACAAGTACCCGTCGGCCACCAACGTGCAGCGTGACTTCGCGTCGATCGACTCGGCTCCCGAGGAGCGTCAGCGCGGTATCACGATCAACATCTCGCACGTCGAGTACGAGACCCCGAAGCGTCACTACGCGCACGTCGACGCCCCGGGTCACGCCGACTACATCAAGAACATGATCACCGGTGCTGCCCAGATGGACGGCGCGATCCTCGTGGTCGCCGCCACCGACGGTCCGATGGCGCAGACCCGTGAGCACGTTCTGCTCGCCAAGCAGGTCGGTGTTCCCTACCTGCTCGTCGCGCTGAACAAGGCCGACATGGTCGACGACGAGGAGATCCTGGAGCTCGTCGAGCTCGAGGTCCGCGAGCTGCTTTCCAGCCAGGACTTCGACGGCGACAACGCTCCCGTCGTCCGCGTCTCGGGCCTGAAGGCTCTCGAGGGTGACGAGAAGTGGACGCAGTCGATCCTCGACCTCATGGAGGCCGTCGACGAGTCCATCCCCGACCCGGTGCGTGACAAGGACAAGCCGTTCCTCATGCCCATCGAGGACGTGTTCACGATCACCGGTCGTGGCACCGTCGTCACGGGCCGTGCCGAGCGTGGCACCCTGGCCATCAACTCCGAGGTCGAGATCGTGGGTCTGCGCCCGACGCAGAAGACGACCGTCACCGGTATCGAGATGTTCCACAAGCAGCTCGACGAGGCGTGGGCCGGTGAGAACTGTGGTCTGCTGCTTCGTGGCACCAAGCGTGAGGACGTGGAGCGCGGCCAGGTCGTCGTCAAGCCCGGCTCGGTCACCCCGCACACCAACTTCGAGGGCACGGCGTACATCCTGTCCAAGGACGAGGGTGGGCGTCACAACCCGTTCTTCACGAACTACCGCCCGCAGTTCTACTTCCGCACCACCGACGTCACCGGCGTCATCACGCTGCCCGAGGGCACCGAGATGGTCATGCCCGGCGACACCACCGACATGACGGTCGAGCTCATCCAGCCGATCGCCATGGAAGAGGGTCTCGGATTCGCGATCCGTGAGGGTGGCCGCACCGTCGGCGCCGGCACGGTCACGAAGATCCTGAAGTAATCTTCGAAACCTTGAGAAGAGGGTCGTCCGCTGTGCGGGCGGCCCTCTTCGCATGCCATGAGAGAGTCCTCATCCGAGCCGGCAGCGGGCTTCGGATTGCCGTCTGTGCGCGACGAACACGGCGCCCGGAGGCCGATCGCGATGTTTCGGGTTGGTGAACATTGCGTCCCGTGATGGCCGTCGGATTGTGGTATTGGCGAAACTGTGGGTAGCCTGGGAGCACTCGGGGAGGACGAGGGCTGTTCCAGGCAGCTGCTGCCTCCGCGCACAACGCCCCCCACGCCGCATGTCGGTACACACCACAAACGCAGACTTATCAATCTTCGGGGAGACACCATGAAGAGCCTTCGCACCAAGATCGCCGCGGTAGCCATCGCAGCTGCCGCCATCATCGCTGCGCCCGCGGCTGCCTCCGCCTACACACCGACGCCGATCAGTGGTCCCACCACGATCGCACCGGGCGGTTCGGGGACGTTCAGCTTCAGCGGCTTCGCGCCGAACGAAAGCGTCCTCTTCACGCTCACGGGTGAGAACGGCGCCGGCGCAACCCTCGCAATGGTCAAGTTCGCGGTCAGCTCGGCCTCGATCACCAAGGCGGCCAGTGGCACCGGGGCTGCCTCCGTCGAGGTCACGCTGCCGTCCAACGCCACCGGAACCTACACGCTCCTCGCAGCGGGCCAGTCGTCCGGTGACAGCACCTCCGTCTCCATCACGGCGTCTTCGTCGGGCGGTTCGATGGCCGAGACCGGTTTCGACGCGGGCTCGATGCTCGGGGTCTGGATCGGTGGTGGCGTGCTGCTGCTGGGTGGCGTGCTCGTCACGGTCTTCGCGGCTCGTCGCGAGCGCCAGGACGCCTGAGCGCCCACGCACGATCTCATCGAGAGCCCCCGCTTCGGCGGGGGCTCTCGTCGTGTCGCGGGGCATTCGCCGCACCTCCTGCGTGAGTTTGCGACACGCCCGGGATGCACGTAGACTAGTCAGGTTCCACATTCCGGTGCGCATTGACGTGTGCCCGGATCACTGCCAGGGCAGTGCATAGAACGTGCGAGAGCGCAGAGTCTAGGCCGCGGGCAGCAGAACACGTTTCCCACACAGCATTCCTGTGAACCCGACATCCGGAGCGATCCGGCATGGGGGAGAAGCAGGATGGCGCGCGTGCGGGACCGGATGCGAGAGCCTCCGGGTTGACATCAGAACAGCGGTGCAGCATCCGCACTATGCGGAGTGAAGTGCCACGGCGCGCGAGCGCCACGGTGCGTCCAATGCCCGTGCCCCGAACCGATCGGGGCCCAGAGGTACGACGCGAGAAAAGAGAGTGAGCAGACAATGGCGGGACAGAAGATCCGCATTCGCCTGAAGTCGTACGACCACGCGGGGCTTGACAGCTCGGCGCGCAAGATCGTCGACACCGTTACCCGAGCGGGCGCGACGGTGGTAGGACCCGTGCCGCTTCCGACCGAGAAGAACGTCGTGTGCGTCATCCGGTCGCCCCACAAGTACAAGGACAGCCGCGAGCACTTCGAGATGCGCACCCACAAGCGTCTGATCGACATCATCGACCCGACGCCCAAGGCCGTCGACTCGCTGATGCGCCTTGACCTGCCGGCCGACGTCAACATCGAGATCAAGCTCTGAGGACCTCGACCATGGCACACATCAACGAAAAGGTTTCCAAGGGCCTGCTGGGCACCAAGCTCGGCATGACCCAGGTCTGGGACGAGAACGGCAAGCTCGTTCCCGTCACGGTCATCGAGGTGGCCCCCAACGTGGTCACCCAGGTTCGCACGCCCGAGAAGGACGGCTACAACGCCGTGCAGATCGCGTACGGCCAGATCGACCCCCGCAAGGTGAACAAGCCGCTCTCGGCTCACTTCGAGGCCGCCGGCGTCACCCCGCGCCGCCACCTCGCCGAGGTGCGCACGGCGGATGCTGCTGACTACTCACTCGGTCAGGAGCTCACCGTCGACGGCGTGTTCGAGGCGGGCCAGCTCGTCGACGTCGTCGGCACGAGCAAGGGCAAGGGCACCGCGGGTGTCATGAAGCGTCACAACTTCAAGGGCGTCTCGGCCTCGCACGGTGCGCACCGCAACCACCGCAAGCCCGGCTCGATCGGTGCGTCCTCGACGCCCAGCCGTGTCTTCAAGGGCATGCGCATGGCCGGTCGCATGGGTGGCGAGCGTGTCACCGTCCTCAACCTCACGGTGCACGCCGTCGACGCCGAGAAGGGACTGCTGCTCGTCAAGGGCGCTGTTCCCGGTGCGCGCGGTCGCATCGTCTACGTCCGCAACGCAGTGAAGGGTGCCTGATCATGGCTGACTCGACTCTCGCGCTCGACGTCCACAAGGCGGACGGCAAGAAGGCAGGCTCCGTGGAGCTGCCCGCCGCCCTGTTCGACGTCAAGACGAACATCCCCCTCATCCACCAGGTCGTCGTGGCACAGCGCGCCGCGGCGCGCCAGGGCACGCACTCGACCAAGCGTCGCGGCGAGGTCTCCGGTGCCGGCCGCAAGCCCTTCAAGCAGAAGGGCACGGGTAACGCCCGTCAGGGTTCCATCCGTGCGCCCCACATGACCGGCGGTGGCATCGTCCACGGACCCAAGCCCCGTGACTACGGCCAGCGCACCCCCAAGAAGATGATCGCCGCGGCTCTGCTCGGTGCGCTCAGCGACCGTGCGCGCGGTGAGCGTCTGCACATCGTCGACTCGTTCGGCATCGAGGGTGCACCGTCGACCAAGGCCGCGGTCGCGGTCCTCGGCAACCTTGCGCCGGCCAAGAACGTGCTCGTGGTCGTCACGCGCGACGACGAAACCAGCATCCTGAGCGTGCGCAACCTCGCGTACGTGCACGTGCTCTACGTCGACCAGCTCAACGCCTACGACGTGCTCGTCTCGGACGACATCGTCTTCACCAAGGCCGCTTACGACGCGTTCGTCGCGTCGAAGACGGGCGCTACCTCGGAGGTCTCGGCATGACCGCTGTCAACAAGGACCCGCGCGACATCATCCTCAAGCCGGTGGTGTCGGAGAAGAGCTACGGGCTCATCGACGAGGGCAAGTACACCTTCCTCGTGGACCCCCGCGCGACCAAGACCGAGATCAAGCTCGCGATCGAGAAGATCTTCGGCGTCAAGGTGGCCTCGGTCAACACGATCAACCGCGTCGGCAAGGCCCGTCGCACCCGTTTCGGCATGGGCAAGCGCAAGGACACCAAGCGCGCCATCGTCACGCTGAAGTCGGGCTCCATCGACATCTTCACGGCCGTCGGCTGACAGTCGGGATAGAGGACTAGAGACATGGCAATTCGCAAGTACAAGCCCACGACCCCCGGTCGCCGCGGCTCGTCGGTGGCGGACTTCGCTGAGATCACCCGATCGACGCCCGAGAAGTCGCTCCTTCGCCCCATCGCCAAGACCGGCGGCCGCAACAACCAGGGCCGCATCACCACGCGTCACATCGGTGGCGGACACAAGCGTCAGTACCGCGTCATCGACTTCCGTCGCAATGACAAGGACGGCATCGACGCCAAGGTCGCCCACATCGAGTACGACCCCAACCGCACCGCGCGCATCGCGCTGCTGCACTACGTCGACGGCGAGAAGCGGTACATCCTCGCGCCGAACAAGCTGCAGCAGGGTGACATCGTCGAGTCCGGCCCGGCCGCTGACATCAAGCCCGGCAACAACCTGCCGCTGCGCAACATCCCCACCGGTACCGTGGTGCACGCCATCGAGCTGCGTCCCGGCGGCGGTGCGAAGATGGCCCGCTCGGCAGGCGCCGCGGTGCGTCTTGTCGCCAAGGACGGTCCCTACGCGCAGCTTCGTCTGCCCTCAGGTGAGATCCGCAACGTGGATGCCCGCTGCCGCGCGACGATCGGTGAGGTCGGCAACGCCGAGCAGTCGAACATCAACTGGGGTAAGGCCGGTCGCAAGCGCTGGAAGGGCGTTCGCCCCACCGTCCGCGGTGTCGCGATGAACCCGGTCGACCACCCGCACGGTGGTGGTGAGGGCAAGACATCCGGTGGACGTCACCCCGTGACCCCGTGGGGTCAGGCGGAGGGCCGTACGCGCCACGCCAACAAGGAAAGCGACAAGCTCATCGTCCGCCGCCGTACGGCCGGCAAGAAGCGCAAGTAGGTAGGAACAGAAGATGCCACGCAGTCTCAAGAAGGGCCCCTTCGTCGACGAGCACCTGCTTCGCAAGGTCGTCTCCCAGAACGAATCCGGCTCCAAGAACGTGATCAAGACCTGGTCGCGTCGCTCGATGATCATCCCGGCCATGCTCGGACACACGATCGCCGTGCACGACGGTCGCAAGCACATCCCCGTGTTCGTGACCGAGACCATGGTCGGCCACAAGCTGGGCGAGTTCGCGCCCACCCGCACCTTCCGCGGCCACGAGAAGGACGACAAGAAGGGCCGCCGCCGCTGACGCGGGGGCGCAAGAGGAGAGAGAAATGGTGGAGTCCATCGCACGCGTGCGACACATCCGCGTGACCCCTCAGAAGGCTCGTCGTGTCGTCGCTCTCATCAAGGGCAAGCAGGCCGAAGAGGCCCTCGCGATCCTGAAGTTCGCGCCGCAGGGCGCCAGCGAGCCGATCTACAAGCTCGTCGCTTCGGCGATCGCGAACGCTCGCGTGAAGGCCGACAACGACGGCTCGTACTTCGACGAGGGTGCGCTGTTCGTCAAGAACGCGTATGTCGACGAGGGCACGACGCTCAAGCGGTTCCAGCCGCGGGCGCAGGGTCGTGCATTCCAGATCAAGAAGCGCACCAGCCACATCACGGTCGTCCTCGCGACGCCCGAGGTGGCCGAGACCGCGCCCGCTTCCCAGACCAAGAAGGCGAGCAAGTAATGGGACAGAAAGTCAACCCGTACGGCTTCCGCCTGGGCATCACCACCGACCACGTGTCGCGGTGGTTCTCGGATTCGACGAAGCCGGGCCAGCGGTACGCCGACTACGTGGCCGAGGACATCAAGATCCGTCGTCTGCTCAAGACGCAGCTCGACCGCGCCGGCGTCAGCAACATCGAGATCGAGCGCACGCGTGACCGCGTCCGCGTCGACATCCACACCGCGCGCCCCGGCATCGTGATCGGCCGCCGCGGAGCCGAGGCCGAGCGCATCCGCGCCGACCTCGAAAAGCTCACCGGTAAGCAGATCCAGCTGAACATCCTCGAGGTCAAGAACCCCGAGGCCGACGCTCAGCTGGTCGCGCAGGGCATCGCCGAGCAGCTGTCTGCTCGTGTGGCGTTCCGCCGTGCGATGCGCAAGGGTCTGCAGGGTGCGCAGCGTGCCGGCGCCAAGGGTGTCCGCATCCAGGTCTCCGGTCGCCTCGGTGGCGCGGAGATGAGCCGGTCGGAGTTCTACCGCGAAGGCCGTGTGCCCCTGCACACGCTGCGCGCGAACATCGACTACGGCTTCTACGAAGCCAAGACCACCTTCGGTCGCATCGGCGTGAAGGTCTGGATCTACAAGGGCGACCTCACCAACAAGGAACTGGCCCGCGAGCAGGCGAACCAGAAGCCTGCGCGCGAGCGTGGCGACCGTCGCGGCCCCCGTCGTGACAACCGCGCCGCTGAGGCCCCGGTCGCAGAAGGAGCGTCGGCATAATGCTCATCCCCCGCAAGGTCAAGTACCGCAAGCAGCACCACCCGGGCCGCGATGGTCAGGCCACCGGTGGCACGAAGGTGTCGTTCGGTGAGTTCGGCATTCAGGCCCTGACCCCCGCTTACGTGACCAACCGTCAGATCGAGTCCGCTCGTATCGCGATGACCCGTCACATCAAGCGTGGTGGAAAGGTGTGGATCAACATCTACCCCGACCGTCCGCTCACCAAGAAGCCCGCAGAAACCCGCATGGGTTCGGGTAAGGGCTCGCCGGAGTGGTGGGTCGCAAACGTCAAGCCGGGTCGCGTCCTGTTCGAGGTCGCCGGCGTCAACGAGCAGCTCGCTCGTGAGGCCCTGACCCGTGCCATCCACAAGCTGCCCCTGAAGGCACGCATCATCAAGCGCGAGGAGGGCGACGCGTAATGGCGATCGGCACCAAGACGCTCGCCCCGAGCGAGCTGGACACGTTCGAAGACCAGCGCCTGGTCGAGGAGCTGCGCAAGGCCAAGGAAGAGCTGTTCAACCTGCGCTTCCAGTCGGCCACGGGTCAGCTCGACAGCCACGGCCGCATCCGTGCGGTCAAGCGCGACATCGCGCGGCTGTACACCGTCATCCGCGAGCGCGAGCTCGGCATCCGTGCCACGCCCACGCCCGTCGAGAAGGCGACCAAGGCTCGCAAGACGAATGCCGCGAAGTCGGATGACGACGCCGCCGCCAAGGAGGAGGCTGAGTGATGGCCACCACAGAGAACACCACCGAGAAGGCTCCGGCCAAGAAGGCGCCTGCCAAGAAGGCTCCCGCCAAGGCCGCCGCTGAGGAGACGGTCGAGGCTCCGGTCGAGGTCGGACACGAGCACGCTGAGCACGACGTGCGTGACCCCAACGCCCGTGGCTACCGCAAGGCCCGCCGCGGTTACGTCGTGTCGGACAAGATGGACAAGACGATCGTCGTCGAGGTCGAGGACCGCGTGAAGCACCCCCTCTACGGCAAGGTCATCCGCCGCACGTCCAAGGTGAAGGCCCACGACGAGGCGAACACCGCCGGCGTCGGTGACCTCGTCCTCATCAACGAGACCCGTCCGCTGAGCGCCACGAAGCGCTGGCGCCTGGTCGAGATCCTCGAGAAGGCGAAGTAACCGATGATTCAGAACGAATCCCGCCTCAAGGTGGCGGACAACACCGGCGCGAAGGAGCTGTTGACCATTCGCGTGCTCGGCGGCTCGAACCGTCGGTACGCCGGTCTCGGCGACATCATCGTCGCAACCGTCAAGGACGCGATCCCCGGCGGCAACGTCAAGAAGGGCGACGTCGTCAAGGCGGTCGTGGTGCGCACGGTCAAGCAGACCCGTCGTCCCGACGGTTCCTACATCAAGTTCGACGAGAACGCCGCCGTCATCCTGAAGAACGACGGGGAGCCCCGTGGCACCCGTATCTTCGGGCCGGTCGGCCGTGAGCTTCGCGACAAGAAGTTCATGAAGATCGTCTCGCTCGCCCCGGAGGTGCTGTAACCCATGGCGAACATCAAGAAGGGTGACCTGGTCCAGGTCATCTCGGGTCCGACCCCGGAGCGCGGCGGCGACCGCGGCAAGCAGGGCACGGTTCTCGAGGTGCTGACCGAACAGGACCGCGTCATCGTCGAGGGCGTGAACTACGTCACCAAGCACACCCGCGTGGGCCAGTCCCAGCGCGGAACCAAGACCGGCGGCATCGAGACCATCGAGGCGCCGATCCACATCTCCAACGTCCAGCTCGTGGACCCCGAGACCAAGAAGCCCACGCGGGTCGGTCACCGGGTCGAGGAGCAGGTCAAGGACGGCGTCAAGCGCACGGTCCGCGTGCGCTACGCGAAGAAGTCAGGCAAGGACCTCTGAACATGAGCACTGCAACTGCCGTCGAGACTGGCAAAATCCAGCCTCGCCTCAAGCAGAAGTACAACGGCGAGATCAAGAAGGCGCTGCAGGACGAGTTCGGTTACGCGAACGTCATGCAGATCCCCGGCCTGGTCAAGGTCGTCGTGAACACCGGTGTCGGCGAGGCAGCTCGTGACAGCAAGGTGATCGATGGTGCGGTCGACGACCTCACGAAGATCACCGGTCAGAAGCCGGTCGTCACGAAGGCCCGCAAGTCCATCGCGCAGTTCAAGCTGCGCGAGGGGCAGGCCATCGGCGCGCACGTCACCCTCCGTGGCGACCGTGCGTGGGAGTTCATCGACCGTCTCGTGAGCCTCGCGCTGCCCCGCATCCGTGACTTCCGTGGCCTCTCGGACAAGCAGTTCGACGGCAACGGCAACTACACGTTCGGCGTGCAGGAGCAGTCGATCTTCCACGAGATCAACCAGGACAAGATCGATCGCGTCCGAGGCTTCGACATCACGATCGTCACGTCCGCCAAGACGGATGCCGAAGGCCGTGCCCTCCTGCGTCACCTCGGCTTCCCGTTCCGCAGCGCCGAGCAGCAGGCCTGATCCTCCCCTGAAGTCCCGGGACCTCCGGGCCTTCGCCACCACAGGTCGGCGTCCGCGTAACGGGCGTCGAAACCTGGTGAAAGAAAGAAGAACCCCATGACCATGACAGACCCGGTCGCAGACATGCTGACCCGGCTGCGCAACGCGAACTCGGCGCACCACGACTCCGTGTCGCTGCCGAGCTCGAAGCTCAAGACGCACATCGCCGAGATCCTCAAGCAGGAGGGCTACATCTCGGACTGGTCGGTCGAGGACGCCCGCGTGGGCCAGACCCTGACCATGACCCTCAAGTACGGCCCCAACCGGGAGCGTTCGATCGCGGGCATCAAGCGCGTGTCGAAGCCCGGTCTGCGCGTGTACGCGAAGTCCACCGAGATCCCCACCGTTCTCGGCGGCCTCGGCGTTGCGATCCTGTCCACCTCCTCCGGTCTTCTCACCGACCGTCAGGCCGAGCAGAAGGGCGTGGGTGGGGAAGTCCTCGCCTACGTGTGGTGATCTGACATGTCGCGTATTGGACGTCTTCCCATCGACATCCCCGCCGGCGTGACCATCACGGTCGAGGGCCAGGATGTCGCCGTCAAGGGCCCGAAGGGTGAGCTTTCGCTCACCGTCGCGCGCCCCATCGAAGTGAAGGTCGAAGAGGGTCAGGTGCTCGTCACCCGTCCCGACGACGAGCGCGAGTCGCGTTCGCTGCACGGCCTGACCCGCACTCTGATCAACAACAACATCATTGGCGTGACCCAGGGCTACACCAAGGGCCTCGAGGTCGTCGGCACCGGTTACCGCGTGGCGCAGAAGGGCAGTTCGATCGAGTTCGCCCTCGGCTTCTCGCACCCCGTGCTCGTCGAGCCGCCGACCGGCATCAGCTTCACGGTCGAGGGCAACAACAAGGTCACCGTGAGCGGCATCGACAAGCAGGCCGTCGGTGAGGTCGCCGCCAACATCCGAAAGATCCGCAAGCCGGAACCCTACAAGGGCAAGGGCATTCGCTACGCCGGCGAGGTCGTGCGTCGCAAGGCCGGAAAGGCTGGTAAGTAACCATGACCGTGAAGACGAAGTCCGACGCGCGCGCGCGTCGTCACGCCCGCCTTCGCAAGAAGGTCGTCGGCACCGCCGAGCGTCCGCGCCTGGTCGTCACCCGTTCTGCCCGTCACGTGTTCGTGCAGGTCGTCGACGACAGCCAGGGCCACACGCTCGCCTCGGCATCCACTCTCGAGACCGACCTGCGCGGGTTCGACGGTGACAAGACCGCGAAGGCACGCAAGGTCGGCGAGCTCGTCGCCGAGCGCGCGAAGGCGGCTGGGGTCTCGGATGTCGTGTTCGACCGCGGTGGCAACCGCTATGCGGGACGGGTCGCGGCGATCGCCGACGGCGCCCGCGAGGGAGGTCTGAACCTGTGACCGAGAACAACAACAACGTGGAGAACGACGTGACCACTGCCGAAGGCACGACGGAGCAGCCGGCGGCCGAGGCCGCGGCGACGACCGAGCGCGAGCGCGAGCCGCGCCGGGGCAGCCGCGAGCGCAACCCCAACCGTGACCGCGGGTCGCGTGACCGGGGCGACAACCAGTTCCTGGAGCGCGTCGTCACGATCAACCGCGTGTCGAAGGTCGTGAAGGGTGGACGTCGCTTCAGCTTCACCGCCCTCGTGGTCGTCGGTGACGGCAACGGCGTGGTCGGTGTCGGCTACGGGAAGGCCCGCGAGGTGCCCCTGGCGATCTCGAAGGGTGTCGAAGAGGCCAAGCGCAACTTCTTCCGTGTCCCGCGCTCCGGCTCCACCATCCCGCACCCCGTGCAGGGTGAGGCAGCCGCCGGCGTCGTGCTGCTGCGCCCCGCCGCCGCCGGTACCGGTGTTATCGCCGGTGGTCCGGTTCGCGCCGTGCTCGAGTGCGCCGGCATCCACGACGTGCTGTCCAAGTCGCTCGGCTCGTCGAACACGATCAACATCGTCCACGCGACCGTCGAGGCGCTCCAGCAGCTCGAGGAGCCGCGTTCGGTCGCCGCTCGTCGCGGTCTCGACTTCGATCAGGTCGCGCCGGCTCGTCTGGTCCGTGCCGAGGCTGAGGCAACGGCCGCGCAGAAGGTAGGTGCCTGATGGCTGCTCGACTGAAGGTCACGCAGGTCAAGTCCAAGGTGAGTGAGAAGCAGAACCAGCGGGACACGCTGCGTTCGCTCGGTCTCAAGCGGATCGGCGACTCCGTCGTCCGGCCCGACGACGCGCAGACGCGCGGGTACGTCAAGACCGTCGCTCACCTCGTGAAGGTTGAGGAGATCGACTAATGGCAGACAACACTTCGTCCAAGCTCAGTGCGGGCGAGAAGGTCGAGGCCGCAGAAGCTGTGGCTGAGGCTCCGAAGAAGGCCCCGGCGCGCAAGGCTCCGGCCAAGGCCGCGTCGGATGCGCCCGCCGAGAAGAAGGCTCCCGCGCGCAAGGCTCCGGCCAAGGCCGCCGCCGATGCGCCGGCAGAGAAGGCCGCTCCCGCCAAGAAGGCTCCGGCCAAGGCTGCTGCGGCGAAGAAGGATGTCGTTCCCGCGACGCGCCCCGGCGTGCTCAAGGTGCACCACCTTCGTCCGGTTCCCGGCGCCAACACCGCGAAGACCCGTGTGGGTCGCGGTGAAGGATCCAAGGGCAAGACCGCAGGCCGTGGCACCAAGGGCACGAAGGCCCGTTACCAGGTCAAGGTGGGCTTCGAGGGTGGGCAGATGCCGCTGCACATGCGTACCCCGAAGCTGCGCGGATTCAAGAACCCGTTCCGCGTCGAGTACCAGGTCGTGAACCTGTCGACGCTCGCCGAGCTCTACCCCCAGGGTGGAGACGTCACCGTGAGCGACCTCGTCGCCAAGGGTGCGGTGCGCAAGAACGAGAAGGTCAAGGTCCTCGGCGACGGCGACATCTCGGTGAAGCTCACCGTCACGGTCGACAAGGTCTCGGGTTCGGCCCAGCAGAAGATCGTCGCCGCTGGCGGGTCCGTCGCGACCGCTGCGTCGGCGGAGTAGTACCTGAAAGGAGGGGCCGGAGACATCTCCGGCCCCTCCTTCGGTTAGCCTGGACGTTGGCGCGCCCGAGCGTGTCGGCATCCCCTTGGAGGAATCCTCTTGTTCAGCGCCATCGCGCGGGTGTTCCGCACTCCCGACCTTCGTCGCAAGATCGGGTTCACCCTGGCCATCATCGCCCTCTATCGCCTGGGTGCGCATGTGCCCACACCGTTCGTGGACTTCCCGAACGTGCAGCAGTGTCTGCGCGACTCCAGCGGCACCGAGGGACTGCTCGCTCTTGTCAACCTGTTCTCGGGTGGCGCGCTGCTGCAGCTGTCGATCTTCGCCCTCGGTGTCATGCCCTACATCACGGCGACGATCATCGTGCAGCTGCTGCGTGTGGTCATCCCGCACTTCGAGGCTCTCTACAAGGAGGGCCAGGCCGGGCAGGCCAAGCTCACCCAGTACACGCGGTACCTCACGATCGCGCTCGCTCTTCTGCAGTCCACGACGCTTGTGACCGTCGCGCGCAGCGGTCAGCTGTTCGGCACCACGGGTATCCCCGAGTGCGAGCAGCTGCTCACCAACGACGCGTGGTGGGCGCAGCTGCTCATGATCATCACGATGACCGCCGGTACCGGCCTCATCATGTGGTTCGCGGAGCTCGTGACCGAGCGCGGCATCGGTAACGGCATGTCGATCCTCATCTTCACCTCGATCGCCGCCGCCTTCCCCGCCTCGCTGTGGGCGATCTGGCAGTCGCGCGGATTCGAGACCTTCCTGCTCGTCCTGGCTGTCGGCATCGTGGTGGTCGGGCTGGTGGTGTTCGTGGAGCAGTCCCAGCGCCGCATCCCGGTGCAGTACGCCAAGCGGATGGTGGGCCGTCGCACCTACGGCGGAACCAACACCTACATTCCGATCAAGGTCAACATGGCCGGCGTCGTGCCCGTCATCTTCGCCTCGTCGCTGCTGTACATCCCGGCACTGATCGCGCAGTTCAACCAGCCGCAGCCGGGCCAAGAGGCCGCACCGTGGGTCGTGTGGATCAGCAACAACCTCACGAACGGTGACAGCGCGATCTACATGATCGTGTACTTCCTGCTCATCGTCGGCTTCACGTACTTCTACGTCGCGATCACGTTCAACCCGGTCGAGGTCGCCGACAACATGAAGAAGTACGGCGGGTTCATTCCCGGCATCCGTGCGGGCCGCCCCACCGCCGAGTACCTCGACTACGTGCTCACCCGCATCACGCTGCCGGGCTCGCTCTACCTCGGTCTGATCGCGCTGCTTCCGCTGTTCGCGCTGGCACTTGTCGGTGCCAACCAGAACTTCCCGTTCGGCGGCGCATCGATCCTCATCATCGTCGGTGTGGGTCTTGAGACCGTGAAGCAGATCGATGCGCAGCTGCAGCAGCGACACTACGAAGGGCTCCTCCGATGACGCGCTCCGCCGACCTCCCCTCCGCTCGCCTTCTCATCGTCGGTCCGCAGGGCTCGGGGAAGGGGACGCAGGGCGTCCGAATCGGAGAAGCGCTGTCGATCCCGGTGATCTCGACGGGAGACGTCTTCCGCGCGAACGTCAAGGACGGCACTCCGCTCGGACAGCAGGTCAAAGCGATCATCGAGGCCGGAGACCTGGTGCCGGACTCGCTGACCAGCGAGATCGTGCGCGACCGCCTCGCCCAGGACGACGCCGGCAATGGTTTCCTCCTCGACGGGTATCCCCGCAATCTCGGCCAGGTCGGCGACCTCGACGCCTTCCTCGAGGGCCGGGGTGAGTCGCTGGATGCCGTGATCGAGCTTTCGGTCCCGCGCGACGAGTCGATCGCCCGGCTCACGCAGCGCGCCATCGACCAAGGCCGTACGGATGACACCGAAGAGGTCATCGCGAACCGTCTCGCGATCTACGAGCGCGAGACAGCACCGATTCTCGATGTCTACCGCGAGCGGGGCATCGTCGACACCATCGACGGCGTCGGCTCACTCGACGAGATCGCCGATCGCATCGCCGCGGCGCTGTCTGCGCGCGGCATCACCGGCTGACCGGGCGCCGTGCTGCGTCGATCGATCTACAAGACCCCCGCTCAGCTGCGGGCGATGGTCGAACCTGGACTGATCACCGCCGCCGCGCTCGATGCGGTCCGCGCGCTTGCGGTGCCGGGTGTCAGAACGATTGAGCTCGACGCTGCGGCATCCGCGGTCATCACCGCTCGCGACGCCCGTTCGAACTTCCAGCTCGTGCGTGGCTACCGTCACACCGTGTGCGCGTCGGTGAACCAGCAGGTCGTCCACGGCATCCCTGGTGATTACGTGCTGCAACCGGGCGACATCCTGTCCGTGGATGCCGGCGCCGAGTACCGGGGCTGGAACGGCGACTCCGCCATCACGATCGTCCTGCCCGATGCGGAACGCCCCGAGCTGGTAGCTGCTCGTGAGCGGCTCTCGGAGGTGACACGCGGCTCGTTGTGGGCCGGGATCGCGGCGCTCGCGACGGCGTCCCACGTGGGCGAGGTCGGCGCGGCGATCGAGGGCTACGTCAAAACCCACGCCCCGGAGGGCGGGTACGGCATTCTGCGGGACTACATCGGTCACGGCATCGGGCGGAAGATGCACGAGGCACCGCCCGTGTTCAACTACCGCACGAGCGATCCGGGAGCCGAGGTGCGCCCCGGGCTGGTCCTCGCCATCGAGCCGATGGTCGTCGCGGGCGACCAGGCAACCTTCGTCGAGGACGACGACTGGACGGTGTCCACCGTCGACGGCACAGACGGTTCACATTGGGAACATAGCGTCGCCGTGCACGATGGTGGTATCTGGGTGCTGACCGCACCCGATGGCGGCGCCGCGGAGCTTGCTCCGTTCGGCGTCACTCCGCAGCCGATCGCGGGGGCCTGAGAGGCGAGAGCCGGCGACGAGCCGGCCGGACACAGCATCCGGAGGAACAGGAAATGGCAGCACCGGCGAAAAAGAACAACTACTTCGCGATCTGGATCAGCGTCGCGGTCGTCGCGGCTCTCGTTCTGATCGGCGCCCTCGTGGTGTGGATGAACAATGCGGCCAGCGCTCCGGGTGCTGTCCCCGAGGGGCCGGGCATCAACACGTCGACCGGAGCGATCGTGGTCGGCGAAGGCTCGAACGAGGTCGACGTCTGGTTCGACTTCTACTGCCCGCACTGCCAGGACTTCGAAGACGTGTATGGGCCGACGCTCGACGAGCTCGTCACGTCGGGAGACATCACCCTCAATCTGCATCCTGTCGCGCTCTCCGGCCTGAATGCCGCATCCGGCACGGACTTTTCGGAGCGCTCGGCCAGCGCGCTGTACTGCATCGCGACGCAGGATGCCGACGCCGCTTACGCGTTCTCGCAGACGCTGCTCACCGCCGACGTCACCGGGGCGGGACCGACCGACCAGGAGCTCATCGACCTCGCCGCCGACGCGGGTGTCACGGGCATCGACGAGTGTGTCACCGATCGCACGTACGTGGACTTCGTCGCAACGCAGACCCGAGAGATCCCGACCAGCCCCGAGGGTGGGCAGGGAACCCCGACTCTCGTGATCAACGGCGAGTACATCGCACTGACCGGTGACGTGAACGCCGACATCGTCAATCGGCTGAACTGAGGCCTCCGCCCACACGCGCTCATCGTGCGCCGGCGCCCCGGGGATACCGTTCCCCGGGGCGCCGCGGTGTCTGCCGGGTGCCTGCCACGGTGGCTGCAGGAGCCCTCGCCGTGTCCGATGCCGCGGTTATCAGGGGTGACACCGAGCGACCACCCCCGGTTCGCAACCCGTTCACCGCTTCTTTGCCTGGAGTCGTGAGGCTGGGCGAGCGCCCGTCCCGGGGTCCCTGACCCGACACATCGGCGCGCCATCCCCCGCACCGACCTGCAGGAGTACTCGCCATGCGCCGACGCCTCGCCGCCGTCCTGTCCGTGATTCTCGGGCTCTCCTTCGCCGTGGCGGTGCCGGGAGCAGCAAGCGCGGATCCGATCGAGATCCCGTCGGTGGTGATCAACGAGATCCAACCCGACGACGCGGTAGCCGAAGACTGGGTCGAGCTCGCAAACACGGGTGACACGGATGTCGACATCAGCGGATGGATCGTGCGGGACGACAAGAACACCTCCACGTTGCGGGCCGGCCTCGTCGTCCCGGCGGGTGGATACCTCGTGCTTTCGAACAAAGATCACTTCGACTTCGGGTTGGGCAAGAGCGGTGACGAGGTACACGTTGCGCTCCCGGACGGCACGATCGTCGACGAGTACGCCTTCACGAGCAAACCTGCGACCACCTGGGGTCGCTGCCCGGACGGAACCGGTGAGTTCGGTCTGACGGAGACCGCCACGCCCGGTGCTGCCAACGACTGCCCGGCTACTGCGGGGCCCGACAACATCACGATCAACGAGGTCACGTCGCAGGGTGAGCCGGCCGACTGGGTCGAGCTGCACAATGACGGCACGACGCCCGTCGACATCTCGGGATGGATGGTCCGCGACGCCAAGGTCGACGCGCTGGCACCGCTGCCCGAGGGCACGATCGTTCCGGCGGGCGGCTACCTCGTGCTTCAGAACGGCACGCACTTCGCGTTCGGCCTCGGTGACGGTGATCAGTTCCACCTGTACCTCGAGGACGGCACGACTCTCGTCGACGAGACGGCGTGGCCCGCGGACACCCACGCCGCGCCGTCCTGGGGACGCTGCCCCGACGTGACCGGCGCCTTCGAGATGACCGCGACCGCGACCCCCGGTGCCGTAAACGACTGCGTCCGACCGGTCGGTGCTGACGGCATCCTCATCACGGAGGTCTCGTCCGACCCCGATGACTGGGCCGAGATCCACAACACCGGTGATGCGGACGTCGACATCTCGGGGTGGCACGTGGACGACAGCAGCCCGCGCGAGGACGTTCTCCCCTCAGGGACCATCGTCCCGGCCGGCGGCTACGTTGTGCTGACCAACGGGACGCACTTCGGCTTCGGTCTCGGCAAGGGCGACCAGTTCCGCCTCTTCCTTGCAGACGGGGTCACCCTTGTCGACGAGACGCAGTGGACCGCTGACACCCACGCCGACCCCTCGTGGGGTCGGTGCCCCGACGCGACCGGCGAGTTCGTCATGAACGTCACCGCCACCCCTGGCGCCGCCAACGACTGCCCCGAGGTCAACCCGGTCGGCGAGCTCGTCCTCAACGAGGTCGAGTCCTCCGGCGAGGGCGCGGACTGGGTCGAGATCTACAACCCGACGGCTACGGCAATCGACATGACCGGTCTGGTGATCGCTGACGCCGGGGAGCCGAAGACCACCATCGCAGCGACCTCGATCGTGCCGGCCGGCGGATACGTCGTCGTCGAGACCAGCGGGCTCGGCGGAGCCGACAGCGCCCGCCTATTCGCAGCGGACGGCACCACGCTGATCGACGAGACGAGCTGGACGGCCACCGCCGACGAGACCTGGGGCCGGTGCCCGGATGCTGTCGGCGCCTTCGGAGAGACCGAAGCGCCCACCCCGGGCGCGGCCAACGACTGCCCGCCGCCGGCCGGCTGGCAAGACGTCGTCATCAACGAGGTCGAGTCCTCGGGCGGCGAGCCCGGCGACTGGATCGAGCTGCACAACACGGGAGACGTGACGGTCGACCTCACCAGCTGGATCCTGCGCGACAACGTCGATGAGCACGCGTTCGTGATCGCTCCGGGGACCTTGCTCGCTCCGGGCGGCTTCCTCGCCGTGGTGACCGACGTCGATCCTGACGCGTTCGGACTCGGCAACCCCGACACCGCACGCCTGTACCTGCCCGGCGGAGAGACCCTCGTCGACAGCTACGCGTGGGAGGACCACGCCGAGAGAACGACGTACGGCCGCTGCCCCGACGGCACGGGGGAGTTCGTCCTGACGTTCTCGCCGACGAAGGATGCCGCCAACGACTGCTCGCCGGTGCGCATCAACGAGGTCGACTCGAAGGACGCGGACCCTGTCGACTGGGTCGAGTTGGTGAACATCGGCGACGAGTCAGTGGATGTCTCCGGATACGTCCTGCGCGATAACAAGGACACGAGCGAGATCGTGATTGCCGACGGCACGACGATGGCGCCGGGTACCTACCTCGCCGTCGACGTCGATGGCGAAGGCGGCTTCGGGCTGGGCGGCGCGGACGAGGCGCGTCTATTCGCTGCTGACGGCACGACGCTGCTGGGCAGCGTCAGCTGGAGCGAGCATGCTCCCACCTCGTGGGCGAGGTGCCCGGATGGCCTCGGCGCGTTCGAGATCTCGCAGTCGGTCACCAAGGGGGCAATGAACGAGTGCGTCGGAATCGTCGCCGCCACCGCATGGCCAGGTGGGCAGGGCGTGACGACCGTTTCTGTGGAGAACCAGTTCGGCGGCGACCTGAGCGGACTCGCCTACGAGGCCACCGGCGACGGACGTGGGACGCTGTGGGCCGTCCAGAACGGCGACGGCCTGCTCTACAAGCTCGAGTGGAACAGTGCAGCCTGGGTGCCCGTCGCCGGTGAGTGGGCCCAGGGCAAGGAGCTCGTCTACCCGGACGGCGGCGGCACGGTGGATGCCGAAGGCGTCGGCTTCGTCGGATCCTCCGCATCCGGAATCTACGTCGCGAGCGAGCGCAACAACGATGGCGGCGGCAGCCGGCCCTCAGTCCTGCTCTACGACGTCTCGGCATCCGGCACGACGCTGACGGCATCCGCGGAATGGAACCTCGCGAACCTGCTGCCGACGCTGGCAGCCAACCAGGGACTGGAGGGAATCACCTGGATCCCTGACTCGGCGCTGGTCGCCGGGGGACTGGTCGATGAGGCCACGGGGGAGGCGTACGACCCCACCCGTTACGCCGGTCACGGCGACGGACTGTTCTTCGTGGGCGTCGAAGGCACCGCACGCATCTACGCCGTTGCGCTGATAAGCGATGGATCGGCCGCGCTCGTCGCGACGATCGACCCCAAGCTCGCTGTCGTTGCCGACGTCTTCTACGACGCGTCGACCGGCCTGCTGTGGGCGGCGTGCGATGACGCGTGCGACGGGCAGACCGCGGTCCTGACGATCGCCGAGGACGGACCCTTGGCAGGCACGTTCCAGGTGACTTCGTCGTACGAGGCGCCGTCGGGCATGGCCGAGAACATCGCGAACGAGGGCTTCGCCATCGGTTCGGCACTGTGCGCCGACGGACACGCTCCGGTCTTCTACGCCGACGACAGCGAGACGGATGGATACTCGATCCGGGAGGCGACGATCGTCTGCACCACCTCGGGCGGGGGCTCCGGCGGCTCGGGTGGTGGCGATTCCGGGTCGGGCGGCGGCCTCACACCCGTCGGCGACCCGGTGGCGCCGTCCGAGTCGGCGCTCACGCCGCAGACGCAGAACCAGATCCAGGCGCCGAACACTGCCGTCGCCGGCGAGACCATCACGATCGTCGTCGGAACCGCGTACGCGGGCCAGCTCGTGGACGGATGGGTCTTCTCGACCCCCACGTACCTCGGGCAGGCGACTGTGTCGGCATCCGGCTCTGTGACGTTCACAGTGCCCGCGGGTCTCGCCGCTGGGACGCACCGCCTGGTCGTGACGGACTCGACCGGCGCCGTGATCGGCTGGCAGTACCTCGAAGTCACAGGGCTCGCCGCGACGGGCGGAACCGTCGAGTCCACAGGCATCCCCGTGCTGCCATGGGCTGCCGGCGCGCTGCTTCTGGGTGGACTCCTCCTCGTCGCCATCCGGCGCCGCGCGGCTCGGCAGGGAGTCTGACGCGGCGCTGCCGACGCCGTCCCCTTGCCGCCTAGCCCACACTTCTCGGTCCAAGCCCACAGGATTCTGTCGTTGAGTCCTGTGGGCCCGGGCGGCGATCTGTGGGTTCGCGCGGGTGTGGTGCGGCGCGAGGGTTCCTCCCCAGGCCGCGGCCCGGTGAGGTTGTGTCACATCAGCGGGCCAAGGGGGTGAAGCGCCGCGCCCGCGGATGAGACTGCGTGGATGGATGCCGTACCGCAGAGCCTTGACCGAGTGCGGGCTGCGCGTGCCGCCATCGTCACGCGTGAACGACTCGAGCGCGAGGGTAGTCCCGCATTCATCGCCGCGCGGCAGGTTGATGGCGAGCTGATCCGGCTGCACTCCGGGCGGTATGTGCGAGCCGCCGACAACGACGGGTTCATCGAAGACAGGCACCTGCGGGCCGTTGCGGCAGTGAACTCCCGACGGACGACATCCAGTGCGCCCTTCTCGCACGCATCCGCGGCAGCGCTGTGGGGCCTGCCGCTGTTTCGCTACATTCCGGATGCCGTCCACGTCAGCGACGCGCGCCACAACGGCGTCGTACGCCGTGCCCGGGGCGTTGCGCGGCATGAGGTGAGCGTGCCACCGGAAGACATCACCGTGATCGCCGGTGTTCCGTGCACGTCCCTGGCGCGCACGGTATTCGATGTCGCGCGCACTCTACCGCTGGCAAGCGCGCTGGCTATCGCGGATGCCGCACTGCACCTGGTCGCTTGGGATCCAGAGGATCACGTCTACGACGAGGTCGCGGCTTCCGAATGGACGGACGCAATGGCGGAGCGCATCACCCGTGCGCGGGGAGGACGCGGCATCCGTCAAGCGCGGTGGATCAACACCTTCGCGGACGGACGGGCGCAGCTGCCCGGCGAGAGCATGAGCCGGCTCCTGCTGCACGACCTCGGGTTCGCGCCCCCGCGGCTGCAGGTGCGACTCACAGACTCCTCCCGCACCTACTTCGTCGACTTCGGACTCGACGAAGTAGGTGCCTGGGGTGAGTTCGACGGCGAGGGCAAGTACACGGATGCCCGGTGGCGAGGCGAGCACACGCCATGGGAGGTGGTGCGAGCGGAGAAGGAGCGTGAAGACTGGATCCGCGCGACGACGCACCGCCCCCTGGTGCGGTGGGGGATGCAGCATCTCGCTGCACCGGTGACCCTTGGACGGCGGTTGGCCGAGTTCGGCATCCGTCCCTCGCGCTAGCGCGTCTGCTCCGCCCGCGTCGAACCCGAAGCCCGCGCGCGGTCGCGTCCGCCGAACCCACAGTCCACGCGCCGAACCCACACCGTTCGCGCGGCGGATCGTGTGGGCTGGATGCCGAACACGTGGGTTCGCGGCTCGCGGCTCGCGGCCCGCGGCCCGGGGTTCGGAGGGGCGACACGCCCGAGGTTGCCGGGGGGTGTCCTATCACGTACTATTGATCTTTGGTGCTTTGCGCCTACCTTGGCGTGTCCGGGTGGGCTACCCCGCAAGGGCGAGCGCGGCACCGACTCCCATCCACCGCAGACCGACCGGTCTGCACAAGCGTGAGCGAGGCTATGGCCAAAAAAGACGGTGTCATCGAGATCGAAGGCACAGTGTCCGAGGCGCTGCCCAACGCGATGTTCCGCGTTGAGCTGACCAACGGACACAAGGTGCTCGCAACGATCTCGGGCAAGATGCGGCAGAACTACATCCGCATCATCCCCGAGGACC
The DNA here is from genome assembly GCF_965345035.1 of Microbacterium sp. bgisy207. Classification (GTDB taxonomy): domain Bacteria; phylum Actinomycetota; class Actinomycetes; order Actinomycetales; family Microbacteriaceae; genus Microbacterium. The sequence goes on from NZ_CBDRMG010000011.1 coordinate 71,792, forward strand.
GCGTCGTCGTGGAGCTCTCGCCCTACGACCTCACCCGCGGCCGCATCGTCTACCGCTACCGCTAGGCCGGTCGAGAAGTAACGCCCCGGATGCTGCGGCATCCGCCCGGCGAAGACAGCGAACAGGAAACACCATGAAGGTCAACCCGAGCGTCAAGCCCATCTGCGACCACTGCAAGGTCATCCGCCGCCACGGCAACGTGATGGTGATCTGCAAGTCCAACCCGCGCCACAAGCAGCGCCAGGGCTGAACGGATGCCGCGTCCGCCGCGGCCCCAGAACGTATAACTCCACACATACAGGCAGGGTCAGAACCCGCATCCGGATGCCGGAGGCGGGGGACACCTCGGGACGGAGGCCCGGGCACCGATCCTGCTCCACACCTCCGACAGACTCCACAGCGATACCTGTGGGGAAAGAGAGAACCGACATGGCACGTCTTGCCGGTGTCGACATCCCGCGCGACAAGCGCGTGGTGATCGCGCTCACCTACATCTACGGAATCGGTCGCACCCGCTCGCACGAGATCCTCGCCGCGACTGAGATCGACGAGAACATCCGCGTGAAGGACCTCAGCGACGACCAGCTCGTCGCCCTCCGCGACTACATCGAAGGCACCTACAAGGTGGAGGGTGACCTCCGTCGCGAGGTCGCCGCCGACATCCGCCGCAAGGTCGAGATCGGCTCCTACGAGGGCCTGCGTCACCGCCGCGGCCTTCCCGTGCGCGGTCAGCGCACCAAGACGAACGCGCGTACCCGCAAGGGTCCCAAGCGCACCGTCGCCGGCAAGAAGAAGGCCGGAAAGAAGTAAGGCGCGGAAGGTTTAGGAGAAAACGCACATGGCTACCCCCAAGTCCGCAGCGCGCAAGCCGCGCCGCAAGGAGAAGAAGAACATCGCCGTGGGCCAGGCCCACATCAAGTCGACGTTCAACAACACGATCGTCTCGATCACCGACCCCTCCGGCGCGGTGATCAGCTGGGCCTCCTCGGGTGGCGTCGGCTTCAAGGGCTCGCGCAAGTCGACGCCCTACGCCGCCGGCATGGCCGCCGAGTCTGCTGCCCGCCAGGCGCAGGAGCACGGCGTCAAGAAGGTCGACGTCTTCGTCAAGGGACCGGGTTCGGGTCGTGAGACCGCGATCCGCTCGCTGACGGCCGCCGGCCTCGAGGTCGGTTCGATCCAGGACGTCACGCCTCAGGCGCACAACGGCTGCCGCCCGCCCAAGCGTCGCCGCGTCTGACGACAGCCCCGTTCCGGGCCGGCTCATCGCCTCCCGGGTGAAGCATTCGGATGCCGGGGCGCAGGCGACTGCGCCGCGCCCCGGCGTCCCCCGAGAAAAACTCAACACCTCACCCATTGCACGTGTCATATAGCGGGCACGTGATCGAAAGGAACACATCGTGCTCATCGCACAGCGTCCCACTCTGACCGAGGAGAAGATCGGGGAGTTCCGCAGCCGTTTCGTCATCGAGCCGCTTGAGCCCGGCTTCGGTTACACGATCGGTAACGCGCTGCGTCGCAGCCTCCTGTCGTCGATCCCCGGCGCCGCCGTCACCAGCATCCGCATCGACGGCGTGCTGCACGAGTTCAGCACCATTCCGGGTGTGAAGGAGGATGTCACCGAGATCATCCTCAACATCAAGCAGCTGGTCGTCTCGAGCGAGCGCGACGAGCCCATCACCGCGTACCTGCGCAAGACCGGCGCCGGTGAGGTCACCGCCGCTGACATCTCCGCGCCCGCCGGTGTCGAGGTGCACAACCCCGAGCTCGTGATCGCGACCCTCAACGAGACCGCGAAGTTCGAGCTCGAGCTCACGATCGAGCGCGGCCGCGGTTACGTGTCGGCCACGCAGAACCGCAACGAGTACGCCGAAAGCGGTCAGATCCCGATCGACTCGATCTACTCGCCGGTGCTCAAGGTCAGCTACCGGGTCGACGCGACCCGTGCCGGTGAGCGCACCGACTTCGACAAGCTCGTGCTGGATGTCGAGACCAAGGCTTCGATCGCCCCGCGTGACGCCGTCGCCTCGGCAGGACGCACCCTGACGGAGCTGTTCGGTCTGGCCCGCGAGCTGAACGTCGAGGCCGAGGGTATCGAGATCGGCCCCGCGCCCGTCGAGACCGTCATGTCGAACGAGCTGTCGATGCCCATCGAGGACCTCGACCTGTCGGTCCGCTCGTACAACTGCCTCAAGCGCGAGGGCATCAACACCGTCTCGGAGCTCGTCGCCCTCTCGGAGACGCAGCTCATGAACATCCGCAACTTCGGCCAGAAGTCGGTCGACGAGGTGCGCGACAAGCTCGTTTCGCTCGGACTGTCGCTGAAGGACTCGGTTCCCGGGTTCGACGGCGCACACTTCTACGGCGGCTACGACGACGAGACCGTCTGACCGGTACCTGTGATGGATGCCGCGGCATCCTGACCGACTTTTCCTGGAGTAACTGACATGCCCAAGCCCACCAAGGGTCCCCGCCTCGGAGGCGGCCCCGCCCACGAACGTCTGCTGCTTGCGAACCTCGCCGCCGCGCTGTTCACCCACAAGTCGATTCAGACGACCGAGACCAAGGCCAAGCGCCTGCGTCCGCTCGCCGAGCGCCTGATCACCTTCGCCAAGCGCGGAGACCTGCACGCTCGTCGCCGCGTCCTCTCGGTCATCGGTGACAAGGAAGTCGTGCACATCCTGTTCACCGAGATCGCGCCGCTGGTCGCCGACCGCGCGGGTGGCTACACCCGCATCACCAAGATCGGCAACCGCAAGGGCGACAACGCGCCCATGGCGGTCATCGAGCTCGTGCTCGAGCCGGTGAACCCGAAGCCGAAGTCGGCCAAGAAGGCTGCCCCGGCAGCCGCACCGGCCGAAGCTGCACCTGCCGAGGAGACGCCCGCTGAGGACGCTGCCGAGGCCCCGACCCCCGAGGTCGAGGAGGAGTCGACGGACGCGGCTGCGGATGCCGGCGCGGAGTCGCCCGAGGAGGGCGCTGCTGCTGAGGCCGCCGCCGAGGACGCGATCGTCGACGCTCCCGCCGAGGACGACGCGAAGTAACACCACAGCTTCGAACCCCGCCGAACCCACACGTTCGCGCGCGAACCCACAAGGTTTTCCGCGCTGAACGTGTGGGTTCGGTCTTTTCGTGTGGGTTCGGCATCCGCGGGGGCCGGGCCGGGGCCGGGGCGGGGCCGGGGTGGGGCGGGAGAGGGGCGCATAGGGTGGGACGGTGACCGAGAACACCCACCCCGAACCGGCCGCCATCCCCGAGAACGCCGAGCGCACCGAACCGGCCGCCATTCCCGAGAACGCCGAGCGCACCGAGACGCGGTCGCTGCGTGAGCGTCTCGGCCCTCCCGGAACGGTGGCCGAGCCCCGTCATCCGGATGTCGAGGTCTGGCGCCCGGCAACGGTGGATGACATCGACGCGATGATGGACCTCGCCGGCGCGGCCGACCGGGTCGACCACCCGACCTGGCTCACCCCGCGCGATGAGTTCGAAGAGCTCTTCGAGCTGTCGCACATCGATCCGGCTCGCGACACCCGCCTGGGCTTTCACACGGACGGGAGCCTTGTCGCGATGGCCGGCATTCTGGCGCATCCGTCGCAGGACGAGCACGTGTACGCGTACTGTACGGGTCGCGTGCATCCGCAGTGGCGGCGCCGGGGCATCGGGCGGGAGGTCGTGCGGTGGGAGTACCAGACGGCGCAGACGGCGATCGCCGAGACGGATGCCGCCGCCACCGAACTTCCCGGTGCGATCTATCTGTACGCGCACGAGCCAGACGTCGGTGCACGGGCGCTGGGGGAGCAGCTCGGCATGGTCGAAGAGCGCTGGTTCACCACGATGCTGCGTGACCTGTCGCAGCCGATCCCCGATGTCGAGATCGATCTGCCGATCGTGCCGTTCACGCTCGAGCTGTCCGAGAGCACGCGCCTCGCGCGCAACGATGCGTTTCGGGACCACTGGGGGAGTCTGGAGACGCCGGCCGAGCGGTGGGAGCGGATGGTGACCGGGACGCATTTCCGGGTCGATCTGTCGCGTGTCGTGCTCGACGGTGATCGGGTCGTGGCCTTCGCGCTCGCCTCGGTGAACGAGGATGACTGGGAGGTGCAGGGGTACAGCTCGGCCTATATCGAGTACATCGGCGTGACCCGGGATCACCGCGGCAGACGGCTCGCCCCGGCGGTCATGACCGCATCGCTGCGGGCGATCCGAGATGCGGGCCTCGACAAGGCCAACCTGGATGTCGACACCGAGAGCCCGACCGGCGCGACGAGCCTCTACACGAACCTCGGGTTCGAGGCGACCGACCGCGAGGTGGCGATGGTCGCCCGGTTCTGAGGCGCGGGTCGCCCGGTTCTGAGGCGCGGGTCGCCCGGTTCTGAGGCGCGGGTCGCTCGGTTCCGGGTTGGCCCGGTTCTGAGTTCACCCGGTCTTGAGGGGCGGGCGTGCCGGCGCGGGTCAGTGCGCGGACGCGACGGCGCTCGTACGCCCGTTACTGGGCGATGCGGGCATCCTCACGGTGCGCGTCGCGGTAGGCACGGGTTTCGGCGACGTACGCGTCGATCGCCCGCTGATTCTCGGCCTGCCTGATCGCGGCGAGCACGGTGTCGGCGTAGATCCTGCCTCCGGACGTGCCGGGATGGATGCGGTCGCCGGCGAGCGTGTCGACGTGAGGATCGATCGCGCCCGCCCAGTCGGCGATGACTGTGCCGGGGTGCGACGCCGCGAAGGCGGCGATGTCGCTGTTGACCCCCGGGATCCAGTCGCGTGGCGCATAGGCGTTCACGAGCACGAGGGTGCGATCGGGGCCTGCTGTTGCGGCCATGCGCTCGTACGCATCCCAGCTGATCGGACCGTTCGTGCCGAGTGCGATGACCAGGTACCTGCCGAGTTGGCCGGCGTTCGCCCACGCGCCGACGATGCCCGGGCCCGCCCAGGACGAGCGGGACTCGGCAGCATCCAGACGGATGCCGGGCATGGTGTCGAACAGGGACGGCGCCGCGGCGAGCATCACCGAGTCGCCGACGGCGTTGACGTCGCTCCCCGAAATCGGTGTCGGGGACGGCGCCGGCGGACGCCGCGCGCCGTCGGCGAACGTGCCGGGTGCGGGGGCGGGGTCCGGCTCGGGAGCGACATCCGCGGTCGGCGTGGGACTCGCCGACGCGGCGTCGACGGCAGCCTGACCCTGCGCCACCACGGCCTCGCCGGATGAGACCGTCGCGCCGCTCAGGGCTCCCGCGAGCGTACCGGCGACCAGGGCGGCGGTGGCAAGGCCGCCGACGACGGAGGCCCAGAGCGCCCGCGACTCGATGCGGACAGCCGCCTGCGCCTGCCGCCACGTGTCACGGAACCCGCGACGTCGGATAGGGGTCTCGAGGAGTCGGTAGGAGGCCTCGGCGATGAGGACCGTCAGTCCGAGGGTGACCACTCCCACCCATACCGGCACTCCCGCCTCCGGTGCCGTGCCCTGTACCGCGGCCACGAGCAGTACCAGCAGCGGCCAGTGCCAGAGGTACAGGCCGTACGAACGCTCGCCGATCCACCGCAGCGGCGGGATGTCGAGGGCGTGCCCGAACCTGCCGTGCGGCCACACTGCCGCGATGATCGCCAGCCCCGACAGGATGCTGGCTGCCGCGATCGTGAGCGGGAAGGTCCGGATCGTGTCGGCGGGGGGAATCAGTGAGATGCCGATCACGCCGAGGACCGCCGCGACGCCCATGACCCCGATGCCGCGGCGGACGGCGGCGCGCTGCATCCAGAGCGAGGGTGCGGTGAGCAGCCGATGCAGTCCGAAGGCGATCGCGACGCCGAGCAGGATGCCGAACGCGTGCGAGTCGGTGCCGTAGTAGGCGCGGCTGACCTCGCCCGTGGTGGCGACGATATCCCCCATCCACACGGCGGATGCCACCGCGAGCGCGCTTGCGGCAGTGACGCGTGCCCAGGTGCGGGGAAGGAGCAGGACCAGCGGCAGCACCAGAGGCCACAGCACGTAGAACTGTTCCTCGATACCCAGGGACCAGAGGTTGCGGAACAGCTCGGGGGTCGAGCCGCCGAAGTACCCCTCGCCGATGAGGATCGCGACCCAGTTGTAGCTGAAGGTCAGCGCCCCCAGGATCTGCGCACCCAGGCGCACGAGGACATCCCCTCCGATGACCCATGCGGCAGTGGAGCACACCAGCAACAGCAGGACGAGGGCAGGCAGCAGCCGCCTGGCGCGTCGTTTCCAGAACCCGACGAGGCTGATCCGCCCGTTCGCGTCGCGTTCGCGCAGCAGCAGGGTGGTGATCAGAAACCCGCTGATCACGAAGAACACGTCGACCCCGATGAAGCCGCCCGCGACCCACCACTGCGGGAACAGGTGGTAGACGACCACGAGGATCACCGCGAGCGCGCGCAGGCCGTCGAGCCCCGGCAGATGGGCGCTGCCGGCGGCACCGCGGGCGGCGCGGTCGGTGGGGAGGGGGCTGGACATCGGGCGTGGCTCGGTCGGGACGGCGTGCGGCAGGCTCCCGGTTCGGAGCGTGAGCCGCGGCGATGCGGGTTCGGGCACCCAAAGTCTACGTCCGCGGCGTCCCCTCCTCCCTGGGGATGAGCCGGGTGCTCGTTAGGCTGAAGCGGTGCGGATCCGGCTCGACATCTCCTACGACGGCTCGCACTTCCGCGGGTGGGCGAGGCAGCCCCACCAGCGCACCGTGCAGGGCACGATCGAGGGCGCGATCGCACGCGTGCTCGGCGGCGAGCCGCGGCTGGTCGTGGCAGGTCGCACGGATGCCGGGGTGCACGCCACGGGACAGGTGGCCCATCTGGATGTCGATGACGCGCAGTCCGCGCGGCTGGCGTCGACGCGCCGGCGCAGCGGCCAGGAGCAGGAGCAGGGTGACGGCGTGGCAGCGCTCGCCCGCCGCATCCGGGGAGTACTCGGCGCCTATCCGGATGTCGCGGTGACGCGGACATCCCTCGCTCCGGATGGCTTCGATGCCCGGTTCTCGGCGGTGTGGCGGCGCTACGAGTACCGCGTCGCCGACGATCGGGTGCCCTACGACCCGCTCGAGCGTCACCGCACCACGGTCGTGCGCGGGGAGTTGGACGTCGCAGCGATGGATGCCGCCGCCGCCGCCCTGCGTGGCCTGCACGACTTCGCCGCCTACTGCAAACCGCGCGAGGAGGCGACGACCATCCGGACGCTGCTCGATTTCGGCTGGGTGCGCACTGAGGCAGGAGTGCTGGTCGCGACGATCCGCGCGGACGCGTTCTGTCACAGCATGGTGCGCGCCCTCGTCGGCGGGTGCGTCGCGGTCGGGCAGGGACGGCTGAGTGGCGACGATCTCGTACGGATCCGTGACGACCTGGCCCGTGTCCCCGAGGTCAAGGTGCTCGCCGCGCGCGGGCTCACCCTGACCGAGGTGGGGTACCCGGCCGACGACCTGCTCGGGCAGCGGGCGGTGCAGACGCGGGCGCGGCGAGATCTCGACGTCGACTGAGCGCGGGAGCGAGCGGCGGCTGGGTGCCTCGCGAACAGGGAGGGCCGTGCGTCACGGATGCGTAGACTGAACCCACCCCGTGCGGGGTGCCATGCGTTATCCCGAGGGGGGATGGAGATGAAGGCCGTTGGTCGCAACGACGCGAGCGTCGGCATCCGTGTCGGTCGCCGTGTCCGGACTGCTCTGCGAACGGGCGCCGTCGCGGGGCTCCTCGCGCTGCCGGTCGCGCTCGCCGGGTGCGGACCTGCCCCGTGGAACAACTGGGGGTATGAGACGACGAGTCCGTCGCCGACCTTCACGCGCCAAACCGTCGCGCCGCCGGTGAAGAATGACCTGTCCAGCGGCGCGACCCAGCGGGACCTGCAAGCCGGCGCGGTGAAGGCGACCGTCGACTACTGGTCGACGCTGTCGATGGACAAGTGGACCGCGGATGCTCTCAAGCCGATCAGCCTGTCGCTGATCACCACTGTTGAGCCCAACGACGGTCAGAAGGTCTATCTGCAGCGCGCGACGATGGTCGCGGTGCCGCAGAGCGAGACGGGCGATCTGGCACCGCTGGATCCGCAGGTGGACGCGGCGAGCGTGAACCCGGGCTACCTCGTGCTCTCGCCCTACAGCTACTCGCAGAACTTCACTGTGGGCCCGGTGCCGGCGAACACGATCTCGGTCACGGTGCAGTTCACCTACGACTTCCTGGTGCAGACGACGCCGACCTCGAACGAGTACGCAAAGCAGACGGCCTCCGACACCCTCACGATCGCCATCGCCCAGCAGTAGCCATCCAGCCCCGCGAACCCACACGATCGCGCGCCAACCCCCACAGTTCGGTGCGCGAAAGGTGTGGGTTCGGCGGGGATGGTGTGGGTTCGGCGGGATGGGGCACGGAAGCTGGGGTCACGCCCGGACGCGCTCCCAGCGGTCGCCGCCTTCGGCACGGGCCGCCGCGGACGCCTCGGCGGTCGCCGCCAGGAGCGCATCGAGGTCATAGCCCGACACCGCGACGCTGGCCCAGCCGATGCTGGCGGTGGTGGTCACGGTGATGGGAGCCGCGGGGTCACGGAGAGCGATCCTGCCCAGCGCCTCCCGCACGAGTTCTCGAACGATCCGCTCGGGGCGCGAGATCAGCACGACCACTGCCCCGTCCGGCGTGATCGCAATGTCCGCGTCCGACGGGAACACGGCGCGCGCCCGTGTCCGGATGTCGCGAATCAAGCGCCCGAAGACCGAGGTGCCGCCGGCCGCGTGCAGGTCTTCGGCGTCATCGAGCTCGATGCGCAGCAGCGACCACGTGGTGTCGTGTCTGGCGTGGGCCCGATCCAGCCGCTCCCGTGCGGTCGCGAGGAACCTGCCCCAGTCGTTCTGGACGGCACCCGCGCTGATCGAGTGAGCCCCCGGCGTGACCAGCGGGACGAGCGAGACGAGCACGCAGGTCATGTAGACGAGCATCCCGACGGAGTTGAAGATGCGGGTCGACGTGAATGAATCAGCCGTCGACAGCGGCGCGAACACCGCGCCGAGCAGCACCGCGACGCCGGCGATGGCGTAGACCGCCGAGCAGATGACGACAGGCCACAGCAGACGTTCGGATCGCTCGGGGATCCGGCGCCACTCGAGCAGGAAGAGCACACCGAAGATCGACGAGCCGAAGAAGACGACGCGGTACGCCAGGCCGTACCATCCGGAATCCCCGGCGGCCAGGAGAGCGATGATCGAGACCGCGGCCAGCACGGGACTGATCCACGCGAGGCTCGGCACGCGGCGGTGGGCTCGCAGTCCCGACCACAGCAGCGCGGGGGCTCCCATCAGCAGCCCCAGCGACCCCCGTCGAAGCTCCTCGGACTCGGCGGCCGTGGCCGCCAGGTAGCCGAAGCACGCGACCATGATGCCCATGAAGGTCAGCGACCACAGCAGCGTCGAACGGCGCGGACGGGCGAGGAAGGCGAGACCGACGAACATGATGGTGCCGAGCGTGGCGATCGTCGCGTGGGCAAGGCCGATGCTGGCGCCGCCCAGGTCCGGCCAGGGCAGGTCGATGGGCCAGGGCATGGCGGTGGGGAGGTGCGGGGGCATCATCACTCCGGTGCAGCGGAACGGGGGAGACGGAGCGTGACCGTCGTGCCCTCGCCGAGCTCGCTGGTGACGGTGACGGTCCCCCCGTGGGCGGTCACGATCTCGCGCGCGATGCCGAGTCCGAGACCGGTGCCGGTTGCATGCTCCTGCGCGCGTGTGCTGCGAAACAGCGGGTCGAAGACGTGCTCGAGGTCTTCCGGTGCGATGCCGATCCCGGTGTCCGCGACGACGACCACGACGGTGTCGCCGTCCATCGCCGCGGAGATGCGGACCGAGCCACCCGCGGGGGTGTACTTCACCGCGTTGCTGACGACGTTGTCGAGCACCTGGCGAAGACGGAACATGTCGCCGTCCATAGGCAGGTGAGCGGGAAGATCGTCGTCGAGGGTGACGCCGTGCTCGCCGGCCGTCGCCGAGAACGCTTCGCGGACGGCGACGAGCATCGGAACAAGGTCGAACGAGCGGCGGTCCTGGGTGGGGGTGAATCCGCTTCGTGAGCGTTGCAGCATCGTCGAGGCGATCCCCAGCATCCGTTCGCTCGCCGAAAGGATCGTCTCGAGATGCTCCCGGATCTTCGGGGTGAGTTCGTCCTCCTCTTCGAGCGCGAGGTCGGCATGGCCGATGATGACGGTGAGCGGATGCCGCAATTCATGCGATGCCACTGCGGCGATGCGCTCCCGCTCACGCTCGGCCTCGGTCACCGCCGTGATGTCGTGGGCGACGAGCATCGTGGAGGCGGAGTCGTCGGCAGACGAGGTGAGCGGCATGGTCGTCACCGACAGTGCGCGCCACGTGCCTTCCGCGTCGAAGAGCCAGACGCGAGCATCCTGGAAGATCTCGCCGCGCTGGGCGCGTGCGAACGTCCGCTCGGATGCCGGGATCGCCGATCCCTGCAGCGACGCGTACTCGACGGAGGTGGGAGGGGAGTGCGGATCCTCGGGGTCTGTGCCGTACAGGCGCGCGTAGGTGGTGTTCGCCGCGAGCAGGGAACCGTCGCGAGCGAAGCGCAGAATGCCGACATCCACCCCGTTGATCAGTTCGATCGTGCTGCGTTCCGCGTTCGAGACACGCTCGAGTGTGGTCTCGAGTCTGCGGGTCTGGCCCAGCAGGAGGCGCTTGAACGCTCGCGTCTGTCGCATCGTGATGTTCGCGGTGATGCCCAGGAACGTCACGCCCAGCAGAACCGTGAACAGCTCCACGGCTCCGGGCGGTTCCGTCGAGGTCGCCGCCTCGATCAGAAGGGAGGCCGCGATCGTCCCGATCGCCGCGCCCAACGCCCACCTGGTGAAGTGCAGCCCGATCCACATGACCGGGAAGACCCAGAAGAAGCCGAGTGGCAGGATCGACGATCCTGACAGAAAACCGATCGCGACGATGTCGGCGAAGGGGATGACCAGCGGAGCCCACCGCGGCAGCCGGCCCCATGGGGTGAGGAGGGTGACCGCCGTCGCGACGACCACGATGGCAACGCCCGTCAGCATCAGCCAGGACTGGAACAGTTCCGGCTCATAGCCCAGCGCCACGACCGAAATGACGATGATCGAGACGCCGAGGGAGAGCTGGGTGAGCCAGATGGATCGTACTCGCATCGTCGCGCCGTCGACGTCGCGGAATTGCGCGTCCCTTGCGCTCACCTTGTGCTCCCCCTTGGACGGCGTTGAGTTCGAGCCATTGTTCGTATCGTATACTTCCAGCGCACCAGGCTTGTGGAACCCGCCATAAGCCCTCGAGAACCAGCGGATTTCCCGCCCGCTCGCCCTCTCGCAGGCCCTCTCAAGGAGAAACCATGGCTACCACCACGCAGGCGTCGCGCGTCGTGCGTCGCGTCGTGCTCGGTGCTGCCGCACTGGCTCTGGGCGCGTCGTCGCTGACCGGATGCCAACAGATCGTCGAGGCCTTCAACTCGATTCAGGGCGAGGCGCCGGGCGCTGCCTCGACGGCGACACCGATCCCCCAGCCGGTCGCGACCACCGCGACGATGGACTTCGACTCGCTGTTCTCGTATGACGGCTCGGTCTCTCTCACGACGGATGTCGCATCCGATCTGGAGGTCGTGCTCGACGTGTGGGCTGCCGACCCCAAGCGAACCCGCGAGTGGACGCCCAACAACGAGAAGGTCTTCGGCTTCGCGATCAACGCCTACGACCGTCGCGTCGATGACAAGGCGGTGCTTGCGCAGAAGCGCCGCGTGTACATCTCGTCGATTTCGATCACGTCGCAGACCGCCCAGACCTCGGGGATGGTGCAGCAGCCCTTCCAGTTCGCCGCAGATCCGCGCACGCTCGTGCCGCCGGACACGCTGCGGTCCGATCGAGGGCTGTTGCTCAACAGCTTCCAGGGCGGTCTGCTCGTTCCGGAGACGACGATCTTCATGCTCCCGGCTGACACGTACGGTGTCACGCTGCAGTTCTCGTTCGGCATCTACGTCGAGGGCACCGCGAACGATGACGCATCGTTCGCGCAGCAGACGATCTACCAGTACCTGCCGATCGCGATCTACAACGACCAGGGAACGCTGAACATCGTCTCCAACGAGCCGACGACGGCGCCCCAGGGCTGAGCCGGCGTTCCGTCGGCGCCCGGAGACAAGCCGTCAGGGTGCCGCGACAGCACGCTCCGCCGTGGGTGTCTGCGCGCTGAGGTCGCCGGTGGGGATGACATCCGGCCACACACGGGCGAGCTCTTCGGGGGAGCGCACGGTCGACCGTGTCACCCGCACGTCGATGGCTTCTCGGTAGTCGAGGTGGGGGACGGCGCGGGCGGCCGCCGTCTTCACGACATCTTCGATCGCGTCGACGCGCTGGTCGCCCTCGAGGGCGACGAAGTGACGACCGGTGCGGGCCCGGTGCACAGCATCCGGCAGGACCTCGTGAAGTGCGACCGACGCCGCGCGGTCGACCGCGGCGGCGGCAGGGCCGCCGAACGCGGCGCGGATGAGGGAGAGGTCCGGTATGCAGACCTCGTACACGGTGACGGCGTCGCGTATCGCGATCGCCGAGCGCAGCGCATCGATCTGGAACTCGATCTGCGCGGCGCGGGTCTCGAGCGCGCGTTCGCTCCACCAGACGGCCACGCACAGCACCACCACGAGAGGGATGCTGATGGCGGATGCTGCGAGCGGGGTGAACAGCGCCTGGAACACCGGTGCCTGCTCGCCGACCGCGAAGTACAGGAAGGTGCGCACCGCCGAGTATCCGGCGTAGAGCGCGAACACCGCGCCGATCAGTCGGAACGCCGGGATGGTGCGCGCGGGAGGAGTGAACGCTTCGACGGCGATGCCCCCGCAGCCCAGTGCCACCAGGACCAGCCGCAACACGAATCCATCCGTCGGGCCGCCGATCACCGCTGTGACGGTGGCGCTGGTGACGAAGGTGACGGCGACCGCGCCGGAAGCGAGCCATCCGGGCGCGACGGACTGGTCTCGCAACTGCCGCATGCCCGCCCAGAAGTATGCGGGCCCTCCGACCAGCGCCGCGTTCGCTGTCGCGATCACGATCGGAATGGGGTGATCGGGAACGAGAGCGCTCGTGATCCCCGCGACGACTCCGCTCAGCGCTGCCGCAGCTGAGAAGCGGAGGAACAGGCGCCTGGCTGCGCGACCGCAGTTGGGAGCCGGCTGCGCCTGGAACTGGACGATCGCCGGGGCGCTGATGACAAGAGCGACCGCCAGGAGAGCGAACAACTCCAGTACACTCATTTTGCGCTTCTGTTTCTCGGGGCCTCGGGTGTTCACCGGGGGTTTTCTTGCGGAAAACCTGAGGTGATGCTCTTCGACAACAGACCGGATGCTTGAGCCGAGTGTAGCAGTGTGGTAGCAGCACTTATTGTGGCGCGCGGATCGAGGGAAGGAGCGTGCTGATGTCCCACTGGGAAGCCCCGTACGTTCCTCCGTACCCGCAGCAGGGACAGCCCGCGATCGGGCAGTATCCCGGGTCCGCGTACGCGGGCCCCCAGTACGCCGACCCGCAGTACAGTCAGCAGCCGTACGCACAGCCGCAGTACGCGCAGCCCCCCTACACGCAGCCCCAGTACGACGACCCCCGGTTCCCGAATGCGCAGGTCGAAACCTCGCACGTGGAGTTCAACGACGAGTTCGAGTCGGTGCTCGAACGCATCTCCGTGCACCGCTCCACGATCGGTTGTGTCATCCCGTGCTACAACGAGGAAGAATCCATCGCGGGCGTGCTCGAGGGTCTTCTCCACCAGACCCGCGTCCCCGATGTCATCCACGTCGTCGTGAACAACACCACCGACGCGACCGTGGCGATCGCCTCGCAGTACGCCGGTCCGCACCAGGTCGTCACCGACCTCGGCGAGCAGTTCACCGAGGTCTTCATCCATGACATCGGCAAGAACCCCGACAAGAAGGTCGGCGCCCTGAACTACGGGTACGCGCTCGTGGAGGGGTATGACTACCTGCTCGGGGTGGATGGCGACACGATCGCGGACGAGAGAGCTGTCGAGTACCTGGAGACCGAGGCCGTCGGGGACTCCCGGATCGGGGGCATCTCGGCGATCTACACGATCGACGATCGCCCCATCAAGGGACTCGTCGCCAAGTTCCTCATCGCCGGTCAGCGCACCCAGTTCGCGGCCTTCAACCTGCAGAACCTGCTGCGCGGGCGCAACATGGCGGTGCTCGGCGGTCAGTTCTCGATCTTCTCGACAGCGGCGCTGCGCGATGTCATGCGCGCGAATCACCAGAGCACACCCTGGGTGAAAGACAGCGAGGTCGAGGACTCGCTCCTGTCGCTGCAGATCAAGAGCGCCGGATACCTCACCAAGATCAGCCCGTACGCGCGCGCGAGTGTGGGCGGCATGACGACGCTGAAGGGATACGACGCCCAGCAGGTGAAGTGGACGTACGGCGCGATCGAACTCATGTGGCCCGGTCAGCGCGGTGACACGAAGGGTCAGCCCTTCCACCCGAACCTGCGACTGCGGTGGTTCGAGAACTTCGGCATGCTCACCAACCTGTTCGTGCGTGTCGCGTTCCTCACCCTGTTGGCTGCATCGCTGTCGATCAACGCCTTCGTGTTCTCCCCGTGGTGGCTGATCCCGCCGCTGGTTGCCACCCTGCTGAACCTGCGTGTCGCGTTGACGATGAAGTACGTCAACCAGCGCGACATCCTGTTCTCGGCACTGGTGTTCCCCGCCGAGATCTTCATGTGGATCAGGATCGGGCACTTCCTGAGGTCATGGTCGTCGTTCCTGTCCCGCAAGAAGGTCGACAACTGGGCAGCGCAGGCCAAGGCTGAACGCGGCGGCGGCTTCTCGCTCGGGCACTGGGTGCCCCTCATCCTGCTCGTGATCACCGCCATCGCGATGACCTTCATCTGGTCGCTGCTCGACCCGGTGGTGCAGTCATCGATCCTGTGGGTCGGTTGGCCGATCGTCGGCGTGGTGACCGTGATCCAGACCTTGCTCATGGCGTTCAAGCTGTTCCGTCGCCAGTACGGCTACAAGGTCTGAAGCCCGGCGCCGGCGCGCGGCCTCAGCGCGAGCGTGATGCGTGAGCGGTCCCGGCCGTGTCAGTGGCCCGGCGGCGGAGCGACGTTCTCGGCGGTCATCCGATACCCCACGCCGCGCACGGTCTCGATGTAGCGCGGGTTGTTGGGGTCGTCGCCGAGCTTGCGACGCAGGTTCGTCATATGCGCTTCGATGGCACGCTTGTCGGCGTCGCCGACGAAGTAGGAGGTGACGTAGGACTCGCCGCGCAGGACGAGGGTCAGATCCGCCTTGCTCCGCACGCGACGCTTGGACTCCATGAGGGTTGCGAGCAGCTCGAACTCCGTGCGGGTGAGTTCGACTTCGCGATTGCCGACGATGACGATGCGAGAGTCGGGGTCGAGGACGAGATCGCGGTGGCGCATCGTGCTCGGGCCGAGCTGGTGTCCGCCCGGCCCCGGCATGGGCATGTTCGGTGGCGTGCGCGCGACCAGCTGGGACCCCGGCGGCGGCTGGTTTCCGGGGGCGCCAGGCGGGTCGACGGGGCCCTGCGGCGCCGGGGGGTACTGCTGCTGCGGGTATCCCTGCTGCCCCGGCTGAGGATAGCCGGGAGGTGCGCTCGGGTAGCCGGGCTGCGGGGGCGACTGCTGCCCGGGCGGGAACGGGGCCTGCGTGCCGGGTGCTCCGGCGTGCGGTGGACGCAGCGGGGGGATCTCGCCGCCCTCGGCGCCGGTGTCGGCAGTGACGATGTACGGATTCTGTCCGGGCGTGACACCGCCGTGCGCGTCGACGGTGGCAAACGGCTGGTTCGGTGCGGACGGGATGACTCCCGGTACCGCCGCCGGCTGGGCGGGCTGGCCGCCGATCGCCGATCGAGCTCCCGGAAACGACGGTCCGGATGGGGCCTGGATCGGTGGTTGCGCGGCCGTCGGAGACTGCCGAGGGCGACGCAACAGCGCTTCGATCCGGGCGCGAAGCTCTCGCGGGCGGAACGGCTTGACGATGTACTCGTCGGCTCCCGCTCCCAGGCCGAGGACGACATCCGCCTCGTCCTCGAGGCCCGTGAGCATGATGATGTAGGTATCGCTCTGTGCCCGGATGCGGCGCGCGGCCTCGAAGCCGTCGATGCCGGGCATATTGACGTCCAGCGTCGTGATGAGCGGCTGATACGACAGGACGGCGCGCACGCCGTCGATGCCGTTGCCGACCGAGACCGTCGAGAAGCCTGCGGCTTCGAGCGTCTCGGCGAGGATGTGCCGGATCTGCGGGTCGTCCTCGACGATGACGGCGGTCTTGCTCACCCCCGCGTCAGTGCTCATGCTCGGTCGTCTCTTTCGCGTCGGGCCGGGGGTGCTGTGCCGCCGGGTGCTGTTCCAGGAGCCACGGAGGGCTACGGCCGCTGCGGGTCAGGGCCCCATCGTGTCACGGCCGCACAGTCCCAGGTGTTCGCGGCCTCATCTCTTGATCGTACACAGGCCGGTGCACCGCCGGTGCGGTCATCCGTCGGCGTGGCAGCGTGCCGCGGGCTCCCCTCGGATGGACCGCCGGGCGCAGCGCAGGCCGGTGTGTCAGTGCCAGCGACCGTGCGTCAGGGCCCAGCGACCGCGCGTCAGGGCAGGGTGACGTTGCGGGTGAGCTCGACTGCGGCCTGCGGCCACCACGCGCCGGCGACGGGCCCGCCGTTGCAGGTGCCGTCGCTTTCGCCCGGCGGCTTGATCCACAGGTTGGTGTCGACGACGTCGTCGCCGTACGTCCCGCCGGGCGCGCCGATGAGCCGGCCGGGCGGGTTGCACCATTCGCCGTTGGATCCGGCACCGTTGCGGGAGGTGTCGATGACGGCGTTGAGGCCGCCCGTGAGCCCCGAGAGCTGGTGGGCGTAGTCGAACTCGAGTGCCGTGTCGTTGTAGTTCGACACGTTCGTGGCGAAGCCGCGGATGACGCCGTTCATGCCGAGGCCGTTGATCAGCTCGGCCATGCGCGCCGCGGGCAGCCACGTCGAGTGGCCGCCGTCCACGTAGATCCACGTGTTCGTCGAGGCAAGCCGCGCGATCGCGTCGCGCAGCTGTTCCGTGCGCTGCGCGACGTTGCCGCACTCGGGAGCCAGGGCGAGGCTGTCGGGCTCGAGCACGACGGTCTTCTGGATGTCGGGCGCCGCGCGCAAGGCATCCCCGATGATTCGCGTCCACTCGTCGTAGGCGGCGTCATCGAGTCCACCGGCAGAGAGGCCGGCGCTGCAGTCGCGCTCCGGAAGACCGTAGACGACGATCGCCAAGGGCTTGCCCTGTGTCCGGGCTTCGTTCAGGAGATTCTCCATGCGCGCGCCCACTTCGCCGACCGGATCGATCTCGGGGGTCAGCCAGTAGGCCGTGGGCTGCGCGGCGAGGTACGCGGTTGCGGCGTGCTCGTCGGTTCCCTCGGCAAGCGACGGCAGCGCGAGGGCAGCCTTCGACTCTTCGGGCGCGATGATGGTCGTGCCCACCGCGGGGGCCGTCGCCGTCAGGTCACGGACCCAGTTGTTCAAGAACATCCAGATGGTGGCGGCGATGGATGCCAGCAGAAGCACGCCGACACCGACGATCGTCGCGATCGCCCAGCCGGGCAGAATCTTCGCGGGGGGCACGTCCGAACTCTATCGGAGCAATCTGGGGTCCGGCGCGGAGGACCATCGATACCAAACACTGGGGATATCTCCAGCGCGGAGGGCGCTGTCGGCATCCGCGCCCCTCTATCGTGGGAGGGGCATGAAGGTCATCTCGTACAACCTGCGCAAGCACCGCGCCGCGACCGAGTTGCGAGGACTCGTCGAACGCCACGGTGCCGACCTGCTGTGCCTGCAGGAAGCGGACACGACCGACATCCCGGATGAGATCAGCGGCCTCGTGCTCGCCGACTCGACGCAGCGCAATCGCCTGGGCCTTGCCGTCTACTATCGCGAGAACACCTACCGCGCCGTCGATGTGCGCGCGATCGCGCTGAAGAAGTCGCTGCACGATATGGTCCTCAAGCCCGCGGAGGAACGGCTGCTCGGGGTGCGTCTTCGCGACATCGACGCGGGCAGCGACATTGTGATCGCGTCGTTTCACGCGGCCCCGCTGACGGCGCTGAATTCCCTCCGTAGGCACCAGATCCGCACGGCGCTGGCCGAGCTCGACCTCCTGGGCGAGGGACTTCCCAAGCTCATGGTCGGCGACTACAACTACCCGGTCTTCAAGGAGCGCCTCGGTCAGCACGTTCGCGACCAGGGGTACGAGCTGAACCTCAGCGACTCTCGCACCTACACCCGATATCGGTTCTTCCGCGGACACTACGATTTCGCAACGTCGGTCGGCTTCACGATCGACACCGTGCGTACCCTGCCCCAGGGGCTCAGTGACCATCTCCCGATCCTGGTGACCGCCGAACCCACCCCGGCGTCCGGGTCGGCATCGACGGATGCCGCCAGCGGCGTCGCGTGAAGGCCGCTTGAGGTTCGTCAGCGGATCAGAGTCGTCAGCGGATCGCCGCGGCGTAGTGCATGAACGCCGCGTACACGAGCACGCCCACGCCCGAGGCAAGGAGCGCCACGCCGACGTAGAGCAGCCAGTTGCGGGACTTGCGGGGGTCGCGCGGTTCATAGGGGCTGCTCATGATGCCCGATCCTAGTCAGATCGGGCCGGGCCCGAGTGTCGTGTGTGTTACGGAAGGGTTATCCCTCGTCGGTGGTCGTGATCGGGCACGCGCCTGCCTCGATCATTCCGGTGCCGCCGATCGTCGGGGTCACGAGCGCCTGCAGCGCGTCGGTCATCGGAGTGCGGACCTGGATCGTCGCGCTCGTGGTCTGGCCAGGCTCGAGGAAGCTCTCCCACACGAGGACGGGTCGTCCGTCGTGGGATCCCTGTCCGAAGCCGGGGGTCGATCCGACGCCGGACGAGGTGCTCGAGACGAGTTCTGACCCCTCGGGCAGGTAGAGGTAGGCCACCGTACGTGTGACGCCAGGTTCGACGCCGAAGCTGCCACCGCCGGTGATGTAGGGCGCGAGGCTGGTTGCGGCATCCGGCGGCGCGGTGCTCGTGAGCGAGACGGTGAGGGTCGCGAGCTGTTCACCGGTGTTCGAGGTGCACCAGCCCACCGTGGGAGCCGCCTGCATGTAGTAGTCCATCTTCGAGCCGGTGCCGTCGTTGAGGTACGCGCCGAACTGCGTGGTCGCGGCATCCGTCACCGGGAGGGTGCCCTGCAGGGTCGTGCCGTCGAGCATCGCCTGCTCGTCGGGGTTCGCGCTCCAGAAGAACAGGCGCCGCTCGGTGCCCGAACGCACGAGGGCGTCCACGAGCGCGGCCGGATCGGCGGCGCCGTCGGCGATGGTCTGGAACACGACGGCGGCGGTGGCGGCGAAGAAGGCGTCCTGCTCGCGGGGGTCGGGGTAGCGCGCGTACACCTCGTTCAGCAGCAGCGGCACGGCGTTCTCGCTCGTGAGCTGCTCGCCGGTCGGGAGCGTGATCGGACCGGTGGCTTCCAGGAGATACGACAGGCTGACGGGGTCGAGGCTCAGGACGCCGTCCACGCTCACGCCGGTCTCGCGCAGCCACATCTCCCGGGCCAGCGGCCCGTCGATCGTGTAGTCGGGGATCTGGGTGACGTTCTGGATGTAGACGCCGGGCTTGTCGACGAAGATCCCGAGGATCTCCTCCGAGAGGGGCAGGACGGGATCCGTGTAGCGCGTGAAGTCCGACGAGGATCCCTGGTCGACGAGGTCCATGCGGCCGGCATCCGTGCGGATCATCGCCATGGCACCGACGATCCCTCCCAGCGACCGCCATTCCGCGTTGTTCTGGAACATCACCAGATAGGTGCGCGGTCCGTCGGCGCCCAGTGCCAGGGGCAGCAACTGCGTCGTGCGGCGCAGGGCGTCGGCGGCGGTACGTCCCTCGGTGAGGAGCCCCCGGACCTCATCGACGGGGGCTGCCAGCACCGGGAGCAGCTCGGTCGTGTCGATCGCGTCGACGGATGCCGACGCCGCCGACAGGCTGTCGGACGCCGTGGTCGCGACGTCCCTGAGGCTCGCGATGGCGGCGACGTCGAAGGCGCCGCCCTCGGGGCGGAGGGTGTCGAGCGAGAAGCCGGAGGCGGCCTGGGCGAGCGGCTCGAGGGCGGTCGCGGCGACATCGTCGACGGCGGCGATGACGGTCGCGGTCGCCGCCAGTTGCGGTCCGATCCACGGAAGCCGTTCCGCGGCGTTCCAGATCGGGTCCGAGGTGAGGGCGCGGGCTGCCGAGGTCTCGGCAGCCAGGCCCGGGACGGCCTCGGCTGCGGCGGCGGGGTCGGTCAGGGAGCCGGCGAGGTTCGCGGCGGAGCGCTGCGCATCGGCGATGTGTCCGTAGGCGAGGGCTCCGCGGATGCCGATCCAGGCGGCGCCGGCGACGCCGAGGATCAGGATGACGCCGAGAACGGAGGCGAAGACGATGCCTGCGGTGCGTTCGCGGCGGTGGCGTCGGCGTGCGCGCGCCCTGCGGGACTTCTCGGCGTCCACCTCGCGCCGGGTCGCGGCGAGCTCGTCGTCGTGCCCCGCCGAGGCGTCGGCGGCGCGCGCAGTCCCGGCGGTGCCGGCGCGGTCAGTCCCGGCGGTGCCGGCGCGCTCAGTCCCGGCGGTGCCTTTGTCGTCGCGCCCTGCCGCGGCGGTGCCGCCGTCGAGCCCGGAGTCGTCGTGCATGCGTCGTGAGCCCTCCTGTCCTCAGGCAGCCTATTGGTCCGTTCCCGAGTGCACGATGAGAGGCCGCTCACGACGGTGTGCGAAGAGGCAACCCCCTCAGCCCGGACACGCAGGCCCAATAGGGTGGGGAGTCGGGCGACGAAGGGACCGGGGTTCCCATGGTGACGGCGAACGCGACGACCCAGCGGGTGTGGGTGGACGCGGCGGCGACCCCGGATTCGGCATCCGGGCCCATCGGATGGATGGATGTCGTGACGGTGACCGAGCGGGCCGTCGCGGTGACGTTCGAGTACGACGAGGCGTACCTGGCGCGCGCTGACGCGTTCGCGGTCTCGCCGGAGCTGCCGCTGGGGGCGGGGCCGCGGGTGCTCGGGTCGATGCCTGGCGCGTTCGTCGATGCGAGCGCTGACTCGTGGGCGCAGAAGCTGATCCGCCGGCGCTTGCGTGCCGACGGCATCACGATGCTCTCGGACGTCGATGCGCTGCTGGGGGTCTCGGATGACGCGCGGACGGGGGCGTTCCGGTTCCGCCAGCGCGCGAGTGCGGCCGATGACCTGGCCTACCTCGCGGACCCCGCCGACCGGGTGCCGGTCACCCTCGACCTGCGAGACCTGCGGGGTGCCGCCGATCGCGTGCGCGCCGGAGACGCGTCCAGCGACGACGCGATCGAGGACCTCCTGGATGCGGGCACGGCGGTGCTCGGCGGTGCCAGACCGAAGGCCCTCGTGCGGCGGAAGGGGCGGGCGCTGCTCGCGAAGTTCCCGGCGCCCGATGACGAGCACGACGCGATCCGCTGGGAGGCGGTGTCGCTGCACCTGGCCCGCGCCGCCGGCCTTGCCACCTCCCGCGTGCGGACGATCGAGATCGGAGAGCGCGCCGTGCTGCTGGTCGACCGATTCGACAGAGTCGGCCGGGCGGAGGCTTCGGACGGTGACCCGGCGGCCGGTGGCGCAGCTGAGAGGCGGATTCCGTACTGGTCGGCGCGCACCGCGACGGGAGACGGGCGGGACTACCTCGATGTCGCGCGGGTGATCCTCGGGGCGAGCGCGTCCCGCGACCTCGCGCGTGCGCAGCTGCGGGATCTGTGGCGTCGCGTCGCGTTCGCCGTTGCCGTGCACTGCACGGACGATCACCTCCGCAACCTGGGGTTCCTGCGGCGGGAGGGGGCGTGGCGGCTGTGTCCGGTCTTCGATATCGAACCGGACCCGGTGCAGGAGCGGCTGCGCTCGACCGCGATTCTCGGGGTCGTCGAACCGGATGCCGCGCCCTCAGCTCTGGTCGATCTCGCGGGAGAGCTCGGGATCAAGAAGTCGTCGTGGCGACGCTCGCTCGTGCAGGTGCTCGCCGCGGTCGAGACGTGGCCGGATGTCGCCAGGCGGGTTGGACTCGCGGAGGCGGAGTTCGCGGCAATGGATGCGGCGATCGGTCATCGGCGGGACGCGCTCGCGGCCCTGCTCTCCTGACGCCGAGGTTCGCGGCCCTGCTCGCCTGATGCCGAGCCGGGGCTCCGCGTGCCTGATCCCGAGGCTGACGGTGTCCGTCAGGCGACGGTCAGCGGCGCGATGATGGCGGCGACGAGCTCGCTGGGGTCGCGCACGAGGGTGAAGTCCGCGCTGTCGGTCACGACGCCGGGCGCCGCGTAGCCGAGCAGGAGGATCCCGGGCTGGCTCGTGCGGGCGCGGGCCACGAACGCCTCGATCGCAGCGAGGTCGCTGTCGGGGGCGATTCCGAACACGAGGGCCGTGTACCTGTCGGCGGACAGGTAGGCCAGCGCGGCATCCGCGTGCGTGGCCTTCACGACCCCGGTGCCGAGCTTGTGCAGGGCGATGGTCTCGGACATGCTCGTGTCGGGGTCGCCGTCGACCCAGAGGACGCGCCCGAGCCGGACCCGCTCGGGAAGCTTCGGGGCGATGCCACTGCCCTGACCCCGCGCCGCGTGCGCTTCGCGCAGCTGTGTCGCAATCGCCTCCCGCTCGTCGGGTGCGAGCGTGATCTCGATCGTGGCGAGTCGGCCCGCAGGCATCCGGACGGTGGCGTTGCGCCGGATCCACAGGATGACGCCGATGAGCGCCGTGAGAACGATCACCCCGAGGAAGCCGAGGACGAGTGTCACGAAGCCGGTGTCGATCTCCATGAGGTCAGTATGCCGGGTCGACGGGCGAGGATCCGGCCCAGCCGGGGGTATCGCGGGCGACGGATACCCGCAATAGGGTGAGGGCATGACCGACATGTCCGCGAACGCCGCGTCCGCCGCATCCGCCCCTCCCGCAACGATCGTCGTCGGGGCGACCAGCAAACCGGGGTCGCGCCGCGCGATCGAGTGGGCAGTCGCGCGCGCCGCGAGCACCGGCGCTCGTCTCGAACTGCTGTCGGTCGTCGGTGGCGCCGTCGGCGCTGTCGGGGAGCAGGAGGTCGTCCAGCGCGCCGTGGATGCCGAGGAGGCGTTCCTTCGCACGGAGGCCGAGGCGCTCACGGCCCGCGGGCTTGACGTCACCGTGCGGGTCACGCACGGGAACCCGACGAAAGAACTCGTCGAGGCGTCGATGGATGCCGGGCTCCTCGTGATCGGCAGCGACCACACTGGCGGCACCGACAAGCATCGGGGACCGCACGGCACGCGGATCGTCGCCGGCGCCCACTGCCCCGTGGTCGTCGTACCCGACATCGACACGACCGGTCGCGCCGGAGTCGTCGTCGGCGTCGACGGCTCGGAGGTCTCCCACGCCGCGCTCGCGTTCGCCGCGGCGGAGGCGTCACGGTTCGGGGAGCCGCTGACCGTGGTGTCGACGTGGATGCCGGTCGTCTACACCGGCGACATCGCGCCGTACCCCGACATGTACCTCACGGATCTGCAGGGGACGACCGAGGCGTTCGCGCAGTCCATGGCCGATGAGGCGCGCAAGAGCCACCCGCACCTTGACGTGACGGTGCACGTGGACGAGGGGGATCCGGCCGCCGTGATCACGGAAGTGGCGGCATCCGCCCGCCTGGCCGTCGTGGGAACGCACGGGCGCACGGGGCTCGCCCGGTTCCTGCTCGGATCGGTCAGCACGCAGGTGCTCGAACACCTGACGACCGTCACCGCTGCGGTCCGCTGACGCCCCCACCAGAGCGCTGCGGACACGACAATGCCCCCGGCTCGATCTGGGGGGGGGCGTCGAGCCGGGGGCAGCACGCGAAGCGCGTACCTTCGCAGTGGAGGAGTGACCCGAAACACTCTCCGTGCGGTCTTGCCATGATGAGGATCGCACGGTTCGTCATTCCGTGTGGGGGGATTGTCAGCGGCCTGCCGCGGGTGCGATAATCCGGCGGCCGCGGCTCAACGCTCTGCGGCCCAGCGGCACGGTTCTGGGGGTCAGCGGCCGAGGATCCGACCGACGACGCTCGGGAGTTCGCCCGGGGTGGTGACCACTTGGTCGTGCGGAAGCTCGGGGGCGTCGGGACCGGTCACCACGGCGCCCGGGTCGTACGCGATCGTCGGGACGCCGGGGTAGTGGCGGCGCACGGTGCGGATGAAGTCGGCGGTCGACATCGTGTCGCCCTCGCGCACGCAGTCCGTGATGACCAGAAGGTACTTCTCGGCGGCGAGGTAGGCGAGGGCAGCCTCCCAGTGGTTCGCGACCGTCACGGTCAGGCCCATGCGGTGCAGGGCGACGACATCCGGGACGTGGCTGTCGGGGTCGTCATCGACCCAGAGCACGCGGCCGAGCCGGAACACCGTGGTCTGCGGCGCCCGGGGTGTGGCGCTGTAGGGCGGAGTGACCCCGGGTTTCTGGGTGGGCGCGGCGGCGGGTGGTACGGATGGCGGCGCGGCGTGTGCGGGCGCGGCCGGTGGCTGTGCCGCTGTCGGGGCTGCTGTGGGGGCCGCGGGTGCAGCCGCTGCCGGGGCCGCTGCCGGGGCCGGTGGGGCCTGGGCCGGCGTGGGGGTGGTGTACGCCGTGGTCTGTGTGGGTCCGAACGCGGCAGCGGCGACAGTGACGGGCTGCGCGGACGGCATCGGGGCGAACACGTACTCGGTCGTTCCGTCGATACCCGGAGTGGCTGCAGCGACGGGCGGCTGTGTCAGCGGGGCCTGGGTCGCCGGGCCCTGGGTCAGCGGAGTCTGGGGTGCCGGGACCGGTGACGGGGGTGTCTGCACCTGCGGCGGGTAGGCGGGCGGCTGCGCGACGGGGTACGGGTAGGGCATCGGCGCGCCGCCCGTCGTGCGGACCGCTCCGGTCACGGTGCGGACGGTGCCGGTCGTGACGGCGGGCGTGCTCATGTCGGGGTAGCGGGGGCCGCGCTGGGCGGGCTCGTGACGGTTGGCGGCAGCCTCTGCCTTGTTGCTCTCCCACATCGCCCAGCCCACGATGAGGCCAAGGACGGCGACGACGCCGAAGCCGACCATGAGGGTGATGAGTGAATTACTGTCCATGTACGCACCTGGTGCTGGGTCAGGGGTGAGCCATGTTGCGCGCTCTCGGGTTGACGACTATTCTCTGCGATCCGCTCGGTGCGGCAAGAGAAATCTGTGCGAACTCTCATCCAGCACATGAGAGATACGCGGCTATTGCGTCAGATCCGGACGATTTCGGACCCGAAAGCTACGACGGATGCCGTAGTCAGCGTGCTGCGGTGGCGCGATTGTGACGACCGCGCGCCCAGAAGGCAGCCGTGACCGCCGTCATGACGGCGAGCATCAGGACGGTGATCAGACTCGCCTCCAGACCGAACAGTCCGCCCGAGACGAGGGGGTTCGCATCCGTCGTCTCGACGACCGCGTAGAGCGAGTTCTGTGCCGGGATTCCCGAGACCGGGACGCCGAAGAGGCTGTTCTGCGCCCAGTTCCAGGTGGCGTGGAACGCGATGACGCCCCAGAGGCCGCCTTCGCTGAGCGCCCAGAACCCGAGCAGGAGGGAGACGAGCACGAGGGAGAGGACCGACATGATGTTCAGGCCGGTGTTGAGGGAGTGCGCGAGCGTGAAGAAGACGGTCTGGGCGATCATCGCGGCGAGCAGGCCGGCGCGCGGCATCCAGGACTGGATGAGGTAGCCGCGGGACATGAGTTCTTCGGCGCCGCCTTGGATCGTGAAGCCGATCAGCGCGACGACGACCCAGCCGATTGCCGGCCAGTAGGCGTAGCCGCCGTCCTGGGTCTGCAGGAATTCCATGTTGCCGGTGAGGACGGCGATGCCGACGGCGAGGGTCATGGCCCCGAGGGCGATTGCGCAGCCGCGCGCGATCTGCAGGGGGGCACGCGAGGGCGTGCGGAATCCGATGCTCGCGAAGGGACGCTGCTCTTTCAGGCGCAGCCACAGCCACAGCAGAAACCAGAGGGGCAGGAACGCGACGGTCGTCACGAGTGTGAGGCCGAGAGCGGTGACCCCGGGAATGAGGGCGAGCAGGATGCTGGTCGCCATCACCGACGCGAACAACACGACGACGACGATCGAGCCGATGAGGGGGCCGGTGGGACGCGCCGCCTCGCGCATGGCGTACGCGAAGCGGTCGCGACGCGCGTCGGGAGCGAGGGTGGCGCGGTAGGAATCGTCAGACACGGGGGCCTCCAGGGGTCGGCGATCCCGGCCGACCTTACTGAACTCGTGCGTGTGCGCGCCACCCCCTGGCGCGGGCGGCGGTCTGCGCGGGCGGCGGCGGTCTGCGTGCGGACCGTGGCCTACGGAGCGCGACCGTGCCCGGACTGCTGCGCTCCCCAGACCGTGCCGAGGGCGAACTGGCTGCTGACGCCGAAGTGGCGCATGGCGTGATCGACTCGGCGGCGTGCGGTGCGGGGGCTCAGCCCCAGTGTGTGGGCGGCTGCCTCGACGGTCATTCCGCGGCTCATGAGCGCGAGCATCGGCGCCCACGGCTCCTCGTCTTCGTCGACCGCGGTCGCCTCGCTCCAGAGCCGTTCGAACACCCACGAGGCGAGGGTGACGATCTCCTCGGCGCGGCTGGCGATCACGCGCGTCGGATGGGGGTCGCCCCAGGTCGAGGGGAGGGTCACGGTGTCGTCGTCGATGATCCAGAAGAAGCTCGGCGGTGACGGGTGTGTACGGATCCACGTTCCGGCGGCGAGTTCGTTGTCGATGTGCCACCGGTTGATGGGGTCGAGGGCGTCCTCGTCCGAGAGGATGACACGGATGCGGCTCTCGCCGCCGAGCGGCCGTGCGGCCCAGAGCGTCTCGGCGTACTCGAGGCCCGCTTCGCGCAGGATCTGGGTCGAGGGGATGCACAGCTGTGCCGACCGCGGTGCGCTCCGTGAGGACTGGGTGCGCCACATGTCGGCGAGCGCCCACGTGCCCTGCACAGTGGTCGAACTCGACGTGCCGTCGTCGGCTTCGCCGACGCTCCACGCCTGCAGGAGTTCGGGGATGCTGCGAGCGAGCGCCTGGGCGGTGGTGGCGGCATCCGTGAGCTCGCGGATGCCCTCGTCGATGATCTGCTGGATGGCGGCCGCGACAGTGAAGTCGGGCCGTCGGTGGGCGATCGTGTCACCGGTGACCTTGAGCAGGCCCCGGCGTTCGAGCACGGCGAGGTGTTCGCGCAGCTCGTCCTCGTCGAGTTGGAGCCTGTTCGCGAGGGTCGCTGGTCCGGCGGCGGGGTCGCGCAGGGCTGCCGCCAGCACGACGAGCGCGCGTCGGTCGCTCATCGGTCGCTCATCCGGTCTCGCACAGGGTCGCTCGGGAGGCTGTTTGTGGCCATTGGCACTAATGTGCCACATCCGGTCGGTAACGTCGGCCAGGCGCACGCTGCCGCGTGGCATGTCCAGCGTCGAGGAGGAACCATGAGTGAGCAGCCGACCGAGAAGAAGAAGTGGACGCCGGGGCGGATCGTGTTGACCGGCGTCGGCCTGGTCGCCGTGGGTGTCGCCGCGTACTGGGTGACCTACGTGCTGCTGCTGCGATGAGCGGCGGGTCGTCGAAGAAGACGGGCGTTGCCACGAGCATGGGCATCGCCCTCGGGGTCGGCATCGGCGCCGTCCTCGGGGTGATCACGCAGAACATCGGTCTGTGGCTGCCGGTCGGTCTGGGTATCGGGATCGCGATCGGCGTGAGTCTGGATGCCCGCGCGTCGCGCTCTCGTCGCGACGACTCCTGACGCGGTCGCTGCGCTCAGCGTCCCGCGCGACCGAGCAGGGCGGCCTTGGCGGACTTGACCACGATCGCGACGTCGCCGGCGAGACTCCAGTTCTCGACGTAGGAGAGGTCGAGGCGGACGGCATCCTCCCACGAGAGGCTCGACCGACCGCTGACCTGCCACAGGCCCGTGATGCCGGGCTTGACGAGGAAGCGCCGGCGAACGGCATCCGTGTAGGTCTCGACTTCCCTCGGCAGCGGGGGTCGGGGCCCGACGAGAGACATGGATCCGCCGATGACGTTGAACAGCTGCGCCATGTCGTCGAGGGCGTGGCGCTGCATCCATCGCCCGAGGGGGGTCGGGGTCGATGCGGCGTCGGCTCCGTCTGTGCTCTGCCGGGTCGTCCGGAACAGCAGCATCGTGAAGGGTCGGCCGTGGTGGCCGATACGGACCTCGCGGGAGCAGACCGGGCCGGGGGACGAGAGCTTCACCGCGAGGGCGAGGATGCCCAGAAGCGGGCTCATGATCACGACGGCGAGCAGTGACAGGAGCAGGTCTGCAATGCGCTTGCCGAAGCGTTGCCCCGGTGAGAAGCGCGGTGTCTCGACGTGGACCAGCGGCAGGCCCGAGACCGGGCGGGTGTGGATGCGCGGTCCCGCGACGTCGGCGATGCCCGGCGCGAGGAGGAGGTGCTGGCGGCCGGCTTCGAGGCTCCACGAGATCTGCTTGACCTTCTCGGGCGGGAGCGCGTCGCTGCTGGTGACCAGGACGGTGTCGGCGCCGGTGTCGGTGAGCACGCGCGTGAGGTCGTCGAAGGTGCCGAGGACCGGGATGTCGGCATCCGCCGCGCGCAGCTCGTCGGGGGCGTGCAGGTCATCGGGTGGGAGGCAGGCTCCCACGACGAGGTAGCCGGCGTCGCGACGCTGCTGGAGCTCGCGGCCGACCTGCGCGACCGAGGCGAGCGAGCCGATGAGGATGACCCCGGAGGCGCACTTCCCGACGCGGCGTTTGGCGGCCAGCCATTGTCGCCACAGCCATCGGACAAGCAGCAGCAGCAGGATGCCGACCGGAAGGCTGATGAGCAGGTAGCCGCGGGCGATGTCGATGCGGAACAGGAACGCGACGATCGCGATGACGCCGAACAGCACGAGGGAGGCGTCGATGACGCGGATGTACTCGGTCATGCCGACACCGACGACGCCGGGCGTGCGGGTGTCGGCCAGGCTCAGGGCAAGCAGCCACAGGCCGACCAGGATGGCGGAGGCGAACCAGTACGACACGGCCGTGAAGCGGAGGTCGCGCAGCAGGGAGAGTTGTGCGTTGCCGGTGCCGAACCACACGATCTGGGTACCGTAAACGACCCACACCAAGACGACGGCGTCGCTGATCAGCAGTCGTGTGCGGTAACTCTCATGCCACGGTCGTGGCTCACCCGCGGAGCGCACCCACTCAGCCTTGCACACCCCCGTTGTTCACCGGCGCGATACGGGGCGTTTGCCGAATGCCGCGCCGGCCGGGTCAGCCGGAGTAGCCGCCGTGGCGGGCGAGGGTGCTGAGGAACTGCAGCGTGATGATCGTGATCTGGGCCGAGAGGATCACGCCGACGATGAGTCCGACCGCCTGCACGGCGATGAGCGCCCACAGGGGACCCCATCCGGTGCCGGTGCGACGGATGGCGACGACCGTGCGGCCGATCGGGTAGACGATCGAGAGGAACATCCACGGCCAGGGGAAGGGTCGGTCGATGCCGCGGTGGCCCAGCTCGCGGTGATCCAGGTAGGCGAACCACACGCTGAGACCGTAGATCACCCAGCCCAGGAGCATGAGTCCCCACCACCAGGGTGAGGAGAAGATGTCGAACGGCTGCATGAAGAGGCGGATGTCGGACGGGGTGCCCGGCTGCGAGTAGGACTGTGCGATCCAGCCGCCGAAGTTCAGGACGGACCGCCAGGGCACGAGAAGGACCGACAGCGACGACACGACGGGCAGCAGGACGATCAGCCAGATCCACACGGTGTTCGTGTCGACCCCCGGGGAGGTGCGCGGTTCCGGGCGGGCTGGTGCTGTCTGCTGTGGCGCGGCGGCGGGTGGGGCTGCCGCGGGGGCGGAGGTGTGGGTCGTCCAGGCGGTGCCGTCCCAGAATCGGAGGACTCCGGGGACGGTGGGGTCGGGGTACCAGCCGGCGGGCGGTTGTTGCGGCATCGACATGGGTGTCCTCCCGTTCGCGCGTTCCGTGCCCACTCTAGGCCGGGGTCGGATGCCGCGGCAGGGGGCTAGCCCCCACGCCCGGCGCTCGTGCGGACGTCGCGTCCTGCGCGGGGGGGATCTTGCGCAGGTGGGGGTCTAGTGCAGGTGGAGGTCGCCCCACTCACCGGGCGCGGGCAGATCGGCGTAGCGGACCTCGATGTCGTCCGGGCCGATGGTCGCTGCGCACACGAGGAGGGAGAGGGTGGGATAGCCGAGCGGCCGGTTGTCGCGGATGATCGCGCGGTCGTCGACGGGACCGAGGTCGGCGCTGCGGGCGAGCACACGCAGCCACGGGGCGAACCAGTCCGCGGCGGTATCTCCCTTGGGTGCGCCAGATCCCTGGGCTGCGCCGGGCCCCTCGGGTGCGTCGGATGCGGTGGGTGCGGCATCCGGGATCGCGGTGCGGAAGTGCTCGAGCCAGTGGGAGATGCGGGCGGTGGCGGGGTCGTCGACGTCGTCGTGGGCGATCATGTGGATGCCGGGGTCGATCTCGGTCTCGCGGCGGTGCTCACCGTCCCACGAGATGACGCGGGCCCGGCCGGGTTCGGCGACGAGTAGGTTGAATCCGCGCATCCGCGGGCGGTCGCCGGGAAGGATGCCGCGGACGGCGTCGAGGGGGAGCGTGCCGCGGGACACGACGGCCTCGTCGGGGAGCTCGTCGCCGCCGGCGCGGTTGAGGAGCACGGCGACGCGGCGGGTGTCGGCATCCGCGGCGAGCCAGGCGCCGCCCGCGCGGGCATCCTGCACGCCGAGGATCGACGGATGCGGGGGCCACCAATGTCCGAGCGGGTTCCAGGGGCGGTTCGGGTCTTCGTCGCGGATCGCGAGCAGGCGCACCGGGTCAGCCGGGTCGGTGGGGACGTCGATGATGACGGTGCACATGGGGGTTCCGGAATCGGGGTGGTGTCGCGGGGATGGCGTGGGAGACTGGGCGCGTGTTCGTTGTCGTCGGTGTCACGGGCGGGATTGCCGCCTATAAGACCGTACATCTGGTGCGGCGCCTGATCGGCGAGGGCCATGAGGTGCACGTCGTGCCGACCGCTGACGCGCTGCGGTTCGTCGGGCAGCCGACGTGGGAGGCGATCAGCCGGAACCCGGTGACGACCTCGGTGCACGAGGATGTCGCGACGGTGCGGCACGTGTCGCTCGGTCAGCGGGCGGATCTGGTGATCGTGGCCCCCGCCACCGCGAACACGCTCGCGAAGATGGCCGCGGGGCTCGCCGACGATCTGCTGGGCACGAGCCTGCTGGCGACGACAGCGCCGGTAGTGGTGGCGCCGGCGATGCACACGGAGATGTGGCGGCATCCGGCGACGCAGGCGAACATGCGGGTGCTGCGCGGGCGCGGGGTGCACGTGGTGGGGCCGGCGGACGGTCCGTTGACGGGTGGCGATTCGGGCCCCGGGCGGATGAGTGAGCCGGACGAGATCGCGGATGCCGCGCTCGCGGTGCTGGAGGCGGCGCATTCGAGCGGGGGCGCGGGCGCGGGGCGTGCGGGGTCGGCGGATCTTGCCGGCCTGCGGGTGGTCGTGTCGGCGGGTGGTACGCGGGAGCCGCTCGACCCGGTGCGGTTTCTCGGGAACAGGTCGAGCGGCCGGCAGGGTGTTGCGCTCGCGGTGGCCGCGGCCGAGCGCGGCGCGGAGGTGACGCTCGTTGCCGCGCACGTCGAGGGTGAGGTGCTGGCGGCGGCGCAGGGGCTCGTGGAGGTCATCTCGGTGGGGACTGCGCTGGAGATGCGGGATGCCGTGACGGATGCGGCATCCGGTGCCGATGTCGTGGTGATGGCGGCGGCGGTTGCCGACTATCGGCCGGCGGAGACGGCGGAGTCGAAGCTCACGAAAGAGGTCGAGGGTTCGCGTCTGACGCTGGAGCTCGTCGAGAACCCGGACATCGTGGCGGGGCTTGCTGCCGGCCGGACTGCGGGTCAGACGATCGTGGCGTTCGCGGCGGAGACGTCGACGGGTGAGGAGCTGCTCGCGCGGGCGCGGCGCAAGCGGGAACGCAAGGACGTCGATCTGCTCGTCGTGAACGAGGTCGGGTGGACGCGCGGGTTTGAGTCGGCCGACAACGAGGTCACCGTGATCGATCGGTCGGGTGAGGTGGCGGTGCAGGCGTCGGGGTCGAAGCGTGAGGTCGCGGATGCTGTGTGGGATGCGGTGGTGGCTGCTCGGCGGTAGCTGACCCAGTGGTCGCTGGGTGGTGGCGAGGGGACGGCTTGGTGCTATTCGCCCGAGGGCTCGCCCCAGACGCGGCGGTTGAGTGCCGCGATGTCCTTGTCGAGGTGGTCGACGCGGGTTCCGATCGCGTCGAACCGGGCGTTCATTTCTGCGCGGAGTCCGCTGATCGATGCATCCATCTCGCCGCGCAGTCCGTCGAAGCGGCCATTCATCTCGCCGCGCAGTCCATTGATCGATGCGGTCATGGTGCGGGTGAGCAGAGTCGTCATGATGGTCATTCCGCCGAGCATGAGCGTGGCAAAGAGCCCGATGAGCACCCAGCTCTGTGGTGCGGTCACGGCGGTCAGCTTCCCAGTGTGAGAACGGTGCGACGGCAGCGCCCGCGCGTCGGGAAGGTGCGCCGGTTAGGCAGCGTGGGTGCCGCACGGCAGCCGGAGTGTTAGAACGGTGCGTCGGTGGGTGCGGGATCCGGGGGTGGGGGCCCGCCCGGGGTGTAGGGGTCGGGTGCGAAGTGCACGCCGGGGGTGGGTGGGTGGTCGGTGTAGGTGGTTCCGATGGGTGAGGTCCATTCGAGGATGCCGCCGTCGAGTTGTCTGACTTTCCAGCCGGCGAATTGTTTCATCGAGTGGTGTCGTTGGCAGAGGTGGGCGAGGTTGCTGATGTCGGTCTTGCCGCCGAGTGCGTAGTCGATGGTGTGGTCGACTTCGCAGCGGATGGCGGGGAGGCGGCATCCGGGGAATCGGCAGTGTCGGTCGCGTGCCCGCAGGTGCCGGTCGATGGCGGCGGTGCGCTGGTAGCCGTCGGTGTGGAGGACGACGCCGGTGACGGGGTGGGCGACGAGGCGCTCCCACCAGGTGTCGCACGCCTCGGCGATGGCGCGGGCGGTTTCGGCGTCGATGGGGGAGTAGCCGACGATGTCGGCGGGTTCTGCGTGGCCGTTCTCGTCGCCCTCGGGCCTCAGGAGGCTGAGGGCGGGGACGACGACTTGGATCTTCGCGCGGATCGCGCCGAGTGTGCCGGGTCCGTCGCCGGTGGCGGTGGGGTCGGCGAAGGGGGATCCGGTGAGGAGGATGTCGGCGGCGATGTCGGCGCGGATCTGAGCGCGGGTGCGGGTGTCGGTCGCGAGCACGTGAGCGGGGATGCGCGCATTGTCGTCTGGGACGGTGGACGCGCCCGCCGCGCCGACGGCCGCCTCGCCCGCGCCGATGGCAGTCTTGGCGGCGTTGCGGGCGTCGATGATGACGGTGGCCATCTGGTTCATGCGGTCGTCGATGCCGGCGATCACGGGGGTGGGTCCGACCAGGAGAAGCGAGGACATCCCGTCGGGCAGACCACGGACCGTGATGTCGCGGCGTTCGCGGGCGGAGGCGTGGCGTTCGGTGAAGCTGCGGGGGTGCATCCGTTGGGCGAGGATCTCGAGTTCAGCTTTCACCCGGCCGACGGTGTCGCGGCGGCACCGCTCGAGCGCTTCGGCTTCGAAGGCGGGCACGGCGTCGTCCGGGAGGTCGGCTGCGGCATCCTGGATCGCGTAGACGTGCTGGCGGGTGATCTCACCCAGTTCGCGGGCTTCGAGCGTGCCGGGGTAGCGTTCGGCGAGTCGTGTCGCTTCACCGATCTGGCGTTGCATCGATCTGTCGGACACACGCGCCGGAGCCCCGATCGTGGCGGCGATGCTGCGCAGTGCCATGTCGTGCTCACGCACCCGGGACGGCTTGCCCGCCGCAAGTTCGCGGGCCAGTTCGCCCGCCCTAGCCAGAGCGCGAACGCGGGATGCTTCGGCGGCGGCGAGCGCGGCATCCGCCTGCTGAACGGCAGCGACGATCGAGGTCAGCTCGGCGGTCTGCGCCTCGCTGAACTCGATGACCCCGTTCGAATGCATGTACTAATCATGACACTGGCCTCCGACATTGAACCGCCGAGGTCCACAGATGGGAAAAACTCGCCCAGAGTCGATGAAAACGGGATGATCGAGCCGCGTGGGGGGCGGAGATGCATGCGTATATATGTACCAATAACTGGTGCTCGCGGCACAACATGAGCGCCAGAGGGGTGGGTGGTCGCGAGGCAGATCAAGAATGTTCAAGACCGGCATCGGCCGACCCTCGTACGGTGTGCTCATGAGCCAGAATGCCTCGCCCACCTCCCAGATTCCAGCCCAGACGCAGACGATGATCGACAATCTGCCGGCGAAGACCGGTAGGTCGCTGGATGAGTGGTTCCAGGTATTGGATGCTGCCGCCACGCCGTCGCACGGCGCTGCGATGGCATACCTGAAGTCGGAGCACGGGATGACGCACGGCTTCGCCAATCTGGTGGTCAGTCTGTTTCGCGCTCGCGGGCAGGAAGCTCCGAGTGACGAGGATCTCGTCGTGGTGCAGTACTCAGGCAAGAAGGCCGCGCTGCGCCCTGTTCTCGACCGAATCGTGGCGATTGTGCAGGAGTTAGGGCCGGATGTCGAGATTGCGCCGAAGAAGACGGGGGTGTCGCTGCGACGCAGCAAGCAGTTTGCTCTCGTGGAGGTGCCGAGTGCTGCCCGGGTCACGCTTGGACTCAACCTTCGGGGGGTGCCGGGCGGCGACCGATTGCGGGAGGTCACGGGTATGTGCACGCACCGAGTGGATCTCGCCTCGGTCGATGATGTCGATGCGGACGTTGAGGGGTGGTTGCGCGAGGCCTATGAGCGTGCTTGAGCCGGGCGGGGTATGTGTTCGAGGGGAACGAAGTGGGCGGCCTGCGGTCCGTACTCGGATGCGAGTCGGTGGTATTCGGTGGGCGTCCATCCACTGAAGCGGCGGAACGCGCGAATGACGTGGGGTTGGTCGGCGTAGCCTGATTCGGCTGCGAGGCTTGCCCAGTCGGGGGTTGCTCCGGCATCCTGCACCGAGTCCACGAAGCGGTGGAATCGCAGCACCTGGGCGTGCTGTTTCGGAGTGGTGCCCGTAACCGTTCGGAAGCGTGCGATGAGGGTGCGGTTCGAGACGCCGAGCGTGTCGGCGATCGTTCCGATCGGGGTGGCTGGGTTGCGTGCGAGTTCGTTGAGTGCGCCGAGGACGAGCTGATCGGGGTCGCCTACGCGGGTGTGTCGGACGTAACTCGCAAGAGTGTCGAGCGCTGCCGCGGGCGTGACGTCGGGGGCGAGGTTGCTGATGAGGTCGGCGATGCCGGGAAGGATCCCGACGGCATCCTGGACGTGCCCGGCGCTGAGCGCCGCAGCGGCGGGCGCGAGGGCGTGGAGTCCGGCGGGAGTGAGTTCGACGCCGACGTGGCGGATCTCGGGTGGTGACTCGATCACGAGGTACTCGGACTGCAGGCCCGAGACGAAGGCATGGGATACGGGTGTTGGGTGGCTTGCCCTGGACCAGATGGCGTAGGGAGTCGACAGATTGACGATGACGTGCACATACGGCAGCGGCAGGATCTTCTCGAAACGCTGATTTCTCGGCATTTCGAGAAACCAGAAGCGTGAGACGACGCCTTCCAGTCCGGGCGGTGTGTGTCGCTCCTCGAAGTGCACGGAGGCACACTATCGCGGACGGAGGGAACGGATGCCTACTCCCCGGACGGTTCGCCCTGACCCGGCGGCTCAGCGCGGCGACGTCTCTGTCGAGGTGGTCGATGCGGGATCCCATCGCGTCGAAACGAGCGTTCATCTCGCCGCGAAGGCTCTCGATCTTCGTGTCGAGGCCAGAGATGCGTGACAAGTGTCTCTCAGCACGCGGCCCCCGGGGAGAAGGTTGCCTCTAGGCCGGCGCCAGCACCCGCAGCCCCGCCCGTTTGGCCGCCGCCGAGAGCTCATTATCGTAGGTGAGCACCTCGTCGGCGCCCACGCGCAGAGCGGTTGCGAGGTGAATCGCGTCGATCGACCGCAACGGTGCATGCGTGCCCGCCGCGAGAAGGTCGCCTCGCGTGATGTCGATCAAGGTCACCGCGTCGAGCACTGTGGTGATGGCGTCGATCTCGATCAGAGCGGGGTTTCGTCCGGCAGCGCAGTGCAGCTCGGTGTGCAGGAGCCACGAAGCGACCAGGTCGCGCGTCGTTGTGGTGAGTTGCTGCACGAGCACGTCGGATTCTGCCTCGTCGATCAGCAGCTTCATCGCGGCTGAGGTATCGAGGTAGGTAACGGTCACCAGCGGCCTCGGATATCGCTGATGATCTCGTGCGTGTCGCGCGTGGATGCAGTTCGCCGGATGCGTGAGAGTGTCGATAGGGGAGCTTTGGCGCCCCGCGCCCCGCCCTGATCGACGAGAGCATCGAGGCTTCGTGGTGCGAGGGGTGAGACGAGCGCAACGGGCTTGCCCCGATTGGTGATCTGCACCGACTCGCCGGCTTCGACGCGGCGGAGGATTTCGCCGCTGCGGTTGCGGAGCTCTCGGTGGCTCACGGTGTCCATATCGAGCAGTGTAGCGCGGTGTAGCACATTGGCGCGAAGAGATCGACGCGGTGATGCGTCGACCCAGCGACGATCGAAGGCTGCGGGGCTACTCGCCGGAGGGTTCGCCCCAGACCCGGTTGCTCAGCGCTGCGACGTCGCGGTCGAGGTGGTCGATGCGGGTTCCCATCGCGTCGAAGCGCGCGTTCATTTCGCCGCGCAGGCTCTCGATCTTGGTGTCAAGGCCGTCGATGCGCCCTTCCACGCCGGAGATGCTCGCGGTGACCGCGCGCATGATGAGGTTCGTCGACAGTGTGAGTCCGCCGAGCATGATGGTCGCGAAGATGCCGATGAGCACCCAGCTCTGCGGTTCGGTCACGACGGTCACCCTCTCAATGTGCGGCACCGCGATTCCGGATGCCACCATCCCGCCCTACGCGCTGGAGCGGCAACCGCGCGCCACAGACGTCCCTCCGCGAGGCGCCTGGGAGGAATCGCGTTACGGGCGCCCCATGCCGTAGTAGGTCCAGCCGGCGGCGCGCCAGGCGGCGGCATCGAGGCAGTTGCGTCCGTCGACGATGACGCGCCCGTCGGTCAGGGTCGAGACGTGCTCGGGAGACATCTGCCGGCGGTACTCGTCCCACTCGGTGACGACAACCACGGCGTCAGCGGCGCGCAGGGCTTCGTCGCGGTCTTCGACGTAGTTGAGCTGCGGATGCTTCGCCTGAGCGTTCGCGATCGCCTCGGGGTCTGTGACCGTGACCCAGGCGCCCAGGCCGTGCAGGCGCACGGCGACGTCGAGAGCGGGGGAGTCACGGATGTCGTCACTGTGCGGCTTGAAAGCGGCACCGAGCACGGTGACGTTCTTCTTGAACACCGATCCGCCCAGGCCGTCGACCACGAGCTGCACGGCCCGGTCGCGGCGGCGCATATTGATCTCGTCCATCTGCCGCAGGAACCCGACGGACTCGCCGCGGCCGAGCTCTTCGGCGCGGGCGGCGAAGGCACGGATGTCTTTGGGGAGGCATCCGCCACCGAATCCGATGCCGGCGCCGAGGAATTTGCGTCCGATGCGCGCGTCGTGTCCGATGGCGTCGGCGAGCTGCGTGACGTCGGCGCCGACGACCTCGGCGATCTCTGCCATCGCGTTGATGAACGAGATCTTGGTCGCGAGGAACGCATTCGCCGAGACCTTTACCAGTTCGGCGGTGGCGAGGTCGGTGACGATGAAGGGTGTGCCCTTCGCGACCGGCGGCGCGTATACCTCTTTCATCACGGCGACGACGTCGACCTCTTCTCCGGTCGTCGAGTGACCGTCGCCTCCCTCGGTCGTTGAGCCGGCGTCGCCTCCCTCGGTCGTTGAGCGAGCGAAGCGAGACGAAACGCCCAACACCAGCCGGTCGGGGTCGATGGTGTCTTGCACGGCCCAGCCCTCGCGGAGGAACTCGGGGTTCCACACGAGGGTCGCGCCCGTGGCCTCGACCCGCGGCGTCAGCTCAGCTGCCGTGCCGACGGGAACCGTCGACTTGCCCGCAACGATGTCGCCCTCGGAAAGGTAGGGCAGGAGTCCGTCGATGGCGGCGTTCACGTAGGTGAGGTCGGCGCCATAGCCGTCTTTCTGCTGCGGTGTGCCGACGCCGATGAAGTGGACCTTGGCGCCCTTCGCCTCGGCCATGTCGGTCGTGAACCGCAACCGCCCCGACGCGACGCCCTCGGAGAGGATCTCGGGCAGCCCGGGCTCGAAGAACGGCGCCTCACCCTTCGAGAGTGCATCGATCTTGCGCTGGTCGACGTCGATCCCGACGACCTCGTGTCCGATCGAGGCCATGGCTGCCGCGTGCACGGCTCCGAGGTATCCGCATCCAATGACAGAGAGTTTCACGCGCATAGCCTAGGGGGCTCACGCGAAGCATCGGTGTCGCGCTTCAGTGCGCGGTCTCGCCAGGTATGATCACGGCGCGAACTGTCTTGAGCAGGATCGCGATGTCGCCAGCGAGACTCCAGTTCTCGACGTAGTACAGATCGAGCCTAACAGCGGCTTCCCAATCGAGTGCCGACCGGCCGCTTACCTGCCACAGTCCGGTGATTCCCGGTCTGGTGAGAAGTCGCCGCTTCGCAGCTTCGGAATACAGAGCTACCTCGGCTGCTATCTGCGGTCGGGGCCCGACAAGGCTCATGGACCCACCGATCACGTTGAAGATCTGTGGAAGCTCGTCGAGTGAGTACTTGCGGAGGAAGCGACCAACCGGAGTAATGCGGGGGTCATCCTTGACTTTGAACAGGGGCTTCTCGCTGGTGCCCTGTGCCTCGAGTAGAGCCTTCAGCTCCTTGTCGGCGCCGACGCGCATCGACCGGAACTTCAACATTCGGAACGGTTTGCCATTAAGCCCGATCCTCTCCGACTTATAGAGAATCGGGCCTACGCTCGTCCAGCTGACTGCTAACGCAACGATCAGCAGGATTGGTGAGATCAGAATCGCGATAGCCGTTGCGGCCACAAGATCGAACGAGCGCTTCAGGAGGCGCTGTCCAAGGCTGAAGCGGGGCGTTTCAACATGGATGAGAGGCAGGCCTGAAACGGGGCGGATGTGGATTCGCGGGCCGGCGATATCCACGATGCTGGGCGCGAGTACCAAGTGCTGCTTGCCCGCCTCAAGGCTCCACGAGATCTGCTTGACCTTGTCGGGAGGAAGGTCGTCGGCGCTCGTCACCGCAATGGTATCTGCTTGCGTTGCTGCGATCGCTCGTTCCACGGAATCGACGTTCCCCATCACCGGTACTCCCGTACTTGGGATCGTATCGGCGACTCGGCCGGAGGGCACGCACGCGCCAACGACGTGATAGCCAGCCCGCG
>NZ_CBDRMG010000012.1:0-99390 GCF_965345035.1 Microbacterium sp. bgisy207
CCCCTCCCCCCCCCCCCAACGCCATGAGCGCGGCCGTCAGCGGCATCCGGTCGGAGGTGGTGCGCGGCGCGATTCCGGGGGCCGCGGGAGCGACGTCGTCGTCCTCGGGGTCGCGGTTTCCCCACAGCAACGCGACACCTGTCGTCACGACGTAGAGGCCGACGGCCGCAACGAGCACGAGCGGCTCCGTGAACGGTCCGGTCCACCACAAACCGCGGACAGCGAGGTACGCCGTGAATGCGAAGGCGAGGCCGATGAGGAGGCGTCGGACGCTGATCATGCGCACGCCCCCTGCCAGGTGAGCCGCACGAGAGTCCCGCTCGAGTCCGATGTGATGTGGACCGTCCCCCCGACGGCGGCAACGCGTGCGATGATCGACCCACGGATTCCGAGCCGGTCGTCGGGGACCGTGTCCAGGTCGAACCCGTCGCCGAGGTCCTGTACTTCAAGGTGCACCCGCTGTGTGTCAGGCTCCTGCCGCGCCGTGACCGTGAGCCCGATTCCACCGGCGTGCTCGATCGAATTCGCGATCGCCTGCATCGCCGCGAGGATCAAGGCGTTCGCCACGCGACCCGGGACCTCGGGCGCGTCCTGCCCATAGGAGCGCTCCACGACGAGGTCGACACCGAGCCCCCGCGCCCCGCGCTCCACCTCTTCGACGAGCGCCGCGAATCGTCTCGGGGCATCGCTGCCCAGCCCCGCATCGCTCTCCGCATTGGCAAGCCGGGTGAGTGCCTCCTGCGCCATCGCGACCGCAAGACCCTGCTCGCGCGGGGTCTGTGCGCGCTCGGACGCGATCAGCGCCGCAAGAACACTGTCGTGCATCAGGGCTGCAACAGCCACTCGCTCGTTCTCTGCCGCCTCTGTCACCGCCGCGGCAGTGTACGTCTCGACAGCACTGCGGCGCGACTCATCGACGTTGTCGGCGATCGAGCGGAACATCCACCCGAGGGTGACGAACACTCCGCCCAGGATGATGGCGAAGGACACATCGAGCAGAGTCGGCCACCAGAACTCGACCGAGAACCCGGCCTGCGCCAGGCGTGTGACGCCGAACAGGACGGGAACGAACCCGGTCCAGGCCATCTGCCACAGCAACGGCAGGAACATGATGGACGATGCGGTCACGACGCTCACCAGGAACCACGTCCACGGCGGGTCCGACGGCGGGATGTCCTGCCCCGCGACGACGAACGGCCACGCGATGAGAGTGACGACGAAGACGGCGCAGAACGTGATGGCCGCCGGGGCGATGCTGCGCCCCACGATGTAGGTGACCAGCAGTGCCGCCAGCGAGCCGAAGTTGCCGACCATGAAGGCGACGTGCCACGCCTGCGGCTCCTGCACCGAACCGAGCGCCGCGACGAAGGCTTGAGCGCCGAGAGCAAGCGACCCGACCGCGAGGACGATGCTGATCATCCGTTCGATGCGACGTCGAGTGAACGAACCGAGACCGGCCGTCGGATCGTGGGCGAGCGGAATCTGCGCCCACGCTGCGGCCAGGGCTCGCTCGCGGGGTTCCGTGTCGGCGCTCATCGCGGGTCCGATGCTCCGGCGGTGAACGCGTCCGCCGACACGAGGCCGTCCTCGATCGCCCGCCGCATGAGGTCGAACTTCGTCGACGCGGACCTGCCGACATCGACGTACTTCAGGCGCACCCGGCTGATGTTCTCCTTCGCCGTCGAGTACGCGATCCCCAGGCGCTCCGCCACGGCCTTCAGCGGCAGACCCGCCGCATACAGCCGCAGCACGTCCCGCTCGCGGGCGGACAGCTGCGCATCGGCGAACGCACGATCGCCCTCGACGGCGCTTGCCCATTCGACGTTGTGC
The DNA here is from genome assembly GCF_965345035.1 of Microbacterium sp. bgisy207. Lineage (GTDB taxonomy): Bacteria > Actinomycetota > Actinomycetes > Actinomycetales > Microbacteriaceae > Microbacterium. The sequence continues at coordinate 1,831 of NZ_CBDRMG010000012.1, forward strand.
AGGGGATCCCCGTGCGCGACAGCGTGGATCGCCGAGATCACGTCGTCGATGGGCGAGGCCTTGCTCACCACGCCGATCGCGCCGGCCACGAGCGCCTCACGCACCGCCGCCGGTCGATCCGCGACCGAGTGAACCAGGATGCTGGAGCCGTCGGCGATCAGCCGTCCCACGTTCTCTCGTACCGTCGTGCCGTCGCCCAGGGTCAAATCGAGAACGACCACGTCGACCGGCGGCGCATTCGTCGCGCGCCGCCAGCGGACATACTCGGTGACAGTGCTTCCCGAGAAAACGACCTCGGGGCCCCCGTCTGTCACACACGCCGCCTCTACCCCCAAGCGGACGGACTCATGGTCATCGATCAGAGCCACCCGCGTCATGGGGTCACTCTACCCAGCGGTGTCCGATCTGAGCAGGACGACAGCCTCCATGTGGTGGGAATGGGGGAACAGGTCGATCCCACGCACACGATCGGTGCGGTATCCGTGCCCGGCGAACCGGGCGAGGTCTCGGGCGAGCGCGACCGGGTCGCACGCCACGTACGCGATGGATGCCGGCGCCAGCGCGGCGAGGTCATCGACCACCGCGGCGCCGGCGCCGGCTCGCGGCGGATCGAGCACGACAGTTCCGCGAGACAGACGCTCGCGATCACGATCCGTGATCCTCTCTCGCAGCGCATGAACCCAACGGTCCACGCGCGCCGTCTCGGCGCGGGCCCCGACCCATTCTGCGAGGTTCTCGCCGGCATGCTCGGTCGCGCGCTCGTTCGCCTCGACCGAGGTGATCCGCGCGGTGGTCCCGGCGAGATCACCCAAGAGGGCACCGAACAAACCGACCCCGCCGTACAGGTCAAGATGCCAACCGTCGGGATCCACCCGGTCGACGAGTTCCTCCGTGAGGACGCTCGTGAGCGTTGAGGCAGCCAGCCGGTGAACCTGCCAGAAGCCGCCGGCATCGACGCGGAACCGGCGGCCGCCGACCTGCTCGACAACGACGTCCGTGCTCCGTCGCGCCGAGGCGCCGCGGCCGGTTCCCTCCGCCCCACGGGGGATCACACGCACGTGCCCGTCGGCCGGCTGAACGAGGTCGATCCGGCCTGGCGCCGGGGTGCCGAGCCCCGCTGCGGCCCGCTCGATCGCCGCGGTCGCCAGCGGCAGCTGCTGCGTCGGGATCACGCGGTGGCTGCGGGCGGCATACGCTCCGACCCGGCCGTCGTCGTCGACGTGCAGCGACACCCTCGTCCGCCATCGCGTCCCGTCGGGCTGCTCGGCCACGACATGATTGCCGACGGATGCGGGGCGCGGCCCCTCGAACTCGACCGGCACGTCCAGGCGACCCGTGCGCTGCAGTGCGGTGGCGAGGACGTGACGCTTCAGGTCTCTCTGATGGGCCAGGGCGATGTGGCCGAACTCGGCTCCGCCGGGCCGGTCCGCAGGGTCGCGGTCGATGTCGGCCTCGGGCCAGATGTGCCGCTGGCGGTGGGGCGAGGCCTCGAGGACCTCCACGGTCTCGGCCCGCCAGAACGAGGACTTCGTCACATCCGTGAGCCGTGCCCGTACACGCTCACCCGGGATTGCGTCGGCGGTGAACACCACGCGACCGTCGATCCTGCCCACGAAGACTCCGCCGTGCGCGACATCCGTGATCTCCAGGTCGACGATCTGTCCCACTTCGCCGCTCATGCATCGAGGATCTCATGGACCGCTAGCGTGGGACGATGCGCGTCCTGCTGGCATCCACCTCCCCCGCACGGCGTGCGCTGCTGCGCCAGGCCGGGATCGAACCGCTCACAATGGCCCCCGAGGTCGACGAGGATGCCGTCATCCACGCGGTCGAGAGCGCCGAGGGCCGAACTCTCCCTCCCGACGAGCACGTTCTGCTGCTGGCCCGCCGCAAGGCGCTGGATGTCGTGGCGCGGCTCGCGCTCGAGGACGTCGAGTTCGACGGGCTGGTCGTCGGTGGCGACTCGATGTTCGAACTCGATGGTCGGATCCTGGGCAAGCCGCATGAACCGGCGGTGGCGACCGCGCGGTGGGAGGCGATGCGCGGGCGCACGGGGGTTCTGCACTCGGGGCACAGCGTCTACCGCGTCGCTCCCGGGCACGCGCCGGTGGAGGCGCACGCGGTGGCTCACGCATCCGTGACCTTCGTCGACGACATCACGGATGCCGAGATCCAGGCATACGTTGCAACCGGCGAGCCCCTCGCGGTGGCGGGAGCGTTCACGATCGACAGTCTCGGCGGCCCGTTCATCTCCCGGGTCGACGGCGACCCGTCCACGGTGGTCGGGATGTCTCTGTCCACGCTCCGCACGCTGGCGAACCAGCTGGGCGTCGTGTGGACCGACCTGTGGAACCGCGCGCCCGAGGGGCCGGAACAGCCGTAGACGTCGCTGCACGTTCACAAGGGTTTCTTGTCGGAACAATCCAATTTCGCACCCTGGGGCGTCGGTAGGCTGACATTCATGCCTCACATCGCCAAGGTCCTGGTTGCGAACCGCGGCGAGATCGCCGTCCGTGTCATCCGTGCAGCTCGCGACGCGGGCAAGGGGTCGGTCGCGATCTATGCGGACCAGGATCGCGACGCACTGCACGCTCGCCTCGCCGACGAGGCGTACGCTCTGGACGGCTCGACCAGCGCAGACACGTACCTCTCGATCGAGAAGATCCTCTCGATCGCCCGCCGATCCGGGGCAGACGCTGTGCACCCCGGGTACGGGTTCCTCGCGGAGAACGCCGACTTCGCACGCGCCGTCATCGCGGCAGGCCTCACCTGGATCGGGCCCTCCCCGGAGGCGATCGAAGCCCTCGGCGACAAGGTGACGGCACGCCATGTCGCCGAGAAGGTCGGGGCTCCGCTCGCGCCGGGAACTCCCGGCCCCGTCTCGGGTGCGGAGGAAGTCCTCGACTTCGTCGACACGCACGGTCTGCCCATCGCGATCAAGGCTGCGTACGGCGGTGGCGGGCGCGGACTCAAGGTCGCTCGCGCGCGCGAGGACGTCGCGGAGCTCTTCGAGTCCGCGACCCGCGAAGCGATCGCGGCGTTCGGGCGCGGCGAGTGCTTCGTCGAGAAATACCTCGATCGACCGCGACACGTCGAGACGCAGTGCCTCGCGGATGCCGAAGGTACCGTCGTCGTCGTCTCAACGCGCGACTGCTCACTGCAACGTCGCCACCAGAAGCTCGTCGAGGAGGCGCCGGCGCCGTTCCTCAGCGACGAGCAGCACCGCATCCTCGTCGAGTCATCCAAGGCGATCCTGCGCGAAGTGGGCTACCTGGGCGCGGGAACGTGCGAGTTCCTCATCGGCGCAGACGGAACGATCTCGTTCCTCGAGGTGAACACGAGGCTTCAGGTCGAACACCCCGTCTCCGAAGAGGTCACCGGAATCGACCTCGTCCGTGAGCAGTTCCGCCTGGCCGAGGGCGAACCGCTCGGCTACGACGACCCCGAGACGGTCGGCCACTCCATCGAGTTCCGCATCAACGGCGAGGACCCGGGCCGGGGATTCCTGCCCCAGCCGGGAGACATCCACGTCTTCAAGACCTTCGGTGGTCCCGGCATCCGTCTGGACTCGGGGGTGACGGCCGGAGACACCGTGAGCGGCGCCTTCGATTCGCTGCTCGCAAAGATCATCGTGACCGGCCGCGACCGTGCCGAGGCGCTCGACCGCGCCCGCCGCGCCCTCGACGAGTTCGAGGTCGCGGGGCTTCCCACGGTTCTCCCCTTCCACCGCAAGGTCGTCCGCGATCCCGCCTTCACGGCCGAGAACGGCCAGTTCGAGGTCTACACGAGCTGGATCGAGACCGCCTTCGACAACGACATCCCCGCGTGGGATGGCGAGGCCGGCGCCCCCCGCCCGCAGGAGTCACGCCACACGGTGGTCGTCGAGGTCGCCGGCAAGCGTCTCGAGGTGAGCTTGCCCGACCGCGTCGTGGCGGCCCCCGCCGGTCGCGGACGTCCCGCCGCGGTGCCGCCGTCGCGACGCTCGCACACCAGCACCGCGGTCGCGGGTTCGTCAGGTGATGCGGTGACCGCGCCGATGCAGGCGACGGTCGTGAAGGTCGCCGTCGAGGACGGTCAGCAGGTCGTCAAGGGCGACCTCGTGCTCGTACTCGAAGCGATGAAGATGGAGCAGCCGATCCAGGCGCACAAGGACGGCGTCATCGGCGCGATCAACGCCACGCCCGGCGCGACCGTGTCGGCGGGGCATCCGTTGCTCACCATCTCCTGAGCTGGGCCGAGGGTTCCGTCGCGCCGTCGCGCGCACCTCCTGCCCCGCAGCCCGCGCAACGACGCGACCGAATCCCCGGATTGGCGGTGGAGCGCCGGCTATTCCTCGGGCTCGTCGCGGTCGACGATGTGCATCGCGCGGGCGGCATCCGTGATCGACCCCGCGAGCGACGGGTACACGGCGAAGACCCGCGAGACCTGATCGACGGTGAGCCGGCGCTCGACGGCGATCGCGATGGGGTAGATGAGCTCGGAGGCACGGGGTCCGACGATGACGCCTCCGACGACCGTGCCACTGCCCTCGCGAGCGATGAGCTTCACGAAGCCGTCGGATATCCCCATCATCTTGGCCCGCGGGTTCGACGAGAGGGGCAGCTTGTGGACGACACCGCCGATGACGCCTGCGGCGATGTCTTCCTCCCCCCATCCGACGGTGGCGATCTCGGGAGCCGTGAAGATGTTGGCGGTGATGCGGCGCTTCTCGAGCGGGATGACGACATCTCCGAAAGCGTGGAAGACGGCCGTGCGCCCCTGCATCGCCGCGACCGATGCCAGCGGGAAGAAGTTCGTGCAGTCACCGGCGGCGTAGATGTTGGGCACCGACGTGCGAGCAACCCGATTCACCCGGATGTGGCCGCTCTGGGTCAGCTGAACGCCCGCCTGTTCGAGACCGATGCCCGCGGTGTTCGGGATCGAGCCGACAGCCATCAGGCAGTGGCTCCCCTCGACGCGGGTGCCGTCCGAGAGCGTCACGACCACCCCGTCGCCTTCGCGCACCACCGACTTCGCCCGGGACTTCGGAAGAAGTGTCATTCCCCCGCGCAGGAAGACGCTCTCGATCACGGCAGCGGCATCCTTGTCTTCACCGGGAAGCACCTGGTCGCGACTGGAGATGAGGGTGACCTTCGAACCAAGGTTCATGTAGGCCGACGCGAACTCGGCGCCTGTCACACCCGAGCCGACGACGATGAGGTGTTCGGGCAGCGTCTTCATGTCGTAGAGCTGCGTCCAGGTCAGGATGCGTTCCCCGTCGGGCTTGGCGCTGGGGAGCTCGCGCGGCGATGCGCCGACCGAGATGACGAGAGTGTCCGCCTCGATCCGGTCGAAATCCGTGCCGCCGGGACCGGTGGAGACGACGACGGCATTGTCGTCCTCGACGCGCCCGTGTCCCTCGAGGATCGTCACCCCCGCCTGCAGCAGCGAGGCCCGCATGTCTTCGGACTGCTGCCGCGCCAGCGCGAGCAGCCGCTTGTTCACCTGGGCGAGGTTGATCGCGATCTCCGGCTTGAGCGGACGCCCGTCGCCGCCCTTCGCGAACAGCTGAACCCCCAGTTCCCCTGCACCCGCGATCGCGACAGCGGCATCCGCGGTCGCGATGAGAGTCTTCGAAGGGACCACGTCCGTGATGACAGCCGAGCCGCCGACACCCGCACGCTCGACGAGGGTGACATCGGCTCCCAACTGCGCTGCCGCGAGCGCCGCCTCGTAACCTCCGGGACCACCGCCGATGATCGCGACGGACTGGGTGCGCTCGAAGCTCAGGGACATGGCTCCATTGTTTCAGGAAGCCCCCGTTGTTCCTGCCAGTCTGGGGTTCCTAGAGTAAGAACATGTCAGATACTCTGGGCAACCCGCTCGATGATCCTCACGCCGACCCGTTCGAGATCGCTCGAACCGCAGCGGCCGATATCGCCCGACTCACCGGAGTGGAGCGCCACGACATTGCGTTGACCCTCGGCAGCGGCTGGGGCAAAGCCGCCGACCTGATCGGCGAGACTGTCGCGACGATTCCCGCGACAGAGGTCACGGGCTTCAGTGCGCCGGCACTCGCAGGTCACGTCGGGTCGTTGCGCAGCATCCGCACCCCCAAGGGTCGTCATGTGCTCGTGATCGGTGCCCGGACCCACTTCTATGAGGGGCACGGACCTCGCCGCGTCGTGCACAGCGTGCGCGCCGCCGCCGCGACGGGCGCGCGCATCATGGTCCTGACCAACGGCGCCGGCGGCATCAAGCCGTCGTGGAAGCCCGGACAGCCGGTTCTGATCAGCGACCACATCAATCTGACCGGCGCCTCGCCCCTGGAGGGCGCGACATTCGTCGACCTCACCGACCTGTACTCCCTACGCCTTCGCGACATCGCGCGGATGGTGGATCCGACGCTGGACGAAGGGGTGTACTGCCAGTTCCGGGGTCCGCAGTACGAGACTCCCGCCGAGGTCCGGATGGCTAAGACGATCGGCGGTCACCTCGTCGGCATGTCGACGGCGCTCGAGGCGATCGCTGCGCGCCAAGCGGGCATGGAGATCCTCGGGTTCTCCCTCGTGACGAACATGGCCGCCGGCATCCAGACCACCCCCCTCAGTCACCAGGAGGTCATCGAGGCGGGCAAGCAGGCCGAGCCGGTGATCTCGGCGCTGCTGGCACGGGTCATCGGCGAACTGTGATGGGTCTGATCGACGCGGCGCGGAGCTGGCTCGCGCAGGATCCTGACCCGGCCACCCGGGCAGAGCTCGAGGCCCTCCTCGCACGCGCGGATGCCCAGGATGGCGCGGCCCTCGAAGAACTCGAGGACCGGTTCGGCACGCGGCTGGCGTTCGGCACTGCGGGTCTTCGCGGTGCGCTCGGCGCGGGAACCAACCGGATGAACCGGGTTCTCGTGACACAGGCCGCCGCCGGTCTTGCCGCCTACCTGCGCGAGCACGCAGCGACGGATGCCGTCCCTCGCGTCGTGATCGGATATGACGGGCGCCGGAACTCCGACGTCTTCGCTCGCGACTCCGCGGAGATCTTCGCGGGAGCAGGGCTGGAAGCCATCCTGCTGCCTCGCCTGCTGCCGACCCCCGTGCTCGCCTTCGCCGTGCGCCACCTGGACGCGGCGGCGGGCGTGATGGTCACGGCATCGCACAACCCGCCCGACGACAACGGGTACAAGGTGTACCTCGGTGGCGCTGACGCCGGATCCCAGATCGTGTCACCCGCGGATGCCGAGATCGCCGCGCACATCGACGCTGTGGCTGCGGGCGACATCCGTGATCTGCCCCGCAGCACCGAGTATGAGATCGCGGCCGAATCGGTCGTGGATGCCTACATCCGCGCAACCGCGGCGGTGGCGCCTGCCGGGCCCGGTGCCGCAGGGATGCGCTGGGTCTACACGGCGATGCACGGCGTGGGGTGGGAGACCCTGTCGCGCATCCTCGATGTCGCCGGGTACCCGGCACCGACTCCCGTCGCGGCACAGATCGAGCCGGATGGCCGGTTCCCCACGGTCTCGTTCCCGAACCCCGAGGAGCCGGGCGCGATGGACCTGGCCTCCGAGACCGCACGGCAGACGGGAGCGGAGTTCGTTCTCGCGAACGACCCGGATGCCGACCGCCTCGCTGTCGCGATCCCCGATCCCGCAGCGCCCGGCGGGTGGCGCAGGCTCACCGGCAACCAGATCGGCCTGCTGCTCGGGTGGCGCGCCGCGCAGACGGCGGATGCGGCATCCGGCGCCACCCTGGCGTGCTCGCTGGTCTCGTCTCCCGGCCTTGCCGCCGTCGCCGAGCACTACGGGCTCGGCTTTGCGGCGACCCTCACCGGCTTCAAGTGGATCTCACGGGCGCCGGGCATCGTGTACGGCTTCGAAGAAGCGCTCGGCTATCTCGTCAACCCCGAGACCGTGCGTGACAAGGACGGCATCTCCGCCGCCGTCGCGATGCTCGGGATGATCTCCGCCGCGCGCGCGAAGGGACGAACGGTCGCAGACCTGCTGGCCGAATTCGATAACACCTTCGGATCGTTCGCCAGCGACCAGATCTCGTTGCGGGTCAGCGACCTGTCACTCATCGGACGGATGATGGCGGCGCTGCGCGCGGCGCCACCCACCGAGATCGCCGGCGTGACAGTGGCACGCACCGATGACCTGCTCAACGGGGTCGACGGCCTTCCTCCGGGCGACGTGCTGCGTCTGTGGCTCCACGACGGGTCACGGATCATCATCCGTCCCAGCGGCACTGAGCCGAAGCTGAAGGTCTACCTGGACGTCAGGGCTGACACACCGGCCGCCGCGCAGGAACGCCTGGAATCTCTCGCGACCGGCGCACGAGACCTGCTCGCCGCCGTCAGCTGACGCCACCCCAGCTGGGCGCCGCCCACGTCACAGATCTGCGCCATCTCCCCAGGTTTTCGGCCACAGGAGTGCGCAGTACGGGCGATCTTGCGAAGCTCGTCCGCCGTCAGTGGGAGCGCTGGCGGGCGTGCACGACCTCGAGAACGTCGACGAACAGCGGATGCTCGGGCCCAAGGCCCGTGATCCGTGTCACCGCCGTGGCGGCATCCGTCTCCCGAAGGAGCTGCTGGAGCTCCTGCGACTGCGGATCGTCGGGGTCGTCGAACTCGAGCGCGGCGCCGACGGCCGCGAGCAGGCCCGAGACCGACATGCCGCGCTCGGCAGCTTCGGCGGCGGGGCCGATGAACCGCTCGTGGCGTGAGAGCTTACGCAGGGGCTGGCGTCCCACGCGACCGACCGTGTCGGGCAGCGCCGGGTTCTGGAACCGCCGCAGGATCGTCGCGCGGTAGGACGCCAGTTCCTCAACGGGCAGCTCGTGCTTGGCGGTGAGCAGGGCGGAGGTCTCCTCGAGCGCCGCGACCACCTGCCCGGCAATCGCCGGATCGGCGAGGGTCTGCGCGATCGTCACATGTCCGGCACGCGCACCCAAGTATGCGGCGGCGGCATGCCCCGTGTTGACGGTGAACAGTTTGCGTTCGATGTATGGGGCGAGGTCATCGACGAAGTGCGCGCCCGGGATCTGCGGCGGGTCATCCCCGAAGGGCGGCCGTTCAATGGCCCACTCGAAGAAGGGCTCGACCGTGACATCGACGCCCGACCCGTCAGGCTGGGCCGGCACGATCCGATCGACCGCGGTGTTCGCGAACACGGCGCGCTTGTCGAGGTCTACCCAACGCTCCCCCGCCGCGGCCGCGACCTCATCGCGCAGGAGGTCGGTCGCGTTGATGGCGTTCTCGCATGCCATGACCTGAAGCGCCGGGCGCGCGCCGTCGCGAGACGCGAGGCCCGCGGCGATGTGCGGCGCCACGAACCGCAGCACCGTCGGCCCCACCGCCGTGGTGACGACATCCGCCGTCGCGATCTCGGCGACAAGGGCGTCCGGGTCCGTGGCGGAGTTGATCGCGCGGAATCCCGTCACCGTCTTGTCGATGCCGCCCTCCCCGACCTCATGGACGGTGTACGAGGACGCCGCGTTGATGGCATCGACGAGCGCAGCGGCGACGTCGGAGAAGACGAGATCGTATCCGCCCTCATGAAGCAGGAGCCCGACGAATCCGCGCCCGATGTTTCCCGCGCCGAAGTGGACGGCCTTCATGACGGTTCCTTTCCTCAGACGCCGGAGGCGGACACGAGCGAGAACAGCTCGTCGGACGTAGCGGCCGCCTTGAGCTTCGCGACGTCATCCTCGTCCGAGAACAGGATCGCGATCTGCGAGAGGATCTCGAGGTGCTCGTCGCCGACACCGGCGATGCCCACGACGAATGTCACCGTCTCGCCGTCCCAGTCGATACCGCCGTCGTAGCGGACCACCGAGAGCGCGGACGCGAGAATCGCGTCCTTCGCGTCGTTCGTGCCGTGCGGGATGGCGAGCTCGTTACCCATGTAGGTCGAGACCGTCTGCTCTCGGGCGAGCATCGCGTCGAAATACGCGGGGGTCACCGCTCCTGCGGCGACCAGCAGGTCGGCCGCTTCGCGGATCGCCTCGTCGCGCGTCGCCGAACCGGCGTGGATCCGCACCCGGTCGCTGGTGAGAACGTCACTGGTCATGATCAAAGCCCTTCTCCCCGGAGGTTGCTGGATGAGAGGTGCGGGGCGGTGTGCGCCGCCCCGCACCGACTCATCGGTTATGCACCATCCTGGTGCTGGTCGCGAACCAACTCCACGACCTCGTCGTATCTCGGCGAGTTCATGAAGTTGTCGACCGAGACGTGCACCGCTCCCGGCGTCTTCTGCCGGGCCCGGTCGGTGAGCTGATTCTGCGTGATGACCAGGTCAGCCGAGTCGTCCAGGTTGGCGATCGCCTTGTTGGTGACCGTGACATCCGTGATGCCGGCCTTGGTGATCTTGTTGCGCAGCACGCTCGCACCCATGGCAGAGGAACCCATCCCCGCGTCGCACGCGAACACGATGTTGGTGATCTGCTTGGTCTCGAGCCGTCCACCGCTTGCCTCACCGCCGGTTGCACGAGCCGTCTCAGCCTCGTTGTATGCCTCATCGGCATCGTGCTCGGCGCGGGCGTCGTTTCCGGCGCTCGCCCGCAGACCAGCGAGCGCCGCCGATTCCTTGCCCTTGTTGGCCTCGGTCTGGGCGATCGCAGCGCTGAGGTCGCCGCCAAGTCCGGACTCGAGGTCCCGCTTGCGAGTCGCGCGCAAGATGACTGCTGCGACGACAAACGTCACGGCCGCAGCAAGGAGCACCGACAGGTAGACAACCAGGAGGTTGCCGATGCCGCCGGCTGCCGGACTGGACGCCGCAGCGGTCACCGCAATGATGCTGCCGGGGGCTGCCGGAAAGGCAAGACCGCCGTTGAAGAGCATGTTCACCGTCACACCGGTTGCCCCACCGGCGATCAGCGCCAGGATCGTCGCCGGCTTTGCGAGAGCGTACGGGAAGTAGATCTCGTGGATACCGCCGAAGAACTGGATGATGATCGCGCCAGGTGCCGAGGCCTTAGCCGCGCCGATGCCAAAGAACGTGAAGGCGAGCAGCAGACCGAGCCCGGGCCCGGGATTCGCCTCGATAAGGAACAGGATCGACTTCCCGGTCTCGGCTGCCTGCTCAACACCGAGAGGCGTGAACACACCGTGGTTGATCGCGTTGTTGAGGAACAGCACCTTCGCCGGCTCAACGATGATCGACACGAGCGGCAGCAGGTTCACCGAGACGAGCCAGCCCACCGCAGCGCCGAGCACGGCACTGATCCCGATCATGAGCGGGCCAAAGACGAAGAATCCCACGATCGCCAGCAGCATCCCCAGGATGCCGGCCGAGAAGTTGTTCACGAGCATCTCGAACCCGGGCTTGATCTTGCCGTCCCAGATCCGGTCCATCCACTTCGTCAGCAGCGCTGCAATGGGACCCATGATCATGGCACCTAGGAACATCGGGATGTTCGTCCCGACGATGACACCCATCGTGGCGATCGTCGCGACAACACCGCCGCGCTCGCCGTAAACCATCCGACCTGCCGTGTTGGCAATCAGAAGAGGCAGCAGATAGGTGATCATCGGTCCGACGAGACCGACGTACTGCGGGAAGGTCGCTCCGTCAGGCGCTTCCGCAAGCGCTGTCATAGCGCCTTGCCATCCGATGACGTCGGCGTTTCCGAAACCGCCGAGCAGAGGCGCTACGGGTTCCCACCACCCCAGCCAGCCAAGCGGGATGAAGAGCATGGTGATGAAACCCCAGGCGATGAATGCCGCGATGTTCGGCATGATCATGCCTGAGAGGAAGGTCCCGAATCGCTGGACGGCGACGCGTGCCCGTCCCGGATCCTTCGCCACTCCAGGTGACGTCGTTGTCATTGCATTCTCTCCTTCTGTGATGCGGAGGCAGCCAGTGCCGCCTCCCGCGCGGTTGCCGCATCCGTTGCGGCCAGTGCCGCCTCGGCGACGCGCTTCGCGTCGTCGAGGGAGTAGGTGAGCAGCGTCGCCCGCACATCGGCGAGCGCCGTGGGCGCCATCGAGAGGGATGTCGCTCCCAGCCCGACGAGCACGACAGCCAGCAACGGATCGGCCGCTGCCTCGCCGCAAATCCCGACGGGTTTGCCGGTCCGGGCTCCGGCAGCGCCGACCTCCCGGATCAGCCGGAGCACCGCGGGATGCCACGGGTCCTGGAAGCTTGCGACCGAGCCGAGCAGTCGATCGGCAGCGAGCGTGTACTGAGTCAGATCGTTCGTTCCGATCGACGCGAAGTCGGCGTAGGCGAAGATGCTCTCGGCCATCAGTGCCGACGACGGCACCTCGACCATGACCCCGGCGGTGCGGATGCCGTATTCCCGGGCGAGGGCGGTGAAGTACTCCGCCTCCTCGACCGTCGAGACCATCGGCGCCATGACCCACAGGTCGGCCGCCGAGCCCGTCTTGCGCGTCTGGGCGTCGGCCTCGGCGAGAGCAGTCAGCTGCTCACGCAGGATGTCTTCGCTCGCGCGCAAGGCCCGTAACCCTCGCAGCCCGAGGGCGGGGTTCTCCTCGTGTGCGTCGTTGAGGAACGGCAGGGGCTTGTCGGCTCCCGCATCCAGCACGCGGACGACGACCTTCTTGCCGGCGAACGCAGCGAGCAATTCGGCGTAGGACTCGCGCTGCTGTTCGACCGTGGGCGCAGAGCTTGCAGACAGGAACAGGAACTCGGTGCGGAACAGACCGACGCCCTCAGCGCCGAGGGCCACAGCCTCGGCCGCGCCAGCCGGATTTCCGAGGTTGGCCAGCAGCGGCACCGGCGTCCCATCGGCGAGCGCGCCGTCGGTGATCGGAGCGCCGGCGGCGGCGGCGCGGGCATTCGCCCGGTGCTCGGCGCGCGTGAGCTCGTCATCCGTCGGCTCGGTGGTCACGGCGCCGGCTGCGGCATCCACCACGACCGTCTCCCCGTCCGAGAGCTGCGCGGCTCCGGCGACGCCCACGACCGCGACGATGCCCTTCTCCCGCGCGAGGATCGCCGTGTGCGAGGTCGGACCACCCTCGGTCGTGACGAGAGCGAGGACCTGATCGAGGTCCAAGAGAGCGGTGTCGGCGGGGGCGAGGTCCTTCGCGACGAGAACGAACGGATGTCCCGGCTCAGGCACCCCCGGGGCGGGGACGCCCTGGAGCCGAGCGATGACGCGCTGTGCGACGTCATCGAGGTCGGCGGCGCGCTCGCCGAGGTAGCCGCCGACGGCCTCCAACTGGGCGCGGAACGAGGCGAACGCCTCGTGTACGGCACGTTCGGCGGTCTTGCCCTGCCCGAGCGACGCCTCTACCTCGTCGGTGAGTGTCGGGTCCTCCGCCATCATCGCCTGCGCCTCAAGGACGTCGCGCGCGGCTCCCCCGGCCTGCTCGCCGCGCTGTTCAAGCTCGCGCGCGACCGCGGAGAGCGCCTCCTGAACCCGGGTGCGTTCCTCCTCGACGCTCAGCGCGCTCGGAGCGTCCTGCGGAGCAGGCAACGGCTCCGCCATTCGGGCAACGGGGCCGTGCGCAACGCCGAGGCCGATGCCGACTCCTCGAAGCTGTGCCATCGTCAGGCCGCGTCGTGGTCGGTGGTCAGCAGCTCGCTGAGGGTGTCCAGGGCCGCCTCGGCGCCGTCACCGTCCGCCGTCAGCGTCACGTAGTCGCCGTGCTCCACACCCAGCGAGATGACCCCGAGGATGCTCGCGGCGTTGACCGGGGCTCCGGCATCCTTCGCGATCGTGATGGGAATGCCCGCGTCCTTCGCGGCCTGCGCGAACAGTTTCGCCGGACGAGCGTGCAGGCCGTGCGACGAGCCGATGCGGACCGTGCGAGTGATCTGAGACATGGTTCCCTCCCTGGAACGGGCTATTCGGTGACGGATGAGGCGCGTGCCGCGGTGACGATTTCGAGGATCCGCGAACCGTCGCGGTCCTCGAACGCATCCCTCGGAAGCAGGACGGTGATCGCGCCCGTTGCGCCGACCGCATCCTGGATTCGCGCGAACGCGGACTCCAGGTGCGGGCCCACGAGCACGACATCGACGGGCTCGGCCAGGGTCCCGAGGGTGTCCTCGGTTCCCGCAGCGACCTCCGCGTGCAGACCACTGCGCGCGGCGGCGTTTCGCAGCCGCTGTGCGACGAACGTGCTCGACGCTCCCGCGCCGCAGACCACCAGGATCCTCATCGACCCGCCTCCTTCGCGATCGATTCTTGTGAGAACGCTGAGAGGCAACAACCAGTCCTTTTTCCGCGGGGGCGGAAGGGTGTTTGGGGCACGGGGCGTGGCCTGCGAGGACGGCATCCCTCGGCCCCCGCGCGGACACCGCGCCCCGCCACGGCGCTCGGCGTGATTGACTGACACCGTCGAGGACGCGTCGGGCGCGACCTCGCCCGAGGAGTTCGGTGACACGACCACGACAAGACCGGATGCTGAGCCTGCTCGTCCGCGAGGGCGACTGGGTCACTGCCGCGACCCTCGCCGACGCGCTCGGCGTCACTCCGCGCAGCATCCGTTCGTACGTCACCGCCGTCAACGCACGGGTCCCTTCGGGGGCGGCGATCGAGTCGGGACCCTCCGGGTATCGAGCCGGTGTGGACGCCGCCGCGGCGTTACGGGCCTCGGCGGCGGCGGATGCCGGAACACCTCGCGACCGGCTCCACACGCTCGTCCGCGCCCTCCTGAACGACCCCGACGGCATCGACGTGTTCGAGACTGCCGATGAACTCCACGTCAGCCCTGCAACATTGGAGGCCGATCTCGGGCGGGTGCGCAGTCTGCTGGGCGGCACCGGCATCTCGCTGGAGCGGTCGGCATCGACCGCTCGGCTTCGCGGCGCCGAAGTCGCCCAGCGGCGCCTGCTGAGCTCGCTCGCTCATGACGAGATGGAAGCCGGGGCCTTCGATTTCGACGCGCTGCGGCGGTCCCTCGGCGGGTCCTCCATGGGCGCCAACGTGTTCGGCCCCTTCAAGCCTGCTCTGGTGGCTCGCATGGGGGATCTGGGCTACTACGTCAACGAGTTCGGCATCGCGGACGTGCTGATGCACATCGCGATCACTGCGGATCGCGCCTCCCAGGGACGCACGCTCGAAGCCGCCGGCGGCCCACCGGTCTCGGAAGACCGTCGCGCGGTCGCCGAGGTCCTCGACGCGCTGGTGAGGGAGCATACGGGCGTGACGCTCGGACATGGTGACCTCGACCACCTGGCGATCCTCGTCCTGACCCGCGTCGTGGCCCCGGGCGCGGCGGCGCCGAGCGAGCGGGCACGCGAGAACCTCGACCCGGAGCTCGAGCAGATCGTCCGCGAGATCGTGCAGGACGCGGCATCCGAGTTCCTCGTGGACATCGCGCACGAGGATTTCGTGATGCGACTGTCGCTTCACGTGCAGAACCTGAGGCAGCGAGCTGCAGCCCAAGCGTGGTCGCGCAACCCGCTGACCCGCTCTCTGAAGACCAGCTACCCCATGGTCTTCGAGGTCGCGGTGTTCATCGCGGGGCAGCTTCACGACCGGCTCGGGATTCCCCTCCTGGACGACGAGATCGCGTACATCGCGATGCACGTCGGCGGGCGGCTCGAACGCAGTCGCCGCAGCGAGCAGCTCCTGACGGCAACCATCGTGTGCCCCGGCTACTACGAACTGCACGAGCTGCTCCGTTCCAGCGTCGACCGCTCGCTCGGCCGAGCCATCGAGGTCGTCGGCGTCGACACGCGCGCGGATCCCGACTGGGAGGCGATCCACACCGACCTCGTGCTCTCGACCATCGACCCGCCGGCCCCGTCGGACCGGATCGTGCGGGTGCAGCCGTTCCTCACCGAAAGCGACGTCGACCGCGTGCAGACGACGGCGAGCCGCATCCGACGTGGTCGGCGCCTGGCTCGGCTCCGCGCCGATCTCGCTCGCTACTTCGTCGCCGGAGCATTCAGCCGGGAGCTTGCCGCGGCGGGAAGCGAGGAGGACGCCATCCGCCTTCTGGGAGCCCCGCTGGTCGACGAGGGCGTCATCGATCAGGACTACATCGAACGCGCGATCCACCGCGAGCACCTGTCATCGACCGCGTTCACGGATGCGCTTGCGGTTCCGCACGCGATCGGGATGACGGCGACACGCACGGCGATCTCTGTCGGCGTCTCCGAGAGCTCGATCACGTGGGGCGACTCGCGTGTCCAGGTCGTCGCGCTCGTCGCGTTCTCGGAGTCCGATCGAGCCGCGTTCCAGACGGTCTTCGAGCAGTTCGTCGAGGTGTTCTCGGAGCGCGAGAGCGTTCAACGCATCGTGCGGCGATCCACCGACCTCGCCGGGTTCCTTGACGAACTGGCAGCCGTCATCGACGGCTGACGCACGGCGCTCGGTACGCTCAGAGGGTGGATGAGGACTCCGGCCCGCGGCCCCGACGCCGGCGCGCGAGGCGCATCGCGGGGTGGAGCGCAGCCGCCATCGTGCTCGCTCCCGTTGACGGTGGGTCCGGCGACGGTCTGGTCTTCGTGCCGGGCGCGAAAGTCGATCCGTGGGCGTCGGGAACTACGGAGTGCAGCCCGGCGACGGAACACCGACGATCTCCGACGTCGCGATGGCAGATGCCCTGACATCCGAGATCGATAGGTTCCTCCAGACCGACCACCGACGCTAGCCCGGCAAGGGTCGCAGGTCGGCGCCGCTGCGCGCCTGCTCAGCTGCGCACGTGCGGGATGAGTTCGGGCGAGACAGTCGCCGTCTCGAGCCAGTGGCGCAGCGTTCGGTGGAACAACTCCGGATCCTCCGCGCTCCACACGTGGTGCATGCGCGGTACGAGGGCTGTCTGCGCGGCGGGCGCGTATCGGGCGACGTCGGCAAGACTGTCACGGATGACGGCGGGCTCGCGCTCCCCCGCGACCGCGAGCACCGGAGCTTGCAGATCTCTCACCGACTCCAGGGTCTGTGCCGTCATCCCCCGATACACCTCGTTCATCATCCGTCGCGCCGACGCCTTGTCGATCCCGAGCCCCGTCTCGACGAACCTGTCGAGCGCATCGGCGGGCATGCCGTAGGCCCGCGCGAGCCCCTGCCAGTAGCCGCGCCATCCCCACAGACTCACCTGCGCACGGGCCGACACTGCCACGAGTCCCCGGATCGGTCTGGTCGTCACCCCGGATAGGAAGGCGCTACGTACGAGGTCGGGATGGCGCGCGCAGAACGTCAGACCCAGGATGCCGCCGAGTGAGAGCCCCACGATGTGCACGCGACCACCGACCGCCCGCTCTCGGACTCTCCGGGCGAGCTCATCGGCGACCGCCGGCATCCCCGCCCAGGGTTCGTCGTTCGAGTTGCCGAAGCCGGGCAGGTCGGGAATGAGAGCGTGGTACGCCGGCAGCGCATCGGCCTGCTCGTCCCACATCCACCCCGCCACGTTCCCCCCGTGCAGAAACAGCACGGATGCCAGCGGTTGCTCGTCCGAGGCACCGCCGGGCGCCCGCCGCTCGTCGATGTGCATCAGGATCCTCTCGCCCAGGGCGCCGACCGAAGCGCGCGCTCTGCCTCATCGAGCCATGACAGCTCGGCTTCGAGGGCACGGATGCCGTACTGCAGCGTGAGCGCACGCATCCGCTGGTCGGGCGTGTCGCTGGGGGCGGAAAGGGAGCGCAGAGCCGAGAGTCTTCCGGCGGTCTGCTCGCGACGCTGCGCGAGGATTCCGAGCGCGACGGAGGGGTCTTCCCGACCGGAGAAGAAGATGCGCGCAAGGAAGGGATCACGGGTGCGTTCCTCGTCGAGCGGTGACACCAGCCACCGTGAGAGGAGGGCGCGACCGTGCGGGGTGATGCGATGCACGTGACGGTCCGGCTTCCCCGCCTGCGGTTCGATCTCCACCTCGACGGCTCCGGAGCCGACGAGCTTCGTCAGGGTGCGGTAGATCTGTGCCTGATCCGCTGCCCAGAAATGCGCGACGGAGCCGTCGAAGGTCTTCTTGAGGTCATACCCCGTCATGGGGGCGAGATCCAACAGGCCCAGAATCGTGAACTCCAGCGACACGCCTATATAAGATCACACATATATATGACGACGCAAGTATGGATCGGGGCGCGACGGACCCGCCGACCCACGGGGTCCGGCAGGAGTCAGCGTCAGCGGTCGAAGCCCTCGCCGATGAGCTCGATGAGTTCCTCACGCTCCTCGACCGGCAGGAAGGCACCGGCCGCCGCGTTGAGCTGGAACACCTCCAGGTCGTCGAGGTCGTACTCGAACGTCTCGGCGAGCAGGGCGAGCTCACGCGTGAGCGACGTCCGACTCATGGTGCGGTTGTCGACGTTGACCGTGACCGAGAACCCGAGCTGGTAGAGCAGGTCGAAGGGGTGGTCGCCGAGTTCGTCACCCCAGGTCGAGATGGCGCCGGTCTGCAGGTTCGAACTGGGCGACAGCTCAAGGGGAATCTCGCGGTCTCGTACCCAGCGGGCAAGATCTCCGAACTGGACGAGGACTTCGTCACCGGCTCGGGAGACGACATCCAGATCCTCCGCGATCCGCACCCCGTGCCCCAGGCGCAGGGCCCGACCGTCAAGGAGCGCCGACCGGATCGAGTCCACCCCGGCAGCCTCCCCGGCATGAACCGTCACGGGAAAGAACTCGCCGGCCAGGTAGTCGAAAGCGGCACGGTGACGAGAGGGAGGGAAGCCCTCCTCGGGGCCCGCGATGTCGAACCCGACGACGCCGCGCTCACGCCAGTCGACGGCGAGGCGTGCGATCTCGAGTGAGCGGTCGGTGTGGCGCATCGCGGTGATCAGCTGGCCGACACGGATGTCGTGACCGGCCTGCTCCGCGGCATCCTCACCCTCTTCGATGCCGTCCTGCACCGCCTCCACGACCTCCTCGAGAGACAGGCCTCGCGACAGGTGCTGTTCGGGTGCCCACCGCACCTCGCCGTAGATCACGCCGTCAGCGGCGAGGTCTTCGACGAACTCCCGCGCGACTCGTGTGAGCCCCTCACGAGTCTGCATGACGGCGGTCGTGAGGTCGAAGGTCTTCAGGTACTCGACGAGCGAGCCCGAGTCCGAGCGCTCGGCAATCCACTCGGCGAGGTCCTCCGCCGTCTCTTCGGGCACCTCGAGGTCGATCTCGTCAGCCAATTCCAGGAGCGTCGCGGGCCGCACTCCGCCGTCGAGGTGGTCGTGCAGCGACACCTTGGGGAGGGCGCGGATCGACATCCCCTGGAGGACGGCGTCACCGTGCTGATCGATCGACATGAGGGCTCCTTGCGCTGGCGTGGGGGAATGGGGAGAAGACCTGCTCAGGCTGTGATGCGCTCGAGAACCAGCGGCGCGCTCGGAACCTCGGCGTCACCAATCTCCCACGCGTTCTCGAGCGCGTCCAGTGCGCGCGCGAACCGGGCCGCGTCCTGGGCCGAAAGCGTGAACAGCGGCGCGCCGGCGGCGACGAGGTCGCCGGGCTTGGCGTGCAGATCGATGCCGGCAGCGTGGATCACGGGGTCCTGGGCGCGGGCGCGCCCTGCCCCGAGCCGCCAGGCGGCCACTCCGAACGGCAGCGCCTCCATGCGGGTCACCACACCCGCCCGCGGCGCCGTCACGGTGTGGGTCTCGCGAGCCACGGGAAGGTCGGCATCCGGGTCGCCGCCCTGAGCGCGGATCATCGCACGCCAAGTGTCCATCGCCCGGCCGTCGGCCAGCGCCGCCTCGACATCGGCATCGGGCTGCCCGGCCAGAGCGAGCATCTCGCGCGCGAGGGCGACGGTGAGCTCGACGACATCCGCCGGGCCTGCTCCGGCGAGCACCTCGACGGACTCGCGGACCTCGTTCGCGTTGCCGATGGCCAGGCCCAGCGGCGTGTCCATGTTCGTGAGCAGCGCGGTCGTGGCGACTCCCGAGTCGGCGCCGAGCGCAACCATCGTCCGAGCGAGCTCCCGCGCCCGGTCGACATCGCGCATGAACGCTCCCGACCCGAACTTGACGTCCAGCACCAGCGAGTCGGTGCCCTCGGCGATCTTCTTGGACATGATGCTCGAGGCGATGAGCGGGATCGCCTCGACGGTCCCGGTGACATCGCGCAGCGCATAGAGCTTCTTGTCGGCGGGGGCAAGGCCCGACCCGGCGGCACAGATCACGGCACCGACATCCCGCAGCTGCGCGGTGAGCTCCGCGTTGGTGAGTGACGCGCGCCAGCCGGGGATCGACTCGAGCTTGTCGAGCGTTCCGCCGGTGTGCCCGAGGCCGCGCCCCGACAGCTGTGGCACCGCGACACCGAAGGATGCCACCAGCGGCGCCAACGGCAGCGTGATCTTGTCGCCCACCCCGCCGGTGGAGTGCTTGTCGACCGTGGGCTTGCCAAGGCCCGCGAAACTCATCCGCTCCCCCGACGCGATCATCGCGTCGGTCATCACCCGGATCTCGTCGCGCTCCATCCCGTTGAGCAGCGTCGCCATCGCGAAGGCCGCCATCTGGGCATCCGCGACGTAGCCGCGCGTGTAGGCGTCGACCATCCACCGCAGTTCCGGCTCGGGGACCGCGCCCCCGTCACGCTTGATACGGATGACGTCCACGGCGTCGTACGGCTCGATCTGCGTGTCGGTCATGCGCGTGCCTCCTCGAGATCGCGCGGGCCGAAGGCGTCAGGCAGCACCTCGTCGATCGTACGGATGCCTGACACGGTGTGCAGCAGCATCCCGGGCGCGGAGTGTTCGTACAGCAGCTGGCGGCACCGTCCGCAGGGCATGATGATCTCTTCCTGGCCGTTGACGCAGACGAAGGCCGTGAGCCTGCCGCCACCGGTCATGTGCAGGTTCGAAACGAGCCCGCACTCGGCGCAGAGGCCGACGCCGTACGACGCGTTCTCGACGTTGCACCCCGAGACCGTGCGGCCATCGTCGACGAGCGCTGCGGCACCGACGGAGTAGTTCGAGTACGGGGCATAGGCGCGACGCATCGCCGAAACGGCTTCAGCGCGCAGTCCCTCCCAGTCGATGTCGGTCATGATGCTCCTCCGAACTCGGGCAGGCCTCGCCGCCGCCGACGGACCGGCGGCGACGAGTGACCTCGCTATTCCTTGATGTAGGGCTTGCCGTCGGCGGCGGGCGCCCGAGAGCGCCCGACCACCCCGGCGACGACGAAGATCGTCACCACGTAGGGCAGCATGAGCATGAACTCGCTGGGCACCGGCGACCCGATGACGCTGAGGGTGTTCTGGAGGCTCGACGCGAATCCGAACAGCAGCGCGGCAAGCGTCGCCTTGATCGGGTCCCACTGTCCGAAGATGACAGCGGCGAGGGCGATGAAGCCCGCTCCGGCGGTCATCTCCTTGTTGAAGGCGATCCCGTTGCCGATGGTGAACACGGTGCCGCCGAGGCCGGCGATGGCACCAGCGAGCAGCACGTTCCAGAACCGGGTCGCGTTGACCTTGATTCCGACGGTATCGGCGGCCTGCGGGTGCTCACCGACGGCACGCAGGCGCAGGCCCCAGCGGGTGTGGAACATCCCCACGTACACCGCCGCGACGGCGATGTACATCAGGTAGACGATGATCGTCTGATTGAACAGCACCGGCCCGACGACCGGGATGTCAGCCAGCAGCGGGATCGGCATCCGATCGAAACGGGGCGGGCTGTTGAGCGTCGCGCCGTTGGGCTGGAGCACCTGCGAGTAGAGGAAGCTCGTCAGGCCGATCACGAGGACGTTGAGCACGACACCGACGATGACCTGTTCGACGAGGTACTTGATCGCGAAGGCCGCAAGCACGAACGCCACCAGCATGCCGGCCACCATCGCGGCGAGTAGGCCCAGGATCGGTTGACGGGTCGCGGAGGCCACGACGGCGGCGGTGAAGGCGCCAGCGAGCAACTGACCCTCGATCGCGATGTTCACGATGCCGGCGCGCTCGCCGATCACTCCGCCCAGGGCGCCGTAGATGAGCGGGATCGCGAGTCCGAGAGACCCCGCGAGAAGACCCGTCACGGGAATTGCGGCGCCCGCCGCGGCCCAGGTGAGGAACCCGACCACGATCGCGAAGATGTAGACGATGACGACCCACAGCGGCGAGCGAGCGTAGGCGCGGACGAAGAAGGCGGATGCCGCGGTCAGCAGCACCAGGAGCGCGGCACACACCCACGCCGTGGCCATGACCGGAACGACCAGCTCAGGCAACTGAACGGCATCCGTCGCCGTCGAGAGCCGGAAGGTCGTCACCCCCTCCCGCGGCGCGGCAACCAGCAGGATGACGAACAACGCGGTGAAGATCGCGAGGGCGATCGGAGCCTTCCAGCTACGCAGCTTCTCCGGCTGCGTGGTGGCGAGGGGCGCGATCGGGACCGTACCCTCACCTGTCGGGGATGCCGTCGTGCTCACGCGACACCTCCCTCGGCGCGGGCTTCTGCTTTCAGCTGCTTCTGTCGCGCCTTCTCCCGCTTCCGGCGGTCACGCTCGGGCGAGGGGAGGAAGAAGATCGTGCGCACCAGGGGCGGCGCCGCGATGAACAGCACGATGAGAGCCTGGACGACCGTGACGATCTCGACCGGAATCTGCTCGGCGGCCTGCATCGAGTATCCACCCGCCTTGAATGCGCCGAACAGCACTCCCGCGGCGAAGGTTCCCCACGGCGTAGACCTCCCCAGCAGCGCCACAGTGATCGCATCGAATCCGATGCCCGCGTCGATGTCGGCAGAGAACCCGGTGGTCACGGTGCCAAGGACCTGGTTGACACCGGCAAGACCGACGAGCGCACCCGAGATCAGCATCCCGTAGACGTACATGCTGGTGACCTTGATTCCCGCCACCCGTGCCGCATTGGGGTTCTCTCCGACCGCGCGGAACTGGAAACCGAGACTCGATCGCGACAGGATCCACCAGACCAGCACCGTCGCACCGATCACGAGAATGAACCCGAAGTGAAGGTTGTACGACGGTCCGAGCAGGTCGGGGAAGACCGCGGTGTCCTTCATCGCCGGCGTCTTCGGGTTGCTCGATCCCGGTGCCTGCAGCAGGCCCGGAGTGCGCAGCATCCACGAGATCAGGTAGAACGCGATGTAGTTGAGCATGATCGTCACGATGACCTCGTGGGCCCCGGTCCGGGCCTTGAGGAAGCCCGCGATGCCTGCCCACAGCGCGCCAGCAATCAGGCCCGCGATGAGCGCCACGATCATGTGGATGCCCCACGGGAGGTCAAGTGAGAAAGCCACCCACCCGGCGGCGGCGGATGCCATGAGCATCTGGCCGCGACCACCGATGTTGAACATGCCGATGCGGAAGGCGAGCGCCACGCCGAGGCCGGCGGCGATGAGTGGCGTCGCGAACGTCAGCGTCTCGGTGATCGGCTTGATCGCCCGCTCGAAGCTCGGTGCGTTGAAGTTGTAGATCGCCCCCTGGAACAGGGCGATGTAGGCGCCGCTGACGGCATCCCACACCGCGACGATGGTGTCCATCGGTCGCGCGAAGAAGTACCCGGACGCCGCCTGCACGTCCTCGTCGGTGAAGGCGATCATGATTCCGCCGACGAGCAGCGCGAGGAAGACCGCGAGCACCGAGATGATCGCGTTCCCCTGGGTGATCTGGCGGAAGGTCTCGTGCCACTTGCCCGGCGGCGGAACCTCGTCGACCTTCGCGGTCGAGCTGCGCGTGGGCTCGGGTGCCGTCGCGCTCATGCGGCAGCTCCTTCCGTACTGGGAGTCTCGCCGGCCATCATGAGGCCCAGGACATCGCGCGGCGTGTCGCCCGGGACGATGCCGACGATGCGCCCGCGATACATCACCATGATCCGATCTGCGAGTGCGGCCACCTCGTCGAGCTCGGTGGAGACAACCACGACGGGGATGCCGGCGTCGCGGGTCTGCACCACCCGCTTGTGGATGAACTCGATGGACCCGACGTCCACCCCTCGGGTGGGCTGGGCCGCCACCAGGAGCGAGAGCTCGCGGCTGAGTTCGCGGGCGAGCACGACCTTCTGCTGGTTTCCTCCCGAGAGCGTGCCGACTGGCGTCTCGATCCCCGGGGCTCGGACATCGAACTCCTCGAACTTCTCCTGCGCGAACGCGGCGAGCGCAGCTCGCTGAACGGTCCCCGCCTTGACGAAGGGCGCCCCGTGCGCTCGGTCGAGCATGAGATTCTCGGCGATCGTGAACGCGCCGACAAGGCCGTCTTCTTTGCGGTCCTCGGGAACGAAGCCGACGCCGGCATCCAGGATGCCGCGAACGCTGCGGCCGATCAGTTCCGTGCCGTTGAGTGTGGCCGAGCCGCGCACGATGCCCTGCAGCCCGACGAGGGCCTCCGTGAGCTCAGTCTGCCCGTTGCCCTGGACGCCGGCGATCGCGAGGATCTCTCCGCCCCGCACCTCGAAGCTGACATCGTCCACGATGGGATGACCCGTCGGGTCGAGGACCGACAGGTGCGACACCACGAGTGCCGAGTCCCGCAGCTGCGGCGGGTCCTTGTGAACGGTGAGCTCCACCGCACGGCCCACCATCATCGACGCGAGCTCAGCGTTGGAGGAGTCGGGGGATGCCTGACCCACAACTTTGCCGAGGCGAATGACGGTGATCCGATCGGCGACCTCGCGGACTTCGCGCAGCTTGTGCGTGATGAACACGATCGATGCGCCCGACTCCTTGAGCTGGCGCATGATTGCCATGAGCTCATCGGTCTCCTGCGGAGTCAGGACAGCAGTCGGCTCGTCGAAGACGAGCACCTTCGCATCTCGCGAAAGCGCCTTGATGATCTCGACGCGCTGCTGCACGCCGACCGGAAGATCTTCGACGATCGCGTCGGGGTCGACGTCGAAACCGAATCGCTCCGAGATCTCCCGCACGCGCTGGCGTGCAGCATTGATGTCGAGGAAGCCACCGACCTTGGTGGCTTCTTGTCCGAGCATGACGTTCTCCGCGACAGTGAACACCGGGATCAACATGAAGTGCTGATGCACCATGCCGATACCCGCGCGCATCGCGTCGCCGGGCCCGTGGAAGTTCTGGACATGGCCATCGAGGAGGATCGTGCCCTCGTCGGCCTGATACAGGCCGTACAGGACGTTCATCAGCGTTGACTTGCCTGCGCCGTTCTCACCGAGGAGACAGTGGATCTCTCCCGGCTCTACCACGAGATCGATGTGGTCGTTCGCGACGAGGCTGCCGAACCGCTTGGTGATCCCGCGGAGTTCGAGCTTCATGATGCCGATCCTAGGAGACAGGTCGGGTCGACGCACCGAATTGCGTGGTCGACGGGCGAGAGATGAGGGGTGTAACGACAGCGGCGGGGAGGCTGGACACCCAGCCTCCTCGCCGCGCGAGGGTATCAGCCCGCGAGGTAGGACTCGACCGGGATCGAGCCGTCGATGATGCCCGCGGCGATCTCGTCCAGCTCGGCCTGCAGGTCGGGCGAGACCTTGCTCTCGAAGTCGTGGAACGGAGCCAGGCCCACACCACCGTTCTCGAGCGTGCCGACGAACGGCGTTGCGTCGAACTCGCCGATGCCGGCGCCAAGGACAGCCTCCTCGACACCCACGTCGATCAGCTTGCGGATCGAGGTCAGCAGCAGGTCTGCCACGGTCGGGTCGGTCTCGTACACATCGGCGTCGACACCGATCAGGGCGATGTCGCGGCCCGAGTCACGAATGACGGACGCGGCGCTCTGGTAGATCGGGCCACCGACGGGCAGCAGCACGTCGACACCCTGGTCGACGATGCCCTGGGCGGCGTTGATCGCGTCCTGGTTGGCAACGAAGCCACCGGTGAACACACCGTCCTGAGCCTCGCGGTCCCAGCCGATGACCTCGACCGCAGCGCCGTTCTGCTCGTTGTAGTACTCGACGCCCTGGGCGAAGCCGTCCATGAAGATCGACACGGTCGGGAAGTTCATGCCACCGAAGGTGCCGACCTTGCCCGCGGTCGAGTACGACGCCGCGGCATAGCCGGCGAGGAACGCGGCCTGTGCGGTGTCGAAGATGATCGGCTTGATGTTGGGAGCGTCGGTCTCGCCATCGAAGTCGTTGTCCACGACGTCGTCGATCGACACGTACTCGATCTCGGGGTTGGCCAGGGCCGACTCACCGGCAGCCGACGCGAGCGCGAAGCCGACGGTGATGATCATCGAGCAGCCCTGGTCGACCAGGTTGGTGAGGTTCGGCGCGTAGTCGGACTCGGAGTCGGACTGCACGGTCAGGAACTCGACGCCCAGCTCGTTCGCGGCCCGCTCGAGGCCTTCGTAGCCGAGCTGGTTGAACGACTTGTCGTCGAATCCGCCGGCGTCGGAGACCATGCAGGGCAGGAAGCCTTCGACGACGTCGCCGCCGGCAGCGGCCGTGGTCTCCGTGTCAGTGGGGGCCGACGCGCAGCCGGCGAGAGCGACGAACATGCTCGCGGCGACGAGGCCGCCGAGCACGCGCTTACGGGTGGAAATGGTCAACTGTGCCTCCAGGTGAAGGGCCCGCCCAGACGGCGGGTGCATCAGGAGAATCTACCTACGCGCGCGCCTCGCCGCATGCCGGAACTGCCGCCGCGGGGCAATGGTTACAAACCCGCAATAGAGGCGTCATCCGCACGGCGTCGGCCTACCATCAGCCCCTCACAACACGTCGCCGCGTCCGCCGAGCTTGAGCGCGTCGACGACGCCCTTGACGCGCTGCGCGTGCGCGCTCGTGGTGACCAGCAGCGCATCGGGCGT
Source organism: Microbacterium sp. bgisy207 (assembly GCF_965345035.1). Classification (GTDB taxonomy): domain Bacteria; phylum Actinomycetota; class Actinomycetes; order Actinomycetales; family Microbacteriaceae; genus Microbacterium. Next base: position 28,367 of record NZ_CBDRMG010000012.1, read on the forward strand.
GTCGACGACGACAATGTCCTGCACCCCGATGAGGGCGATGACTCTCGGGGTCTGAGACACCACGATGCCGCTGGAGGCATCCGAGAGGATCCGCGCGTTCTCGCCGAGGATGGCGAGGTCGTTCTTGCGTCCGTGGGAGTTCAGCTTGGCCAGACTGGCGAAGTCTCCGACGTCGTCCCAGTCGAAGTGGCCCGGGATGACGGCGAGTCGGCCCTTCTCTGCCGCGGGCTCTGCGACCGAGTAATCGATCGCGATCTTCGTCAGGCCGGGCCAGACCCGATCGACGACCGGTCCACGCCGGTCGCGATCGTCCCATGCGTCGGCCAGCTCCATCAGGCCGGCGTGCAGTTCCGGGTTGTTCGCCTCGATCTCGGCGAGCAGCACGTCCGCGCGCGAGATGAACATGCCGGCGTTCCACAGATACGACCGGTCGGCGAAGTAGGAGCGCGCCGTCTCGAGGTCAGGCTTTTCGACGAAGCGCTCGACAGTGGCAGCTTCAGGTGCGCCGTCCACGATGAGTTCGTCGGCCTTCTTGATGTAGCCGAAACCGATCGACGGTTCCGACGGCTGGATGCCGATCGTGCAGATGTAGCCCTGCCGGGCAACGGCGACGGCCTGACGAACGGCCCATTGGAAGAGGTGGGGAACGCGGATGACGTGATCAGCCGCGAACGATCCGACGATGACGTCCGGCTCACGACGCACCAGCACCGCCGCAGCCAGACCGATAGCCGCCGTCGAATCGCGGGGCTCGGACTCCAGGAAGACGTTGCGGTCAGGCACCCCGGGCAGTTGCGCTTCGACGGCAGCGCGGTGGGCCCGGCCCGTGACCACCGCGATGCGCTCGCTTCCGGCGAGCGGCTCAAGCCGGTCCCAGGTGTCGCGCAGCAGCGAATGCCCCGACCCCGTGAGGTCGTGCAGGAACTTCGGGGCGTCGGCACGCGAGAGCGGCCAGAGCCTGCTGCCGATGCCGCCCGCCGGAATGACGGCGTAGAAGTCGGGGATCACCTCGGACATGGCCCCAGGCTACCCGGCGCGCCTTTCCGGCATGTGTCCGAGCGGTGACGCCCGCGGCGCGTCCGCACTCCGGACCGCCGACCGCACCCCCGCCGAAATAAGGGTCCCCTAAGAGCCGAGCGCCCGCGCGGCACAATAGGATGGGATCCGCGCCCGAGTGACGCCGAGGAACCTGCGGGTTCCCGTTGGGGCATCGACCGCCCCGCTCGTGTTCGATCCAGGGAGGACGTCCGTGTCTGCACCAGCACGCGTCACACCGTCGGTATCCGAAACCACCTCCAGGACCCCTCGAGGAACGCTGTATCGCGGCCACGAGGGCATGTGGTCGTGGGTTCTGCATCGCATCACCGGCGTCGCCATCTTCTTCTTCCTTCTGGTCCATATCCTGGACACCGCCCTCATCCGCGTCTCGCCCGAGGCGTACAACGCGGTGATCGGCACCTACAAGAACCCGATCATGGGGATCGGCGAGGTCCTGCTCGTCGGCGCGATCGCCTACCACGCCTACAACGGCCTGCGGATCATCGTCGTGGACTTCTGGTCCAAGGGCGCCCGGTACCAGCGCCAGCTCTGGTGGATCGTGATCGGCCTGTGGGCGGTCACGATGATCGGGTTCACACCGCGCCACCTCATCAATGTCTTCAGCCCGATGGGAGGCGGTCACTGATGAGCGCACCCTCGATCGCCGAACCCCGCACGTCGTACACCGCGCCGCGTCGCCGTGGCGTGAACCTTGAGAAGTGGGGCTGGATCTACATGCGGGCATCCGGCGTGGTGCTCGTCGTGCTCATCTTCGGGCACCTGTTCGTGAACCTGATGGTCGGTGACGGCATCCACGCGATCGACTTCGCGTTCGTGGCCGGCAAGCTCACCAACCCCTTCTGGCAGTGGTGGGACGTGCTGATGCTGTGGCTCGCCCTCATCCACGGCGCCAATGGGATGCGGACCATCACGAACGACTACGTCACCCACGCCACCGCCCGCAAGGTGCTCGTCGCGGCGATCTGGGTGACGGCGGGACTCCTCATCCTGTTGGGCACGCTGGTCGTGTTCACCTTCGACCCGTGCCTCGGCTTCGACCCGGCCACCGCCTCGGACACGATCATCGGCCTCTGCGCCGCGTAATCGCAGCGCAGACCATCGACAGCACTGACATCGAAAGCACAGCACCCGTGACTACTCAGAGCGCCGAGAGCGTCGTCAAGGACGGCGTTCATTACCACCAGTTCGACATCGTGATCGTCGGCGCCGGAGGCGCTGGCATGCGCGCCGCCATCGAGGCAGGACCCGGCGCGAAGACCGCGGTCATCACGAAGCTCTACCCGACGCGTTCGCACACCGGCGCAGCCCAGGGCGGCATGGCGGCCGCGCTTGCGAACGTCGAAGAGGACTCGTGGGAGTGGCACACCTTCGACACCGTCAAGGGCGGCGACTACCTCGTCGACCAGGATGCCGCGGAGATCCTCGCGAAGGAAGCCATCGACGCGGTCATCGACCTCGAGAACATGGGCCTGCCCTTCAACCGCACACCCGACGGGAAGATCGACCAGCGCCGATTCGGCGGGCACACCGCCGACCACGGCAAGAGCCCCGTGCGTCGTGCCTGCTACGCGGCAGACCGCACGGGACACATGATCCTGCAGACGCTGTTCCAGAACTGCGTCAAGCTCGGCATCAACTTCTTCAACGAGTTCTACGTGCTCGACCTCATCACGGTGAAGGATGCCGACGGCAAGACCCAGATCGCCGGCGTCGTGGCCTACGAGCTGGCCACCGGCGACCTGCACGTGTTCCAGTCCAAGGCGGTGATCTTCGCCACCGGCGGGTTCGGGAAGATCTACAAGACGACCTCCAACGCCCATACCCTCACCGGTGACGGTGTCGGAATCGTCTGGCGCAAGGGCCTCCCCCTGGAGGACATGGAGTTCTTCCAGTTCCACCCGACCGGGCTCGCGGGCCTGGGCATCCTGCTGACCGAGGGCGCCCGCGGCGAGGGCGCCATCCTGCGCAACGCGAGCGGGGAACGCTTCATGGAGCGCTACGCCCCCACGATCAAGGACCTCGCTCCGCGTGACATCGTGAGCCGCTGCATGCAGCAGGAGGTCGCGGAGGGTCGCGGCGCCGGACCGCACCGCGACTACGTGCTCCTGGACTGCACGCACCTGGGCGCGGAGGTCCTCGAGACCAAGCTCCCCGACATCACCGAGTTCGCTCGGACCTATCTGGGTGTCGACCCCGTTGTCGAGCCTGTCCCGGTCATGCCGACGGCGCACTATGCGATGGGTGGCATCCCCACCAACATCAAGGCCGAAGTGCTCGCCGACAACGAGACCGTCGTCCCGGGTCTGTACGCCGCCGGCGAGTGCGCCTGTGTGTCGGTGCACGGATCCAACCGCCTCGGCACCAACTCGCTCCTGGACATCAACGTCTTCGGGAAGCGCGCGGGCCGCTACGCGGTCGAATACGTCAAGACCGCCGAGTTCGTCGACCTTCCCGAGGACCCCGCTGCGGGCGTGCGCGAGATGATCGAGGGCCTGCGGAACAACCCCGGTCAGGAACGCATCGCCGTGCTGCGCAAGAAGCTGCAGGACGAGATGGACAAGGGCGCCCAGGTGTTCCGCACCGAGGAGTCCCTGAAGCACGTCCTCGGCGTCATCGAGGAACTGCGTGCGCGGTACCGCAACATCCACGTCGATGACAAGGGCAAGCGCTTCAACACCGACCTGCTCGAGGCCGTCGAACTCGGATTCCTCCTCGACATTGCCGAGGTCGTCGTCGTGGCCGCCCGCAACCGTCTGGAAAGCCGCGGAGGTCACATGCGCGATGACTACCCGCAGCGCGACGACGAGAACTACATGCAGCACACGATGGCCTACCTGACGGGCGACCCGCACTCGTCGGTCGCGGATGACCACATCCGGCTCGACTGGAAGCCCGTCGTGATCACCCGCTACCAGCCGATGGAGAGGAAGTACTGACGATGAGCGCGACGCTTGTCTCCACGGATGCCGCCACCGACGCGCAGGGCGACATCGAGCAGTCCCCCGAGCCCACCGGCATTCAGTCGTTCCTGGTGACGTTCATCATCCGCCGGTTCGACCCTGAGGTCGACGCGGAGCCTCGCTGGGTCGACTACGACGTCGAGCTCTATTCGACCGACCGCGTGCTGGACGCTTTGCACAAGATCAAGTGGGAGGTCGACGGATCGCTGAGCTTCCGGCGCTCGTGCGCCCACGGCATCTGCGGCTCCGACGCCATGCGGATCAACGGCCGCAATCGCCTCGCGTGCAAGACGCTCATCAAGGACCTCGACATCTCCAAGCCGATCTATGTCGAGGCGATCAAGGGTCTGCCCCTGGAGAAGGACCTCATCGTCGACATGGAGCCGTTCTTCGCCTCCTACCGCGACGTGCAGCCCTTCCTGATCTCAAACTCCGCCCCCGAGCCGGGCAAGGAACGCATCCAGTCGATCGCGAACCGCGAGATCTTCGACGACACCACCAAGTGCATCCTGTGCGCAGCGTGCACCTCGTCGTGCCCGGTGTTCTGGACCGACGGCCAGTACTTCGGTCCTGCGGCGATCGTCAACGCGCACCGTTTCATCTTCGACTCGCGCGATGACGCCGCCGGCGTCCGCCTGAACATCCTCAACGACAAGGAGGGCGTGTGGCGCTGCCGCACGACCTTCAACTGCACCGAGGCATGCCCGCGCGGGATCGAGGTCACGAAGGCGATCGCTGAGGTCAAGCAGGCGGTGCTTCGCGGCAGAGCCTGATCCGAGCCGCACCAGCGGCGCGGGAGAGCCTGATCCGAGCCGCACCAGCGGCGCGGCAAGCCTTGAGCCGGGCCGCACCAGCGGCGCGGCAAGCTTTGATGCCCACGCAGGGCGTCGAGCCGCGTTGAGCATCTGAGATTCTTCTCGGCCACCAGGGCTCTGCTCGCTACTCTGGCCGAATGAGCACGCCAGAGGCGCCACTCACCGTCGGCGCTGCGCGATCGACATCCACGCGCGTCGCCGTGTTCGCCGCGTACGCGGCTCAGGGACTCGGATACGCCGTGGTCGTCACCTCCCTCCCCGCGCTCAAGGAGCGCCAGGGAGTCGATGACACTGTCGTCACGCTGATCGTTCTGGGTGTTGCGATCGCTGCCGCCGGTGGTTCCGTGCTCGCCAACGCCCTCGCTGTGCGATTCGGAAGCCGCACCGCACTCGTTGTGGGCCTCCTCCTTCAGGCAGCCGCCCTCCCCGCGATCGCGCTCCCGACCCCGTTCCCCCTCTTCGCCTCGCTCTTCGCGGTCTACGGCATCGGCCTCGGCTGCGTGGATGCCGCAACCGCGATGCAGGGCGTCATCGTGCAGCGCGCACACGGCAGACCCCTCCTCGGCGGCTTCTTCTCGGCCTACACCGCTGCCGCGATCGCGGGAGCCCTCCTCGTGTCTGCCATCGCGGCCTCGCCCTTCGCTGCGGGCGTGGCGATCGGGACGGCTGGCGTTGCGATCCTCGTCGTCGCTGTGGTCGGCATCCGTCTGTTCGCTCGCGAAGTGCCGATCGATAGGGCGCTTCCCGCGGCGGAGCGCGCTCGGCTCCCCCGGGCGGGCATCTGGGCATTCGGTTTCGTCATTCTGGCCGTGTTCGTCGTCGATTCGGCAGTGAGCACCTGGAGCACGGTCTATCTGCAAGATGACCTCGGCGCTCTCCCTGGGCTCGCCCCTCTCGGGTATGCCGCCTACCAGGTGTGCGTCCTCATCACCCGCCTCGCGACCGACCGGCTCCTCGGAGTCATGAGCAGGAGGCGCCTCGTCGCAGGCGCCATCGTCGTGTCGGTGGTCGGCGTTGTGGCAGTCGCGATTCTGCCGTTCGAGATCGCCGCAATCGCCGGCTTCGCACTGGCGGGGGCGGCGACCGGCATCCTCATCCCCGTGACCTTCGGCGCGGCGGGCGAGCTCGCCCCCGCCCACTCCGATCAGGTGATTGCACGGGTCAACATCTTCAACTACGCGGGGGCGATCCTCGGCGCCGTCATCGTCGGCCTGCTCGCCGACGGTCCGGGGCTTGCACTCGCGTTCCTCATCCCCGCGGCGGTACTCGCAGCATCCCTGTCGGTGGTCGGCTGGTTCCGCACGGATTCGCGCAGCACGGTCGAGACGGATGCCGCGTCTGATGCTCGATAGCCTGAGAACGTGAGTTCGCCCGACCGCAATCGCCGCGAGACCGCTCGCGCGGCACAGCAGCAGGAAGAGACCCTGCGTGCGCGGTGGGAAGAGACTCAGGAGCGTCTGCTCACACGATTCGAAGAGCCGATCTCGTTTGCGACGCGGGTCACCAAACGGACGCTGGCATGGTTTCCGGTTCGGGTCTGGCGTCACTTCCTGATCGCCAATGGTTTTCTCCTCGCCGCGGGAGTGAGCTATCAGGCACTGTTCGCGATCTTCGCCGCCGTATACGTCGCCTTCGCCCTCGCAGGGCTCTGGCTCGGCGGCAGCGAAGAGGCCATCCAGAACCTCATCGAGCTCATCAACCGATACATCCCGGGACTGATCGACAAGGACGGGCCGATCACCCCGGATGCCGTGGCGGAGATCGCCACCAACTCGGCGAGTCTGTTCGGGATCACGGGTGCGATAGCTCTCGTCACCTTGATCTGGACCGCGATCGGCTGGGTGACGTTCTCGCGGCGCGCTGTCCGCGAGATCTTCGTACTGCCCCCTGACCGGCGCCCCTACCTGCTGCTCAAGAGCGGCGACCTTCTGGCGGCGGCACTGTTCGGCATCCTGCTGCTGGTTGGTGGCGCCCTCGGCGCCGCAGGCACATGGGCGCTGGACATCGTCTTCTCATTCCTCGGGCTCGACACCGATTCGGTCTGGTTCTCGATCGGCGTGCGCACCGCGACCCTTCTCATCTCCTTCGCCATCAACGCCGCAGCGCTGGCGGCGCTCTACCGGTTCCTCACCGGAACGAACCTGCGCTGGCGCACCATCTGGCCCGGAGCCCTGCTAGCCGGAGCCGCTGTCACGGTGCTCCAGCTCGGCGCCGGATGGCTGCTCAGTTACACGCCGACGAACGCCCTGCTCGCGACCTTCGCGATCTTCGTCGGCCTGCTGCTGTGGTTTCGGCTCATCGGCATCATCATGCTCGTCGGTGCGTCCTGGATCGCCATCTCAGCCCGCGACGAGAACATCCCGCTGCTCGAGAAGACCGAGGCAGAGCAGCTGGCCGAGGAACACGCGGCGCTGCTGCTCGCCGCCCAGGTGCGGCTGCGCACCGCCCAGGAAGCGCAAGACGCCGCGCCATGGCATGCGCGATGGGCAGCGGCCCGCAACGTGCGCCGTGCCGAAGAGGAGCTGCACGAAGTGGAGGCATCAGCGCCGCCCGCGTTGCGCAGCCCCAGCTCGCTCGACGGCGTGATCTAGGCCGCCCCGCGCCGGTCAGGACCCGAACGTGGTCAACCGGCTCAGCGCGAACACGATGATCGCACCGTTGAAGAAGAACGAAATGACCGAGTGCAGCGTCATCAGCCACCGGATGCGTGACGAGTGGGTCTCGACATCCGACACGGCGAACGTCGTGCCGATCGTGAAGGCGAGATAGGTGAAGTCGACGATCGACGGTTCTGGAGTCTTCGGGAATCGCAGCGGTGGTTCTTCGGCCGTGCGATAGCGGTACATGTACCACTGTGCGAACCCCCAGTGCAGCAGACCCCACGAGAGCACCATCGCCCAGACTCCGATAAGGCGGAAGACGATCCCGTAGTCGGATCCGTCGTCGTAGACAACGACCGTGAATGCCGCCACGACGCCTATGAAACTCGGGAGAATCGTGACGGCCGCGACCACGACGCTCACCCACCAGTTCCTTTCGATCGCCACGGTGCTGGGTGCCGGTGCGTTTCGTCGCGCCAGGATGCCGAGCACGACCATCGCCCCCAGCGCATACGCCGAGCCGGCGAGACACCAGACCAGGAGTGCTTCGATCGAATCGTCACCGATCACGACGACACCGGTCGCGGCAACGGCGAGTTGGATGATCCAGCCGGTCACGAAGACGGCAGCACGCCAGGCGCGGCTGAGCGGCGGTCGTGGCACTGTCGCCTCACAATCGGATGCCGGTCTGCGGGTGCTCAGAGCGTAGCGCGGGGCAGCGTGTCGGTGACGACGCCTAGGCTGAAGCGCGTGCCACGAACCATCCGCATCGCCTCCGTCAACGTCAACGGCATCCGCGCCGCGACCCGAAAGGGAATGCTCGAGTGGATCGAGGAGGCAGACGTCGACATCATGGCCCTGCAGGAGGTCCGCGCAAACGAGGAACAGCTGACCGCGGCGCTGCCCGGGTGGCGGATCGTGCACCACGAGTCGCTCCAGAAGGGCCGATCGGGTGTCGCAGTGGCAAGCCGGAAGGATGCGGGGGCAGTCCGCACCGTGCTGGGCCCCGAGCCTCTCGACCAGTCGGGGAGGTGGATCGAGGCAGACTTCGATATCGACGGCGAGACCCTGACGGTGGTGAGCGCCTATGTCCACTCCGGCGAGGACGGTACCCCGAAGCAGGACGCCAAGTACGCGTTCCTGGACGCGATGCAGGCACGCCTCCCCCAGCTGGCCGCGCACTCCCCGCTCGCCGTGGTGATGGGCGATATGAATGTCGGTCACCGCCAGCTCGACATCCGCAACTGGAAGGGCAACCTGAAGAAAGCCGGGTTCCTCCCCCGCGAGCGCGCATACTTCGACCGCATCCTCGCCCCCGAGGGCGCCGAGATCGAGTGCATCGACGGAACCACCGGTATCGGGCTCGGGTGGGTGGATGTCGGACGACGCTTCGCCGGCGAGGTCGACGGACCGTACTCCTGGTGGTCCAACCGCGGACAAGCCTTCGACAACGACACCGGATGGCGCATCGACTACCACCTCGCCACCGCTCCGCTGGCCGAGAGGGTAACGGCATACCGGATCGATAGAGCACCGTCGTGGGACACGCGCTGGAGCGATCATGCGCCGGTCGTGGTCGACTACACGATCGGTCGCTGACCGGGCCGGCGGCGCTCACCACGAGGCGCCCTAGGATTGACGGGTGACCAAGCCCCGCCTGTACTCCGGAATGCAGCCGTCCGCCGACTCCCTCCAGGTCGGAAACTACATCGGGGCGCTCATGCAGTGGCGGGAACTGCAGCTGTCGTATGACGCGTTCTTCTCCGTCGTCGACCTGCATGCCTTGACACAGCCGAACGATCCGGCCGAACTGCGCGAGAAGACCCGGCGCACCGCGGCCCAGTACATCGCGGCGGGCATCGAGCCGTCCAAGTCGACGCTGTACGTGCAGTCGCACGTGTCCGCGCACGCCGAACTCGCGTGGGTCCTGTCGACCCTCACCGGCTTCGGCGAGGCGGGTCGGATGACCCAGTTCAAAGACAAGTCGCAGCGGTACGGGCAGGATGCCACATCCGTGGGCCTGTTCACCTACCCGGTGCTCATGGCGGCCGACATCCTGCTGTACCAGACCGACATCGTGCCCGTCGGTGACGACCAGAAGCAGCACGTCGAGCTCACGCGCGACCTCGCTGAGCGCTTCAACGGTCGGTACGGCACGACCTTCCGCGTTCCGATGCCCGTCATCCAGCAAGACACCGCCCGGATCTACGATCTGCAGAACCCGACAGCGAAGATGTCGAAGTCGGCGGAGTCGGATGCCGGCGTGCTGTGGCTTCTGGATGAGCCCGCCAAGAGCGCCAAGAAGGTCATGCGCGCCGTCACCGACAGCGAGGGCTCGGTGCGATACGACCGCGAGAACAAGCCCGGCGTCTCGAACCTGCTCGTGATCTATGCTGCCCTCACCGGTCGGCAGATCCCCTCGATCGAAGACGAGTACGCGGGCCGCGGCTACGGCGACTTCAAGAAGGGTCTCGCCGACGTCGTCGTGAGTGAGTTCGAGCCGGTCCGGGCCCGAGCGCTCGAGCTGCTCGATGACCCGGCCGAACTCGACCGCGTCCTGGCCTCGAACGCCGCGCGCGCTGAGTCCGTCGCACGCTCGACCCTCGGCGACGTCTACGACCGGATCGGGCTGCTGCGCCGCGCCTGAGCAGCCCGCAGCGCAGCGATCACCAGACCGTCACCCCTCACCACACACTCTCGCCGCGGATCACGACGTCGCTTCCTCCGTCGACGAAGACCACCTGGCCGCACAGGTGCGAGTTCTCTGGCCCTGCCAGCCACGCGAGAAGCCGGGCAACGACAATCGGTTCTGCGAAGCCGTTGAGCGGCATGGGAACCGCCTGCTCGATCATGGAGCGACCCTCGTCGGTCTCCATGAGCGGAGCGACCATCGGCGTGAGGATGACGCCAGGAGCAACAGCGTTCAGCGGGATGCCTGCGCCGGCCCATTCCGGCAGCGCGGCGTGGCGACGAATCCATCGCGCGAAGCCGACCTTCGTCGAGCTGTAGATGAGGTTGCCTGTCTGGGCGTCGGCGGCAAGCTCAGCTGCGCGAGCGAGCGCCGCGGGTTCGTCCCCCGCGAGCTCCAGATCGACAAGCCGCGTGTCCGACGGCTGCAGACTTGCCATCGAGGAGACTCCGACGGCTCGGGGCGCATCGGACTCCCGCAGCAAAGGACGCAGACCCTCGAGCGTTGCGACCATCCCGAAGTAGTTGACTCCAACAGTCGCGGGCGCGGGTATGGCAAGCCCAGCGATCGCGAGGATGCCATCGATTCTGCCGCCGGACAGACGATCCACCTCGACGACCAGCCGTTCCCTGCCTTCGGTTGTCGTCAGGTCGACCTCGACATCGCTGTCGTGCAGGTCCACGCCGATCACCCTGTCCCCGCGCTCGACGAGCAGATCCGCTGTCGCCTTGCCGATACCAGAGGCGGCACCCGTCACAACGTACGTACGCATCTCGGAGTCCTTTCTCCCTCACGCCGGGGCGCGGAGCGCTCCGTAACGCTATGGCTCTGACGCTACGTGTGCTGAGCCCGAGCCGCGAGAGGCGAAGGTCCCGAGAAGCCGCTTAGGGTGGGGCGATGGATGTCGTCGTGCTGCGCACCGAGCGCTGCGAGCTCTCGCCACCGACCGACGCCGACGTGGATGAGATCTTCGAGGCGTGCCAGGATCCGGCGATCCAGCGTTACACCACCGTCCCCTCTCCCTATCTTCGCGAGCACGCCGAACAGTTCATTCCGCGCGTCGAGCGGCACTGGGCCGAGGGCCGCGAGGCGACGTGGGGCATCCGTCATGAGGGGCGCCTCGCGGGGATGATCGGGCTGTACCGCCGGGACCCGGAGGCGGCAGAGCTGGGGTTCTGGATGTCGCCCTGGGCGCGTCGGCGACATCTGCTGACCGAAGCAGGCGCCGTCGTCGTCGACTTCGGGTTCGAGCGTGCCGGGATGTCACTGTCACGCATCGAGTGGCGTGCTGTCGTGGGGAACACCGGTTCCGCGCGGGTCGCCCGCGCCCTAGGGTTCCGCTACGAAGGCATGCTGCGGCAGGCGCTGGCGGGTCCATCGCACCGGGACGATGCGTGGATCGCAGGGCTCCTCCCCGGCGACGATCGCAGCCCTGTTGCCTGGCCAGTCCTCGATGGGGGCCTGCCGCCACTGGTCACCCCGTGACAGGATGTCGCCATGCCCGAGATGCCGGAAGTGCAGGGACTGGTCGACTACCTTGCTGGCCGCTTGCCCGGACTCACCATCACCCGCGCCACGGTCGCGAACATCGCAGCACTCAAGACGTATGATCCACCGCTGGATTCGCTGGTCGATACGACCGTGATGTCGGTCTCACGCCACGGCAAGTTCGTCGACATCGAGACGCAGACGGATACCTCACCCCCACTGCACCTCGTCTTCCACCTCGCGAAGGCGGGATGGCTCCGCTGGTACGACCGGCTGCCAAGCACGATCATCCGACCCGGAAAGACCCCGATCGCGCTGCGCGTCGGCTTCTCGGATGGCTCCGGATTCGACCTCACCGAAGCGGGCACGAAGAAGTCGCTGGCCGTCTACGCCGTGCGACACCCCACAGAAGTGCCCGGCATCGAACGGCTCGGCCCCGATCCCCTGGACCCGGGATTCGACCGTGACGCTCTCGCCGCGCTCCTGAGGGGCCGCCGCACCCAGATCAAGGGCGTCCTGCGCGATCAGTCGATCATCGCCGGCATCGGCAATGCCTACTCCGACGAGATCCTGCACGCGGCACGGATGTCGCCCTATGCTCTGGCAGCGAACCTGACCGACGCCGATATCGACACCCTTTTCACCGCGATGCAGCACACCCTCGCCGAGGCGATCGCGGAGGCATCCGGCAAGCCGCCAGCAGACCTCAAGGATGCCAAGCGCCGCGGGATGCGCGTACACGGACGTCGCGGCGAGTCATGCCCGGTGTGCGGCGACGAGGTGCGCAGCGTCTTCTTCGCCGACAACTCCCTCGAGTACTGCCCGACGTGCCAGACCGGCGGCAAGCTCCTCGCCGATCGCCGCCTCTCCCGCCTGCTGAAGTAGCGCGGGCGCAAGACGCGCCCTACGCAGGGGCTACGCGAACTGCCCGGACCGGGGCTGGCGGGAGCCGGCGCCCGGCATACCAGTCCGCCCCCTGGCCTACGCAGGAGCGAAGCGAACTGCCCAGCGCGGGGCTGGCACCGGGTCTGGCGGGAGCCGGCGCAGCCGGCGAGGGCATGTCCCCGCCCTGGGCAGTTCGCGTAGCGGCCCACGCAGCACAGGCGCAGCGGCCGCACGCGGCGCAGCGGTCTTGGCGACATGCTACGCAGGAGCGAAGCGAACTGCCCAGCGCGGGGCTGGCACCGGGTCTGGCGGGAGCCGGCGCAGCCGGCGAGGGCATGTCCCCGCGCTGGGCAGTTCGCGTAGCGGCCCCACGCGGCGGCCCCGCGCGAACGAGCTAGTCGCCGAGCGTATCCATGAGCGTCCGAGCGTCGTCGTCCACCCAGTCAAGGGACTTCGTGACGGCCTTCTTCCACAGCCGATACCGGCGAGCGCGTTCCTCGTCCGACATCGCCGGTTCGAACCGGCGATCGACCTGCCAGTGCTCGCGCAACTCGTCCAGCCCCGACCAGACACCGACCGCGAGACCCGCAGCGTAGGCTGCGCCAAGAGCCGTCGTTTCGACGACGCGCGGGCGCACGACCGGGATGCCGAGGATGTCAGCCTGGAACTGCATGAGCAGGTCGTTCTTGGTCATCCCCCCGTCGACGCGGAGTTCCGAGAGGTCGCGGCCGGCGTCCCCGACGACCGCCTCGATCACGTCACGGGTCTGAAACGCCGTCGATTCGAGAGCGGCACGAGCGATGTGCGCGCGTGTGACGTACCGGGTAAGGCCCACGATCGCGCCGCGCGCGTCGGGCCGCCAGTATGGGGCGAACAGGCCTGAGAAGGCGGGCACGAAGTAGGCGCCACCCGCGTTCTCGACGGTCATCGCGAGGGTCTCGACGTCCTGCGCGCGATCGATGATGCCGAGGTTGTCACGCAGCCACTGCACGAGCGATCCGGTGACGGCGATCGACCCCTCGAGCGCGTAGTGAGCCGGCGCATCGCCGAGCCGATACGCGACGGTGGTGATGAGTCCGTGACGAGACCGGACGATCTCAGTCCCGGTTCCCACCAGCAAGAAGTTGCCGGTGCCGTACGTGTTCTTGGAGTCCCCCACGCCGAAGGCAGCCTGCCCGAAGGTGGCGGCCTGCTGGTCGCCGAGGATGCCGGCGATCGGTAGTTCGCGGGCGGTGCCCGGAAGTGCGAGCTCTCCCACGACATCCGACGACGATCGGATCTCGGGCATCATCGAGCGCGGGATGTTCCACAGCGCGAGCATCTCGTCCGACCAGTCCAGCGTCTGCAGGTCCATGAGCAGCGTGCGGCTCGCGTTGGTGACATCGGTCACGTGCGCCCCGCCGCTGGTGCCGCCGGTGAGGTTCCAGACCACCCACGAATCGGGCGTGCCGAACAGCAGATGGCCGGCTTCGGCATCCGCCCGCGCCCCCGGCACGTGATCGAGGATCCACGCGACCTTGGATGCCGAGAAGTAGGTGGCAAGCGGCAGACCCGTCACCTCGGTGACGCGGTCTCCGGCGCCGTCACGGGTAAGGGCATCCAGACGCGGCTGCGTACGCGTGTCCTGCCACACGATCGCGTTGAAGATGGGTTGGCCGGTGCGGCGGTCCCACACGATCGCGGTCTCGCGCTGGTTCGTGACACCTGCAGCGGCGATACCGGATGCCTGCAGGTGAGCCTTGCCGAGGACGGCGGAGATCACCCACTCGGTGTTGGTCCAGATCTCCATCGGGTCGTGTTCGACCCACCCTGCCCGCGGAAAGATCTGCTCGTGCTCCCGCTGGGCCGTTGCAACCACGGTGCCGGCACGATCGAAAACGATCGCCCGCGTCGAGGTGGTGCCTTGGTCAATGGCCAGGACGTGTTCGGCCACGATGCCTCCCGAAGTGATGAACGCCTCCAGACGATGGATGTCGCGCCGCTCAGGCTACCGGTGCAGGCACCGGTAGCCACGTCGGATCGGCGGCGTGGACAGCGGCAAGGCCCGCAGCGACCTCCGCCGCGATGTCCTGCTTGTCCCACCCGAGCACGGGGGCGACGGCCTCGGCGATCTCGGCGACGACCTCGGGCGTCGCCTCGCCACGGAACGCGATGCTCGTGCGGCGCAGGAGCAGGTCAGCGAGGTGTACGACATCCTCTGCGCCCGCCAGGTAGCGCAGCTCGCCCGTGCTGTAGGAGGGGAGGGCGCTGAGCGGCCGGTCCTCGGCATCCTCGTCGACGAACGCGATGATCTCGCGAGCGGTCGTTCCGTACCGTTCCAGGAGAGCGGCAGCGGCATCCTTGGAGAGCCCGCGACGATTCTCGGCCACCCACTGATGCCGTGCCCGCTCGGTGATCGGGTACCCGGCTCCGCCACCGATCGCGCGGCCATGGGTCGTGACGACTCGGGGTCGAGCGAGCAACGCGAGGGCGTCATCGGTGAGGTGGGCGGCGGAGGCACGGAAAGTCGTCCATTTGCCGCCGACGAGGCTGATCACCATCGTGTCCGCCGACCCGGGGAGGCGCTCTGTCTCGAGGCGGTAGTCGCGGGAGACGAAGCCGGGAGCGAGGTCGCCGTGACCGGGCAGCGGACGTACGCCCGAGAAGCGGTAGACGATCTGCGAGCGGTCGACCGTGATGTCGGGGAAGACGTGCCCGATGAGGTCGATGAAGTAGTCGACCTCGGGCTCGGTGCACACTGCGGGCTCCGCCATGTCGTGCTCAAGGTCGGTGGTGCCGACGAGGACGCGTCCCTTGAGCGGGTAGATGAGGACGATGCGACCGTCGCGGTGTTCGAAGAAGATCTCGCGCCCAGCCGTCGCGGCCAGCAGCTCGGGGTTGTCGAGGACGATGTGCGAACCCTTGGTTCCGCCCATGAAGCTGGTCGGGGCGCCGAGTGCGCGGTTGGTGAGGTCGGTCCACGGCCCGGATGCGTTGATCACGACCGCCGCGCGGAAGCCGAACTCGGTGCCTGTCTCGGTGTCGCGAAGAGTGATCGCGCCATCCGCTGCCCCCACGACTTCGACGTAGTTCGCGGCACGGGCACGGTCTGCCCCGGCGGCGCGTCCGTCACGCAGCAGATCGAGCGCGAGGCGCTCAGGATCTTGCACCGATGCGTCCCAGTAGGTCGCTGTGTACTTGACGGTCTCGTTCATCGCGGGAAGAGCGCGCAGTGATGCGGTGCGTCCGCGGAAGGTGTGGCGGGGAACGCGGCCACCACCGCGCGAGAACGAGTCGTAGATCGTGAGACCGATCTTGATCAGCGCGGCGCCGCGCTCGACGTGCTTTCCCGCGCCGTGACGCAGGAAGCGCAGGGGCGCCGAAAACACCCCAGAGAACGTGGAGAAGATCGGGATCGTGGTCTGCAGCGGTCGCACGTAATGGGGAGCGGTGGCCAGCAGGTCATTGCGCTCGGTGACCGCCTCGTGGACGAGACGGAACTCCCCGTTTTCGAGGTACCGAACGCCACCGTGGATCATGTGCGAGGACGCTGCGGATGCACCGCTGACGAAGTCACCGCGTTCGACGAGCGCGACATCCACGCCTTGGAGCGCGAGGTCTCGAAATGTCGCGAGCCCGTTGACCCCACCGCCGACGATGAGAACGTCGGCCTGCGGCCGATCGCTCAACTGGGTGACGGTGCCTCGTTCGACGGTGTCTCGTTCGACGGCGCTCATCGATTCGTGTCCTTCCTCGCTCGGGGACTTCCCGCGTGTTCCCCATCGTCCCACGGTTGATCGAAGTTGCAGACCCAATGCACATACGTGCACACTGTCTGCGTGACCGACGACTCGACCCACCTGCGACGGGCACTGACTGCCGCCCATCTCTACTACGTCCAGCTGCGCACCATGGACGCCATCGCCGCCGAACTGGGAACGTCCCGCTCGACGGTGTCGCGGCTGCTGTCGTTCGCCCGCGCCGAGGGCATCGTCGAGGTGCGCGTGCGTTCACCCCTTGATGCCCCCGGACTCGTCGAGACGCAGCTGCGGCGCCAGTTCGGGGTGCACGCACAGGTCATTCCCGTGCCCGAGTCGGTGAGCGATCTCGAGCGTCTCGACCGCGTCGCGCAGGGGGCAGCACAGCTGCTCGACGAGCTGATCGTCTCGGATCTGGTCGTCGGCATCGCCTGGGGATCGACGCTTGCGGCGGTAGCGCGCCGCCTGACTCCTAAGCGCGTGCACGGCACGACGTTTGTACAGCTGAACGGCTCGGGGAACGTCAAGACGTCCGGCATCACGTATGCGAGCGAACTGCTCAGCAGATTCAGCACCGCGTACGGCGGGGATGCCGAGCAGTTCCCTGTCCCCGCGTTCTTCGACGACCCCGAGACGCGACGCGCGCTCTGGCGAGAGCGCAGCACGCGACGCATCCTCGACATCCAGAGTCGCATGGGTCTCGTGCTGTTCAGCGTGGGAGCATTCCGGGCCGAGGTTCCCAGCCGCGTCCACGCCGGCGACTACCTCGAACCCGCCGACCTCGAGCAACTGAAGGCGGAGCGTGTGGTCGGCGACGTCGCAACGGTGTTCTATCGGGCGAACGGCTCGACCGAGGGGATCGCGTTGAATGACCGCGGATCGGGCCCGTCCTTCGATCTGCTTCGCGCAGTACCGCGGCGCTGCTGCATCGTGACCGGTGAGGCCAAGATCCCGAGCCTGCGCGGCGCGCTGGCCGCGGGCCTGATCACGGATCTGGTCATCGACGAACGCACCGCTCGCGCCATGGTCGACGGGCGCGAGGCGGCGTAACGGAACGGGAATGAACGCGCACGCACCGCGTTGACTACACTCGAGAGCAATGAACGTGCTCCGGGGTCGGTGAGAATCCGAACCGGCGGTGACAGTCCGCGACCCGCTGCATCCGTGTTCGAGAGAACGCCGCAGCGGTTGATCCGGTGAAATTCCGGAACCGACGGTGATGCGATGCGAAAGCGTCGTCAGTCCGGATGGGAGGCAGCACAGGTGACGCCGCGGCGTCGCCGCCTTCCCTGCCCCGGCGTACCCGACCGGAGTGGGCAGTGAGTCACAGCGCAAGCGAGACAGCCGCGATGAAACGCGCGCTGAGCGCCGCCCTGCGCGGTCCGCGGGGGGTGAACCCCCAGGTCGGGGCCGTCATCCTGTCCCCCGGCGGCGAGGTTCTCGCCGAGGGCTGGCACCGCGGCGTCGGAACAGCCCACGCCGAGGTCGACGCGATCTCGCAGTTGTCTTCCGACCAGCTCCGCGGCGCCACAGCCGTTGTCACCCTCGAACCCTGCAACCACACCGGCCGTACCGGCCCGTGCGCACAGGCTCTCATCGATGCCGGCGTCGCGCGGGTGATCTACGCGGTCGATGACCCCGGCGCCGTCTCGGGCGGCGGCGCCGAACGTCTCGCCGCAGCCGGTGTCACGGTCGAAGCCGGCCTGATGCGGGACGAAGGCACCGAACTGCTCGAGACCTGGCTGACCGTGCAGCGGCTGGGCAGACCCCACGTCACGGTGAAGTGGGCGCAGAGCATCGATGGTCGTGCCGCTGCCGCCGACGGGACGAGCATGTGGATCACCGGCCCTGAGGCACGCGCGGACGTGCACCGGCGGCGATCGGATGCCGATGCCATCGTGGTCGGCATCGGCACAGTGCTGGCCGATGACCCGGCGCTGACCGCTCGGGGCCCCGCGGGGCAGCCGCTGTCGCAGCAGCCTCTGCCGGTCGTCCTCGGCCGGCGCCCGGTTCCGGATGCCGCGCAGGTGCGCCGGCACCCCAGGACCCTCATCCAGCGGCAGGGAACCGACCTCACGGTGGTGTTGAACGAGCTGCGGGATCTCGGCATCCAGCGCGTGTTCGTGGAGGGCGGGCCGACGGTTGCGGCATCCTTCCTGCGCGCCGGACTGGTCGACGAGGTGCTGGCGTATGTGGCGCCGGTTCTGATCGGCTCCGGCCCGGACGGCGACCGGCCGGCCGTGACCGACATCGGCGTCACGACCCTCGCCGAGGCTCACCGGCTCGAACTGACCGCGCTCGAGCGGCTCGGTGATGACGTGTTGCTTGTCGCGCGCCCCCGCGCATCCGCCGAGCACACCCAATCCCCTTCCGTCGCCACCGGCGACCCCCACCTCACCGCCGACAACGCTGACGCGTCGCCCGTGTAGTCAGGAGCCCCCCATGTTCACAGGACTCGTTGAAGAGATCGGCCGTGTTACCGCCGTCGAGCCGTCGGGCGACGGCATCCGGTTGACGATTCACGCGCCGCGGTCCGTGTCGGATGCCGCACACGGCGATTCCATCGCCGTCAGCGGGGTGTGTCTGACGGTCGTCGCCCGCGACGGCGACGGATTCACGGCCGACGTCATGCGCCAAACCCTCGACATGTCGACCCTCGCGGATGTCTCGGTCGATCGCCTCGTCAACCTCGAACGCGCTACCGCCGCCGGCGGGCGCCTGGGCGGACATATCGTGCAGGGGCACATCGACGGCACGGGGACCGTCGTCGAGGTTCGACCCGGCGACCAGTGGCGGGTCATCCGCGTCGCGATCCCCCGGCACCTGGCGCCGCTGGTCGTCGACAAGGGATCGATCGCGATGGACGGCGTGTCCTTGACCGTCAGCGCCGTGAGCGAACCCGCCGCCACCGAGCCCTGGTTCGAGGTCTCGCTCATCCCCGAAACCCTCGAGGCGACCACTTTCGACGCTCTCGAGCCGGGCGCGCCCGTCAACCTCGAAACCGACATCCTCGCCCGTCACGTTCAGCGCCTGCTGGCGTTCCCCCCGGCGGCTGCGGCCGCCCCGACCGAAGGAGGCTCGCAGTGAGCCTTGCCCCCATCACCGAAGCGCTCGACGCGCTGCGCGCCGGACGACCGATCATCGTCGCCGACGACGAGAACCGCGAGAACGAGGGCGACGTCGTGCTGTCAGCACAGCTCGCGACCCCCGAGGCCGTGGCGTGGACGATCCGCTGGTCAAGCGGACTGCTGTGCGCGCCGATGCCCGCCGAGTGGGCCGACCGTCTCGACCTTCCGCCGATGGTCGCTGTCAACGAGGATGCGCGCGGCACCGCCTACACCGTGACGGTGGACGCCGCGGACCGCGACTCGACCGGCATCAGCGCGAGCGACCGTGCACACACACTGAATGTCCTCGCCGACCCCGCTTCCACTCCTACGAGCGTCATCCGCCCCGGTCACGTGCTCCCGCTGCGCGCCGTCGAGGGCGGCGTACGGGAGCGAGCGGGACACACCGAGGCAGCGGTCGAGCTCATGCGGCTGGCGGGTCTGCAGCCGGTCGGAGCGATCGCAGAGGTCGTCGCCGAAGACGGCTCGATGATGCGGATGCCGGGGCTGTTGGAGCTCGGTGCGCGCGATGGCGTGCCGGTCATCACGATCGAACAGCTCATCGCACACCTGGACGAGCACGAGCCTCGAGACGCTGCCCCGCGCGACGTGCACCATCGCCGAGTGAGTCTTCGTGCAGAAGCGTCCGTGCCGACGGCCCACGGGGTGTTCCGCTTCCTGGCGTACAAGGATCGGATCACGGGCACCGACCACATCGCGGTCGTCGCCGGCGACCTGACCGAGGACGCGCCGCTGGTGCGGGTGCATTCGGAGTGTCTCACCGGAGAGGCGTTCGGTTCGCTGAAGTGCGAATGCGGCCCGCAGTTGGACGCCGCGCTCGACGCGATCGCGCAGCACGGCGGCGTGGTCATCTACATGCGCGGACACGAGGGACGCGGAATCGGCCTGATCAACAAGCTCCGCGCCTACAGCCTCCAGGAGCGCGGGCTCGACACCGTCGATGCCAACCTCGCTCTCGGGCTGCCCGCCGATGCCCGGGACTATGCTGCTGCAGCCGGCATCCTGGGAGACCTGGGCATCGAACGGATGCGGCTCCTGACCAACAACGGCGACAAAGTCGCGCAGTTGCGAGAGCTCGGGCTCGACATCGTCGAACAGGTGCCGCTGCTGGTGGGGGTCGGCCCCAACAACCACCAGTACCTTGCCACCAAGGCCGAGCGCATGGGCCACACCATCGCGCTCGACGACCTGGATCGGGCCCTCGGAGTAGGCGTAGCAACGGAGAGGACCGACGCATGAGCGGCAAGGGCTCACCCGAGCGGGAGAGGATCGACGGCTCGGAGCTGAACGTCGTCGTCGTCGCAGGACAGTGGCACGAGACGATCGCCAACGGACTGCTCGACGGCGCCCGTCGCGCGATCGAGGCCGCCGGTGCGCAGTACCGTGTCGTGAGCGTGCCGGGCTCGTTCGAGCTCCCGGTCGTGGCGAAGGCGGCACTCGAGGCCGGCGCGGACGCCGTCGTCGCCCTCGGGGTGATCATCCGCGGCGGGACTCCGCACTTCGAGTTCGTCTCGTCGGCGGCCACCGACGGCCTGACCCGCGTGGCGTTGGACACGGGAAAGCCCGTCGGGTTCGGTGTGCTCACCCTTGACGACGAAGCGCAGGGCCTGGACCGCGCCGGCCTTCCCGGGTCGTCGGAGGACAAGGGGTTCGAGGCCGCGGATGCCGCCCTGCGGACAGCTCTCGCCCTTCGCAGCCTTCGAGCCTGATCGACCCTCCACCTTCAGCCACCCATAAGGTACGCTGACGACATGGAGATTCTTCGTCACGTCGTCCTTCTCGTCCACCTCTCGGGCTTCGCGATCCTGTTCGGCGCGTGGGTTGTCGAGGCGGTGCGCCGTACCGGGGCTGTGACGGCGGTCATGAACTGGGGACTGCTGATCGCAGCGGTCGCAGGCCTCGCGTTGGCAGCGCCGTGGGGGGTGCCCGAAGGGGTCGAGTTCAACTATGCGAAGA
This sequence comes from Microbacterium sp. bgisy207, assembly GCF_965345035.1. Lineage (GTDB taxonomy): Bacteria > Actinomycetota > Actinomycetes > Actinomycetales > Microbacteriaceae > Microbacterium. The sequence continues at coordinate 49,684 of NZ_CBDRMG010000012.1, forward strand.
TCGGCACGAAGCTCGTCATCCTGCTCATCATCGGGGCCCTCTTGGGCATCGGGTCCGCCCGCACCAAGCGGAACGGCTCGGCACCTGCCGGTGTATTCTGGGCGGTCGGCATTCTGACCTTCGCGAACGCGGCCATCGCCACACTCTGGCGCTAGGCGGCGCCGGAGGCACAGGCGCCGCTCTCGTCCGCCGCGTCGACAGGCCCGCATGACCTCCGCACCCGCTGCTCTTCCCGCGCCCGCCAATCCGCGAAGCCGTGTCATCACGGCAAGCCTTGTCGGCACGACGATCGAGTTCTACGACTTTTACGTCTATGCAACGGCGGCGGTACTCGTCTTCCCCGCCCTGTTCTTCCCGACGGGGAACGAGACGACGTCGCTGTTGGCATCCTTCGCGGTCTTCGGCGCCGCGATGGTCGCCCGGCCACTGGGCGCCGTCGTCTTCGGTCACTTCGGCGACCGGTTCGGCCGCAAGGCGACCCTGGTCACGTCGCTGCTCACGATGGGGATCGCGACCTTCGTGATCGGCTTGCTCCCCACCGTGAACGAGATCGGCGTGTGGGCTGCGGTGTTCCTGCTCGTGCTGCGCCTCGCGCAGGGGTTCGCGCTCGGCGGTGAGTGGTCAGGGGCCGCGCTCGTGGCCACCGAGAACGCGCCGGCGGGCAAACGCGCGTGGTACGGCACGTTCCCGCAGCTGGGAGCTCCGATCGGCTTCATCATCGCCAACGGCATCTTCCTGGCGATCAACTTTGCTCTCCCCCACCCGGATGGCACCGCTCAGGCCTCGGACGCGTTCCTGGCCTGGGGATGGCGCATCCCGTTCCTGTTCTCGGCGGTCATGGTGATCGTCGGCCTGTGGGTGCGTCTGCGCCTGGTCGAGTCCGACTCGTTCACGCGGGCCGAGAAGAAGGGGACGCTCCGAAAGTTCCCGCTCGGGCTCGCGCTGCGTCGCTACTGGTGGCAGCTGATCCTCGGCACCTTCATCATGCTGGCCACCTACGTGCTGTTCTATCTGATGACGAGCTTCACGCTCTCGTACGGCACGAAGGCGACAACGGATGCCGCGCAGGCCGCCGCGGAGGCAGCCGGGACTCCCTTCGACCCGGCCACCTATGTTCCGGGCCTCGGTTTCGGGTACACCGACTTCGTGTTGATGCAGATCATCGGCGTCGTCTTCTTCGGGATCTTCACGCTGCTGTCGGGACCCGTAGCCGACGCGATCGGCAGGCGGCGCCTGCTGCTGTGGGTGACGGCGGCGATCATCGTGTTCGGCTTCACGTTCACCGTGTTCCTGCTCCCCCAGGCCGATCCGAAGTTCACGGGCGCGCTCGTGCAGGCGTTCCTCGTGTTCGGGTTCGTGCTCATGGGATCGACATTCGGCCCGATGGGTGCGGTGCTGCCCGAACTGTTCCCCACGGAGGTCCGCTATACCGGCTCTGCCATCTCGTACAACGTCTCGTCGATCCTGGGCGCGGCACTTGCTCCCCTGGTCGCCGTCGCGCTGTGGGCAGCCGCCGACGGGAGTCCCTGGCTCGTGGGCGTCTATCTCTCGGTGATGGCCGCGCTCACCTTCATCGCCCTGCTCTTGTCCCCCGAGACAAAGGACGTGGACTACGACGAGATCGGGGCGGGCGAGACCGTCTCGCTCTAATGCGAGCCTCGACCTCGGGGCGCTGTCGCCTCAGTCCAAGAAGAGCTTACGCAGTCGCGTGGTCGTGAAGACGAGGCCGACGGCGATCATGACCACGTAGTAGAGGACGTGACCGAGCATCGCGATCGACAGCGCCCCGGTGGTGAGGCCGCGAATGAGCTCCACCCCGTGCCAGAGGGGCAGCGCCATGACGATCGCCTGCACCGCTTCCGGGTACACGGTGATCGGATAGAAGGTCGCCGAGAAGAGGAACATCGGCAGCAGCACCATGTTGATCCAGTCCATGTGCTGGAAGGTCTTCATGTAGCTCGTGACCGCCATCCCGAGGCTCGCGAATCCGAAGGCGATCAGCACGACCGCGGGAAGCGCGAGGATCGCCGTGGGCGCGAGGTTCAAGCCCGCGATCTGCATGATGATCATGAACCCGGTGGCGTACACGAGTCCGCGCAGCAGGGCGTAGAGAATCTCGCCGAGGGCGACATCCAGAGGCCCGAGGGATGTCGACAGCTGCCCCTCGTAGAGCTTGCCGTAATTGAGCTTGAAGAAAACGTTCCACGTGGAGTCGTAGATGGCGCCGTTCATCGCCGACACGGCCAACAGTGCGGGCGCGATGAAGGCCGCGTAGGAGACCACCAGCCCCGAGGACGTCTCGACATCCTCGATGAGGCTTCCCAGGCCGATGCCGAGCGAGGCGAGGTAAAAGACGGGCTCGAAGAAGCCCGAGAGCACGACGACCCAGCTCGATGACCGCGCCGCGATGAGCCCCCGCTGCACGACGGCCCAGGGGTTACCCGACCACAGCGCACGGACGCTCCCGCTGCGGCGAGGTTCGGTCTCCGATACCAGCGCGGTCATTTTGCGAGCCTCCGCGTGAAGGTGCGGCGCGCAAACGCGTAGCCGACGACGGTGAGGACCACCAGATACGCGAGGTGGATCGCGGCAGCGCCGGGACCACCCGGTGATCCGTACGTTGCCATCCGGCCGAGCTCGGACGCGTGCCAGAGGGGCGAGATCCAGCCGATCCACTGCAGCCAGATGGGAAGACTCTCGAGCGGGTAGAAGGTACCCGAGAACAGGAACATCGGCACGAACAGGAAGCGCTGCACGAGTGCGAACTGCCCCTTGTCGTCCTGGATCGACGCCGCATACGCCATCAGAGGCACGCCGAACGCGAGGCCTGCAAGGAGACCGACGAACATCGCTACCCAGCCGGTAGCAGGGTCGGGGACCGCACCGAACAGGACGATGAAGACGTAGTAGGCGACGACGGCGATCAGCATCCGGGCCGAGGCGCCGAGGATCACCCCGTTCGCGATCTGCGGGCTCGACAGCGCGGACGCATTGAACCCGTAGAAGTAGCGGCGCCACTTGAACCCCGACATCACCGGATAGGTGAACTCTTCGGTGGCCACTCCGATCGCCGCGGTCATGAGTAGCGCCGGGGCGACGAACACGAGGTAACGGACCTGCTCGCCGTGCACCTCGATCGTCCCGTCGAGGAGCACGGCAAGTCCGAGCACCAGTCCGAGCAGATACAGGATGGGTTGCCCCAGCGCCCCGACGACAATGGTCCACCCGTAGGCGCGCATCGCGCGCACCATGTGCTCGGCGACGTACCACGAGCCCCGTCGACGAGGCTTACGCCCCCACGCGAGCGCTTCGGCGCGCAGCTCGTCGAGCGAGGGCTGAGTGCGCGCATCCGGAAGGGGCGTGCTCATTCGATCAGCGACCTTCCGGTCAGGCGCAGGAAGACATCCTCGAGGCTCGACCGACGCACGAGCGAGGTCAGCGGCTGCAGGCCCGCGGCCGTTACCCGTTCGAGAGCCTGCTCGCCATCGTGCGCGTAGACGAGGATGCGGTCGGGAAGCACCTCGACACGGTCGCCGATCCCCTCGAGCTGCGGCGCCACCTGCTCATTGCGATCCGACCCGAAACGCACCTCGAGCACCTCACGACTGGAGTGCTCTCTGATGAGGGATGCCGGAGTCCCCTCGGCCATGATCTGGCCCTTGTCGACCACGATGAGCCTGTCGCATAGCTGCTCGGCCTCGTCCATGTAATGGGTCGTGAGCACGAGCGTCGTTCCCCGCTCCTTGAGGCGGAAGAGCCGATCCCACAGCACGTGTCGGGCTTGCGGGTCCAAGCCTGTCGTCGGCTCGTCCAGAAGCAGGATGCGGGGATCGTTGATCAGGCCGCGGGCGATGGTGAGCCGGCGCTTCATGCCCCCGGAGAGCTGGTCGACCTTGCTCTTGGCCTTGTCTTCGAGCGCTGCGAACGCCAGCAGCTCGTCAGCCTTCTGGGAACACACCTTGCCGGGCAGTCCGAAGTAACGGCCATAGATGAAGAGGTTCTCGCGGGCGTTGAGTTCCCCATCGAGGTTGTCCTGCTGCGGCACGACACCCAGTCGCGAACGGATCTCGGGGCCATACTGGTCGGGATCCAGGCCGAGGATGGTCAGGTCGCCGCTCGTGCGGGTCGAGACCGCACCGATCATTTTCATCGTCGTGGACTTCCCGGCACCGTTGGGTCCCAACAGCCCGAAGGACTCGCCGGGGGCAACCTCGAACGACAGCCCGTTCACGGCCAGGAAGTCATCCTTGCCCGCGATCTTGTAGGCCTTGACGAGGTTGTTCGCGGAGATCACAGGCTCTGGCACCGTCCTACTGTACGAGCGATCGCCGACAACCGATGACACGGTCCCGCCTGCCGGCCCGAGGCCCCCCGATCAGCGCCAGACGGGCCTCGGGAGTAGCATCCCGGTGTGACCGATACACAGCTTCCGTACCGCGCCGACATCGTCGGCAGCTTCCTTCGACCCGCCGCGTTGGCCGAGGCGCGCGCCGCGCGGGCGGCCGGAGAGATCGATGACACCGCGCTTCGCGCGGTCGAGGACGCCCAGATCGCCGACCTCGTGCGCAAGGAAGCACAGAACGGGCTGAAGCTCGCGACCGACGGCGAATTCCGTCGATCGTGGTGGCACTTCGACTTCTTCGGCATGCTCGAGGGCGTCGAGGTCGTGGAACTCGACCACGGCATCCAGTTCCAGGGTGTGCAGACCCGGCCCCGCGGCCTCCAGGTGACCGGGCGCATCGGTTTCGCGGACACGCACCCGTTCTTGGCTCACTTCCGCGCGCTGGCCGAGGCGACCGCCGCCACCGGCGCGACACCCAAGTTCACCATCCCCGCCCCGACGGTGTTCGATTTCCGCCTCGAACCCGCCAACATCGACGCGGCGACCTACGCCGACCGCGACGCGATCGTTCCCGACCTCGTGCAGGCCTACCGTGACGCGGTGCAGGCCTTCTACGACGCCGGATGCCGCTATCTGCAGTTCGACGACACCGCCTGGGCGTATCTGTGCTCGACGGAAGAGCTCGAGAAGGCGGCGGCGCGCGGCATCCGTACCGAGGGGATCGGCGAGCGGTATTCGGCGATGCTGAATGCGATTCTCGACGCAAAGCCCGCCGACATGACGATCACGACCCACGTCTGTCGCGGGAACTTCCGGTCGACGTGGATCTCGTCAGGCGGCTACGAGCCCGTCGCGAAGCACCTGCTTGCCGACACGAACTACGACGGCTACTTCCTCGAGTACGACAGCGATCGCGCGGGTGGGTTCGAACCGCTGCGCTTCCTTCCTCAGGGGCACAAGCGTGTCGTGCTCGGTCTTGTGACCACCAAGTCGGGAGAGCTCGAGGATGCCGATCTGCTGCGCGCACGCATCCGTGAGGCCGCCCAGTTCGCACCGCTGGACCAGCTCGCTCTCAGCCCGCAGTGCGGCTTCGCGTCGACCGAGGAAGGAAACCTCCTCACCGAAGACGAGCAGTGGGCCAAGATCCGCCTCGTCGTCGACACCGCCGCAACCGTCTGGGGCTGACCGGTCAGCAGTGCCGACCGGTCAGCGCTGCCCTGGCTTGACGTAGGGACGACCCTCGAGAGCCGCGCGGTCGATCTCCTCCTGGTCCTCGACGTAGGGGGTGCCGTGCGTGTGGAAGGTGGGGATCGTCTTCATCCCCCACGCCTGGCCCTTCTTGCGCTCGGCCTCGCTCCACTCCACGACCGGCCAGTCGGGGTCGAGGATCAGGCGCCCCTGCGCCGTCGCAAACTCGATCCGGTTCCCGCCGGGCTCCCAGACGTACAGGAAGAAGGTCTGGTTGATCGCGTGCTTGTACGGCCCGTACTCGATGTAGATGCCGTTCTCGAGGCAGATGTCGGCAGCCTTCAGGATGTCCTCGCGCGAGTCCGGGGCGATCGCGAAGTGGTGGAACCTCCCCCGCTGGCCCGTCCAGTCCGCCGAGTACACGACGTCATACGACTTCTGGTGGAACCGGAACCACCAGGCCCCGTAGCCTCCTGCGTCCAGCTTCACCCGCTCGGACTCCCGTGACATCATGACGTCGCGCCAGAACTCACCGGCAGCGTTCACGTCGCTCGCGAGGTAGTTGATGTGATCCATCCGGCGCGCGTTGATGCCGCGACCGGGGTAGGCCGACGCCTGGTTCTTCAGAGCGGGGCGGTCCTGGTCGTCGGGCACATAGTGCTCCGTGTCGAAGTACAACGCCATGAGGTGCCCATCCGGGTCCTCGAACTCGTAGGAGCGCCCGACGCCGACCTCGGGTTCTCGCCACCCGTGCCCGAGCCCCGCCTTCTCGATCGCGGCAACCCGCCGCTGCAGCGCCTCTTCACTCGTGGTGCGGTAGAGGCTCCGTCCGACGCCGTTGGTGTCGGACGCCGTGAGCTTGAGCGTGTAGAGCTGATACTCGTCCCAGCAGCGCAGATACGCAGAGTCCCCGATCCGGGCGACCTCGCGCATCGCGCAGATGTCACGGAAGAAGTGCAGACTCTCGTCGAATTTCGGCGTGAACAACTCGACCGCTCCGAGGTGGGCGAGGTCGAAGTTCTCCGTGATGGCCATGGTGCGTCCTCTCTGACGGTGGATGGTGCTGGCGGATGGGTCGTGCCTTCACCGACGGGGTCTGGGAAAGACGAACCCGTCGAAGATCTTGCGGGCGGTACGCGCGGACATGGATGTGCCATACCACTGTCCGTCTGCGCGATGCTCGACGCTCACCCTCGCGGGGAAGATCCCGCCGGGGTGCTCGATGAGGCAGGGGTCGGCATCCGGGTCCTCGGCGATGTCGGCTCCCACCGCACCGGGAAGACGGATGCCGGCCGCGACGGAGGCAGCCATGAGGACCCCGATAGACGGGTGAACCGTGGTCGGCACGAACGCACGGGTGCTGATGACTCCGCCGTGACGCGGCGGCGACAGCAAGAACATCTGGGGAACGGTCTGCGCCGCGACGTCACCGAACCCCATCAACGGCCCCGCGGCGAGTCTCAGGGACTCGACCCGGGCGGCGAGGTCTGCGCGCGCCTCGAGCTCGGCCGGAGTCTCGTGTCCCGCGACGCCGAACTCCTCGGCGCGCATCAGCACGACCGGCATCCCGTTGTCCACGAGCGTCACGGTGTGCCCGTCGATCTCGTCGGTCACCGTGCCGGTCGGAAGAAGTGGCGCTCCCGCCCCGATCTCGAGGTCCACCGCCGCTGCCCGCCCCGGCACACCGTCGATCGCCGCGTCCCCGTCGTAGTCCACCGCCCTTCCTGGCGTGCGGATGCGCGTCGTGGCGATACCGCCGGTGTTGCGCATCCGGATCCGCAGCGGCGTCCATCCGTCCTCGGCAGCGATGAGTCCGCGCTCGATCGCGAACGGCCCGACCCCGGCGAGCAGATTGCCGCACGTCTGTGCGGTGCTCACGCTCGCGTCATCGACACCGATCTGAAGGAACAGGTAGTCGACGTCGGCAGCGGCATCGGCGGAGCCAGACACGATGGCAACCTTGCTGGTCGTGGGATGACCGCCGCCCAGGCCATCGATCTGGCGAGGGTCCGGACTGCCCAGCACGCGAAGCAACAGGTCGTCCCGTTCTGCGGGATCGGTGGGGAGGTCCTCGGCGAGAAAGTATGCACCCTTGGAGGTTCCGCCCCGCATGAGCATGCACCGGATGCCGGCAGCGGTGCTCATGGCTCGGCGCCCTCACTCACAGGAGCAGTGCTCACGATTGTGCCTACAATCCTGTTGATGCGGAAATACCTCTGGACATAGGTAAATATAGACCGTACGATCTCGCTGACACCACCCGGACAAGGAAGTCGAGGAAACACTCCATGGCCAACAACCTGCAAGAGCTGCTGGACGAGAAGGGCGACACCGTCCGCATGCTGCGCGATTCGCAGCTCGGAACCTACATCTACCCGGTCGTCCCCGCCGAGTTCTCGAACTGGCGCCGCGAGCAGAAGGCATGGCGCGAGACCGCCGTGCTGTATGACCAGACCCACCACATGGTGAACTTCTTCGTGTCGGGTCCGGACGCGCTCAGGCTGCTCAGCGACACCGGCATCAACAGCTTCGCGAACTTCCCCGTCAACACCGCGAAGCAGTTCGTCCCGACCGCCTCCAACGGCGGCGTCATCGGTGACGGCATCCTGTTCCACGAGGCCGAGAACGACTACGTGTACGTCGGCCGCGCGCCCGGTGCGAACTGGCTGCAGTTCCACGCCGAGACCGGCGGCTACGACGTCGAGTTCCGCTACGACGACCGCTCCCCCTCGCGCCCCTACGGGCAGGCCGTGCATCGGGAGTACTACCGCTTCCAGATCCAGGGCCCGAACGCCTGGGCGATCATCGAGAAGCTCGCCGGCGGCCCTGTCGAGAAGGTGAAGTTCTTCCACATGGGCTACATGACCATCGCCGGGGAGCAGGTGCGCACCCTGCGTCACGGCATGGCCGGCGCCCCCGGGCTCGAGATCTGGGGTCCGTACGAGCAGCACGGCAAGATCCGTGACGCCATCCTCGAGGCCGGTCGCGAGTTCGGCATCGAGCCCTGCGGTTCGCGCGCCTACTCGTCGAACACCCTCGAGTCGGGATGGATCCCCTCGCCGCTCCCGGCGATCTACTCCAGCGAGGCCGAGCGCGCCTACCGCGAGTGGCTGCCGGCGAACAGCTACGAGGCGATCAACGCGCTCGCCGGTTCGTTCGTCTCCGAGAACATCGAGGACTACTACCTGAACCCGTGGGAGCTCGGCTACGGCTCGTTCGTGAAGTTCGACCACGACTTCATCGGCCGCGACGCGCTCGAGAAGATCGACCCCGAGGCCCAGCGCAAGAAGGTCACGCTCGCGTGGAACGACGAGGACCTCACGAAGGTGCTGGCCTCCGTCCTCGACCGTGAAGGTCCGGGCTACCAGTTCTTCGACCTGCCCAACGCGAACTACGGATCGAGCAACTACGACGCCGTCATCGACGCGGACGGCAACACCGTCGGCCTGTCCCTGTTCACGGGTGTGACCGCGAACGAGAAGCGCGGGCTCTCGCTGGCAACCGTCGACCGCGATGTTCCGATCGGCGCCGAGGTGCGCGTGGTGTGGGGCGAGCCCGACGGCGGGTCGCGCAAGACCACGGTCGAGCCCCACGAGCAGATCGCGATCCGCGCCGTCGTCAGCCCCGTGCCCTACGCGGTCACGGCGCGCCAGGAGTACCAGGGAGGCTGGCGCACGACCGGCACGCTCTGACCGGGACTGCCCGCCACGGAAACTCACGAGGGGATGGATGCTGCGGCATCCATCCCCTCGTTCTCTGTCTGGGCCGTGTCATCGGCCGAGATGTGAATGCCTTCGAATCCGCCGGGAAAGCCGCTGACTGCGGCCGAGACCGTCGCGAAGAACCACTCCAAGGCCCCGGCATGCTGTGGGGAGCGGCGCCGGTACAACTGCAGCTCGACCGGACCGAGGGCGAAGGGAAGGTCTCGGATGACCAACGGCCAGCTGCGCGACCAGCCGACGGCCAGCGTCTCGGGGATCGTCGCGATGAGCGTTGGGCTGCGCGCAAGAAGTGACGGCAGGGACGCGATGTGCTGGACACTGACGGCGGGCGGATCACTCACGCCGTGCCGAGCGTGCACTCCCGCCAGCAACCGCGCACTCGAGTCGCTTTCGACCCAGACCCGCCGTGCCGCCCGGTACGCGTCGAGACTCATCTCGTCGTGGGCGAGCGGGTTCGTCGCGGACATCACGACGCGGTACTCCTCCTGCTTGACGCGGTGGCGTTCGAACTCCCCCGCGAGCTCCGCCGGAGTGATGGCCAGATCCACCGAACCCCTCGTGAGCATCTCTTCGAGGTCTTCGCCACGCAGCGCGCTGACCGCGAGTCGGGCCCGCGGAGCGGCGGTCGCGATCGCTTCTTCGATCGCGGGCAGCCAGCCGATCTCACCGAGTTCGGAGAGGGCGATCCGAAAGGTGCGCTCCGTCGTGAGCGGATCGAACCCGGTGACGGCGGCGAGCGTCCGATCGATCGATGACACACCCTCGTGCAGTTTCGGATAGATCGCCTCGGCAAGCGGGGTGGGTCGCATCCCCTGGGCCGTTCTCTCGAACAGAGGATCGCCCAGCTCACGGCGCAGACGGGCGAGGGATTGACTGATCGCCGACTGTGTCACGAACAGCCGGCGCCCCGCCGCGGTGAGACTGCCGGCCTCGTAGATGGTTACGAACACCCGTGTGAGATTGAGGTCGGTGAGCATCACTTCTCTCGACTCTGCAGAGGATGAGGACGGGTCATGTGGGTATTAGCAGCGCTCATCCGTGAAGCCTATTAACTTCAGCTCTCCTTGGGATAGCGTCTCATCGAGGTCGGCGCAGATCGCGCCGGCCCGGGAACGAAGGAGTTCAGATGACCGAGTCGCTTGCCGCCGCGATCGCCCGATCCGGAAGCGCCGTGCAGCTTCTGCGCAACGCGCAGGCGCGGCCGACGATCTTCCCCGTCACGGCGGAGTTCAGCAACTGGAGGTCTGAACAGCTCTCCTGGCGGACCTCTGTCGCCCTGCTGGATCAGTCACATCACATGACCGACCTGTTCATCCGCGGAAAGGACGCCCTGCGACTGCTGAGCGACATCGGCGTCAACAGCTTCGCCCGTTTCGAGGTCGACAACGCGAAGCAGTTCATCGCGGTGAACGACGAGGGCTATCTCATCGGCGACGCGATCCTCTTCTACCTCGCCGAAGAAGAGTTCGACCTCGTGGGTCACCAGATGGTCATCGACTGGGTGCAATTCCACGGCGAGACCGGCGACTACGACGTGACCTTCGAGCGCGACGGCAACTCGATCGTACGGGCGGGCAACCCCACCCTCTACCGGTACGAGCTGCAGGGGCCGAGGGCGCTCGAGCTCATGGAGCGCGTCACCGGCGCCCCGGTCCCCCCGACCCGCTTCTTCCACATGGCCACCTTCACGATCGATGGCGTGCAGGTGCGCTCGCTGCGCCACGGCATGGCGGGCCAGCCCGGCTTCGAGCTGTTCGGACCCTGGGAGGACGGCGAGCGCGTGCGGGACGCGCTGCTGCGCGAGGGAGAGCCGCTCGGACTCGTGCGAGTCGGCTCCAAGGCGTACTCGTCGGCCAACCTCGAGTCCGCCTGGGTCCCTTCTCCCGTGCCCGCGATCTTCACGGGAGCGCACGCGCAGCGGTACCTGGAGTGGCTTCCCGCGACGAGTGCGGGCTCGCTGGCCGGAAGCCTCACCTCGGATCGGATCGAGGACTACTACGTCACCCCCTACGACCTCGGCTACGGCCGCAGCGTCGCGTTCGATCATGACTTCCTCGGCCGGGAGGCTCTCGAACGCCTCTCGCAGCAGCCCAGCCGGGTCAAGGTGACGCTCATCTGGAACCCTGACGATGTCGCAGCGGCGCAGCGGTCGATGCTCGAGCCGGGGCTGCCGGCGAAGTACATCGACTTCCCGAAGGCGCGTTACGGCCTGTATCAGGTCGACCGGGTCCTCCGTGACGGGACCGATGTGGGGATCTCGCACGACGCCGGCTACATCACCAACGAGCACGTGTTCGCCTCCCTCGCGAGCCTCGCCCCGGATGCCGCGACGCCGGGCACCGAGGTGTTCGTGGTGTGGGGCGAGGAGCCGAACTCCGCCAAGCCCGCCGTCGAGCCGCATCGGCAGATCCAGATCCGCGCGACCGTGGCGCCGGCACCGTACTCCTCGTACGCGCGCGAGAGCTACCGGCGCGACGCGTAAGAGGCTCCTCCCCTACGCGGTGGCCGTGCCGGGACGGCGCGCGCGAGCGTCGGAGTCACGCGACTCGACGCGCCGCCCCGGCTCCGGGTGCGTTTCGAAGTACGCCAGCGAACGCAAGGATGTCGACACCAACGGATCGATGCCGTGCGGCTCGTTGCGCCCCGTCGCACCCGCGTCGGGAAGATATGCGTCTCGGAGCGCTTCCGTGATCTGCCGTGACGCCACCGCCAGCACCTCGACGATCCCCTGGATCGGTGCGCCGTCGTTGGGCACGACGACGCCGAGAGCGGCGTAGACCACGCCGTGCGGCCCGACGACGGGCACCGCGATCCCGCGGGACTCCTCATGGATGAACCCCTCGGTGCAGGCGTATCCGTCCACTCTGACCCGCCGCAGGAGCGCGCGAAGAACGCCGGCGCCGCGCGGAGTGTGTGCGGTGTACTCCGGCCAGCCCGCAGCGACGACCTCATCGACCAGACGGGGCTCCGCGTGCGCGAGCAGAACGAGACCGCTCGAGCTGACCGGCAACGGGATCCGTCCGCCGATCAGCGTCGCGTTGACGACGGCGTCACGCGTCGACATCCGCTCGACGAACAGCACATCACGGCCGGCGAGAACACCCAGCTGCGTATGCTGGCGCACGCGCGAGTGCACGGCGGCAAGCCACGGACGAGCGAGTTCGCGCAGCCCGATCGCTCCGGGCGTGCGCGATGCGAACTCCCAAAGTCGTACGCCCAACCGATACGACCTGTCGGGAAGGCGCTCGAGGAGGCCTTCGCGCTCGAGTTCGCCGACGAGGCGGTGCGCTGTCGACATCGACAGGTCCGCCGCGTCGGCGATCTCGGTGAGCGTGAGAAAGGGCCGGCGTGCCTCGAAAGCGTCGAGAATCCTCAAGTGCTTGTGCAGCACAGACTCGCCGGCTGATCCTCGCGCCATGGCATCCTCCTCGATGACGCCATGATGCTACCGGCCCGGCTCCTTACTCGTCGGCGCGATAGACCGTTCGAGCGAACTCGTGATAGGGCGCCGGGGCGACAGTGGCGCGGATGCGTACCTGCCGGTGCTGCGCGTCGACGCTGTGCTTGTGCGAGATGGGGTCCTCGCCCCAGACGACCTCGACGATCTCGCCGTCCGCGATGTCGACATCCAGAGTCGCCAGCGACATGTAGAGCTGGTCGAAGGCGATGTACCCGGCGTCGGTCGAGATGCCGACCCGACGACCGTCACGGAGAACCTCGTCCATCTGGTAGAAGCCGTATCGCGCCTTCGGGAAGTCGAGGAACTTGGCCGGGATGCCGGGCTCCATCTGGGAGCGCACCACGTCGGCGACGTCACTCGCGTTCCACAGCAGGGTGACCTTGCGTCGCTTCGGATTCTCGGCGATCTTCTCGAGCGCCTCACGACCGTGGAAGTCGTGATCGAACCGCACGGATCGGCCGAGGCCGAGGTCGTAGGGCGTCATGTAGTAGTCGTGGATGTCGTCGCTGTAGAGCGATCCGCCGATCGACCCGGCACGGTCGGCGGGCAACCACTCGCGGTACTCGGCGAAGTCGTCGTCGAAGATCGCGGGGAAGGGAGTCGGCACCCATCCCGATTCGAGCGGCGTCGCCGAGTACGCCTTTGCGCCTACGCGACGGATGCCGTGCTCTGCCCCGGCCGCCATGAGGGCATCCAGCACAATCTCGTTGTCTTCCCACGGACCGTAGAACTCGAAACCGGGCTGCCCCGCCATGCCGTGGCGCAGCGCCTTGACAGGGCGACCGGCGATCTCGACATCCCCGATGTGGAAGAACTTGATGTCGGGAGCGGGCCCGCCGAAGACCTTCTCCATCACGATGTCGGCCTTCGGTCCCTGCAATTCGTAGCGGTAGAACGTCGGCGGCCCCTGTCGCATGTGCGAGTTGGCCTCGAGGCGGTCGTGCACGTCCTTGCCTGCGGCTTTGGCCTTCTCGACGTTGAACCGCACCCAGTCGATGAGGAGGTGGTGCCCGATGAGCACGAGACCTTCCGGTGCGTCGGCGTTATAGAACAGGATGCCGTCCCCGATGAGGTAGCCATCCTTGTTGACCGAGATCAGCTGCTTGGCCACGCCCGGTCGGAACGTGGCGAACGTGTTGGGTGAGATGCTGGACAGCAACGGGATGAGGTCAGCGCCGCCCAGGAACAGCTGTGTCATGTGGTGGGACTGGTCCATGAGGGCGACCGTGCTGTTCCAGGCGCGCTGCTCGTCGCGCCAGTTCGTGAACTCGGGCGCGACGGGGAACGTGAAGGCGGGCCAGTTCTGGTTGCGCAAGAGCGAAACGGGGCTTCCGGCGCGGGCGATCGCCGCGGCGAGGGACTCGGATGTCATCGTCGACCTTTCCTATCGATGTGGCGCCATGCTAGGTCGGCGCGTTCGCCGCGCCGCCATGAGCTTCCATTGAACGGAATCGGATGAGCTGCCATCCGAAGCCGGCGCGATGATGATCACGAGCGGACGCTCCGATCGAGCACAGGTCACAGAGTCGTTGACCAGGCATGGGGTTGACCAGGCCTCGTCGTTGACAAGGCCCGAGGCGGGTCGTAGCGTCCGAGACAGGTCGTGGCACCGGTGCCACGGGGAAGGATGGGCGATGGCCGCTCGACTGACTCTCCGCGACCTGAACCTCCATTTCGGAGGGATCAGTGTTCTCGAGAACGTCAGCTTCGACGTCGAGCCCGGCCGGATTTTCGGCCTCGTGGGCCCCAACGGCGCGGGCAAGACGTCCCTGTTCAATTGCATCAGTGGTCACTACCGGCCCAGCTCAGGCTCGATCACGATCGACGACGAGGAGGTCCTCGGATCGTCGCCCGCGACGCTCGCGCGCCATGGACTGGCGCGCACCTTCCAGCATCCGGCGCTCCAACTGGGATCGACGGTCCTCGACAACGTCATGCTCGGCGCCCACACTCGTCTCCCGGGAGGACCGATCGCCTGGTCGCTTCGGCTGCCGATGACCGGCCGCGCCGAGCGAGCGATGCGTGCCGAGGCTCGGACCCTCCTCGAGAAGGTGGGACTGGACTGGGCAGCCGACATGCACGCTGACGAGCTGTCGCACGGGCTCCACAAGGGAATCGAGCTGGCCCGTGCCCTCATGTCGCGGCCGCGGCTCCTGCTGCTGGACGAGCCGGCAGCGGGTCTTCCGCACTCTGAGGTTCAGAACCTCATCGAGACCATCCGGACGATTCGCGCCGAAGCAGACATCACGATCGTCGTCGTCGAGCACCACATGGGACTCATCGCCGCACTCACCGATCGGGTCGTCGTCCTCGATCACGGCAAGAAGCTCGTCGAAGGAACGGCGGCCGAGGCGCAATCCGACCCGCGCGTTATCGAGGCCTACATCGGCAAGGAGGCTGACGATGACGCTGCTTGAGCTCGAGGACGTGACCGCGTCCTACGGGCCCGTCCAGGTGCTCGAGGGCGTGTCGCTGAGCGTGCCGGAGGGCGGGGCTGTCGGCATCCTCGGCGCGAACGGCGCCGGAAAGACCACCACGCTGCGCGCCATCACCGGTGTCGTACGAACCGGTGGCCGCATCACCTTCGACGGCAAGGACATCCGCGGCAAACGGCCGGATCAGGTTGCGGCGCTCGGGATCGCGCACGTACCGGAGGGGCGGGGAACCCTCTCAGATCTCACGGTTCGCGAGAACCTGCGCGTGGGCGCCTACCTCCGGAAGGACCGGAAGGGCATCGAGGAGGACATCGAGTACCTGCTCGACCTGTTCCCGAACCTCAAAGCGAGAATCCGCTCGCACGGCGCGGCGCTCTCGGGCGGCGAGCAACAGATGCTCGCCGTCGCTCGGGCCGTCATGGCCAAACCGCGGCTCATCCTCCTCGACGAGGCCTCCCTGGGACTGGCGCCGAGCACGGCGAAGAACGTCTACGAGGCGATCTCGCGTCTGCGCTCCGAGTCGGGGATTGCGATGGTCGTCGTCGAGCAGAACGCCAATCTCGCCTTCACTGTGGTCGATTCTGCGACGGTCCTCGAGACCGGCCGCAACGCACTGACCGGCACCACGTCCGAGCTCAAGGGCATGGACGAGATCCGACGCGCTTACCTGGGAGGCTGACGGATGGGAACCTTCGTCCAACTGGTCGTCGACGGTCTCTCGACCGGATCGATCTACGCGGCGCTCGCACTGGCGATCGTCCTGGTGAACCAGGCGACCGGACTGATCAACTTCGCCCAAGGCGGGATGGCGGTGCTCGCGGCCTACGTGGCGTACACCCTGACGCAGGTCGGGCTCCCCCTGATCCTCGCGATCCTGATCTCGGTGCTGTTCGCGTTCCTCTTCGGCGCGATCGTCGAGCGGTTCCTGATGCGCCGGTTCGAAGGCGGCGATCCCGACACCGCCGTGGTCGTGACGATCGGCCTGTTGACACTCGTCACAGGCTTCGTCGGCTGGATCTGGTCGTACAACAACCTGCTGTTTCCGTCCCTGTTCCCGCTGGAGACGGTCACCCTTCTCGGAGCCGTGATCAGCGTCCGCTCGCTGGGAACGATCTTCGTCATCCTTGCGATCATGGGACTGCTCCAGCTGCTGTTCGTGGGCACGAAGCTCGGGCTCGCGCTCCGGGCAGTCGCGGTGAACCCGCAATCGGCGGCATTCTCGGGAATACCCGTCGGCCGGATGCTCATGGTCGGCTGGGGCCTGGCTGCGGCGCTCGGCGCCGTCGCCGGCGCGCTCGTCGCACCGCAACTGACCCTCACTCCCGGAATGATGGACTCTGCCCTCGTCTACGCGCTGGCGGCGGTGATCCTCGGCGGGCTGTCCAGCCCGATCGGAGTCGTCATCGCGGCGTGGCTCATCGGTGTGCTGGAGAACCTCGCGGCGGTGTACGTGCCCTTCATCGGCCACGACATGAAGATCGCGGTGCCGTTCATTCTGATCTTCGTGGTGCTGCTCGTGCGACCGCAGGGGCTGTTCGGACGCAAGACGGTGGTGCGCGTGTGATGATCTCGACAACCGACTTCTCGACGACTCCCCGACGCGCCCGCCGCCCGTGGGTGCGGTGGGTCGTGATCGCCGTCATCGCCGCCATTCTGATCGTGGGGCCCCTCGTCCTGCCCGAGTTCGCGAACCAGACGGCTGCCCGCATCGGCGTATTCGCGGTCGCTGTGCTCGGACTCAACGTCGTCATGGGCTACGCCGGTCAGGTCTCGCTCGGTCAGATCTTCTTCGTGGGGCTGGGGGCCTACGTCACGGCGTACGGGGTGACGCAGGACTGGAACATCCTTCTCGTGTTCGCGCTCGCGTGCATCCTCCCCGGCGTCGTCGGACTGATCGTCGCCCTCGCGGCGAGCAGACTCGGCGGTCTCGCGATCGCCATGGTGACGATCGCTCTCCCGATCGTCGGGGTGCCCCTGGCCAAGCGCCTCTCGGAGTTCACGGGCGGGTCTCAGGGAATCTCGGCACGGTTCTCATCCGCCCCGGAGTGGACCGGTCTCTACAACGATCAGTGGCAGCTGTACATCGTCATCCTGATCACCGTCATCGTGTACCTGCTGACCCGCAACCTGGTACACGGGAAGTTCGGCCGGGCTCTCGCGATCGTGAAGTCGAACGAGGCCGTCGCGGCATCCATGGGGGTCTCCCCCTACTGGTACAAGGTGCTCGCCTTCACGATCGCGTCGATCATCGGCGGTGTCGCCGGGTTCATGTACATGGTGGTCGTCCAGTACACCTCCCCCGAGACCCTGAGCTTCGGCCACTCGATCTCGCTGCTGGCAGCGATGGTGATCGGCGGCGCGGGGAGCATCGTGGGCTCTCTGCTCGGCGGCGCCTACTACGTTCTCGTGCCGCAGTGGACCAACATCATCAACCCGGGCATGACGGCCTTCCTGCAGGGTGTCATCCTCCTCGCGGTCCTGTTCCTCCTGCCGGGCGGACTGGCCTCCCTCCCGCGTGCGCTCCGACGGCTGGCTCGCCGTGAAGCCGGACCCGCCGGGCGCCGCGGCGGATCCGCCAAACCCCCGGCATCGACTTCTCCCTCCCACACCACACCAGAAGAAAAGAGGCACAACACATGAGCACTCTTCGCACCAGAACACGGGCAGTCTCCGTGGTTGCGGGCATCGGCATCGTCGCCCTGCTCGCCGCCGGATGCTCCCGAGGCGGGGACTCCGGCGGCGGTGACAGCACAGACGGCGCCGTCGCGAACAGTCCGGGCATCACCGATACCACCATCGCGCTCGGGGTCTCGACACCGCTGTCGGGCGCGACCGCGGGGCCAGGCACGTGCACGGTTGCCGGCCTCGCCGCCTACATGGGCGCCCGAAACGCCGAGGGCGGCATCGAGTTCGGAGACGGCAAGACGCGCACTGTCGAGGTCAAGTCCTACGACGACGCGTATGACCCCCAGAAGGCGCTCGCCAACTTCCAGCAGATGGTCGCCGACGACGTGTTCGCCGCTACCTCGGGCCTCGGCACGCCGACCAACCGCGCGTGGCGGGAGGCGGCGATCGACGAGGAGTTCCCGCAGGTCCTGATCATGACCGGCGACCCGTTGTTCTCCGACCCCGAGGAGAGCCCCTGGCAGCTCGGCTTCGTGCCGATCTACCAGAACGAGGGCGCCGCATTCGGGGAGCTGCTCGCCGAGTCGGGCGACCACAAGGTCGCGATCCTGTATCAGAACGACGATTACGGCCAGGGCTACGTCGAGGGCTTCAAGGAAGCCGTCGAGGGCGCGAGCAACATCGAGATCGTCAAAGAGCTCAGCTACGAGGCCACCGACACATCGGTCGACGCTCAGTTGACCGAGTTGGCGGCCAGCGGCGCAGACGTCTTCTTCAACGCGATGTCGATCACCCCGCTCGTGATCTCGTCGCTGCAGAAGGCTCAGGAACTCGGCTGGCTTCCGAGCTGGTTCCTGCCGTCGAACACATCGAGCCCGACCGCGATTCTCGGGCCGGGCAACGCAGCAGCCTTCCCCGGGGTCTACTCGGTGTCGTTCTCCAAGGCTCCGGCAAGCCCGGCCTTTGCGGAGGATGAGGATGTCGTGACGTTCCTGTCCGACCTGAAGGAATACGGCGACTACGCAGACCCGCCGGCGTTCCCCCACTGCATGTGGAGCTACATGATCGGCGCCACGCTCGAGCAGGTCTTCCAGAACATGACCGAGCCGACGCGCGACGACTTCATGCTGCACCTGCGAGAGGTCACGGACTTCGAGGCGCCGCTCATGCTTCCCGGGACCGCGGTGACCACCACGATCCCCGGCGAGCCGGCCGTATCGAGCGTGATCGTCCAGAAGTACAACGGCACCGGATACAGCGACGCCGACATGATCGGCTGACACCGGCCAGCTGGCGAGGGGCGGTCCGGGGTTTCCCGGGCCGCCCCTCGTCTGCTCCGTGCCTCGCGCGGCATCCTCCGGCGCGAGGCGCCCCGCACCGGAGGTCGCAGCGTGTGGTCACGTGACGGGAGTACGGTCATAGGAGCCCCTCCCGCCGAAACGAGGTCTGCATGTCGCGCGCTGATACGCGTCCCGCCCGCCGTGGTCGTCGCACCCCCGAGGAAGGTCCGCGCGCGACGTTCCGTCAGCTGATCCCGTTCCTGCTCGAGCACCGGAACGTGCTGATCGTGGTCGCCGTCCTGAGCGTCCTGGGCGCCGTCGCAACGCTCGCTCAGCCGTTGCTCGTCGGCCAGGTGATCGCCCGCGTCGAGGCGAACGACGGGCTCGGTCTGCTCGTGTGGGGCATCGTCGCGCTCGTCGTCGCCGCCTCTCTCATCTCCGGATTCCAGCACTACCTGCTGCAGCGAACCGGGACCGCCGTCGTCTACTCGAGCAGGCGACAACTCGTCGCCCGCATTCTGCACCTGCCCATCCGGGAGTTCGACGCCCGCCGCACAGGCGATCTGGTCTCGCGCGTCGGCACCGACACGACGCTCCTGTACGCCGTCCTGACGCAGGGGCTCGCGGATGCGGTGGGCAACTCCCTCATCTTCGTCGGCGCCCTCGTCGCGATGGCCCTGATCGACCCTCTCCTGCTTGCCGCCATCGTCGTGGTCATCGGTGTGTCCATCGCCGGGGTCGTGGTGCTCAGCGGCCGCATCCGTCGCGCGACCGGAGAGCAGCAGGAGAAGGTCGGCGAGCTGGCCTCCTCGGTGGAACGGGCCGTCAGTTCGATTCGGACGGTGCGAGCCGCCGGTGCCACCGAGCGCGAGGTCGCGGACATCACGGGCGTCGCAACGGACGCGTACCGCGTCGGCGTTCGGATCGCGAAGGTCTCCGCACTCGTCGTGCCGGTCGCGGGGATCGCCCTGCAGGTGTCGCTGCTGGTCGTCCTCGGCGTCGGTGGATACCGAGTCGCCTCCGGTGCGATCGACATCGCGAACCTCGTCACCTTCATCCTCTTCCTATTTCTTCTCGTCGGCCCCCTCGGCAGCTTCTTCGGGGCCATCACCTCGGTGAACCAGGCTCTCGGCGCCCTGGGACGCATCCAGGAGGTCCTCGACCTGCCGACCGAGGACGCCGATGACGCTCGGATCGCGGCATCCGTGTCCGCCGTGGCACCCGCCGTTCATATGTCACAACACGCCGCGGGCGCTGGCCCCGATGCGCAGCGTGCGCCAATCGAATCACCCGAGATCGCGATCGAGTTCCGCGACGTGTGGTTCCGGTACCCGGAGGCCGTCGTCGCGGCCCGGCGCCGTGCGGAGACCGAGGCCCGCGCGGTGCTCGAGAGCGCGCACGTCGATACCTCGGCTCTGACACTGCCGACGGCGGACTCGGGAACCACCGACACTCCGGCGGATGCGGCATCCGAGGCTGCTGCCGGAGGTGACCCGTCCATCGCCGCCGGAGACGTCCTGCGCGGCGTCTCCTTCCAGGTGCCGCGCGGCGCGCGCGTCGCGATCGTCGGCCCCTCCGGCGCCGGCAAGAGCACGACACTTGCGCTCATCGAACGGTTCTACGACCCGACCGACGGGGCGATCCTGCTCGGCGGGGTGGACATCCGCACGCTGCCCCGTGAGCGGCTGCGGGCACAGTTGGGCTACGTCGAGCAGGACGCGCCCACCCTCGCGGGGACGATCGCCCAGAACCTCCGGCTCGCCTCGCCCGACGCGACGGATGCCGATTGCGAGCGCGTCCTCGACGCGGTGAACCTGACCGAGGTGCTCGAGCGCAGTCCCCTCCGCCTGGAAGCGCCCGTCGGCGAGAACGGCGTCATGCTCTCGGGGGGCGAGCGCCAGCGCCTCGCGATCGCACGTGCGCTGCTTGCCGCACCGCCGATCCTGCTCCTGGATGAATCGACGTCATCGCTGGACGGCTTGAATGAGCAGCGGATGCGTGACGCGATCGATGCGGTGGCCGCGGAGCGCACGCTCATCGTGATCGCTCACCGACTGTCGACAGTCGTCGACAGCGACCTGATCGTCGTCATGCAGAACGGTGAGGTCATCGGTCAGGGCACGCACGGCGAACTGGTCGAGTCCACGCCCCTCTACCGCGACCTCGCGCGCCACCAGCTCCTGGTCTGACCCACCCCGCCGAACCAACAACAATCTCGACGAACCCACCCCTTCCTGCGGCCGAAACCTGTGGGCTGGGGCAAGAAGGGGTGGGTTCGCGAGGGGCGCGGGTTGCGCCGGGTACGGGCGGGAGGAGGACGCCCGGGTCAGGAGGACTTGAGGCGGTAGCGAAGGGCTGCGAGTTCAGCGTTCAGCGGGGCCGGGATGCGACCATCGAAGACACCGAAGAACTCCTCGGTGAGGTCGGCCTCGTGCAACCACGACTGGGGGTCGACCGCGAACAGCTCCTCGAGGTCCTCGGCCGGCACCTCGATGCCTTCGAGGTTGAGGTCCTCGATGCGAGGGAGCCGCCCGATGGGGCTGTCGACGGCGGGGACCTCACCGTCGACGCGCCGGACGATCCACTCGATGACCCGCGAGTTGTCGCCGAATCCCGGCCACAGGAACCGGCCATCCGTTCCCTTGCGGAACCAGTTGACCTGGAAGATCCTCGGAGCGCGGTCGAAGCGGAGCTTCTGGCCCATCTTGATCCAGTGACCGAAGTAGTCGGCCATGTTGTATCCGCAGAACGGCAGCATCGCGAACGGGTCGCGACGCAGTTCACCGACGGTGCCCTCGGCCGCGGCGGTGCGCTCGGACGAGATGGTCGAGCCGAGGAACACCCCGTGGGCCCAGTCAGTGGCCTCGACCACGAGCGGCACATTCGTCGCGCGGCGGCCCCCGAACAAGATCGCGTCGATCGGCACACCCTCGGGCGCATCCCA
This sequence comes from Microbacterium sp. bgisy207, assembly GCF_965345035.1. Classification (GTDB taxonomy): domain Bacteria; phylum Actinomycetota; class Actinomycetes; order Actinomycetales; family Microbacteriaceae; genus Microbacterium. The sequence goes on from NZ_CBDRMG010000012.1 coordinate 71,680, forward strand.
GTCGTCGGCGATCTGCGGGCACTGGTCGGCACGCACCGTGAAGCGGGAATTCGGGTGGGCGGCGGGTCGACCGGAGGCCGGCGTCCAGGGGTTGCCTTCCCAGTCGATCAGCTCTGCGGGCGGCTCATCGGTCAGGCCTTCCCACCACACGTCGCCGTCGGGACGCAGGGCGACGTTCGTGAAGATCGTGTTGCCCCAGAGGGTCTCCACCGCGGTGACGTTCGTGGACTCACCGGTGCCCGGAGCGACGCCGAAGAAGCCGGCCTCGGGGTTGATCGCCCACAGGCGTCCGTCATCACCCGGTCGCAGCCACGCGATGTCATCGCCGAGCGTCTCGACGCGCCATCCGGGAATCGTCGGGCGCAGCATGGCGAGGTTCGTCTTGCCACACGCCGACGGGAAGGCAGCGGCGATGTGGTACGCCTTCCCCTGGGGACTGATGACACGGATGAGCAGCATGTGCTCAGCCATCCACCCCTCGTCCCGCCCGATCACGGATGCGATCCGCAATGCGAAGCACTTCTTCGCGAGGATGGCGTTCCCGCCGTAGCCCGAGCCGTACGACCAGACCTCGAGGGTGTCGGGGAAGTGCACGATGTACTTCTCGTCATTGCACGGCCAGGCCACGTCCTCCTCGCCGGGAGCAAGGGGCGCCCCGACGGAGTGGACGGTCTTGACCCACGCCGCACCGTTCGCGATCTCCCGCAGGACGTCGGTGCCCACGCGCGTCATGATGCCGATCGAGGTCACCGCGTACGCACTGTCGGTGACCTGCACACCGATGTGCGAGAGCGGGCCGCCGACGGCTCCCATCGAGAAGGGAACGACGTACATCGTGCGGCCCCGCATCGACCCGTCGAACAGCGGGGTGATCGTCGCACGGATCTCGGAGGGCGCGACCCAGTTGTTCGTGGGGCCGGCATCTTCCTCCCGCTCCGAGGCGATGAATGTACGGGCCTCGGTTCGCGCGACGTCGCTCGGATGGGAACGAGCCAGGTACGAGCCGGGACGCCATTCGGGGTTGAGCTTGATGAGCTTGCCCTGGTCGACCTGCTCTCGCAACAGCGCGTCGTTTTCCGCGCGTGAACCGTTCACCCAATGGATGCGGTCGGGTTTGGTGAGCGCGGCGATCTCGTCGACCCACTCGATGAGGGCGTCCATACCGGGGCCGGAAATCGTCGGCAGCTGTCCTGAGGTGGACGCGGGCGCGGAGGCGGTGGGTCGAGTAACGTCGGCGATGGCCATTCTCGCTCCTGTCGTACGAAGGGGTCGCGGTGGGGTCTTTCTCTACTCTCGTGCAGGCTGAGCGTCGTTTGAAGCGACTACGTCTCGTAAGAAACGCACTTCTTTCGCTAGCATCAAGGAATGGCACCCACCAACCTCGAACTGGTGACTCTCGGGCACCGCATCCGTCATGAACGCGTCTCCCGCGGGTGGACCCTCGACGAGCTGGGCGCCCAGGTCGGCGTCGCGGGAAGCCAGCTGAGCCTCATCGAGAATGGGAAACGGGAACCGAAACTGTCCCTGCTCCAGGCGATCGCGCAGGCGACTGGACTCGAGGTCACCGACCTGCTCGCGGCGGAGCCGCCGAACCGGCGCGCAGCACTGGAGATCGAACTGGAGCGCGCACAGGCCAGCCCGGTCTTCCGTCGGCTCGGAATCGCCCCCGTCAAGGTGACCAAGGGGATGCCGGATGAGACGATCGAATCCATCCTCGGTCTGCATCGCGAGCTCGAGCGTCGCGAACGCGAAGCCATCGCGACCCCCGAGGAGGCGCGCCGGGCCAACACTGAGCTGCGGTTGCGGATGCGCGATCTCGACAACTACCTACCCGAGATCGAGAAGCTCGCCGAGAAGCAGCTTGCCGCAGCCGGCCATGTCTCCGGCGCTCTCACGCACCGGACAGTGAGCATCATGGCCGAGCGGCTCGGGTTCGAACTGCTGTACGTCAACGACCTGCCACAGTCGACGCGCTCGGTGACCGACCTGGAGAACGGGCGCATCTACTTGCCGCCGGCGTCGATCCCGGGCGGCCATGGGCTGCGGTCGATGGCGCTGCAGGCGATGGCGCACCGACTGCTGGGACACCAGCGACCGACCTCGTACGCCCACTTCCTGCAGCAGCGACTCGAGATCAACTACTTCGCAGCGTGCTGCCTGATCCCCGAGACGAACGGTGTCGCATTCCTGCAGCAGGCCAAGAAGGACCGCAACCTTGCCGTCGAGGACTTCCGCGACGCGTTCGGGGTGACTCATGAGGCAGCGGCGATGCGGATGACGAACCTCATGACGCAGCATCTGGGCATCCGTCTGCATTTCTTGCGCGTGGATGGCTCCGGGGCCATCTCCCGCGTCTACGAGAACGACGACCTGCCCCTGCCGATGGATGTAACGGGGGCTGTCGACGGACAGATCGCCTGCCGCAAGTGGTCAGCGCGCGCCGCGTTCTCGGAGCAGAACCGCACCACCGAGCACTACCAGTACACCGACACCCCGGCGGGGACGTTCTGGTGCTCCACCCAGACGGGGACCACCGCCGACGGCGAGTTCTCGATCAGCGTCGGGGTCCCGTTCGACGATGCACGGTGGTTCCGCGGGCGGGAGACCACCAAACGCGCGGTATCGACGTGTCCCGACCAGGCCTGCTGCCGGCGCGCTCCCGCCGAACTCACGGCCCGATGGGAGGGCAAAGCGTGGCCGAGCGCCCGCGTTCACATGCAGATGTTCACACCGCTCCCCCGTGGCAACTTCCCCGGTGTCGACGACTCCGAGGTCTACGCGTTCCTCGAGCGTCACGCGTAGCCTCTGCGTCGCGTGACGCTCGACGTCGTCGAGGTATGCACGAGCACCGCGAGGCGACGGCGCGAGGCGACGCGAACGCCGGATCCGTGGCACGCTGGAGCCGTGCGCGCCTGGGTGATCCGCTTCGTGACCCTCTATGTCTTCGACCTGGTCGTCTTGCTGCTGATCGGGCTGCTCATGCCTCAGGTGTCCGTCGGCTGGTCGGTGCTGTGGGCGGCCGTGGTCCTCGCCCTCGCGACGATCTGGGTGAAACCGGGCCTACGGCGATGGCTCGGCTCGCGGGCCGAGCGCTCCAGCCGTGGCCTGACGCGCGCGGGCGCGAAGCTCGTGCAGGCAGCGGTCGTGCTGCTGGTCGCGGCAGTCGTCTGGATACTCGTCGTCGTGTTGTCGGGGGTCAGCGTGTCCGGCCTGCTCTGGGGCTGGATCGCGCCGCCCGTCCTCCTCGTGATCGCGTGGTTCGTGTACGACCTCGTCGACGACCGCCTGGAGGCGCAGACCGGGCGACTGTGGGACGGCGCCCGCGGGGGCGACACCGCCGGGTACACCTAGGCGCTCAGTCGTCTCCGCCCGCGTCGCCGTCCCCATCGGATCCGCCGTCTCCCGCGCGCACCCGAGCGCGATCACCGTTCTCGCCGTCCGCGGACTGCGAGGCGACGGCCGGACCGTCGGGACCGCTGCGCAGCCAGGCGAGCACGAAGATGACAAGCCCCGCGATGAGCGCTGCGATGACCCACAGGACGATCAGGTAGTCGACCCACGATCCGATCGGCGGAGACCCGGGCAGGAAGTTGCGCAGCGGGATCGTCGCGAACAGCATCGCACCGATCCAGCCGAGCATCGTCGCCTCGATCCTGCGTCGTCCGCGGTAGACCGTGATGGCGGCCGTGAGCACGAGCACGGGCGCGATCACCATCAGCGTGAGCAGCACGACACCGAAGGCGATGGTGGATGCCGCCCGCGTGACGGTGAACTGCACGCCGAGCACCGTGATCGGCCCGTCTTCGGTCACCATGGATGCCGTCGACACTGCCTCGGCATCGACGTTCCAGCCGGGGACTCGACCATCGGCAGTCAGGCTGTACGGAATCGGCACGCCCTGCCCGTCGGCATCCGCTCGCAACGGGACGATCAGCGTTTCGGTGGTGTACCGGTCGAAGGGCCACTGCTCGATGAACCCGTCCAGCGTGAGCACGATGGTCTGCGGGCCGGCGACCTCCTCCGCGCCGTACTCGATCGTGCGCGACCCATCGGTTCCGGTCACGAGAATCTGCACGGTCTCGTCCATCGAGAACTGGTCTGAAGAGTAGGCGCCGAGGGGCCCGGGGGTGATGCGCAGCGTCATGTGACCGGCAGTGCCGTCGATATCGACCGGGGTCAGGGTCAGCACCAGTGGAGAGCCGTCGCCACCGCTCGAGACCTCGGCGTGGTCTATGCGACCACCGGCCGCATACAGCGCGATCACCACGACGTACAGCAGCGCAAGCGCGATGATCCCGCCGATCATTCCCACGCGCCGGCGGCGGGATCGGGCACGGAGAGCGGACATCACGGCGCCATTGTGCCAGAGCCACGCGACCGTGATGTGTCGCGCCCATGCGTCTAGGACAGGGCGGCCAGGGAGCCCCGTGCACTGGCGATGCGCTCGCCGGCATCGCGCAGCTCACGCTCGGCCGCCTCGCCCGCGCCGCCGGGTACCGAGGGCGCGTGCGCGGCGATGAGATCGAGATTGGCGCGCAGGTTCACGAGAGCTCCGCCGAGACCGGCGCGCACCGCCTCGCGGGCCACCGCGAGATCGGAGTCCAGGTGGCGGTTCCCCACCCGCTCGAGCACGTCGAGTTCGCCGACCAGCGCGATGCCGACCTCGCCGATATCGACGGATGACTGCGCGCCGCGCAGCGCCGCGTCGAGCAGACGGGCGTCCCGGTCAGGGTCGTCGGTCGGCAGCGCGAGGGCCGCACCCAGCGCGACGGATGCGCGACTGTCGGCATCCGATGCCGCCAGGGCTCGCACGCGAAGCGCGGCGACCCGCTCCCCCGCCGCGGTCGCGCGGTCCTGGCCCGGGGTGTATCCGGCCACCATCCGCAGCAATCCGGCACCGAGAGCGAGCATGACGGCACTCGCGGCACCGCCGCCGGGCGCACCGGTCGCCTCGGCGAGCCGGTCCAGCCACTGTTCGAGGGGCGTCGAGGCGGGGACGCCCGCGGGGTCAGCCTCGGTCACACGCCCCGCCGGTCAGCCGGCGAGCCGCTCCGCGGTCTCGACGACGTTCGCCACGAGCATCGCGCGGGTCATGGGACCGACGCCGCCGGGGTTCGGAGAGAGCCAGCCGGCGACCTCCGCAACGGCCGGGTCGACGTCGCCGGCGAGCTTGGCGCGGCCGGTCTCGGTGGTGCCGACGCGCGTGACGCCGACATCGAGCACCGCCGCCCCCGGGGCGATCCACTCGGGCTTCACCAGGTGCGGCTGACCGACCGCTGCGACGACGATGTCGGCCTTGCGCACCTGGGCTTCGAGGTCGGGGGTGCGTGAGTGCGTAAGTGTCACGGTGGCGTCGGTCCCCTTGCGGGTCAGCAGCAGCCCCAGGGGGCGGCCCACAGTGATGCCGCGTCCGATCACCGTGACATGCTTGCCGGCGATCTGCACGCCGTGACGGGTGAGCAGCTCGATGATCCCCGCGGGCGTGCACGGCAGCGGCGCCGGGATCGCCGTGGCAGGGTCCACGCCCAGCACGAGGCGACCGAGGTTGGTCGGATGCAGACCGTCGGCATCCTTGGCCGGGTCGATGAGCTCAAGGATGGCGTTCTCGTCGATGCCCTTGGGCAGCGGGAGCTGCACGATGAATCCCGTGACGGCGGGATCCGCGTTGAGCGCGCGCACCGCATCCGCGATCTCCTCCTGGGTCGCGGTCGCGGGCAGCTCGACGGCGATCGAGGCCACGCCGACCTCGGCGCAGTCGCGGTGCTTGCCGGTCACGTACGACCGCGATGCGCCGTCATCTCCCACCAGAAGCGTGCCCAGACCCGGCACGACGCCCTTGGCTGCGAGAGCGGCGACCCGCTCGCGCAGCTCCTCCTTGATCGTGGCGGCTGTCGCGGTACCGTCGAGCAGTTGTGCAGTCATTCGCGTCTCCTGTCGTCGCCCGGCGACATCAGCGTCCCGGGCAGATCACTACGTCGATAGGTATCCTACGGGGCGAGCCCCGATGCATCCAGACCGGGCGTGGTCGAACACCACCCCCGCCAGCGGCACCGGCACGCGCGGACGCGACCTACTGGGCGAGACCCGGATAGAGCGGGAAGGCTTCCGTCAATGTCGCCACCCGCGTACGCAGCGCATCCACGTCGGGATCGGGCAACAGGGCGAGAGCGATGATGTCCGCCACCTCGGCGAACTCGGCGTCACCGAACCCCCGCGTCGCAAGCGCGGGCGTCCCGATCCGCAGGCCCGAGGTGACCATCGGCGGGCGAGGGTCGTTGGGGACCGCGTTGCGGTTGACCGTGATGTGGATCTCGTGCAGCAGATCCTCGGCCTGCTTGCCATCGATCGCGGCGTTTCGCAGGTCGACGAGTACGAGGTGCACATCCGTCCCGCCCGAACGGACGGCGATGCCGGCATCGGCGACGTCGCACTGCGCGAGCCGGTCGGCGAGGATCTTCGCGCCCCGCACGGTGCGCTGCTGACGCTCGCGGAACTCGGGCGTGGCCGCGAGTTTGAACGCCGTCGCCTTCGCCGCGATGACGTGCATGAGCGGGCCGCCCTGCTGCCCGGGGAAGACGGCGGAGTTGATCTTCTTCGCGATCGCCTCGTCGTTGGTCAGGATGAAGCCCGATCGGGGCCCGCCGATCGTCTTGTGGACGGTGGACGACACGACGTGCGCGTGAGGAACAGGCGAGGGGTGCACGCCACCGGCGACGAGTCCGGCGAAATGCGCCATGTCGACCCACAGCAGTGCCCCGACCTCGTCGGCGATCTCGCGGAAGCGCGCGAAGTCGAGCTGGCGGGGGTAGGCCGACCACCCCGCGATGATGACCTGCGGTCGGTGTTCGACGGCAAGGCGGCGCACCTCATCCATGTCGATCAGGCTGGTCTCGGGATCCACGCCGTAGGCGACGATGTCGTAGAGGCGGCCGGAGAAGTTGGCCTTCATGCCGTGCGTCAGGTGCCCCCCGTGATCGAGGGAGAGCCCGAGGATCGTGTCGCCGGGCCGGGCGATCGCGTGCAGCACAGCGGCGTTCGCGGTGGCACCGGAGTGCGGCTGGACATTGGCGAACTCGGCGCCGAACAGGGCCTTGGCGCGTGCGATCGCGAGCTCTTCGGCGACGTCGACCTCCTCGCAGCCGCCGTAGTAGCGCTTCCCGGGGTACCCCTCGGCGTACTTGTTCGTGAGCACCGAGCCCTGGGACTGCAGGACCGAGACCGGCACGAAATTCTCCGAGGCGATCATCTCGAGATAACCCTGCTGGCGAGCCAGCTCACGGTCGAGGACCTGGGCGATCTCGGGATCGACTTCGGCGAGGGGGGCGGTGAAGAACGAGTCGCTCATGGCGTTCGGCTCCTTGGTGCGGGCGGGGCGTGGACGACGGCTTCGGGTGGGGTCCGTATCGACCCAGGCGTGCGGTCGAGTACCGTGTCGGTCGCTCCCCGGTGGTCATCCACCTCAACGCCAGTCGCGACACCCCGAGCATACCCGATCGCCCCGGGGCCTCGATCCGTCCGGTCGCCATTGGTAGAGTGAAGCCACCGTATTTGTTAGGACTCTTTACATGACCCTCGAGGCCCCGCCCGTGGCAGCTCCCGGACCCGTCCCGGGCGGACTCGTGCCCCTGCCCCGCGAGGTCGTCACCGAAGACGGCCCGGCCTTCGCTCTCACGGCGGGGTGCACCGTGGGCGGGGACGAGACCGCGGTCGGTGTTCTCACCGCCCTCGTGTCGGCACGCACCCAGGGTTCGATAGCCCTCCAGCGGGTCGCGACCGGTCCCCGGATTCTGCTCGCGACGACGGATGCCGCAGCTGCCGAGTCCTACACGCTGACCGTCTCCGACGCCGGCGTCGCGGTGGTCGGCGCCGACCCGGCGGGGCTGTTCTACGGCATCCAGTCCCTCGCTCAACTCATCGAGCCCGCCGCGGACGGATGGCGCGTTCCGCAGGTTCAGATCACCGACGCACCGCGCTTCTCCTACCGTGGCGTCATGCTCGACGTCGCGCGCCACTTCTTCCCCGTCGAGGTGGTCCTCGGCGTCATCGACCGGGCCTCGCAGCTGAAGCTCAATCGCCTTCATCTGCATCTGACGGATGACCAGGGCTGGCGCATCGCACTCCCCTCACGCGCAGCGCTCACCGAGCGGGCGTCGGCCACGTCCGTCGATGGCGATGCCGGCGGCCACTACACCGGTGACGACTACTCCCGCATCGTCGCGTACGCCGCCGAACGGCACATGACCGTCGTTCCGGAGATCGACCTGCCCGGGCACACGCACGCGGTCGGGGTGGCCTATCCCGAGCTCGCCGAGCCGCCCGTGCTCTCGGAGCACATCTGCGAGGTCGTCGAGACATACGGCAGCACTCTCCCGGTCGCCGGCGAACCGTACGAGGGCATCGCGGTCGGCTTCTCGTCGCTGCGTATCGGCGACCCTGCCACTGACGCGTTCGTGACGGATGTCGTCGCCGACCTCGCCGCGATGACCCCGGGCCCCTACCTCCATCTCGGCGGCGACGAAGCGCTCGGCACCGACCCCGGCGCGTACGCGGCGTTCGTGGCGCTCGCATCGCGCGCGGTCGCGGAGGCCGGGAAGACGCCGGTGCTGTGGCACGAAGCGGGCGCGGCAAGCGGCCTGTATCCGGGCTCGGTGGGACAGTACTGGGGCTTGCTCACGCCCGCCGACGGGATGGACGAGAAGGCACGCGGATTCGTCTCTCGCGGTGGGCGCCTCATCCTTTCACCGGCCGACGCCGTCTACCTCGACATGAAGGACTCCGCCGATTCGGAGCTGGGGCTCGTGTGGGCGAACGGTCCGACCAGCGTCGAGCGGTCCTACACATGGGAGCCGGCCACACTGCTCGAGGGAGTGGCGGAACGCGACATCCTCGGCGTCGAGGCGGCGCTGTGGACCGAAACGGTCCGACGCCCCGAGGACATCGACCTGCTCATGTTCCCGAGGATCGCGGCTGCCGCCGAAGCGGGCTGGTCTCCCGCGACAGGTCAGAGCCCGGCGCGCACCTGGGAGTCGTTTCGACAGCGGGTGGGCCGGCTCGATGGACTGTGGACTGCTCTGGGCATCCGCTTCCGCCGGTCACCGGAGATCCCGTGGAGCGGCGAGGAGGCACGATGACCACTCCGGATGCCGCGCTGACCGTCATCCACGGTGTCCGCCTCGTCTCCGACGGCGTCGAGATCCGTGACGGGTGGGTCCAGCTTCGCGGCGGCGTGGTCGGGGCGATCGGCGATGGAGACGGCTGGCGGGCGGGGGATGCGGGCGCGACCGTCATCGACGGGCGCGCCCTGGCGGGACCGGGGGCGATGCTCACACCGGGACTCATCGACATCCACGGTCATGGCGGGGGTGGTCACTCCTTCGAAGACGCCGAGGCCGACATCCGTGCCGCCCGCGATCTGCACCGCGCGCACGGGACGACCCGGGCCGTACTCTCCCTCGTTTCGGGCAGCATCCCGCACCTGGTCGACCGGGTGGCACGCATCGCGCGGATGACCCGGACGGATCCGGACATCCTCGGCTCACACCTGGAGGGCCCGTTCCTCGATCACGCACACCGCGGCGCGCACGACCCGCACGCGCTTGCGCTGCCGACTCCGGGCGCGATCGACGCGCTCCTGGATGCCGGCGCCGGGACGATCCGGCAGGTCACCCTCGCCCCCGAGCTCGACGGCGGCATGGACGCGATCCGCGCCTTCACCGACGCCGGTGTCGCCGTCGCGGTCGGGCACACGGATGCCGACTTCGCCGTGACCAGCCGGGCGATCGACGCCGGGGCACGCATCCTGACCCACGCGTTCAACGCGATGCCACCACTGCATCACCGGATGCCCGGGCCCGTGGCCGCCGCCACCGCCGACCCGCGGATGATCATCGAAGTGATCGCCGACGGCGTGCACGTGCATCCGGAGCTGGTCCGGATGCTCTTCGCCGCCGCCCCCGGACGCGTGACCCTCATCACCGACGCGATGGCCGCCGCGGGTGCCGGCGACGGACGCTACCTGCTGGGAGAGCTTGCGGTCGACGTCACCGGCGGGGTCGCGCGCCTGGTCGACGGCGGCGCGATCGCCGGGTCGACACTCACCCAGGATGCCGCCCTGCGCACCGCCGTCGCCGCGGGTGTCGCGCTCCCCGACGCCGTCGACGCGCTGACCGTCGTTCCCGCGAGAGCCATCGGCCGTCCGGGCCTGGGCATCCTGGCTCCCGGCTACGCCGCGGATGCCGTGCTCTGGGATGCCGATCTCACAGTGCGCGCCGTCTGGAGCGACGGCACGCGGGTGTGACCCCCGGCTCCGGCGGGCCGGGGGGGCGGACGCGCGGGAGCGCCTGCCGTCGATCTGTCCACCGGGCCGCATCCGGACACCGGCCTAGACTGGGAGCATGACCGAATCGCCCGGATCCGGCGTCCCCGCCGGAACTCGCCCCGCGCTGAGCGCCGTCGACGTGCTCGCGGTGCTCTGCGAGTTGTTCGCCTTCGGAACGCTCGCCTTCTGGGGATTCGCGGCCTGGCCGTTCCCCTGGAACATCGTCGCCGGCATCGTCGCGCCGGTGGTCGCGATCCTGCTGTGGGCACTGTTCGTGTCACCTCGCGCCGTGATCGTCGTGCATCCGTTTCTGCGCGCGATCGTCGAGCTGCTCGTCTACCTCTCGGCGACGATCGCCTGGTGGAGCATGGGGCTCGGCTGGGTCGGCCTCATCTTCGGGGTCATCGCCGTCACGGTCGGCGTGCTCGCCGGACGCCGCCGGCTGGCATGAGCGACGCGGACGTCCTCGCCCTGCTGCGCGCAGACCTCGGCGAGCGCGTCGACACGACGGATGCCTCCCTCGAGGCGGCCCGCGCCGACAAGTCGGGCCACGCCAGTACCGGCCGCCCCCTCGCCGTGGTGCACGCGCAGTCGGTCGACGACGTGCAGGCGACCCTCCGGATCGCCTCGCGCACTGGCACGCCGGTGGTCACTCGCGGTGCCGGTACGGGGCTCGCGGGCGGCGCGAACGCCGGCCCCGGGGAGATCGCCCTCTCGCTGCGACGCATGGACCGCATCCTCGAGGTGCGCCCCGACGATCTGATCGCGGTCGTCGAACCGGGCATCCTGAACGCTGAGCTGGGCCGCGCACTCGCCGAGCACGGACTGTGGTGGGCACCCGATCCCGCAAGCCGCGACATCTCGACGGTGGGCGGGAACATCGCCACCGGTGCGGGCGGGCTGCTCTGCACGAAGTACGGAGTCGTGCGCGATGCGGTGCTCGGCGTGGATCTCGTCCTGGCCGACGGCCGCCTGCTGCGGCTCGGGCACCGCACCGTCAAGGGCGTGACAGGCCTCGATCTGACCTCGCTGGTCATCGGATCCGAGGGCATCCTCGGCGTCGTGGTCGGGGCGACGCTGAAGCTGCGACGACTCATTCCCGGACAGGTATGCACCGTCGCGGCGACCTTCACCGATGCCGGCTCGGCGGCGACCGCCTGCAGCGCGGTCACGGCCGCGGGGCTCCAGCCGGCGATCATGGAACTGCTGGATGCGGCATCCCTCGCGGCCATCCACGCCCTGCTGAGCCTCGCGCCGCCCACCCCCGGCGCGGCCCAGGTCACGATCCAGACCGACGGCCCGACCGCTGAGACGGATGCCGCCGCCATCGCCGCCGTCCTGCGGGCCGCCGGAGGCACCGTCGCGGTCTCGACCGATCCCGCCGAGGGCGATCGGCTCCTGACGATCCGCAGGTCCCTGCATCCAGCGATGGCACGGCTGGGGACGACACTGATCGAGGATGTGTCGGTGCCCCGCTCGGAGCTGGGCTCGATGTTCACGCGCATCGCCGAGATCGAGCGGCGGTACGGCCTGGTGATCCCCACCGTGGCCCACGCCGGCGACGGCAACCTGCACCCGAACTTCATCTTCAGCGGCACCGAGGTGCCCGATATCGTGTGGCAGGCCGCGGATGAGCTGTTCCACGCTGCGCTGGACCTGGGCGGAACGCTCACCGGCGAGCACGGCATCGGCGTGCTCAAGCGGCGCTGGCTTGCCGAGGAACTCGGCGAGGACCAGTGGGACCTGCAGCGTCAGATCGCGCGCGTCTTCGATCCGCAGGGCATCCTCAATCCGGGCAAGGTCTTCACCCCGTGACGGGAGTGGTGCGCGTGAGCGCCGCCGTCATCGTCAGCGCGGACGGCCGGACCCTGGTGGTGCGCAAACGCGGAGCGCGAGTCTTCCAGCAGCCGGGCGGAAAGCCCGATCCCGGCGAGAGCGCGGTGGATGCCGTCGTCCGCGAGGTCGCCGAGGAGACCGGCATCCGTGCGGCAGCGGAGCGATTCCTGCCCCTCGGGCGATTCGACGCGGCAGCGGCGAACGAGCCCGGCCATCGGGTTGTCGCTGACGCCTTCCTGCTCCGCGTCCCCGACGCGTATGCCGTGCCGAGCGGCGAGATCACGGACCTGCGGTGGCTGACCGAGAGCGAGGTTGCGCAGACGCCGCTGGCCCCGCTCAGCCGTACCCACCTGATCCGCTTCGCCTGGGCCGACCTGGACCGCGCGATCTGACCCCCACGCGCCCGCCGGGGGCCGGCTAGAGACCCTGCCAGGCGGGCTTGTTCGCGTAGGCGTAGCGGTAGTAGTCGGCGTGCGCGAGCTCCGTGGCGGCGTCCTCGTCGACGACGACCGTGACGTGCGGATGCAGCTGGATCGCCGAGCCGGGGACGGATGCCGACACCGGCCCCTCGACGGCCGCCGCGAGCGCGCCGGCCTTCGCTGATCCGAAGGCAAGGAGCACCAGGTGTCCGGCATCCAGGATCGTGCCCAGCCCCTGCGTGATGCAGTGCATCGGCACCTCGTCCGCTGAGGAGAAGAACCGCGCGTTGTCGTGCCGGGTCTGCTGTGTGAGCGTCTTGACCCGCGTGCGGGACGCGAACGACGATCCGGGTTCGTTGAACCCGATGTGGCCGTCGGTGCCGATCCCGAGGATCTGCAGCGCGACACCCCCGGCATCCGCGATGGCGCGTTCGTAGTCCTCCCCCGCGTGCTCGATGCCGTCGAGTCGTCCGTCGGGCACCCGGACGCGGGCGGGATCGAGGCCCAGCGGTGCGACGACCTCGCGCGTGATCACCGAGCGGTAGCTCTGCGGATGAGCCGGATCGAGTCCGACATACTCGTCGAGCGCGAATCCGCGCACGCGCGAGACGTCGGCGCCTGCCAGCGCCGCAGGGAGCGCGTGGTAGACCGGAAGTGGCGTCGACCCGGTCGCAAGCCCCAGCACGATGTCGGGGGTGGCACGGATGCGGCGGACGATCTCGTCCGCGACGAGCCGGCCTGCCGCCTCTCGGTCAGGGACGATCACGATCTCAGCCATGGGGCACAGCCTCTCTTTCATCGATGGCCTCGGCGCCGAGGAGGGCGGCACCGAGCGCGGCGGCGGGAGCCCCAGCCGGCAGCATCTCGACGCGCTCGGCCAGGTGCAGGGAACGCAGGAACGCGGACTCGCGGGCGCTGGCATCGAGCTGCGCCGCGACCTCGGTGCGCAACCTCTTACCGAGCCCGGTGAGCCCGCCCCCGAGGACGACGGCGTCCACGTCCGCTGTGAGCACGAGCACCCGGATGCCCGCAGCGACCCCGTACGCGATCTGCGAGCGCAGCACGACGGCGGCCGCATCCCCGGCGTCGGCGGCGTCGAAGATGTCGCGGATGGGCAAGGCCCCGGGCCTCGCCCAGCGGGAGGCGACGGCCCCTCCCCCCGCGAACGCCTCGATGCACCCGCGCTGGCCACAGCGGCATCGGGGACCGGACGGGTCGACGGAGAGGTGCCCGATCTCACCGGCCGATCCGCGCGCGCCGCGCCACAGCGCCCCGTCCGAAACGATCGCGGCGGCGATCCCGGTGCCGAGGTTGAGATAGCCCATGCTTCCGGTCTCGGCCCGCAGCGCCGCGGCGCCCAGGGCCGCGGCCTTGACGTCGTTGTCGACGCGGACCGGCACGCCCAGGAGCGGCGCGACGGCCGCCACGAGGTCGAGTCGCTCGACCCCGAGGTTGACGGCGTGCTCGACCCGGCCGCTGCCCGGTTCGATCTGCCCGGGGATCCCGATCCCGACGGAGGCGATGCCCTCGGCGTCTGCCTCGGCACGCACCGCCGTGACGGCGTCGAGGACCGTCTGCACGACGGCATCCGGTCCCCAGCCTGTCGCCAGGCGCACGCGCGCGACGATGGTTCCGGATGCGGCGACGGCGACGGCATCCGTCTTGGTCCCTCCGATGTCGAGGCCGAGTCTCATCGCCCGCTCCCGGTGCGGAAGCGGTCAGTGGTGCGCGCGTTCATCAGCCCTTGACCGCCCCCGCGACCATGCCGCCGGTCATCCTGCGGTTGACGATGAGGAAGAAGACGATGACGGGGATCGCCATGATCGTCGAAGCCGCCATGACCACGGCCCAGTCGGTGGCCTTCGTGGCCTGCACGAAGGCACGCAGCCAGATGGGGAGGGTGAGCGATTCGGGCCGGGTCATGATGACCAGGGCGAAGACGAACTCGTTCCACGCCTGGATGAACGCGAACACGCCCGTCGCGATCAGCCCCGGCGCCAGCAGCGGGAACGTGACCCGCCAGAACGCGCCCGTGCGGCTGCATCCGTCGATCATCGCCGCCTCTTCGAGCTCGACGGGCACGCCCGCGACGAATCCCCGCAGGGTCCAGATCGTGAACGGCAGCACGAAGGCGATGTAGACGAAGCTCAGCCCGATGATCGTGTTGAGCAGGTACCAGCCGTCGAGCAGACGGAACACCGAGATGATCATCGCCTCGGCGGGGATCATCTGCACGACCAGGATCGCGATGATGAACGACCGGCGGCTGCGGAAGCGGTAGCGCGAGACGGCGAGCGCCGCGAGGAAGGCGAACACGAGCGCCGCGACGAGGGTGATCGCGGTAACCGCGACGGAGTTGCCGAGCGCCGTGAGCAGGCCCGCGTCGCCGAGCGCGGTCTGGTAGTTCGAGAGGGTGAACTGGTCGGGCCACCAGTGCGGCGTGGACGAGCGCACCGCGGATGCCGGCAGCAGCGACGTGTTGACCATCCAGTACACGGGGAAGATCGAGAAGAGGATGACGATCACGGCCGCGAGGTTGAGCAGGATGCGGCTCGACAGCCGCCGGGGACGCGCGTTCATGACTGCTCCTCCTGACGCAGCATCGTGCGGATCCAGTACCCCGAGACCAGCAGCAAGACGGCGACGAGGATGACCGAGATGGCCCCTCCGGCGCCGAGATCGCCCGAGGCCATCGAGACGCTGTAGATGTAGACGCCGATCGTGTTGGTCTCGGCGCGCACCCCGCCGATCGACTGCAGCGCGTAGATCTGCGCGAACACCCGCAGGTCCCAGATGATCTGCAGGATCAGCAGCACGAGCAGGATCGACCGCACGTACGGGACGACGATGAGACGGAAGCGCGCGAACCCGGATGCGCCGTCGAGAGATGCCGCCTCCATGACCTCGTCGGGCACCTGCGTGAACCCGGCGTAGGCGGTGAAGGCGACGAACGGCACGGCGCCCCAGGTGATGATGATCGCGGCGACCGCGAAGAAGCTCACGGGGTCGATGAGCCAGCTGTGGCCGGTCCAGTCGGTGCCGGTCAGGCGCGTGAGCACCCAGTTGACCAGGCCGTACTGGGTGTCGAAGATCCAGCCCCACACGATCGTGCCCGTCAGCGCCGGCATGGCCCACGCCAACAGCAACGCGACCGAGACGGCGGTGCGCATCGCGGCGCTCAGCTTCGTCATGAGGACGGCGATGAGGATGCCGAGCGCCATCGTGGCCGCGACGCTCACGACGCACAGCGCGATGCTGCGAGCCAGCACCGCCCAGAACTCGGGGTCGGTGAGCACCGCGGCGTAGTTGTCGAGGCCGATGAACTCGGGGGCGGCCCCGAAGATCTGGGCGCGACCGAACTCCTGGAACGACATCACCACGAGCTGGACCAGCGGCCAGCCGATGAAGACGACCAGCATGATCAGCGCGGGGGTGAGCAGCGTCACCGGGGCCCACGGGAAGCGTCGGCGCCGAGCGTCCGCGGGCGTGGGCTCGGGCGTCCCGTGCTCTGCCGGAGCGGCGGGGGCGATGACGGTGGCCATGACGGGGAGTCCTTCGACGTCGGGGCGGGACGCGCTGCGGGGGCACCCTGCGGCGCAGGGCGCCCCCGCGGCGGCGTCAGCCGTTGAGGATGGCTTCGATCTGCTCGTCGGCGTCGGCCGAGAGCGTCGCGATGTCGCCACCGTTGGCGATGTTGACGAACAGGTCCTGCATGATGCCCTGGGCCTCGACATCAGCCCAGTTCGGCGACGCCGGCGTGAGCTTGGCGTTGGCAGCGGCCTCGGCGATGACCGCCGCGAGCTCCGGGGTGGCCGCCGCGACGTCGCCGCCGAGCGAGACCTTCGCGGGCACGAGGCCCGCGCCGGCGAGGATCGACTGGTACTCGTCCGAGAGCATGATCTCAAGGGCCGACTTCGCCAGCTCCGGGTGCTGCGACTTCGCCGAGATGCCGACGTTCGAGCCGCCGGCGAAGACCTGAGCTGCCCCGCCGTCCATGCCCGGCAACGCGTAGTATCCGGTCGTGTCGACGACTGCCGTGTCGTTGCCGTCCTCGTCGGCGATGATCGACCAGTACGCCCAGCTCGGCGCGGAGTAGGTCGCCGACTCCTGCATCCGGAAGGGGACCCAGCCTTCGGCCTCGTCGCCGTCCTTGGGAGCAAGCGACGCCTTCGTCATGAGTTCCTGCACCTGAGCGAGGCCCGCCTGGGACTCGGGGCTCGACAGCTGTGCATCCCACTGGTCGCCATCCTGCACGGCGATCTCGCCGCCGTTCTCCCACACGAAGGGAAGCGCGTTGTACCAGTCCTTACCGGGGAAGTAGACGCCCGAGACGCCCGGCAGGGCTTCGGCGAGCGCGACGCCGCCCGAGACGTACTCATCGAGCGTGGTCGGCACGGCGACACCGGCCTGGTCATACAGCGCCGTGTTGTAGAACACGACGCGCGACCCCGAGTAGTACGGAGCGGCATAGAGCGTGCCGTCCCAGCTGCCGGCCTCGACGAAGCCGGGGAGAAGGTCGCTCCCGCCGAGCTGCTGCTCGATGTCGGCCAGGCTCAGGAGTGCGCCGCTGGAGGTGAACGCGGGCGCTTGCGTATTGCCCATCTCGACGATGTCGGGGCTGTCGTTGCTCGACAGGCTCGTCGTGAGCTTGTCAACCAGCCCGGTCCACTGCTGCTCCTCGATGACCAGGGTGCTGCCGGGGTTCTCGGCCTCGAAGGTCTCGACGAGATAGTCCCGCGCTTCCTGGGGCGTATCGGTGCCGACGAGCCAGACGCGGATCTCCGCGGCCTCGGGGGTGTCGCTGGGGGTGCCGCCGCCGGCGCAGCCGGCCAGCACGAGCGCTGCGGTGCCCGCGAGGGCGAGCGCTCCGAGCTTTCTGTTCATGGTGCCTTCCTTCGTTTCTCTCGGTTTCGGAAGAGGTCGGGCGACCTATCCGGGGGGGGTATTTGGTGGAGTGCCCGCTAGGACACCCCGAGCCGGTCCGACAGGACCATGACGGCCGCACCGCGCAGCACGATGTCCTGGCCTTGCGCCGTCATCCGGACGCGCACTCCGTCGTGGAACCGTGCCAGCGTGCGCGAGCGGATCGTCTCGACCGTCGCCTCGGCCAGAGGCCCGGCAAGGAGCTGATCGGGGCCTGACAGGACGATCTCGGCCACGTCGAGCGCGCCGACGATCGGTGCGAGCGCGATCCCGAGGCGCTCGCCGGCATCTCGGAGCTGCTGGTCCCGCTCCGCGGGTGTGCGTGCACCGGCGATCCGTGCAGACAGCGCCGGAACCGATAGCCACGCCTCCAGGCATCCGATCTTGCCGCACGCGCACTGCGGACCACCGTCGGTTCCGACCGTGACGTGGCCGATCTCGCCCGCGGCGAAGTGTGCGCCGCGCATGGGCTGTCCGGCGGAGACCAACCCGGAACCGACGCCGCGCCCGACCTTGACGAGGACGACGTCGTCGCCCGCTCCTCCGAAGGTGTACTCGGCGAGGACGGCAGCGTTGGCGTCGTTGGCGACGAGGACGGGTAGGGCGAGGGATTCCTCGAGGATGCTGCGCAGCGGAAGCTGCGTCCACCCGAAGTTGGGTGCGCTGAGGATGACCCCGTTGTTGTCCACGACACCGGGCGCGCCCACGCCGACGCCCAGCACGGGAGCGTGGGCGTCAGCGACGAGGCGCTGGGCAAGCTCGATCACGGCGTCACGAGCCTCGTCAGCGCCGCGGGGTGCGGCAACGTCGTGGCGGGCAACGATGTCGCCGTCGAGTGTCAGGACCGCTCCGAGGAAGGAGTCCGGTCCCGAGAGGTCGATGCCGACGATGCGGTGACCGACTCTGTCGAGGTCGACCACCATGGCAGGCTTTCCGGGGCCGGATGCCTCCCGGGTACCGAGCTCGGCGACCAGACCGTCGGCGATGAGCTCTCCGACAAGGTCGGAGATCGTGACGCGCGTCAGCCCCGTCTCGCGCGCGAGGTCGGCGCGGCTCATGGCACCGTCGTGGAACAGCGTCTGCAAGACCAGCGAGCGGTTATGCGCTCGAGCGTGCTCGGGAAGCACCTTGACCCGGCGCAGACCGCGGCGCTGGACGCTCGCGGCCGAGGCCGCAGCGTTCGTCGAGGTCGCAGACCCCTCGCGCGACCTCGTGAGGGTGTGCGCGGATTCCGTGGAAGAGCCGCGCTGCACTTCCGATGCAGTCATGTTTGTTAGTAGACCTTACGAACAAACGAACCGCAAGCGGTCGGTGGAGTTTGAACGGACTGTTTACAAAACCGTTACATCCGCGGGGAAGGGCAGCGGACCTCTTCCCCCGGCCTCCTGTTCCGGGGTAGCGGGACAAGAGCCGTAACATGCCAGAGGCGCCTCTTGCCGCAAGGAAAGGAACCCCGCGTGCCCTATTTCGACCTCTCCCCCGCCCAGCTCGAGGCGTACCTGCCGGAGATCGACGAGCCTGCCGACTTCGACGAGTTCTGGGCCACGACGCTCGACGAGTCCCGGCAAGCGGGGTGGGAACCGCGCCTGACGCCCGTGACCTCGCCGTTGCGCTCGGTCGACGTGTTCGATGTGTCGTTCGCAGGCTTCGGTGGAGACCCGATCAGCGCCTGGCTGCTCCTGCCGACGGGGGCCGAGGAGCCGCTTCCCGCGATCGTGGAGTTCATCGGCTACGGCGGCGGCCGGGGCCTGCCCTCCGAACGTCTCGCCTGGTCGGCGGCGGGCTACGCCCACCTCATCATGGATACGCGTGGGCAGGGCTCGACGTGGGGCGCGGGGGGCGGCACGCCCGACCCGCATGGCACCGGCGCATCCACCAACGGGTACATGACCCGCGGTGTCGAGGACCCCGCGACCTACTACTACCGCCGGGTGTTCACGGATGCCGTCCGCGCCGTCGACGCCATCCGCACCCTCCCCGGGATCGACGCGTCCCGCATCGCCGTGACCGGCGGAAGCCAGGGCGGTGGGATCGCGCTCGCTGCCGGCGGGCTCGCGGAGGGACTCGTCGCGGTCATGCCCGACGTCCCCTTCCTCTGCCACTTCTCCCGCGCGATCGGCTTGACCGACCGCGAGCCGTACCAGGAGATCGTCCGCTATCTGTCCGTCCACCGCGGTGCGCGCGAGCGCACGATGCGGACGCTGTCCTACGTCGACGGCGTTTCGATGGCCCGCCGCGCGACGGCGCCGGCGCTGTTCTCGGTCGCGCTCATGGACACCACCTGCCCGCCGTCGACCGTGTACGCGGCGTTCAACCACTTCGCCCATCCGACCAAGCGCATCGTCGCCTACGAGTTCAACGACCACGAGGGCGGTGGGGCCTACCAGTGGCAGCAGCAGGCGGCCTTCCTCTCGGAGCTCGGCATCCAGTGAGCCAGGCCACGCCCGCCACCGTCGCGATCGACGCCGGCCAGACCGGGATGAAGGTTCGCGTGCGCACCGACACCTCGGTCGGCGAAGCCGTCCTCCCGGGCGTGCGCACCGATCTTCCGGTGCTTGCGCAGATCGGTGCGGCAGCGCGACAGATCGCCGACGAGTTCGACCTCGACATCCGTCACCTCGCGGCCGGCATCTCGGGGCTCACGGATGCCGAGACTGCACCGTCTCGGCTGCGCGAGCTGGCCTCCGGCGCCGGCGCCCGGCGCGCCGTCATCGCTCATGACGCGACCACCTCGTACCTCGGCGCTCTGGGCACGGCACACGGTGCCGTCGTCGCCGCAGGAACGGGCGTGGTCACGCTCGGCGTCGGACCGGCGGGCGTCGCCCGTGTCGACGGATGGGGTTACCTCATGGGGGATGCCGGCAGCGGATTCTGGCTCGGACGTGAAGGCCTGGTCGCCGCGATGCGAGACCACGACGGGCGGGGACAGCCGACGGCGATCACGGCGGTCGTGCGTCGGCGCTGGCCGGATCTCGAGCAGGCCTACATCGACCTGCAGGCTGATCCCGCGCGGGTGAGCATCGTCGCATCCTTCGCCGCTGAGGTCGCACGGGCCGGCGCCGACGGTGACGAGGTGGCGCTGGGCATCCTGCGCCGGGCCGGGGACCTGCTGGCCGAGAGCGCACTGACCGCGCTGCGTCGCGCCGGTGTGGACGCGGACCCAGCCGTCTGCGCGATCGGCGGGGTCTTCCGTTCCGAGGCCCTGCGCGAGGAGTTCGCGGCGGCGCTGCGCCGGGGACGTGCAGACGCCCGCGTGGTCGATGCGGCGGGGGTGGGGATCGACGGCGTCGAGGCTCTCCTCGAGCTTCCCGCGCAGCATCCGTTGGCTGCCTTCACCTGGTCAGCAGCTGGCTAGTCCTTCAGCGCGACCGGTAGCGCGCTCGGTCGCGCCGTTGTGCGAGTGTGGCAAGCCCCAACCCGCAGCAAGGCGCGACCCCACGCTCCTCAGAGCGAGCGACGAGGCCGGCGGACAGGCCGGCAGGACGGCGACGGGTCTGAAGATCAGCGAAGGGCGTCGATCACCGCGTTGAAGGTCGCCGACGGTCGCATGACCTGGTCGACGAGCTCGCCGTTCGGGCGGTAGTACCCGCCGATCTCGACCGGCGACCCTTGCGCACCGTTCAGCTCCGCGACGATCGTGTCCTCCTGGGCCGTCAGCTGCTCAGCGACGGGGGCGAAGATCGCCGCGAGGTCGGCATCCTGCGTCTGCTTCGCAAGCTCCTGCACCCAGTACAGCGCGAGGTAGAAGTGGCTCCCGCGGTTGTCGATCGTGCCGAGGGCGCGCCCGGGCGACTTGTCGTTCTCGAGGAACGTGCCGGTCGCCGCATCCAGGGTGTCGGCGAGGATCTTCGCCCGGGCGTTGCCGGTGGTCTCGGCGAGGTGCTCGAGGGATGCCGCGAGCGCGAAGAACTCGCCGAGCGAGTCCCAGCGCAGGTAGTTCTCCTCCAACAGCTGCTGCACGTGCTTGGGCGCCGAGCCGCCCGCGCCGGTCTCGAACAGCCCGCCGCCTGCCAGCAGCGGCACGATCGAGAGCATCTTGGCGCTCGTGCCGACCTCGAGGATCGGGAACAGGTCGGTGAGGTAGTCACGCAGCACATTGCCGGTGACCGAGATGGTGTCCAGGCCGTGGCGCATGCGGGCGAGGGTGTAGCGGGTGGCCTCCTCGGGCGAGAGGATGCTGATCTGCACGCCCTTCGTGTCCAGCAGCGCGAGCCCCTGGTGCACCTTGGCGATCAGCTGCGCGTCGTGCGAACGGTTCACGTCGAGCCAGAAGACGGCGGGGGAACCGGTGGCGCGCGCACGGGTGACGGCGAGCTTGACCCAGTCCATGACCGCGATGTGCTTGGTCTGCGTCGCGCGCCAGATGTCGCCAGCGCCGACCTCGTGCTCGAGCAGCACCTCGCCCGACGAGTCCAGCACCTGAACGACACCGGGGGCGGCGATCTCGAACGTCTTGTCGTGGCTGCCGTACTCCTCGGCCGCCTGTGCCATGAGCCCGACGTTGGGAACCGTCCCGATCGTCGTCGGGTCCAGCGGACCGTTCGCGATGACATCGTCGATGACGGCCTGGTACACACCGGCGTACGACGAGTCGGGGATGACGGCGAGCGTGTCGTCCTCGCCGCCGTCGACGCCCCACAGCTTGCCGCCGTTGCGGATCAGGGCGGGCATGGAGGCGTCGACGATGACGTCCGAGGGAACGTGCAGGTTCGTGATCCCCTTGTCGGAGTTCACGTACGACAGGCGCGGTCCCCGCTCGAGATCCGCGGTGATCGCCGCGGCGATCTCGTCGCCGCCTTCGACCGACGGCAGCCCCGCGAGGATCGACCCGAGGCCGTTGTTGGGCGTCAGCCCGGCGGCTTCGAGACGGTCGCCGTAGCGCTCGAACACATCGCCGAAGTACGTCTTGACGACGTGCCCGAAGATGATCGGGTCGCTGACCTTCATCATCGTCGCCTTGAGGTGCACCGAGTACAACACGTCATCGGCGGAGGCCTCGGCAAGCGTCTCGGCAAGGAACGCGTCAAGAGCGGATGCCGACAGGAAGGTCGCGTCGATGATCTCGCGCGGCAGGACCTTCAGCCCCTCCTTGAGCACCGTGACGGTGCCATCGGTCCCGACGTGCCGGATCGAGAGGACGTCGTCGTGGGCGGCGACCCAGGACTTCTCGTTGCTCTTGAAGTCGTCATGACCCATCGTGGCGACCCGCGTCTTCGATCCTGCGGGGAACGGCTTGTTGCGGTGCGGGTGCTTGCGGGCGTAGTTCTTCACCGACAGCGGCGCGCGGCGGTCGCTGTTGCCCTCCCGCAGGACGGGGTTCACCGCCGAGCCCTTGATGCGGTCGTAGCGGGCGCGCACGTCCTTCTGCTCGATCGTCTGCGGCTCGTCCGGGTAATCGGGGATGTCATAGCCCTGCGCCTGCAGCTCGGCGATCGCGGCCTTCAGCTGCGGGATGGATGCCGAGATGTTCGGCAGCTTGATGATGTTGGCTTCGGGGAGCGTGGCGAGCCCACCGAGTTCGGCAAGGGCGTCACCGACGGCCTGCTCGGGCGTGAGCTGCTGGGGGAAAGCAGCGAGGATGCGCCCCGCGAGGGAGATGTCGCGCGTCTCGACATCCACGCCGGCCTGATGCGTGATCGCCTGCACGATGGGAAGGAAGGAAGCTGTGGCCAGGGCCGGGGCTTCGTCGGTGTACGTGTAGATGATCGTGGATTCGCTCACTCGCCTGATCTTTCCGCTCGGGGGCCGCGCACGAGCCTACCGCACCGGCCCAACTATCTCGATGTCAAGATAGTTTTCGACGCTCGCGGTGGGCGCGGGATGCCGAACCGCGGCATCCCGGCTAGCCTGTGTCTCATGGCCGAACTGCGACTTGCTGAACTGTCCGCCGCCACGGTGGAAGCTGTCAACAATATGTCGCTCAAGCCCGGACAGGCGGAGTTCTTGGCGCCGGAGAGCTACGAAGTGGCAGCCGGCGACGTGGATCCGCAGACCATGTGGCAGCGTGTCGTGCTCGATGGAGACGACGTCGTCGGCTTCATCAGCGCGAATTTCGACGGCGACAGCACGCCCGAGTACTTCCGTTCCGTCCTGTGGCGCATCAACGTGGATGCCGACGACCAGGGCCGCGGCATCGGCCGCTTCGCGGTCGAGGGCCTCCTCGCCGAGGCCCGGGAACGCGGCGTGGACCAGGTCAACGTCATCTATGCGGCAGGCGAAGAAGGCCCGCAGGCATTCTTCGAGCGCGTGGGCTTCACACCGGTCGGCGAAACCGAGTACGGTGAGGTTGTCGCCGAGATACGTCTCTGATCCGGCGAGTCCCACCCGCAGTTTCTAGCCCCCACCCGAGGGGCTTGTCGGCTGGCGGCGGGGCCTCGGATTCCCCTCCCCCACCGAGGCCCCGTCGCCTTTTTCGACGTCGTCAGACGAGCGACTCCCGCCACGCCGCATGCAGCTGCGCGAACTTACCCGTGCCGGCGATGAGCGCCTCAGGACTGTCGTCCTCGATGATCCGGCCGTGTTCCATCACGAGCACCCGGTCGGCGATCGCGACGGTCGACAGGCGATGGGCGATGATGATCGCCGTGCGGTCGGCCAACAGCGTCTGGAGGGCATCCTGGATCAGTCGCTCTGACGGGATGTCCAAAGACGCGGTGGCCTCGTCGAGGATGAGCACCGCCGGGTCCGCGAGGAACGCCCGCGCGAACGAGATCAGCTGCCGCTGCCCCGCCGAGACTCGCCCGCCGCGCTTGTTGACGTCGGTGTCGTACCCGTCGGGCAGAGCGCGGATGAAGGCATCCGCCCCGACCGCCGCCGCCGCCGCCTGAATCTCGTCGAGCGTCGCATCCGGCTTGCCGAGCGCGATGTTGTCGGCGACCGTGCCGCTGAACAGGTACGCCTCCTGCGTGACCATGACGATCGCGCGGCGCAGGTCCTTCGGATGCAGCCGCCGCAGGTCCACCCCGTCGAGGGTCACGGCACCGCGCGTGGGGTCGTAGAAGCGCGAGACGAGCTTCGCGAGCGTCGACTTGCCTGCACCCGTCGTGCCCACGAGGGCGATCGTCTGCCCCGCCGGGATCTCGAGCGAGAAGTGCGGCAGGATGACGCGGTCATCCGAGTATCCGAAGGTGACGTCCTCGAACGCGACGTGCCCGCGGGCGGTCCACAGGTCGACGGGGTCGACGGGGTCGGGAACGGTCGGCTCCTCCTCGAGAACGCCCGAGACCTTCTCGAGCGCGGCGGTGGCTGCCTGGTACGAGTTCAGGAACATCGCCACCTCCTGCAGCGGTGCGAAGAAGTTCCGCACGTACAGGACGCTCGCCAGCAGGATGCCGATCTCGATGGATCCGTCGATGACCCGCAACCCGCCCCAGAGCACGACCAGCGCGATGCTCGCCGAGGCGACAGCCATGAGCCCGGGCTCGAACGTGCCGAACAGCCGGATCGAGCGCATGTTGACGTCGCGGTAGTCCTCGGCGAGCTCGCCGAACTCGTCGTCGTTACGGGGCTCCTTGCGGAAGGCCTTCACGGCGCGGATGCCGGTCATCGTCTCGACGAACTTGACGATGACCTTCGCGCTGATGACGCGGGACTCGCGGTAGACGACCTGCGAGCGGCGGTAGAACCAGCGCATGAGCAGGAACAGCGGCACGCCCATGACGGCGAGGATGACACCGGACTGCCAGTCCAGCAGCAGCAGCGCGATGAGCGTGAACCCGCCGTAGAGCAGACCCGACACGAGCTGGTTGAGTCCCCCGTCGAGCAGCTCCCGGATCGACTCGAGGTCGCTCGTCTGGCGCGAGATGATGCGCCCCGACGTATACGACTCGTGGAACTCGAGGCTCAACTTCTGGGTGTGCAGGAAGATCCGCTTGCGCAGATCGATCATGACGGCCTGCGTGAGCCGGGCGGCGATCACCGCGTACCAGCCGACCAGGCCCGCGCCGCCGAACCCGGCGATGAGGTAGACCGCGACGACGCCGATGGTCGGCATCCAGTCCGCCTCGTCGAGCACCGCCGGCAGCGCCGTGTCGATGCCGTACGCGATCAGCGCCGGGCCGACCACCTGGAGCGCCGTCGAGACGACGAGCACGACCCCGGCGAGCACGACCTGCCACCGCAGCGGCGAGATCAGCGAGCCGAGCAGACGCAACGAGCGGCGACGGATGACGCGACTCTCGGCTTTGGTGTAGTCCGACCGGTCCTCACCGGACGTTCCCAGGACGGTGGCGCTCACAGGGTCACCTCCCTCTCCCGCATCCGGGCTTGCTCGACCTCGAGGCTCGAGATCACGTATCGGTAGTGCTCGCTCTCGCGCAGGAGCTCGGAGTGCGTGCCGACCGCCGTGACCCTGCCGTCTTCGAGCAGAGCCACCCGATCGGCGAGCATCACCGTGGAGGGGCGGTGCGCGATGACCAGCGCCGTCGTCTCGGCGAGCACTCGCCGCAGGGCATCCTCGACAAGGGCCTCGGTGTCGACGTCCAGAGCAGACAGCGGATCATCGAGCACGAGCACCGCCGGCCGCGCAGCGACAGCGCGGGCCAGGGCGAGCCGCTGTCGCTGACCGCCCGAAAGGCTGAGTCCCTCTTCGCCGATGACGGTGTCGACCCCGTCGGGCAGATCGTCGACGAAGTGCGCCTGCGCCACCTCGAGCGCTTCCCGCATGACCCGCTCGGCCTCGGGGCTCCCCGGCTCGAGGTCCTCGCGGCCGAGCAGCACGTTCTCGCGCACCGTCTGCGAGAACAGCGTCGCGTCCTCGAACGCCATGCCGATGTGGGTGCGCAGCTCGGCGAGGGTCAGATCGCGCACGTCGACGCCGTCCAGAGTCACCCGGCCCCCGGTCACGTCGTACAGGCGCGTGGGGAGGGTCGTGAGGGTCGTCTTGCCCGAGCCGGTGAGACCGACCAGCGCCATCGTCTCCCCCGGCCGCAGCACCAGATCGACGCCATCGAGCAGGTCGCGCTGCCCCTCGGGGGCATCCTGGTACCGGAAGTGCACTCCCTCGAACGCGAGTTCGCCACGGGGCTCGCGAAGCGTCTTCGGCGTGGCCGGATCGGTGATCGTGTCGACCTCGTCGAACACCTCGAAGATGCGGTCGGTCGCCGTGCGGGCATCCAGCAGGAACGAGAAGAGGAACCCGATCGACTCCATCGGCCAGCGCAGCACCGTGGCCATCGCGAAGAACGCGATGAGTTCGCCCTCGTTCAACTGCCCCATCTGAATGAGGGCGATGCCGACGCCGAGGGCGAGGGCGAACGCGATGTCGGGCAGCAGGACGAGCCAGAACCAGATGAGGCCGACCGCGCGTGCCTTGTGGATCTCGGTCTGGCGCAGCGTCTCTGCCTGACGGGAGAACTTCTGCAGGGCGTGGCTGCCGCGACCGAAGGCCTTCAGCACCCGGATGCCGTGCACACTCTCCTCGACCGAGGTCGCGAGGTCGCCGGCCTGGTCCTGGCTCTGCCGCGCGAGGGTGCCGTACCGCTTCTCGAAGCGGTAGCCGGCGTACCACAGCGGCGCCGAGGTCACCAGGAAGACGACCCCGAGCAGCCAGTGCCAGCGAAACAGCAGCACCGCGCCGACGATGATCGTGAGCACGTTGACCACGAGCAGGACCAGTCCGAACGCGAGCCAGCGGCGGATGATGCCGATGTCCTGCATCATGCGGGACAGCAGCTGCCCGGACTGCCACCGATCGTGGAAGGCGACCGGCAGGCGCTGGAGGCGCCGGTAGAACGTCGTGCGCAGCGCGTACTCGACCCGCGTCGAGGGCGCGAGCACGAACCATCGGCGCGCCCACACCATCGCGGCTTCGGCGAGCCCGAGGACGAGCACGGCGACAGCGCCCCAGACGATCTGGCCGGGATCTCCCGAGGCGATGGGGCCGCCGACGATGGCCTCCAGCACGAGCGGGAACATCAGGGCGAGCACCGAGGCGAGCATCGCGCTGACGCCGCCGAGGATGAGGCGCGGCAGCACCGGGCGCGCGAACGGCAGGAGGCGGGCGAGCGCGCGCACGGTGGACTGCTCGGACGGGGAGCGTTCAGGGATGGCGGTCATGATCCTTGTGGGAGGGCGAAGCGAACCCGCGGGTGTGCGGGCGAGGATGGCTGCTCCGGGTCAGCGGGAGCGAAGATGCGAGGCGTGGGCGTCGCAGCGGACAACGTCGCTCGGGGCCGCGGTATGCCGGGGCCGAGTCGTCGGCGTGACTGCGCGACG
>NZ_CBDRMG010000013.1:0-82335 GCF_965345035.1 Microbacterium sp. bgisy207
ACACCACCGTTCGCCGTCGCGGCTGCGCGCCGGCTCGGAGTCACGGACTCGCGTCTGAGGCGGAAAGACCTGTCTCGCCCCTTCCATGGGGTGCGCTCGGTCGATCTCGGCATCCGGCTCGCGACACAGGAGGCGATCGTGCGGCGCGCGATCGAGTACGCACAGCGGATGCGGGGCGACGAGTTCTTCAGTCACGCAACCGCGGCGGTGCTGTGGGGATTGCCGCTGCCGAGGTCCCGATTGCTCGCGAGTGACCGTCTCGACGAGGATGCCCTGCGGCCGCTCGATGTCGCTGTGGCGCTGCCGGCCCGTGCGGGGCGTGCGCGCGGGATCCGTGGGCGTTCGACCGCGCCGCACCTCGCGGAGGTGCGCGTCCACCCGGCCACCGGCGTGCGCGTGTCGACGCCCGCGTCGGTGTGGGCTGAACTGGCCTGTGAACTCACGCTGGAGGACCTCGTCGCCGTCGGCGATGCGGTGGTGCGCGAGCCGATGTGGGAGACGGATGCGGCAGCCCTCGCATCCGTTGCCGACCTGGACCGTGCGGTCCAGGCGGGGCGCCGGCGGGGCATCGAGACGCTGCGCACGGCGAGGCTGTTGGTTCGCACGCGATCGAGATCACGTCCGGAGACCCACTTCAGGCTGGCGTTCCGGGATGCGGGGCTGCCGGAGCCCGAGTGCAATTGGCCCGTCCTCGAGGGGGAACGGGCGCTGGCCTTGCTCGATCTTGCGTACCCCGAGCGGCGGGTCTGCTTCGAGTACGAGGGCGAGCATCATCTGCGCGACGAGGAACAGTGGGCCCGCGACATCCGGCGACACGAGATGCTCGTCGAGCGCGGCTGGCGCATCGTGCGGGTGACGAAGGACGACCTCTACCGTCGCCGCCGAGAGCTCTTCGCGCGCATCCGTCTCGCCATCGCCGCCCGCGCGTGATGCCGGAGACGTGTGGGCCCGCCCCGTTGCGCGGGCGAGGGCACTGCTCGATTGCCGCAACACGCCGCGCGGAACCCGGGAGCCGCGCGCTTTGCGGCAACCGAACGGCGCCGGCCCGCCACCCGCGTAGTCGCGGCGGCTCACTTGCCACAACATGCCGTGTCGACGCCAGCACGCGCGTATTTCGAGGCAAACGAGCGCAGGGCCGCCGGTCGCGCACGGCACAGATCGTCGCGTCAGCCGGTCGCGTCCGCGCGGACGAGGAGGTCACCGACCTCGCAATCGAGCGCCTCGCAGATCGCGGACAGCGTCGAGTAACGGATGGCGCGCGCGCGGTCGTTCTTGAGGATCGAGAGGTTCACGATCGAGACGCCGACCAGTTCGGAGAGCCGCGTCAGGGTCATCCCCCGCTCCGCGAGCAGCTCGTCAAGGCGGCAGTGGATGCCGCTCGGCCCGTCGTCGTCCGACTCGGCCGGGCTCACACGAGCCCCTCAGTGTCGCGCTGCATCCGATCGCCGACCATGAACACGGTCGTGCCCAGTGCGCCGAGGAAGGCGATTCCGAAGAGCTGCGTGAGGTTGGCTGACAGGATCACGTTGTCGAAGTCGCCTGCGGAGATCACCGCGAACGCTCCGTTCGCGCCCATGTTGCCGAAGAACGGTGCGAGCGCCACTCCTACAAACCCGGCCGTCGCCGCAGTGCCGATGAGAGTTGTATTGCGGCGGCCGAAGACCCGGCCGCGCAGGATGCTCCACATCACCAGCAGGAGAGTCGTCACGACCGTTGCCGCAGCGGCAACGACCACCACCTGTTCCAGGACCAACGCCACCACGGATGCGATCGGGAGCCGGTCGGCAAGGAGGAATGCGGAATCGAGCTCGACTGTCACGCTTGCGCCATCCGGTCCGATGGGAGCCTGAGCGGGGGTCCCGGCGAACTCCGCGAACACCCGCGTGGCGGAGCCTGTGAAGAGCCCGATGATGTTCGAGACTGCGCTGATCGCGCTGGCCACGACGAAAACGGCACCGGCGACGAAGAACACTGACATCGCGATGGTGTCCCCTCGCGAGAGGACGCGATAGGGGGTGGCTGTGGATGCCATTCGACCCTCCATGCATATCGATAAACGTTGTTATTGATAAACGATATGGCGGCGGCGAGAGCTCGTCAACTGCGATGCCGGCGCACGTGCGCGGGATTCGATTGCCCCAATCCGTTCTCGGCGGCCCGAGGCCGCGGCGTGTTGCGGCAACCGAGCGCGGGCGACGCGGGCGGTGCGGCAGCACAGCGGGCGGGAACGCGGGTAGCGCGCGAGCCGGGATCGGGCGCGGGTCGGAGCGCAAAGCGGGGCGCGGGATGCCGCGGAAGCGGATGCGGTATGCCGCCAGCGAACAGCGGCATACCGCATCCGTCCGGTCGTTACTCTCGATGTACGAAGCCAGCAGTGGGGCGCATCCCCGACCCGCGCACCGGCCGAAGGAGTAAGCAGATGTTCGAGAGATTCACCGACCGTGCCCGTCGCGTGGTTGTGCTCGCCCAAGAAGAGGCGAAGATGCTCAACCACAACTACATCGGCACCGAGCACATCCTCCTGGGTCTGATCCACGAGGGTGAGGGCGTCGCTGCCAAGGCGCTCGAGTCGCTCGGCATCTCGCTGGATGCCGTGCGCGAGCAGGTGCAAGACATCATCGGCCAGGGACAGCAGCAGCCGACGGGGCACATCCCGTTCACGCCGCGCGCCAAGAAGGTGCTCGAGCTGTCGCTGCGCGAGGCGCTGCAGCTGGGCCACAACTACATCGGCACCGAGCACATCCTGCTCGGCCTCATCCGCGAGGGTGAGGGCGTTGCAGCCCAGGTGCTGGTCAAGCTCGGCGCCGACCTCAACAAGGTGCGCCAGCAAGTCATCCAGCTGCTGTCGGGCTACCAGGGCAAGGAGCCCGCGGGTGTCGCATCGGGCGCTGGGGAGCAGTCGCAGGGCACGGCGCAGGGCGGCTCCCAGGTGCTCGACCAGTTCGGGCGCAACCTGACCCAGGCGGCCCGCGACAACAAGCTCGACCCTGTCATCGGGCGCGAGAAGGAGATCGAGCGGGTCATGCAGATCCTCTCGCGTCGCTCCAAGAACAACCCCGTGCTGATCGGCGAGCCCGGCGTCGGCAAGACCGCCGTCGTCGAGGGGCTCGCGCAGGCGATCGTGAAGGGCGATGTTCCCGAGACGCTCAAGGACAAGCAGCTCTACTCGCTCGACCTCGGCTCCCTCATCGCCGGGTCCCGCTACCGCGGTGACTTCGAAGAGCGCCTCAAGAAGGTCACGAAAGAGATCCGCACGCGCGGCGACATCATCGTGTTCATCGACGAGATCCACACCCTCGTCGGCGCCGGTGCGGCCGAGGGCGCGATCGACGCGGCATCCATCCTCAAGCCGCTCCTCGCCCGCGGAGAGCTGCAGACGATCGGTGCGACCACCCTCGACGAGTACCGCAAGCACTTCGAGAAGGATGCCGCGCTCGAGCGCCGCTTCCAGCCGATCCAGGTTGCGGAGCCGTCGCTGCCCCACGCGATCAACATCCTCAAGGGTCTGCGCGACCGGTACGAGGCGCACCACAAGGTGCAGATCACGGATGGCGCGATCGTCGCCGCCGCGAACCTCGCCGACCGCTACATCAGCGACCGCTTCCTGCCCGACAAGGCGATCGACCTGATCGACGAGGCCGGCGCCCGCCTGCGCCTGTCGATCCTGTCGTCGCCCCCCGAGCTGCGGGAGTTCGACGAGAAGATCGCGAAGGTGCGCGAGCAGAAGGAAGCCGCCTCCGAGGAGCAGGACTTCGAGAAGGCCGCGTCGCTGCGCGACGAGGAGAAGAGCCTGCTGGCCGAGCGGCTGCGCCTCGAGAAGCAGTGGCGTTCGGGCGAGGTGTCTTCTCCCGCCGTCGTCGACGAGGGTCTGATCGCCGAGGTCCTCGCCCAGGCGACCGGCATCCCGGTCTTCAAGCTCACGGAAGAGGAGTCGAGCCGCCTCGTCTTCATGGAGAAGGCGCTGCACCAGCGCGTCATCGGTCAGGAAGAGGCGATCGCCGCGCTTTCGAAGACGATCCGTCGTCAGCGCGCGGGCCTGAAGGACCCCAAGCGCCCCTCGGGGTCGTTCATCTTCGCCGGCCCCACGGGTGTCGGAAAGACGGAGCTTGCCAAGGCGCTCGCGGAGTTCCTCTTCGACGACGAGGGCGCGCTGATCTCGCTCGACATGAGCGAGTTCGGCGAGAAGCACACCGTCTCGCGGCTGTTCGGTGCCCCTCCCGGATTCGTCGGCTTCGAAGAGGGCGGCCAGCTCACCGAGAAGGTGCGCCGCAAGCCGTTCTCGGTCGTGCTGTTCGATGAGATCGAGAAGGCCCACCCCGACATCTTCAACTCGCTCCTGCAGATCCTCGAAGAGGGTCGTCTGACCGACGGTCAGGGGCGCGTGGTCGACTTCAAGAACACGGTCATCATCATGACGACGAACCTCGGTTCGCAGGCGATCGCCGGCGGCCCCGTCGGGTTCCAGGTCGAAGGTGACACCGCGACGTCGTACGACCGGATGAAGGGCAAGGTCAACGAAGAGCTCAAGCGGCACTTCAAGCCCGAGTTCCTCAACCGCGTCGACGACATCATCGTGTTCCCCCAGCTGGACAAGGACGAGCTGCGTCAGATCGTGGACCTGTTCACGAAGCGCCTCGGCGAGCGCCTGCTCGACCGCGACATGACGATCGAGCTGTCACTGGCCGCGAAGGACCGACTCATCGAGGTCGGCTTCGACCCGGCCCTCGGCGCCCGGCCGCTGCGTCGCGCGATGCAGCACGAGATCGAGGACCAGCTGTCCGAGAAGATCCTGCACGGTCAACTCAACCCCGGCGACCACGTCAAGGTGGATGCTCAGAACGGCGAGTTCCTGTTCGAGCACGGGCCGCGCGGCGAGAAGGTCGCGGTGGGTGTGATCTCCGGTGGCGACATCACCGTCACGCCGGATCTGGCGATCACGTCGGACTGATCCGCGTCGGTGTGAGAGGGGACGGATGCTTCGGCATCCGTCCCCTCCTCGTTTCTGGCTCAGGCCGCCTCGCCGGCACCGGACAGCGCAGCAACCGCGACGTCGAGCACGATCGACTGCCGCACCTCGACCGCGTGGTCGTAGCGGCTTCCGGCAAGCGCCACGTAGACGCCTCCGACGATGTCGACGTAACCCACGACGCGGTCTCCCCTGCGGACCTCGTAGGTGGTCGGCCCGAGGAGCGCGACGGACTCCGTCGGTGGCGGTGCGGGAGGCGCGGCGGCGCGGTTCGATGACCGAGTTGTAGCGCGCGAAGGGGTTGACGTCGTGGGGACCATAGTGGCGCCTCCCGTGAGAGGGGATCTGCTCCTGAAGGGTCCACCCCCGCCGTCGTTTGCGGTGGGGGCTTGACATCGCCGCGCGATCGGTGATGCTACGACGATCATCCGCCGCGGCGGCGACTGAGGGAAGGGGCCGTGCCTGGAAGAGTCCTCGGAGTGTTCGCGCTCTAGGCTGGGTGGATGACCGAATTCACCGTCCGCCCTGCCCGCACGGCGGACGTGCGGGGCATCCAGGCCCTCCTCGAGCCGTGGGTGCAGCGGCGGGTGCTCCTCGGCAAGGATCTGGTGGTCCTGTTCGAGTCGGTGCAGCAGTTCACGGTCGCAGAGGACGCGGATGGTCAGCTGATCGGATGCGGCGCTCTCCACGTGATGTGGGACGACCTCGGTGAGATCCGTACGCTTATCGTCGCCGATGACTGGTTGCACCGAGGCGTCGGGCGCGCGATCGTCGACCGGCTCGAAGAGAACGCCCGGGACCTGGGGCTGCGCCGGCTGTTCTGCCTGACGTTCGAGGTCGACTTCTTCTCGGCGCGCGGGTTCGAGGTCATCGGCGAGCAAGTCGTCGATCCGGATGTCTATTCCCAGCTCATCCGGTCACCAGACGAGGGTGTCGCGGAGTTCCTCGACCTCGCCCACGTCAAGCCCAACACGTTGGGCAACACCCGGATGCTCAAGACGTTCGACTGAGGCCCTTGCGCGCTCACCGAGTGCGTGAAAACCTCCCGTCATGGCGCGTTCATCCGAGACTGATCCCACCCGCGCAACGCGGCGCCGACTGCTGACCGCACTCGTTGCGGTGATCGTGGTCTCGTTCGCCCTCGCCGCCGCCGCCGGGATCACCGTGCTCATCATCGGACCCG
This sequence comes from Microbacterium sp. bgisy207, assembly GCF_965345035.1. Classification (GTDB taxonomy): domain Bacteria; phylum Actinomycetota; class Actinomycetes; order Actinomycetales; family Microbacteriaceae; genus Microbacterium. The sequence goes on from NZ_CBDRMG010000013.1 coordinate 6,150, forward strand.
AAGGCGATCTGATGAGCCGGGTGCTGGTGACGACACTGATCGTCGGCGGCTTCAGCGTCGGCGCACTGTCGTGCCTGGCGTTGTGGGGTCGCGCGGCGCACACATTCGGAGTGATCGGTGCCGCAGTCAACGCCGCGTCGGCCGTCGTCGCGCTCCTGGCCGTGTGGGTCGAGCAGGGATCCGACGATTTCTGGCGAGTTCTCAATCGCCTCCTGGTGAGCGGGCTGATCGTCTCTGCCGCGTGGGCACTGGCATCCCTGCTGCTCCTGCTTTCGCGGCGACGGCGGTCGGTGATACGCGTCGGTCTGATCGCGACCCTCGTGGCCTTGGGCATCACGGTGGCGCTCGCGGTGGCCGGTGTGTGGTGGGATGACCTCGCCGATGCCGAGATCTATCCGCGGGTCCTCGGGACGTTGGGCATCCTCAGCGCCCTCGGCGTGGTGGTCGTTCCCGTGCTGGCGCTGCTTCTTCGCGATGGGCCCGCGGCGCGCGGACCGGAGGACTTCCCCGCCGACGTCGCGGAGCGGCTCATCGAGACAGCCCGGGCCAGGGGGATCACCGTCGCGGAGCTCGTCGCTCCCGTCCTCGGCGAGCAGGCCCGCCCGTCGGAGATCACCGGGCGCGCCGATCACGGCTCACCGGACGCCCCGCCTACCCTGGAGGCATGAGCACCCCGCCCCCGCGCCGCCGCCCGTCACCGGGTGTCTATCGGCGCCGCCGCCTGGTCGCGCTCCTGGTGCTCATCGCCGTCATCGCTGCGATCGTCTGGTTGTTCGTCGCGCAGCCCTGGGCGAGTGCTGCGCAGACGGATGCTGAGCCGACGCCGACTCGTTCGGGATCTGTGGGAGCGAGTCCGAGCCCGAGCGCGTCGACGCCCGTGCCCACGGACTCTCCGGCGCCTGAGGCGGCCGCGACGGAGCCGGGGCCGCTGGAGACTGCGCCTCCCACCTGCACTCGGGGCGAGGTGACGGTGGACGCCCTCACCGACCAAGACGAGTACGGATCGGGTCAGAACCCGCAGCTGTCGATTCGACTCACCAACAGGTCCGACTCGGCGTGCACCATCAACGTGGGAACGGCAACTCAGTCGTTCACGATCACGAGCGGCAACGACACCTGGTGGCGCTCGACGGACTGCCAGACGGAGCCGAGCGACATGATCGTCACGCTCGAGGCGGGCCAGACCGTGGAGAGCGCGACCCCACTGACCTGGGACCGGACGCGCTCATCAGTGAGCACGTGCGACTCGGAATCGCGCCCTGTCGCGGGCGCGGGCGGCGCGTCGTATCACCTCGCCGTCGAGATCGGCGGCATCGCCTCGAACCAGACCAAGCAGTTCTTCCTCTACTGATCCGCGTCTGAGCGGCAGGAGGGCTCAGTCGCCGTCTCGCATCGCGCGTGCAATGATCTCGCCGACCAGGACAGCGGATGCTGCGGGCCCCCGCGACGGTACGGTGGGAAGGATCGAGGTGTCGGCGACGCGAAGGCCCGCGACGCCATGCACGCGACCGACCCCATCGACGACGGGACCGATCGGCGCAGTGCCGCACATGTGGATCGCGGTGCCGAGGTGAGCCCGCATCCAGGCATCCAATGCCGTGTCATCGTCGAGGTCCGACGCTCCGATCTCCGTCGCGCGTCCCCCCATGTGTTCGACGAGGGCGACAGCTTCACGGATGCCCACTCGCAGGCGCGACCGGTCCGATTCCTCCTCCAGGTAGCGATACTCGATCCGTGGCGCCGCCGTGGCATCGGCATCGCGAAGACTCAGGGTGCCGCGGCCCGCCGGGGACTGCAGGCCGACGATCAGCGGCAGATCGTCGCGGTGAGCCAGCTGAGCGGCCGCCCGGCGGCCCGAGATCCCCGCGACGGCGCGGATGCTCCGCAGCGGGTGACGGAGCCCGGCGGCGAGTCCGTCGCGCAGGCGCAGCGACCCGGTGAGGAGATAGCCGAGCGGCTTCACCGATAAGAGGAGTTCCAGGTCCCCGTCTGGATACCCGCCGGAGTCCATGTTCAGGGCCTCGGGAAAGGCGAAGCCTTCGTCCGCGTCGAACAGCGGCCGTTCGGGCTGCCACGACAGCGAGATGTCGGGATGATCCGAGAAGGCCGCGCCGACGGGGAGCGCCGAGCGCACGCGGATGCCGAGCCGCTCGAGGTCTTCGGGGATCCCGATCCCGGAGGCCAAGAGGATGCGTGCGGAGCCGATCGCTCCCGCCGCCAGCACGATCTCGTCCGCGCGGATCACGCCACGGGAGCTCTCCACACCTACTGCCCGTTCGCCCTCGAACACGACGCGTCCCACCGTCGTGTCCGAGTGCAGCTGGAGCCGGGCTGGCCGCCGTGGCCCCGGAAGATAGGCCGACCCCATGTTCACGCGCTCGCCGTCGATGATGTTCGAGGGCACCGGTCCGAACCCGGGCGCCTGTTCGCCGTTCTTGTCCGGCTCCTCGGGGTGGCCGCGATCGGAAGCCGCGGCCCGGAATGCGCGCGCGAGGTGGCCCGGCGCCGGGCGGCGCACCGGGACCGGGCCCGAGACCCCGTGGAGCTCGGAGGCGGGGAAGTCCCGGTCGGATTCGATCGCTCGCCACACCGGTAGGGCGCTCGCATAGCTCCAACGCGGGCCGCCGACCTCCGCCCAGCGCGCGTGATCGGTGCGGCGCGCGCGGATGAAGTAGCCGCCGTTGATCGTGCTCGAACCCCCGAGGACCCGCCCCCGCACGACGGTATACGCCAGTTCGGGGGTCAGGTGTCCAAGGAAGGACCAGTTCGCCGGATGCCCCGGCATCGCGCCCCGGATGCTCGAGGCATCGCGAAGCGCGGCGGGAACATCCGTCGTCCCCGCTTCGATGAGGACGACGTCGCGGTCGGGGTCCTCGGCCAGCCGCGCGGCGAGTGCGCAGCCCGACGTGCCTGCTCCGACGATGACGGTCGTCACGGCGGACTGCCCCAGGTGTCGCCCATCTTCCGGAACGCTTCGTCGATGAGTGCGAGCAGGTCCGCGCCCTCGTGGCTCAGCCACTGCTCGTAGGAGGCGAGCGAAAGGCCAAGGCACGCCCAGGCAACCGCCTGGGGCTCGAGAGCATCGGGCGACTCGCGAAGCCGCTTGGCGACGAACTCCGCGATGACTTGGCGCCATTCCGTGTACCGGAGCGTGGAGTGTGCCATCAGTGTGGGCACATTCAGCAGCAGCCACATCCGCTCACGGTGGACGGGGATCTCATCGGCGGGGAATCGGTTGAACTCGATCACCGCTGAGCGCAGTGCGTCCCGAAGCGGCAGCTCGTCGGGAAGACCCGCCAGATGATCGCGCATGGATTGGAGCAGGTGGTCGAAGTCCCCCCACGGCAGGTCATTCTTGGAGCGGAAGTACCGGAAGAATGTCCGCCTGCCGATGCCGGCGGCTTCGACGATGTCGTCGACTGTCGTTTCCTCGAACCCGCGCTCGAGGAAGAGTGAGAGCGCGATGTGGCTGAGTTCGCCGTGCGTCGTGGCCGGCGCGCGACCGATACGAGGCCGCTCACTTGCCTGTGTGTTGCTCATCGACTCTTCCATTCGGCACTGAGTGTCATTAGTATCGGCCACGACGAAGGTTTCGCCAAGGACGTGACGAAACCGCCAGGAGGAGCATCCCATGGAGCCCACGAAGGTCGCATCCGAAGTCACCGCCCCTGAGCCGGAGATCATCGAGTCGGACTCGCTTGTCGAAGAGGTCTCGATCGACGGCATGTGTGGGGTGTACTGATCAGGACCCGCGCGACGAGATCATGAAGCGCGACTCGCCCTGGCGGCTCAGCCCCCAGGTGTCCGTGCGTCCCGAACCCTTCGGGGCGCTGCTCTATCACTTCGGCACGCGCAAGCTCTCGTTCCTGAAGGACCGGACGCTGCTGGCGATCGTCGAGAGCCTCGATCGAGTCGACAGTCTCGATGAGGCCTGCGAGGCCGCCGGCGTCGATCCCCGTGACCGCGAGCGGTACTTCGGTGCGCTCGAGACTCTCGCCGGCTCGGCGATGATCGAACAGAGGACGACATGACGCTCGTTTCCGATGCCCCTCCGGCCGCCCCGCTTCGACTGGTCGATCACTTCGAGCGAGGACTGGACGCACCGATCTGCCTGACCTGGGAGCTCACCTACGCCTGCAATCTCTCGTGCGTGCACTGCCTGTCAAGCTCGGGCCGCCGGGACCCGCGCGAACTCACGACCGAGGAGTGCCGCGCCGTCATCGACGAACTCGAACGGATGCAGGTCTTCTACGTCAACATCGGCGGCGGTGAGCCCACGGTCCGCAGCGACTTCTGGGAACTCGTCGACTACGCGACGGCGCACCACGTCGGGGTGAAGTTCTCGACGAACGGCGTCAAGATCACCCCCGAGATCGCGGCGCGGCTCGCTGCCAACGACTACGTCGACGTGCAGATCTCGCTCGACGGCGCGACGGCGGAGGTCAATGACGCCATCCGTGGCCCGCGCTCCTACGAGACGGCGATGCGCGCGATGCAGAACCTCGCGGATGCCGGGATGCGGGGGTTCAAGCTCTCGGTGGTGTGCACGCGAACGAACATCGGGCAGCTCGACGAGTTCAAGGCCATCGCCGACCGGTACGGCGCCCAGCTGCGGCTCACGCGCCTTCGGCCGTCCGGTCGTGGGGCGGACGTCTGGGACGAGCTGCACCCGACGCGGGAGCAGCAACGGGAACTGTACGACTGGCTCGTGCGCCACGGAGACCAGGTCCTCACCGGCGACTCGTTCTTCCACCTCTCGGCATACGGGTCCTCGCTTCCGGGCCTGAACCTTTGTGGCGCGGGACGAGTGGTCTGTCTCATCGATCCGATCGGGGATGTCTATGCCTGTCCCTTCGCCATCCATGACGAGTTCCTCGCGGGCAATGTGCGGGAGGCGGGGTTCGCGGCGGTATGGCGGCAGTCCGAACTGTTCACCCGCCTTCGGGAACCGCAATCCGGCGGCGCCTGCTCGTCGTGCCAGTTCTTCGACTCCTGCAAGGGCGGGTGCATGGCAGCGAAGTTCTTCACCGGACTTCCGCTGGACGGCCCCGACCCCGAGTGCGTCCGCGGCTTCGGCGAGGAAGCTCTCAAGAACAAGAGCGGCGCTCTTCCCCAGCCGTCTCAGGACCACTCCCACCGCACCTCGCCGCCGCGCCCGCGGCCCGTCCGCGTGACGATCCGGCGGCGCGACCAGATCGATGCGCCGCCCGTGAGCGTCTGCGCTGAGAGCCCCCTCGCGGGGTTCGTTCCGACGTCGACCGACGCCCACGAGGGCGCCGATTCTCCGGGAGGCATCCGCTCCCACATCGCCTGAGACCACTGTCCTCGACGACCGCGCCGCGGTCGCGGTGGTTTCGTGCGCCCTACGAAAGGTACATCGATGGCTGGAAGAGTCGAAGGCAAAGTCGCGCTCATCACCGGAGCAGCACGCGGTCAGGGTCGAAGCCACGCGCTGCGGCTGGCGGAGGAGGGGGCCGACATCATCGCGGTGGACCTCTGCGGACCCGTGCCGAACCTGCAGTACCCGCCGGCGACCGAGGAGGACCTGGCCGAGACCGTGCGCCAGGTCGAAGCGCTCGACCGCCGGATCGTCGCCACCAAGGCCGATGTCCGCGACCGCGACGCCTTCAAGGCCGCGATCGACGAAGGCGTCGCCGCGCTCGGCAAGCTCGACATCGTGGTGGCCAACGCGGGCATCTGCATCATCGCCGCCTGGGACGAGGTGACGCCCGAGATTTGGAACGACGTCGTCTCGATCAACCTCACGGGCGTCTTCAACACCGTGCAACTGGCAGCCCCGCACGTCATCGCGGCAGGCGGCGGGTCGATCATCCTGACAAGTTCCGCAGCCGGCCTCAAGGGGCTCCCGTTCCTCATGCCCTACGTGGCCTCGAAGTTCGGTGTCACCGGCATGGGCAAGGCGTTCGCCGCAGAACTCGCGCAGCACAACATCCGCGTGAACACGCTCCACCCCACGGGCGTGGACACCGCGATGGGTGAGATGGGCGGCGCCTTCCCGCCTCTCCTCGAGAAGAACCCGGCCGTCGGCGGGATGCTGGCCAACATGCTGCCGATCCAGGTCACCGAGCCGCGTGACCAGTCCAACGCCGTCCTGTTCCTCGCCAGCGACGAGGCACGCTACGTCACCGCCCTGTCGATGACCGTCGACGCGGGCACCACCGAATACTGAGAAGAAAGGAACCCGCCATGGGAATGCTCGAGGGCAAAGTCGCTCTCATCACCGGTGGATCGCGCGGTCAAGGCCGCGCCCACGCCGTCACCTGCGCCCGCGAGGGAGCAGACGTCATCATCATCGACACGCTCGACCAGATCGAGAGTGTCGTGTATCCGATGGCCCAGCAGGCCGACATCGACGAGACCGTCCGGCAGGTCGAGGCACTCGATCGGCGCATCGTCGCCGTCGTCGGCGACGTCCGCACGCAGGCCGACCTCGACCGCGCCGTCTCGGAAGGGATCGCCGCGCTCGGCAAGATCGACATCCTCATCGCGAATGCCGGCATCTTCTCCCTCGCTCCCGCGCATGAGCTGACCGAGGAGGCGTGGGACGACATGATCGCCGTGAACCTCACCGGCGTCTGGAAGTCCGCGAAGGCCGTTCTGCCGCACATGATGGAACAGGGCGGCGGGTCGATCGTCATGACCTCGTCGATCAACGGGCTCGAACCCGGCGCGAACTACGTGCACTACTGTGCGGCGAAGTTCGGCGTCGTGGGCATCATGAAGACCCTTGCCCTGGAGTACGCGTCGCACGGCATCAGAGTCAACTCCGTGCATCCGGGTGCCATCCTCACGCCCATGACGAGCTGGCAGGGCGCGTGGGACATGATGAGCGGAAAGCCCGCCGGAGAGGGCACCGAGGCCGACATGCTCGAGGCGGGCTACCACTTCCACGCGCTCAAGGGCAACGGCTTCCTCGACCCGCAGCGCATCGCGGATGCGGCGCTCTGGCTCAACTCCGACCTCGCCTCGTCGGTCACCGGCATCACGGTTCCCGTCGATGCAGGCCACCTTCTCATCCCCGGCGTCAACGCCAACCCCGTCAAGTAACCGAACACCGCCGAACAATCGAACACCGTCACAACAGAAAACCGTCACAACCGAACACCGTCACAACCGAATACCGACGAACAATCGAACACCACACGATCAGTCGAAGGAGCAAACATGGGAGTCCTCGAAGGCAAAGTCGCCTTCATCACCGGAGCCGCGCGCGGGCAGGGACGCTCGCACGCCGTCCGTCTGGCCCAAGAAGGCGCAGACATCATCGCGGTCGACATCGCCGCGCAGATCGACTCGGTCCCCTATCCGCTGGCCACGCCGGAGGAGCTTGCCGAGACCGTCTCGCAGGTCGAGGCGCTCGACCGACGCATCCACGCCGTGCAGGCCGACGTGCGCGACCGCGCAGCGCTGCAGGCGGCGTTCGACGACGGAGTCGCCCTCCTCGGCGGCGTCGACATCGTGCTCGCCAACGCCGGCATCGCGCCGATGTCGATGCATCCGTCCGCGCAGGAGTGGTACGACGTCATCGATGTGAACCTGACCGGTGTCTACAACACGGTCGAGGTCGCCAAGGACGGGCTCATCGCCCGCGGCGGCGGGGCGATCGTGCTGACCAGCTCCACGGCCGGCATCGCCGGCATCGGCGGGGACTCGCCCGGCGGGCTCGGCTACACCGCCGCCAAGCACGGCGTCGTGGGACTCATGCGCTCATATGCGAACCAGCTGGCTCAGTACAGCATCCGGGTCAACACGATCCACCCGACCGGTGTGAACACCCCGATGGTGGTCAACGACGCGATGCAGGAGTTCTTGCAGAGCGACCCGCAGCTGAGCAACGCGATGGCCAACGCGCTTCCGGTTCCGATGATCGAAGCGGTCGACCTGTCCAACGCGATCCTGTTCCTCGTCTCGGATGCCGGGCGCTACGTCACGGGGGTCACCTTGCCCGTGGACGCCGGGTTCCTCAACAAGCGCTGACGAAGGGAGCAGATCATGGGAAGAGTAGAGGGCAAGGTCGCCTTCATCACCGGAGCAGCCCGCGGACAGGGCCGCTCTCACGCCGTGCGTCTCGCGCAGGAGGGCGCCGACATCATCGCCATCGACGTGTGCGAGCCGATCAACGCGGTTCCGTACGACCCGGCCACCGAGGAGGACCTGGCCGAGACGGTGCGCCAGGTCGAGGCGCTCGACCGCCGCATCGTCGCGACGAAGGCCGACGTGCGCGACATGGAGCAGGTCCAGAAGGCCGTCGACGACGGCGTCGCGCAGTTGGGACGGCTGGACATCGTCTCGGCGAACGCGGGGATCTCGGGCCGCCCGAACCGGTCGGAGGACATCCCCGACGACGAGTGGACGGACATGCTCGACATCAACCTCTCCGGGGTGTGGCGGTCGATCCGCGCCTCGATCCCCCACCTGCGGGCGGGGGGACGAGGCGGCTCGGTCATCATCACGAGCTCGGATGCCGGTCTGTTCGCGTACGAGAACATCTCGCACTACGTCTCGGCCAAGCACGGCGTCATCGGACTCATGCGCACGCTCGCGCTCGAGCTCGCGCGCGACATGATCCGTGTCAACGCGATCTGCCCCACCACGGTCGACACCGACATGGTGCAGAACGATGCGATCTACCGGCTGTTCCGTCCGGACCTCGAGAACCCGGGAAAGCAGGACTTCGCCGATGCGGCGGTGCAGATGAACGCTTTGCCGATCCCCTGGGTGGAAGCGGTGGACATCTCCAACGCGCTGCTGTTCCTCGCATCCGACGAGGCGCGCTACATCACCGGTGTGGCGCTTCCCGTCGACGCCGGCGCCGCGGTGAAGTGACGCGTGACGGAGCGGGAAGGACGTGATGACATGACGATGCACGCGCTGTCCACGCCGGAGGACGCGAAAGCCCTCCGCGAGAACCGTGCGCGCATCGCCGGGCGTCTGGTCGGCCGCGAGCGGGAGCTGGAACTCACGCTCGCGGCCGTCGCGGCAGGTCGCGACATCGTGCTGGAAGGACCTCCCGGCACGAGCAAGACCACGATCCTGCGCGCGATCACCGAGGAATGGGGCATCCCGCTGCTGTTCGTCGAGGGCAACGCCGACCTGACACCGGCGAAGCTCGTGGGTCACCACAATCCCGCGCGGGTCCTGCGCGAGGACTACTCGCCCGAGAACTTCGTGCCCGGCCCGCTCCTGGAGGCCATGCAGCAGGGCGGCTTCCTCTACATCGAGGAGTTCAACCGCGCGCCCGAGGACACCCTCAACACGTTGCTGACGGCGATGGCCGACCGCTCCATCACGGTGCCGCGGGTCGGCAGGATCGAGGCGCAGCCGACGTTCCGGGTGATCGCGTCGATGAACCCGTACGACAACGTCGGTACGACACGGCTGTCCACGAGCGTGCACGACCGCCTCAACCGCCTCGCCGTCGACTATCAGTCGACGGCGGACGAGGAGCGCATCGTAGCGCTGCGCTCCGGGGCCTCGGGGGCTCTGGGCGAGCGGATGATCGGCGACGCCGTCGCCGTCACTCGCGCCACCCGCTCGCACCCCGACGTCTGCCAGGGATCGAGCGTGCGCGGGGCTATCGACACTGTCCTCGTCGCCGGTCGCCTCGCGGAGCTGCGCGGGGTCGACGCTCCCGACGCAGAGGGCTATCCCGAACTTTTCTATGACGCCATGATCGTGGCGCTGTCGGGACGCATCCACCTGGACGAGGCCGCAGAGACGACGGCGGAGGCCGTCCTGCGCGAGATCTGGGAGGACCGCTTCGTCCTGGAGCCGCACAAGGCGGCGCCGGGATGAAGGGATGTCGCCGCCGACACGCCGCTCGAGAGCGGGCGGCGTCGCACGTCCACCGTGAAAGGCGCCCCGCTGCGGCGGGTGCCGAAGCAGCTCGACGAGAAGCCGACGGTGTTCGACGCGACGGGATCCGGTGCGGGAATGCTCCTTCGTTCCTCTGGCGGTGCGCGGCGCTCTCCGGGCTCGGCGCGCGGCGCGACGGCGCCGGGTCAGACCGACGAGACTGCCGAGCTGGTCTCGGCTGCGCCCGAGGCGACGGCGGTCGATCCGGCGGTGCGCACCGTCGCTCGGCAGATCGCCTCCCGGCTGTCCCTGCGCCCGGCGCGTCAGGATGCGACCAGGCGACGCGGCGTCGGCGATCTCGTGAGCCTGCCCTACCGGGGCGGCTCGGACGAAATCGACCTGGATCGCACGATCGAGGTGCTCGCGGAGCATCCGGTTCCCGAGGACGACGACATCGTCGTACGGGAGCGGGTGCGCACGACCCGGTCGGTCGTGCTGCTGGTCGATGTCTCGGGGTCGATGCGGGGCGAACGCATCACGACGGCGGCGGCGACGGTGGGGGCGGTCTCGTCGGAGCTCGTCACCGACGCCCTCGCGGTCATCGCGTTCTGGTCGGATGCGGCGATCCTGCTGCGACTGGGAGACACCGTCACACCGATGGAGCTGCTCGACGAGATCCTGCGCATTCGGGCGCAGGGGCTCACGAACGTGGCCTTCCCCCTGGAGCTCGCGCAGCAGCAGCTCGCCCGGGTACCGGCGCGGGACGCGCGCGTGCTGCTGCTCTCGGACTGCGTGCACAACGCGGGCCCCGACCCGCGGCCGCTGGCCGCGCGCCTGCCGCGTCTGGACGTGCTCCTGGACGCGACAGGGGAGAAGGACATCGACCTGGGCCGCGAACTCGCGGCGAAAGGGCGCGGCCTGTGCCGCGTGATCCACGGATACCGGGACGTCGCGCCGGCCGTGGGTGAGATCTTCGCGGGTCGATGACCCGCGAGAGGAAGAGGAGAACAGATGAGTTGGTGGCCCTGGCGGCAGAACCCGTGGTTCGAGACGGTGTTGGAGGCGCAACGTCGCGCGAAGAAGCGCCTTCCCCCCTCCGTCTACGCGGCCCTCGTCGCGGGTTCCGAACGCGGTACGACACCAAGAGACAACACCGACGCGTTCGCTGAGCTGGAGTTCGCCCCCCACGTGGCGGGTCATCAGGCGCAGCGAGACCTGTCGACGACCGTCCTCGGCATCCCGATCTCGCTCCCGGTGCTCATCTCGCCGACGGGTGTGCAGGCGGTCGATCCGGAGGGCGAGGTGGCGGTCGCCCGTGCTGCGGCGGCCCGCGGCACGATCATGGGGCTGAGCTCGTTCGCGAGCAAGCCCGTCGAGCAGGTGGTCGAGGCCAACCCGAACACGTTCTATCAGCTGTACTGGACGGGCTCGAAGGAGCAGATGGTCCAGCGCATGGATCGCGCGCGCGCTGCCGGCGCGAAGGCCCTCATTGCGACCCTGGACTGGTCGTTCTCGGTCGGGCGGGACTGGGGTAGCCCGTCGATTCCCGAAAAGCTGGATCTGAAGGCGATGATCGCGATGGCCCCCGAGGCCGTGCGCCGGCCCGGCTGGACGCTCGACTTCCTGCGCAGCGGCCTTCCCGACCTCACCGCCCCCAACCTGCAGCCGCCGGATGGGCCCGCCCCCACGTTCTTCGGGGCCTACTACGAGTGGATGCAGACTCCGCCGCCCTCGTGGGAAGACGTGGAGTGGCTGCGCAAAGAGTGGGGTGGACCTTTCCTCCTCAAAGGGATCACACGGGTCGATGACGCCAAGCGGGCCGTCGACATCGGCGCCGACGCGATCTCGGTCTCCAACCACGGGGGGAACAACCTCGACACGACACCGGCGACGATCCGCTGCCTGGGGCCGATCGCGGACGCGGTCGGGAGCGAGCTGGAGGTCCTGCTCGATGGCGGTATCCGTCGCGGCGGCGATGTCGCGAAGGCCCTCGCCCTCGGCGCGCGCGCGGTGATGATCGGCCGGGCCTATCTGTGGGGGCTGGCGGCGAACGGACAGACCGGCGTGGAGAACGTCCTCGACCTGCTGCGCATGGGGCTGGACTCGGCGGTGCTCGGTCTCGGGCACTCGTCGATCGCCGAGCTCTCGCCGGCCGACCTGTGGATCCCGCCGGGCTTTTCGCGGGTGCTCGGCGAGGCATCCGCCGAACCCGCTCCCGTACCGCGCCGGCGTGCGAAGGCCTCCGACAAGGACGGGGCCCCGGCGGCGACGGCATGATGGCAAGATGGACTCCCCTCGTTCCGGCAGCACGGAGCGCACGATAGGCGGCGCTCCCCGGCTGACATCGCGCACCTGGCAGGAGGCCGGCGGAATCCTGGTCGTTCCGCTCGGCTCGACCGAGCAGCACGGGCCGCACTTGCCGCTGGACGTCGACACCCGTGTCGCGCTCGCCGTCGCCGACGAGCTGGTGCGGCGGTGGCGAGCTTCCGGCCGCGACGCGAGCGTTGGGCCGGCGATTGCTGTGGGCGCGAGCGGTGAGCACCAGGGGTTTGCGGGGACCGTCTCGATCGGCACGGATGCCCTGCGTACCGTGATCGTCGAGATCGGGCGATCGGCGAGCGTGTGGGCGGAGCGCCTCGTGTTCGTCAACGGACACGGCGGCAACGTGGATGCCGTGAGCAGCGCGGTCGGCATCCTGCGCGGGGAGGGGCGCGCAGCAATGTGGGTTCCGTGCGAGATCCCTGGCTCGGACGCCCACGCCGGCCGGACGGAGACCTCCTTGATGCTGCATCTGGATGCCGGGGCGGTGCGTGTAGAACGGGCCGAGCGCGGTGAGGTCCGTCCGCTGGCAGCGATCCTGCCGGCGCTGCGGGAGTCCGGCGTCGCGGCGGTGTCACCCAATGGGGTGCTCGGCGATCCCGCGGGCGCGAACGCGGGGGAGGGTGCGGCGCTGTTGGAGTCGATGTGCGACCTCGCCTGGCAACGGGCGACCGCGGAGGCACGATGACGCTTCCCGACGGGTTCGCGGTGCGGATCGGACGCCACACCCGCGTCGTGGACGACGGGGCGGCACTCATCGGTGGGGCACCGGCGAGAGTGGCTCAGCTGACGCCCGCGGCGCGACCTCTCGTCGCTGACGGTGTCGTCGTGGCCTCGGACCCCGCATCCCGATCGCTCGCCGACTACCTCCTCGACAACGGTCTGGCCGATCCGATCGTGGATCGGCTGGCGCCGGCTGATCTCTCGCAGCTCTCGGTCGTGATCCCGACGAAGGACCGGGTTCGGCTGCTCGCGCGACTGCTGCAGAGCCTGCCGGTCGGCATCGCCGAGGTCATCGTCGTCGATGACGGCTCCGACGACCCGGCCTCCGTCGCCGCGGCGACGGAGGCCGCCGGTGCACGACTGATCGTCCACGCGGCGAACCTCGGTCCCGCGGCGGCGCGCAACACGGGAGCCCGTGCGGTCGGGACGGAGTTCGTGGCGTTCGTCGACACCGACGTGGTGCTCGACCCCGAGTGTCTCCCGCTCCTGCTTCGGCACTTCGCCGACCCGCGCCTGGCTCTGGCCGCCCCGCGCATCGTGGGGATGAGCGCATCGGAGCCGACGTGGATCACCCGCTACGAGGACGCGCGCTCATCCCTCGACCTGGGCGCCGACACCGCGCCGGTCAAGCCGCACACGCGGGTCTCATGGGTGCCCACGACGTGCGTCGTCGTTCGCGTGTCGATGCTGGGCGACGGCTTCGACCCCGACCTGCGTGCCGGGGAGGATGTCGACCTCGTGTGGCGACTCACCGAGGCGGGCCACCGTGTCCGCTTCGAGCCTGCGGCAGTCGCCTATCACGAGCACCGTGCGAGGCTGAGTCGATGGCTGGCGCGGAAGTTCTTCTACGGAACGGGGGCCCAGCCGCTGGCCGCGCGGCATCCCCGGAACGTCGCTCCCGTCGTGTTCGCGCCGTGGAGCGCCGTCGTGCTCGTGGCGGCAGTCGCGCAGCGGCGCTGGTCTCTGCCCGTGATGGCGGTGACCCTCGGGGTCGTGGTCGTGAGGATCGCGGGCCGCATCGAGCACCTGCGGCATCCGTGGCGGGAATCCGCACGCCTTGTCGGCAACGGTCTGCTCTCGGCCGTCGCGCAGGGCATCGCTCTGTTCGTGCGGCACTGGTGGCCCGCGGCGGTGGCCGGCTCGCTCGTGTCTCGACGCATCCGTCGTGCCACGATGCTGGCGGCCGTCGCGGACACGGCATGGGAGTACGCGCGGCTGCTCCCCCGTCTGGACCCCTTCCGATTCGGGCTCGCGCGGAGGCTTGATGATCTGGCGTACGGTGCCGGGGTGTGGTGGTCGTCGCTACGGGCGCGCTCCATCCGTGCACTCTTGCCGGCGATCGTGCGAACCGGTCGGGGGCGGCCGACCGCGAAGCGGGAGTGAGGTAGTCGGCAACTACCCTGGAGAGATGGCTGGGAAGAAGGGTGCAAAGCCGCTGGAGTTCCGCAACACGGCGCTCAGCGATGCGCTGCAGACACAGGACATGGCGGCGGTCGCGTTCGCGCTGCGGCACGGTCCGACCGTCGTACCGCTTATGAAGCCGGGCCAGCGGGACAATCCTCTGGATGTCGGCGAGGTGTGGACCTTCCGCGACCCGAATACGGGGCAGGTCGCCCTGCTGCTGTTCAGCGATGCGGCGAACAAGCCCGCCACGCTCCCGCCGGCCGTCGCGCTCATGCCGCCGGCAAGCCTTCGAGCATTTCTCGAGGCGCATGGGGAGGAGATCACGACGGTCTTCTTCGACCTGGCTGGCCCGCATCCTATGCAAGCGAGCCCCGCGGATGTCCTCGCAGCACTTGACGTGCGGGTTGAGGACTGAGGCGGCCTTCCGCTAGAACCTCGGTACGTCGTCGGGGGACGATGCCGTCCCGGGTCGCCGGCCCGCCCGCACGGCGTGCAGGCTGAGGTCGCCGAGAGCCCCCCGGAGGTTCTTGGAGGCGGCATCCACGACCGTGCGGTAGCCGAGCCGCTCGGCCTCTGCGCGACGCTGGGCCGCCTGCATGACGGGCCTGATCTCTCCGGCCAGGCTCAACTCGCCGATTGCCGCCGTACCGCGGGCGAGGGCCGTCTCGCTCACCGCGTTCGCGACCGCCACCGCGATCGCAAGATCGGCGGCGGGTTCGACCAGACGCACGCCGCCGACGGTCGACACGTAGACGTCATGATCGCTGACGACCACACCGCCGCGGCGTTCGAGCACAGCCAGCACCATCGCGACCCGCGATGCGTCGACGCCGTTGACGATGCGGCGCGGGTTGGGTGCGGAGGTCTTGATCGTGAGCGCCTGAACCTCCACGGGCAGGGCTCGGCGTCCCTCCATGGCGATCGTCACGCACGTGCCGGGGACCGGTTCGCCGTGGCCGAGGAACAGCGCACTGGGATCGGCGACCTCCTGGATGCCGTCACCGGTCATGTCGAAGCATCCGACCTCATCGGTGGGACCGAACCTGTTCTTCAGCGCGCGCACGAATCGCAGCGAGCTTTGACGGTCGCCCTCGAAGTGGCAGACGACGTCGACGAGGTGCTCGAGGATGCGGGGACCGGCGATTGAGCCGTCCTTCGTGACGTGGCCGACGATGATGACCGGCAGGCCGCGCTCTTTCGCGACGCGGATGAGTGTCGACGCGACTTCGCGTACTTGCGACGGGTGGCCGGCAGCTCCCTCATGCGTCGCGGAGGAGACGGTCTGCACCGAGTCGACGATCAGGAGGCTCGGCTGCACCTCGTCGACGTTGCCCATGATCGTCGCGAGGTCGGTTTCGCTCGCCAGGTACAGCTCGTCGTGGAGTGCTCCCGTGCGTGACGCGCGAAGGCGCACCTGCGCGACCGACTCTTCGGCGCTCGCATACAGGACGCGATGACCAGATGCCGCCGAATGCGCCGCAACGTCCAGCAGGAGCGTCGACTTGCCGACACCGGGCTCGCCGGACAGGAGGATCGCGGCGCCGGGAACGAGCCCGCCGCCCAGGACCCGGTCGAACTCTCCGATCCCCGTCGTGCGGCGGGGCGCATCGGATGCGGAGACCCGTGTGATCGGCTGCGCGGCCCGGTCGGCGCTGGGCGGCACCGGAGTGAGCGAACGCACGATTCCCGTCTGCTCCGCGGCTTCGACGACGGTTCCCCACTGCTGGCACTCCCCGCAGCGGCCGACCCACTTGACGGTCGTCCAGCCGCACTCGGTGCACCGGTACGGCGCGGTGGTTGCGGGACGACGAGCCATGCGATCAGGCTAGTCCTGGCACCCGACACCGCGGCATCCGACACCGCGGCACCCGACACCGCGGCATCCGACACCGCGGCATCCGACACCGGGCGCTACCGCCCGGGCGCGGGCGCGCGGACGCGTCGGGGCACAGACTCAGCGCGCCCGACCCAACCGGCGAGGTCAACTCCCGGCGAGCACCGCCTCGCCGACGACCTGCTGGGTCAGCGGCACCGAGTAGGCCATGAGGGCACCGGCCTGGGCGTCGCGGAAGATCCGCTGGATCGGCGAGCTCAGCAAGAAACTGCCGCCGCCGCCGACGCGGAGCGCCTCGGCCGCAGCCTGCTTCGCGACCTCGTTGGCGAGCATCTTCGACTCGGCGGCAGCCGGCATGGCCTCTTCGGAGCGCTCGTCGGCAAGCCACGCGACACGCTCCGCGAACAGGCGTGCTGCCTGCAGCTGGGTCCACAGCATCCCGGTCTCCATCTGCACCCACTGGTTCTCGGACTGTGCGGGCGCGCCGCCCTTGCTCTTTCGAGCGGCGGCGGCGTAGGCATCCATCGCCGACTCGGCGATACCGATCGAGAGCATGGCGAAGCCGACCGTGATGAGGTTCGCGTAGTCGGCAGGCGGGAAGCCGCAGCGACGGGATGCCAGCAGCGGCGTGTTCTCGAACAGCACCGTGCGACTGCGGGTGGCGCGCATGCCGACCGTCTCGTCGATAGGCGGGAAGCTGACGGTGTCATCGACGGTCACGCCGAAGAAGGCCGGCACCCCGTCGATGCTCGTGTTGACCAGCATGTGGTCGGCAGCTTCCGAGCCCGACACGAACACCTTGCGGCCGGTGAGCGTCCAGTTCTCGCCGGCAGGGGTCGCGTTCTGCTGCGGCGCGAGGAAGAACCGGCCGCCCGCGGGTTCGGAGAGGGCGTTGACGAATCGCTTGCCCGCGCGCAGCTCGGCGGCGAAGAACGCCGCTTCGTCGGGGGCGGACATCGTCACGAGCGCGTGGGCTGCGCCGATGTGCATGAGCCACACCGTGGCGACGGCGGGGTGATGGGCGGCAAGGATCCGCACCGTGTGCGCCAGCGTCACGTAGGACAGGCCCTGGCCGCCATGCTCCGGAGGGAGGAAGGCGGCATCGAGCCCGGAGTCCGACAGGGCGCGCAGGTGCTCGATCGGCAGGCGCGCGTCACGGTCGTCGTCGGCGACCGTGGCCGCGAACTCCTGAGCGAGTGTCGTAGCGGTGTCGATCCAGTTCTGCTCGGCGGCGGGGACGGCGAACGGGGAGCGTCGGGTGAGCATGGTGTTCCCTTCGATCGGAAGAGGTCAGGCGGGGACGGTGCGCCCCCGGTCGCGGGACGGGGTTCGGCGCACGTGCCGGTTCAGGTGGCGCCGCAGCGCGGCTCGGGAGGTCAGCACGAGAACGAGCAGCGTGATGGCATACGGGAAGGTCTGGTACAGCTCACTGGGGAGCTGGATCGCCGTCGACTGGGCCAGCAACGAGAAGCTCTGGAGGAACCCGAACAACAGCGCGCCGATTGCGATGCCGACGGGGGTCATCCGTCCCATGATCACGATCGCGAGGACGATGTAGCCGCGCCCGGCGGTGATGTCGGGGCTGAAAGCGCCGATCGAGCCGAGCGTGATGACGCTGCCCGCCAGTCCCGCGAGAGCGCCGCCGATCAGCAAGGTCTGGGCGCCGATCTGCCTCGGGCGTACGCCGCGGAGCGCTGCGGAGACCGGGTCGGAGCCGACAGCACGCACCTGCAGGCCGAACCGCGTGAACCGGAAGACGGCCCACGCCCCGACGGCGAGCACCACGGCGCCGTAGACGAGGGGACTCTGCCCGAACACGGCAGGGCCGATGAGCGGGATGTCGGTGAGGGGCCCGAGATCGAGCTTGGGGGCGGTGGGTACCGACACGTTGGTCTGGCCGGCCGGGACCCAGAGCTGGTACAGGTACGTCGAGAGCCCGAGACCGAGCATCGTGATCGCGAGACCCACGACGATCTCGTTCGCGCCGAGCCGATACACGATGAGGTTCATGAGCGCGGCGAGCAGGAGTCCGGTCACCACCGCCGCGGCGAGACCGGCGACCAGTCCCGCAAAGCTCGCGACGAACACCGCGACGAACGCGCCGAGGATCATCATCCCCTCGATGCCGAGGTTTAGGCGCCCGGCCCGCTCGACGAACCCTTCGCCTAGTCCGGCGATGACCAGGGGCGTAGCCAGCACGATCGCGCCGGCCAAGATCGAGGCCCACAGCTCGATACTCATGATCGTTCCTCCCCCGTCGGTGGTGGGGCCGGTTCGCCATCGGGTGTGACCGCTGCGACATCCGTCAAGGGAGGCGCCGCGGCGGGCCGGGCCGCACCCGAGCGTGCCGTGACACCGGCGACCGCGGCGACCCCGAGCAACAGCACGCCCTTGATCACGTCGGCGATCGAGGACGGCACGGTTCCGGTCGCCGATTGGATGCCGAGGGCGCCCGCGGTCAGGGCGGAGAAAAACAGGGCGGCCAGCAGGATGCCGCCCGGGAGGAGCGCGCCCAGGAGCGCGACGGCAAGCCCCGAGAACCCCACGCCGCCGGACACGGAGTTGAAGAGGCGCTCGTTGACGCCGGCGACCTGCAGCCATCCGACGACGCCCGCTCCGGCGCCCGAGACGAGCATCGTGCCGTACAGGGTGCGCGCGCGGGTCGTGCCCAAGCGCAGGGCCAAGCGCGGGCGCTCGGCGAACACACCGATGCGGGTGGCGTGCGAGGTGCGGCGCCACCATTCGAACAGCACCGCTATCACGACGATCAGCAGCACGCCGATGTGCGCGCGCGTGCCGGGAATCAGGTCGGGCAGGGCGGATGCTTCGGGGAGCTGTTCGCTCTGCGGGGTGGCGGTGTTCTCACCGCTTGCGAGCCACGTGCGCAGCGTCCAGCCGAGGAAGCCTGCGGCGATGTAGTTGAGCAGCAGGGTCGACAGGATGATGTTCACGTGCCACCGCTCGGCGAGCCAGGCCGGCAGCAACGCGAACGCGGCCCCGCCCAGCGCTCCCGAGACCATGCCGATCACCCAGTACACCGGACCGGGAACCGCCTCGCCGAACATGTTGGCGGTGCCGAGGGTTGCCGCGGTGGCGACAATCGCCCCGAGGATGACCTGACCTTCGGCGCCGACGGAGAAGACGCCGGCGCGCAGCGCAGGGATGAGTGTGAGAGCCACGATCGCGATCGGTACCGCCCCCACCAGCAACTCGCCGACGCGATAGGGAGAGCTCGATACGCCGGCCACGAGGCCCTGCAGGCCGGTCAGCGGATCGGCACCCGCCAGCAGGATGAGCGTCGTGGCGACCGCGAGGACCGCGACCACGACGCCGCCCGCGAGCATCCACCCGCGCCACCGGCCGCTCACGGGTGCGCCCCATCGTGCGGTGGGTGCGTGTGACCGCAGGCGCCGGCGGGGCCGGGAAGGAGCACATCGACGAATGACTGCGTCGCGGCGTCGATCAGACCGCGCTCTGTCAGCCCGAGGTCGGGCACGACGTACAGGCCGACGAACGACAAGATGATGTAGGGCGACGGGATGCGGCATCCGAGGGCCGCCGTGGCGGCGTGGCCGGCCGCAAGAGCTTCCGCGGTCTGCTGCCACGGCGCTGCGCTCATCATGCCGCCGACCGGCAGCGGCACGCGCCCGACGACCTCGCCGTCTGCGACAGTGACGAACCCGCCGCCCATGCGTGCGAGCTCTTCGACCGCGAGGCGCATCGAGGCGTCATCTGCGCCGACCACCGCGACGTTCATGTTGGGGCAGTTCATGGTGATCGCGACGGCGCCTCGGGTCAGGCCGAATCCGCGCACGAATCCGATGCCGGTCTCGGCAGTTCCGTGGTGGCGGTCGACGACGGCGATCTTCAAGACATCCGTGTCGGTGTCGGAGCGCACCTGTCCGTCCACGACGTCGAGGTTCGCCTCGAACTCTCGCTTGAAGTAGCCGTTGTACATCTCCATCGCGCGCACCCGCACGTGCTGCGCGCCCTCGGGGGCGGTCACCGCGAAGATGTCCGTCGGAAGCTCGGCGGGAAGATGGACCGTGTCCAGGGTCCACGCGGGAAGCTCGTCGGTGTTGCTGAACAGCGGGGCGCCTGCCTGAGCCTGGACCTCCCCCGCGACGATGACGTGGGAGGGACGGACCTCGGCGAGATCCGGGATGATCTGGAGGTCTGCCAGCCGCGAGGGAGCGAGGATGCCGAGCACCTGGTCGAGCCGGTAGTAGTGGGCCGGCTGCGTCGTCGCCATCCGGTACGCCAGCTGCGGGTCCACGCCGAAGCGGATGGCTTGACGGATGTGGTGGTCGATGTGGCCCTCGGCCGACAGGTCGAGCGCGTGCTTGTCGTCGGCGCAGAAGCACATACTCCGAAGCGCGGGCGCGATCGCCTCGAGGTCGGCGAACAGCGGCAGCGTGTTGTCCGTGAGCGACGAGGCCATGATCGTGATCATCGCCCCGAGCCGCGTGCGTTCGAGCACCTCATCGACGGTGGATGCGTTGTGGTCGTCGCTGATCCCGGCGGCAAGGTAACCCCAGAGCGACTCATGCGTCTGCGCGGCGGTGTGCCCCGTCATCCGGCGGCGCGCGGCCAGGGCCTCCCGGAACCGTCCCGTCGAGCGCTCGCTGTCGTCGAACGGGTTCGTCTCACCGAGCGTGGCCGTGACGTCATCCCACAGGCGGGCGCGGACCGTCTCCTCGGGGATGACGGCACCGCCGAGCTCGAGGTGCGGTGCGCCCGGAGTGGTCGGCGAGACCTGCTGAAAGATGTGCAGCGGCGTGCGGGTGGACAGCATGAAGTCCATCCCGTCGGCGCCCCAGACGTTCGCGGCGCCGTTGGGGTCGACCAGGACCGTCGTCGTGCCCCGGGGGACCGAAAGGCGTGCGAGTTCTCCGGGGGTGAGGTTCGTGTACTCGATGTGCAGATGCGCGTCGATGAAGCCCGGAACCACGTAGCTGCCGGATGCGTCGATCTCGCGCCGCGCTTCGCGCATGTGACCCCACGGCGTGAGGGTGGCGATGTGTCTCCCGCTGATGACGACATCCCGTTCGAGCCACTCCTCGGTGCCGGGCGATTGCACGAGCCCGCCGCGCACGATCAGGTCGGGGATCTCATTCCCCGACGCGACGGCGCGCACACGCACCAGTTCCTCGGTCGTGGGGACCAGACTGCTCAGCTCGGTCACGACGGTTCCTTCTCAGTGGGGACGGACGGGGTCTCGGCGGATGCGGCATCCGGGGAATCTGCGGGACTCAGGCCCGCCATGGCCGCACCGACCTTGTCGGTGGTGACCTCGCTGATCGGCCATTCGGCGGCGATCCGTCCCGAGAACATCACCACGATGCGGTCCGCCAGATGAAGCAGCTCCTCGAGATCGTGGGACGCCACGAGCACCGCCGCGCCAGCTTCGGCTGCTCCGACAATCCGCTCGCGGATGGACTGGGCGGCCCGCAGGTCCAGTCCCTGGGTCGGCCCGTAGGCGAGGACGACGCGCGGTGATCCGGTGCCGAGTTCCCGGGAAACGAGAAGCTTCTGCTGGTTTCCACCCGAGAGTCCGCCGGCGGCGAGGGAGGGGGTGGCGGGGCGCACATCGAACGCTCGCAGCGTCGTCGCAGCGTCGGGGTTCGCGGTCGTGCCGCGCGACCGCGGGCGTGACGCTCTCGGGATGGCGGCGCTGTCGTACAGCGAGAGGGTGTCACCGAGGCTCAGGGTCGGAACCAGGCCGTCGCTGCGTTCCTCGGGAATCCAGGCGACCCCGCGCGAGAGCAGGTCCACGGCGCGCGGCGCCTCGAGATCGTCGACCCGGAATGCTCCGGTGCGCGCAGGGGTCAGTCCCGCAAGAACGTCCATCAGCGTGTTCTGGCCGCTTCTGGCAACGCCCGCGACGCCGACGATCTCGCCGGCGCGGACGTCGAGGCTGACGGCGTCGAGGTCGGCATCCGTGTCGGAGATTGCAGTGACCTCGTGCAGCGAGATGACCGGCTCCCCCGGGAGCCGCGGCGCCCGCGCGGCGGCCGCAGGAAGCTCGCCGACCATGAGGCGTGCGACCCGCTGCGGGCTGAGATCTGCCGCAGGCCCGTGGTGCACGAGCCTGCCGTGGGAGAGGACAGAGACATCGTCAGCGACGGCTCCGACCTCGTCGAGGCGGTGGGTGATGAGCACGATCGCGGTGCCGCCTTCGCACAGGGAACGAAGGTGGTCGAACAGGCCGCCGACCTCTCGGGGGCCGAGGCTCGCGGTGGGTTCATCCAGGATGAGGGTCGTTGCCCCTTCGGCCAGGGCGACGACGATCTCACCGAGCTGTCGGTGAGCCTGCGTGAGGTTTCGCGTGGGAACTGTCAGGTCGACATCGACCTCGGCGCGTTCGAGAGTGTGAGAGAGCAGCTCGTAGGCCGCGCGGCGACGAAGGACGCGCCGCGGGCTGACGAGCAGGAAGTTGTCGAGCAGCGAGAGTTCACCGACAAGGCTCAGTTGTTGCGGAACCATATTCACGCCGCGCGCTTTGGCTTCGGCACGGTCGCGTGGTGCGTAGACGGCATCGCCGATGGTCATGGTGCCGGCATCCGGTTCCTGGATTCCCGCGAGGATCTTCGCGAGGGTGGACTTGCCGGCGCCGTTCTCGCCGACGAGGGCGTGCACAGTACCGGGGCGCACGAGAATGTCGACGCCATCGAGTGCCCGCGTGGTGCCGAAGGTCTTCGAGACCGACCGGGCCACCAGGGCCCGGCCGGTCTCGAGGGAAGAGGTGCTGGTCAAGAGATCGTGATGCTTCCGTCGTTGAGGCCGGCGATGAGCTCGTCGACCTTGGTTGCGACATCCGCGGGAATGGCGCCGTCGACGTCGTTGATCTCCTGGTAGGCGATGCCGCCGTTCTGCAGGGTCGAGACGACGCTCTTGCCGCCGAAGTCACCGGCAGCAACCTCTTCGACCCACGCCTTCACGATCGGGTACATGTCGAGGTCCACCGTCGACACGTTCACCGACAGAGCCTCTTCGCCGGCAGCCGGTGAGACGCCGACGGTGGGGACGCCCGCGTCGGCAGCGGCAGCCCCGACGCCCGCGGCGATGCCGTCACCCGTGGTGAAGACGAGCCCGGCACCCTGGCCGATGAGGCCCGTGGTAGCGGAGGCGGCGGCCTCGGCGTCATCGAAGCTTCCCGCGTAGACGACGGGCAGTAGCTCGGCGTTCGGATTGGCTGCGGTGACACCCTCCTGGAAGAAGGCGTCGGTCGCGACGACGAAGTCGAGCTCCATGCTCTCGACGCGGCCGATCGGCGAGAGCTGCGTGAGCCCCGCAATGTAGCCGGAGAGGTAGCCGACCTGGGCTGCGTCATACGTCCACGTCTCGACGTTGTCGGTGTACTTGTCGAGAATGTCCACACCGCCCGACGCGGTGAACGAGACATCCGGGAAGTCCTCGGCGACCGAGAAGATCGCGTCACCGAGCTCGATACCGTGGCCGATGATCAGGTCGACACCCTGGCTGGCGAAGTCGGCGATGACCGGTTCGCTCTCGGCGGGGTCGGCCATCTGCTCGCGCAGCTCGTAGGTGATGAGGCCTTCCTCCTCAAGCTGTGCGAGGGCGTCGGCGAGGGCCTGGTTGAAGGCGCCGTCGTTCGCGTTGCCCGGGGTGAGAGCGCCGACGGTGATGACGTCGGACGCGGGGTCTTCGGATGCCGCGGGCTCGGTCGAGCCCGAGCATCCGGCGAGCACGACCGCGGCGGTCGCGGCTGTCGCGATGAACGCGAGAGAGCGGGAGATGCGCATGCTGTGTCCTTTCGGGAGCGTCAGAGATGTGTTGGTGCAGGGGTGGTGATGTGGAATCCGTCGGCGAGGGTGGCGCCGACGAACGCGTGGGAGTCAGGGGACCACTGCCCGAGCACGGCCCCGGAGGCGATGTCGAAGCAGGGGTGGAGGGTGACAGTTGACGGGATGACGTAAAGGTCGGCGTCGTTTATGCACACGACGTCGGTGCCGTGCAGATCGCGGACGATGCCGGATGCGGGGAGCGTGCCCGCGCGCTCTGCGGCGACGACGAGCGCGGTAGTGAGAAAGCCGCGAAGAGCGGTGTCGTTCTCGCACAGGGCTTCGGTCTTGGTGCATCCCTCGACCCAGTGCACGGTGTCGGCATCCACCGTCACGGCGCTTGTCTGCGTCCCGAGGGCGGCGTTTCCTTGTGAGAGGACGTCGATCTCGAGCGTGAAGTCGTCGCCGGAGCGGGCGAACGAGATGCGCTCGGTGTAGAGCGGTTCCGACTTCGTACCGACCACCGCGAACCGGTCGGGCCAGCTCGCCACGATGGGTGCCAACGGCACGGTGTCATCGCTGGCATGCGCGCTCGCCGCCCACACCAGTGCGAGCGCCGTCGACGCGACAAGTGCCGCGGAGGCGATCGTGACCGGTGGGCGCAGCTGACTCATGATGCCGATGCCACCTCGAGTGCGTCTAGTTCGGCGAGGAGGTCGCGCTTGAGGTCGTCTGGCGCGAACGATGCCTCGATCGAGCGGCGAGCGAAGCCGGCGAGGTCAGCTTCGGTGAAACCGAACTGGGCGGCAGCTACAGCCCAATCAGCTTCGAGTGTCGTGCCGAGGGGAACCGGGTCGTCGGTGTTCAGCGTGACACGGACGCCGGCATCCAGGAGGCGCGGCAGCGGGTGCGAGGCCCAGTCGGGGTAGATGCCCAGCGACACGTTTGAGCGCGGGCACACGCCCAGGCTGATCTCGTCGCGCACGAGCCGTTCGATGAGCGCCGGATCCTCGATCGAGCGCACCCCGTGGTCGATGCGCTCCGCCCGCAGCAGATCGATCGCATCCCAGACGCCCGCGGGGCCGCTCGATTCTCCGGCGTGGACGGTGCGACGCAGACCGGCCACGGCTGCGCGGGCGAAGGCTGTCTGGAACTTCTCGCCGGTGCGACCCGTGACCTTTTCGTCGCCGTCGACGGAGAGCGCGACGACACGCTCGGGACGCTGGTAGGTCAGGGCGGCGACGATGTCTTCGGCCTCGCGAGCCGTCTGGCTGCGCAGCAGCGAGTAGGCGATGCCGGTCTCGCACAGGCCGTCCTGGGCCGCCTCATCGAACCCTTCCGACAGGGCAGCCAGCAGATCGAGTTCGCGCCCGCGCCAGGCGTTCCAGTGGGTCGGATTGACGATGACATCCGAGTAGCGGATGCCGGAGGCGGTCTGCCGGGCAGCGAAAGCGTAGGCCACCCGCGCCGCCTGTTCCGGTGTGCGGACGAGACCGCACTGCCAGTCGAGGAAGCGGAGGAAGCCGGTGAGCCCTGCGGATCCCGCTCCCGTGCCGCCGCCGGTGGTCACGCTGGGAGCGGAGAAGTCGTCGTGCGTCGAGATGTCGAAGATCGTCCGGGCCGGCCCCGGGAGTGCGACGCCGCTCTCTTTCGCGAGCACGAGCATCTCATGCAGCGAGAAGGTGCCCTCGAGGTGGATATGCACCTCGGCTTTCGGGAGCGCACGGATTGCCTGTTCGTCAATGCGTGCGGCGGTGGGGGCGGGGGTCGGCATGGGGATGCTGCGCCTTTCGGGTCGGCTCCCAGCACGCTATCCGGCGACCAGTACTTGTTGACAAGTTGACCCGTAACCTTTCGACACCTGTAACAGCGCTGTAATCGGGGCGCCAAATTACGGCTTGTTACGACGTAGACTCGGGGCGACTATTTCGACTTGTTCACAAGGGAGCCTTTCCGTGTCTGATCTGACCGACCTTGACCTCGCGCATCTTCGGGCATCCATCGACATCGCCGCCCAGACGCGCGAAGCAGGCGCCCACCCCTTCGGTGCACTCGTGGTCGATGCGTCCGGTGCGGTAGTTGCGACAGCGGGGAACAATTCACTGCCGCCGGCCGGGGACCCGACCCAGCACGCCGAACTGCGCGCTGTCGCTGCGGCCGCGCGAGAGTTGGGAATCGATGGCATGAAGGGTTCGACGCTGTACACCAGTGCCGAGCCGTGCGTCATGTGTTCGGGGGCTGCCTATTGGGCGGGCATCGACCGGGTCGTCTATGCGCTCTCGGAGTACCGGCTGCTCGGGCTCACCGGCGACCACCCCGAGAACCCGACGTTCTCGCTGCCCTGCCGCGAGGTGTTCGCCCGGGGCCAGCGGACGATCGAGGTCTCGGGACCGCACCTGGAAGACGAGGCATCCGTCGTTCACGAGGGCTTCTGGGTCTAACGGCACGGCCTGTCCGCGGCATCCGTTCGTCGAGGAGGGCCTACAGCGCACTCCACGGCGGGCGGACGGTTCGCACGAGCGAGTAGGACACGATGCCGGGGTCGTGATACTCGGTGCTGTGCAGGATGCGGCTGCCACTCGCGCCGATGCCGATGACCTCCAGCGTCATGACCGGGGTGCCCTCGGGCTTTTCGAACAGGTCGGCGAGCTCGCCCGAGAGCGTCACCACGCCGGGGGTTGTCACCTCCCACACGACCGGCTCTCCCCACACCCGTGCCGCGAAGGTGAAGACGGACTCGCTCGGGTCGAACTCCGCGGGCAGTTCGTCCGGAATCGGCACTGTGTCGTCGGCGATCATCGCGACGGCGCCATCCGCCCGCCACCGCTTGCGAACGGCCAGTCGAGTCGTGTCTGCAGGCCGTTCCATCACGGCGCCGATCTCAGCGCCCAGGGGCAGGGTGCGGGACTCGAGCACCTCCACCTCGGCGTGGTAGCCGAGTCGGTCGAGGAGCTCGGTGTGTTCGAACTGCTCCTCCAGGCGGACGCTCAACCGCAGCGCGATCGGATCCACCGTGGTCACCGTGCCCTGTCGCCGCCGCACGATCCCCTGCGCCTCGAGCTGGGCCATCGCGTTGCGCAGTTGCTGGCGACTGCACTCCAGGCGCGCCGTCAACTCCAGTTCCCCGGGCAACGGGGCCCCGAGCGCCGCCGCCTCGCGCACGTAGCGCAGGAGCCCATGCTGGACGCGCATCGTGTCCGCGTCGCCACCCGGGCGTGGCAGCGGGAGGTAGGTGGTCACGGGTTCTCCTCACACGGACGCGTTCGCAGTGGGGCTGACCACACGCTATCGGTCCGCCACGGCATCCGTCGCCAACTCAGCAGGACCGGCGCCATCGCCCCGCTCCTGCTGTGCCGAGTCGCCGAAGTTCCGCCGATCGTGAGGAGTTAGCGACGCCTGTGGGTGCGCCCGATCCAGGTCAGCGCAGCGACACCGCCACCTCGCGCAGGGCGTCGGCGGAGCGGCGCAGCAGGGCGAGTTCATTCAGAGAGAACGGTGTCTCGCGGATCGGGAACGCGCCGCGGGAGTTCACGATCGAGGGCACGGAGAGAGCGACGCCATCGATCCCGTGGAAGTCCTTCAGCACGGTGCTCACCGGCAGGACCGCGTGCTCATCGCTCAGGATCGCCTCGATGATCCGAGCCGACGACAGCCCGATCGCGTAGTTGGTCGCGCCCTTGCCCTGGATGACCTTGTAGGCGGCATCCCGAACATCGACGGTGATCGCGTCGAGCTCATCGACCGTCATGCGGGGGTGGCCCTCCGACTCCCAGTCGAGGATCGGAACCGTCCCGATCATCGCGTGGGACCACAGCGCGAACTCGGTATCCCCATGTTCGCCGATGATGTGCGCGTGAACGCTCGAGGTCGCCACCCCAGCGCGCTGAGCGAGCTTCCAGCGCAGCCGGGACGTGTCGAGCACGGTTCCCGACGCGAACAGTCGCTCCGGAGGAAGCCCGGTCTCCTCCTGTGCGAGCACCGTCAGCACATCGCACGGGTTGGTCACGATCACGTAGACCGCGTCGGGGGCGACTTCCAGCAGCTGAGGCAGCATCTTTCGCAGGATGCCGGCATTCACGCCCGCAAGCTCGATGCGGCTCTGCCCCGGGTTCTGCTTCGCGCCGGCGGTGATCACGACGACGTGCGAACCCGCGGCTACCGAGATGTCGCTGCCGCCGGTGATGTCGCTCGTGCCGGTGAACAGGGTGCCGTGAGCGAGATCGAGAACCTCGGCATCCACCTTCGCGGTATTGATGTCGTAGAGGGCGACATGGCGGGCTGAGCCGCGGATGAGGGCGGCGTAGGCGACGCTTGATCCGACGCTGCCGGCGCCGACGACGGTGACTTTCGAGTTCTCGATCACACTCATGAGGGACAGTCTTGCAGGTCGGTGTTACGCGCCGGTAGCCGGCTCCGCCCGCTTCTCGACTGGTGCGACGTCGGAGTTCCGGATGCCGAGGAACGACACGATCCCGCCAGCCACCATGAGTCCGGCGGTGACGATCGCGGCGCGGCGGAATCCGTCAAGATCGAGGCTGCCGGCGACGATCGTCGCGAGCGTCGCGATGATGAGAAGCCCGGCGATGCGCGCGATGGCGTTGTTCACGGCGGAGGCGATGCCGGAGCGGGCCGGATCCACCGCGCCGAGGATCGCCGCGGTGAGGGGCGAGACCGTGATGGCAAGCCCAAGTCCGAAGAGGATGAGCCCCGGAAGGAGTTGGAGCCAGTAGTTGACGGGGTCGGTGACCGTGAGAAGCAGCAGCGATCCGCCGGCCATCACGAGCGGTCCGACGGTCATGAAGATCCGCGGCCCGAAGCGGTCGGACAGGGACCCCATCGATGCACTCAGCAGCACCATCATGACGGTGGTCGGCAGGCTCGCAAGCCCCGCGAGAGTCGCCGAGAACCCAGCCTCCTGCTGCAGGTAGACCGTGACGACGAAGCCGTTGAGCGAGAGCGCTGCGTACACGAACAGGGTCGCGATGTTCCCGGTCCAGAAGTTGCGGATGCGGAAGAGGTCAAGCGGCAACATCGGCGCCGTCGCCGACCGCTGACCCCAGAGGAAGAGCGCGAACAGAAGGATGCCGGCCGCGAACGTCCCCCAGATCACGGGCGATCCCCATCCGAGGTTCGGTTGTTCGATCAGCGCGAAGACCGCCCCGCCGAGTCCGAAGGTGCACAGGGCGGCGCCGATCCAGTCGATGCGGGCGTCGGGGCGGCGCTCGTCGCGCTCGCCGAGGGTGTGGAGGAGCCACAGCGTGATGCCGATCGGTACGACGTTGATGACGAACGCGAACCGCCACGACAGGTAGTCGACGAAGACGCCGCCGATGAGGGGCCCGACGATCATGGCGCCGGTGGTCATGGCCGTCCAGATGCCGATCGCCCGGCCGCGCATCGCGCCGTCGAAGCGCGAGGTGATGAGCGCCAGCGAGCTGGGAACGAGGAACGCGCCCGCCGCACCCTGCACGGCGCGGGCGATGATCAGGATGACGGGGTCTGGCGCGATCGCGATCACGACGGATGCCGCGGCGAATCCGTAGAGGCCGATGCGCAGCACGAGCAGCCTGCCGAAGGCATCCGAGATCGAACCGGCGAGCAGGATGAGTGATCCGAGGGTGATGAGGTAGGCGTCCACCACCCACTGCTGGGTCGTGAGCCCGCCGCCGAGCTCGGTCTCGATCGCGGGAAGGGCGACGTTGATGAGCGTGCCGTCGAGGAACGCGACGAACGACGCCAGGATCGCGATCGTGAGGATGAGTCGCTGCGATCGACTCATGCGAGATGCCACACCGTCACGCTACGCGCTTCGCGCGGCGGTGGGGTCGCTCAGATCAGCCCGCGATCCGATCAGCCCGCGCTCGCCGAGCCCACACCTCGCGCGTCGAACCCACACCTTTTCGCGGCCGGATCCTGTGGGCTCAAGGCCGAAGGTGTGGGTTCGGCGGATGGAAGGTCGGGCTAGAGCGCGCCGCCGGCAGCGGGCGGGGCGTCGGCTTCGGTCGAGTCGCCGTTCGGCATGTCGCGAGCGACGAAGTTCTCGATGTCGAAGAGGTTCGTGGTGCGCTCCGCGATGTTGAGGAGCGTGGTCATCGACGCGACCTCCTCGACCTGCTCCTTCAGGAACCACAGCATCGCCTGCTCGCCCAGTCCGTCGCTCTCGGCGCGGGCCGCGGCGAAGAGCGCCTCGATCTGTGACGAAACGCGCTTCTCCTGCTCGAGTGCCAGGCGGATCGGCTCGGCGTGGTCGGCAAAGTCGGTGCGCACAGCCGGAACGCCGGGGATGGTCACGCCCATGTCGCGGTCGAGGCGGTACTGGATGAGCATCATCGCGTGGTTGCGCTCTTCGACGGACTGGCGGTAGAAGTGGCGCGCGAGCTGCGGCAGGTCGTGGTCGTCGTACCAAACGGCGATGGCGATGTACTGCTGGCTGGCGGCGAACTCGTGGCCGATCTGCTCTGACAGCAGCTGGTCGAACGTGGTCATGACACTCCGATCGGGTCGCGAAACTCTCCCTCCCATCCTGGCAGAGTGCGCTACTGCGAGAACAGTCCGGCGGGGTCGCCGACCGAAGCGAGGTACGCCGCGCGACGCGCGAACAGTGCGGGGACGCGGTCGCGGACCTCCGCGATGAGTTCGCCGAGATCGGCGGTGGTGAGGATGCCGTCAGCGACGACAGTGCGACCGGCGACGACCACCCGATCGACGTCGCTGCCGCGGACGGCGTGCACGAGGTTGTGGTGGATATTGGCGTGCGATCCGGCCGGCAACAGGGGAGTCATCCGTGGTGTATCGGTCCGCACCGCGATCAGATCGGCCTGCTTGCCGGGTTCGAGGGAGCCGAGCCGGTCCCCCTGACCGATGGCCCGCGCCCCGCCGATCGTGGCCATTTCGAGGACCTGCCACGAATCCATGGCTGCGGCATCCATCTTTCGCAGTTTGCCGAGCAGGGAGGCGACTTTCATCTCCTCGAACATGTCGAGGTTGTTGTTCTCTTTCTCGCCATCGGTGCCGATGGCGACGTTCACCCCGGCCTCGAGCATCTCGGCGATCGGCGCGATGCCGCTGGCGAGCTTCATGTTGCTGACGGGGTTGTGGGAGACGCCGACTCCGCGCTCAGCGACCAGCTCGATCTCGTCGGCGTCCAGCCAGACGGCGTGAGCGATCATGGCGCTGGGCGTGTCGAAGAAGCCCATGCGCTCGAGGGCATGCATCGGTCGCAGGCCGGTGCGCTCGGCGAAGATCCGCACATCCAACTCGGACTCGCTGCAGTGGGTGTAGATGCCGGCTCCATAGTCGCGGGCCATCGCGACGGCGCGGGCGCGGCCGGCGTCGTCGGCGTAGAACGGATGCTCCAGCCCGACCCAGGGCATGATGCGCCCACCGCCGGCGCCCGTCCAATCGCGCAGCATCCGCTCGTTGTCGTCGAGGGTGTCGAAGTAGTCGAAATCCGGGTGCTCGCCGACATAGTTGACGGTCACGAGCCGGTTGCCGAGTTCGACCGCGGCGCTCGCAGCCCGGTCCATGTAGCGCCACATATCCACGACCGTCGTCGTGCCCGAAAGCAGACCCTCGGCGTAGCAAAGCCACGCGGCAGCCGCGGCGTCGTCCGGCTCAAGCACCCGGTGCATCGGATCGATGTGCACGCGCAGCCACTCGTACACCGGCAGGTGCTCGGCGGTGCCGCGCAAGAGACCTGAATGGTGGTGGCCGTTGATCAGGCCCGGCATCAGCACCCGGTCGGCGAGGTGCGTGTGCGCGGCATCCGGATGCAGCTGCAGCAGTTTCTCGCGAACCCCGACGCTGACGATGGCGTCGCCGTCAATCGCCACGCCCGCATCTGTGAGGACGCTGCGAGAGGCATCCATCGGAACGAGGATGTCGGCGGTGAGGAGGTGCACGCTCATGGCTTCCGTTCTGGCGCCGCAACCGATAGCGACGCTCGCTGCCCGCGACGCTATCGCCGGTTCATGTCGGCGCGGTTTCGACGGGGTGTACCGCGTGCCGGATGCCGCCGCGACCAGGATTTCTGCGGGGCCGCGGCGTGTCGTAAGCTGGACGACGGTGACGTGTCCGAGCGGCCGAAGGTGCAACTCTCGAAAAGTTGTGTAGGGTAACCCCCTACCGTGGGTTCAAATCCCACCGTCACCGCCATGCGCAAGGCCTCGATATCCGCAGAGTCACGCGGGAATCGGGGCCTTCGCCATTCGCCAATCGGCACGGTGACGGGCGCGCCCGAGACCGTCGACAGATACGGCCGCCTCGACGTGCTGGTGAACAACGCGGCAGCGCCGCAGGGCGATGATCGGGCAGACATCGAAGAGGTGCCGGTGTCGACATTCGACCGGGTCGTTGCCATCAACCTTCGCGGGACATACCTCATGTGTCTAGCTGCGGTCCCCGTGATGCGTCGACAGCGCTATGGGCGGATCATCAACATTGAGTCGATGGCCGGCGTCGAAGGCGGGGCTCCCGCTGACTCCGCGCCGGAGACGAAGGGCGTGACCGTCAGCACGATGTGAGGATCAGGTGGACGGTGTCGGCGAGACGCCCTGCTGGTGGTTATCGCGTTCACGCTCTGGCGGCGTAGATCCCGCGCGGATGCCGACGCGGTTCCGGGCACGGTGGCGGCGGGTTTCTACGGGGTGATGGGCGGATTCACGACGATGGTCGCCAACGCCGCTGGACCCGTGATGTCGATGTACTTCCTCGCCGCTCGGCTTCCGGTTCACGTGTTTCTCGGCACTGCGGCGTGGTTTTTCGCGGCCGTGAATGTCGCGAAGGTTCCGTTCTCGATCGGCCTCGGGCTCATCACACCGCAAGGCCTGCTGATCGATCTGATCCTCGTGCCCGCGGTCGTCCTCGGTGCGCTCGTGGGCCGCCAGATCGCATCCGCCATCAGCCAACGCGTGTTCGAGTACCTGGTGATCGCCCTCACGATCATCGGAGCCGTATACCTGCTCATCTGATGCATAGTCATGGACGGGGAACATGCCGTGCCGGTGTGGCATCCGCGTCGAACACGCGTGCCAGATTGTCGATCGGTTTGTCCTGGCAGGTGACCTAACCTGACGACATGGCTGAACTCGACCTCCCGACCATCCCGCACTGGATCGACGGCGCACCGACGGCGTCTAAATCCGGGCGCACGGCACGAGTCTTCAACCCCGCCACCGGCGTGGTCGCGGCTAACGTCGCGCTGGCCGACCAGACGGAAACTGACGCTGCCATTGCATCAGCGCGACGTGGCTTCGAAGAATGGTCGACGTGGTCGGTCGCCAAGCGGCAGGGCGTGCTCTTCGCCTTCCGTGAATTGCTCAACGCGCGAAAGCCGGAGCTGGCGGCGATCATCACCGCCGAGCACGGCAAAGTGCTCTCCGACGCGATGGGCGAAATCCTTCGCGGCCAGGAAGTCGTGGAACTTGCCACCGGCTTCCCGCACCTGATCAAGGGCGCCTACTCAGAGAACGCTTCCAGCGGAATCGACGTCTACTCCCTCAAGCAGCCGCTGGGCGTCGTGGGCATCATCAGCCCCTTCAACTTCCCCGCGATGGTCCCGCTGTGGTTCGCCCCCGTCGCCATCGCAGCGGGCAACGCCGTCGTCCTCAAGCCCAGCGAGAAGGATCCGTCGGCCGCGCTCTGGCTCGCAGGGTTGTGGAAGGAAGCGGGCCTGCCCGATGGCGCGTTCACCGTCCTGCAGGGTGACAAGCTCGCTGTCGACGGGCTCCTGAACTCGCCGGTGGTCGAGTCGATCAGCTTCGTCGGCTCGACGCCGATCGCGCAGTACATCTACGAGACCGCCGCCCGCAACGGCAAGCGCGTTCAAGCGCTGGGTGGCGCCAAGAACCACATGCTCGTACTGCCGGATGCCGATCTCAACCTCGTCGCCGACCAGGCTGTCAACGCCGGCTACGGCGCCGCGGGCGAGCGGTGCATGGCCATCAGCGTGGTCCTCGCGGTAGAGCCGGTCGCCGATGAGCTCATCGCGAAGATCTCGGATCGCATCGCGAAGCTCACCGTCGGCAACGGAGCGCAGACCGGAGACGCCGAACCCGACATGGGGCCGCTCATCAGCGACCAGCACCGCCAGAAGGTGGCTGGGTACGTCGACATCGCCGAGGCTGATGGCGCGACGATCGTCGTTGACGGCCGCTCGCTGGTCGTCGACGGTCACGAGGACGGGTTCTTCTTCGGACCGACCCTCATCGATGGCCTTCCCACCACCAGCCGCGCCTACACGGAAGAGATCTTCGGTCCCGTCCTGTCGATCGTGCGGGTCGAGAGCTTCGATGAGGGAGTCGCGCTGATCAACTCGGGCGAGTTCGGAAACGGGACCGCCATCTTCACGAACGACGGTGGCGCCGCCCGGCGATTCCAGAGCGAAGTCCAGGTCGGCATGATCGGCATCAACGTGCCGATCCCCGTGCCGGTCGCGTACCACTCGTTCGGCGGATGGAAGAAGTCGCTGTTCGGTGATGCCAAGGCTTACGGCGTTCACGGGTTCGACTTCTTCACGCGCGAGAAGGCGGTCACCGCGCGCTGGCTCGACCCCGCAACACACGGTGGGATCAACCTCGGCTTCCCGCAGAACACCTGAGGACGCGTCGGCGCTCAGCGTTCGGCGGAGGAGAGTTCCATCGCCGCCCACAGTTGAGCGCGACCATCGAAGGTCGACAGATCCAGGCCGAGGAGTTCGCCCAGTTCATCGATGCGGGCGCGCAGAGTGTGTCGGTGGATGTCGAGGCTGCGGGCAGCTGGGTCCCATGCGGTGTTGGCGGCGAACCACGCGGTAGCGGCGGCCAGCAGACGTTCACGGTGCGCTGGAGCCAGCTGATCCAGCGGCGCGAGCATCCGGCGGGCGACGAGCGGACCGCCGTTGTTTCGCAGCATGCCGATCATGCCGTTCTCGGCGATCGCCGAGAACTCGATGACCCCGGGCTCGCTCGACTGTCGGGCGGCATGGGACGCCTCGGCCAGCGCGCGGCCGAGCTCGTCCCATCGATGGAGCTCGGCGAACCCTGCGGCCGTGTCGTGCTTTCGCAGCAGATCGGCCACCCCCGCGAGCCCATCGCGAGCGACCATGATCAGCAGATCCTCCTCACGTTCGGCGAAGAACAGTGCACCCGGCTCGGCCGTCGCGGCAAGCTCGAGCTCGTCGAGAAGCGACTGACTACCGGTGAAACCGATCACCTGACCGGCCAGAAGGGGCGGTGCCGGCATCCGTCCCCACAGCGCCGTCGCGGAGCGCGCAGCTTCGTCAGTGCGGCCAGCCAGGAGCAGCTCGATGACTCCGGTACGCACGCGCAGGCGCGCATCCGAGACGGCGCGCTGTTGCTCCAGCGCGATGCTTGCCAGGGCGATGACCGACTCGACGAGATCGCTGTGGGCGGAGTCCAGTGGGGTGTCAGCCCCGACGGCGAGCACGCCGCCCAGGCGCCCGCTTTGGCCAATCGTCTGCAGCGTCGCGGCGAGGGGCTCGGTGATGCGAACGCTCGCCGGCTTCGACTTGCGAAGCAGCATCCGAGACTGCTCTTGGACCGCGGAGTCCACGGATGCCGGAACCTCCGCGATTCCAGGGAGGCTGAGCGGTCTTCCTGCGGCGTCGAAGAGCGCGACCCACGTGCCGAGCCGCGATGAGAGGGTCCGCAGGATCGCCCGGAGCCCGTCTTGGCGCACAGCTGCCCTCGCCAGTGCTCGCTGCGACTCCAGCGTCCACGACAGCCTCGCGCTCCGGTCGGCGGCTTCGGCATCCGCGACGTGTCGGATGATGCCGATGAACGGCGTCGTGCCGGGCACCTCGATGAGCGGGATCTCGTGGCGCTCGCAGGCCGCCGCGAGTTCGGCGGGCACCGCCGCATGGATGACGTCAATCGCAAATCCCAAGCCCGCCACTCCGCGCTGCTGGAGCCGGAAGCAGTAAGCCTCGGGAGAGGTCGAGCCCGGTCCGGTGAATTGCCCGCCGTCGGTCAGGAGGAGCTGCCCGGGTTCGAGCCACGGAGTGGGGTCGGGCAGGTCCGAGTTGTGGACCCAGGAAATGGCGCGGTCGAGGTGATCAGCATCGAGATCACCCACGGCGCGCAGGCCGAACGCTCGAACTGCCAGAAGGGAGCGCAGCGTGGTCGGAATCGTCGTGCCAATCTGTCGATCGAAGAGTGTGCGGTACGACAATTGTGAACTATGCGAGCTGGTTCGGCGGAGCACACTAGGGGGCATGGCTCTCACTCCTGACGACACGAACGCGAGCATCAGCGAGCGCGACCGATCGAGCGTCTTCCACTCCTGGTCCGCGCAGCGCTCCCTTGCTCCTCTGCCGCTTGCCGGTGGTAGCGGGAGCGAGGTCTGGGACGTCGATGGTCGCCGCTACCTCGACTTCTCGAGCCAGCTCGTCAACGTGAACATCGGCCACCAGCATCCGCGGGTCGTCGAGGCCATCCAGAAGCAGGCAGCGCAACTCACGACAGTCGCACCGGCTCACGCGAACGCCACTCGTGCGCGCGCCGCCGAGTTGATCCTGGAGCGTGCACCGGAGGGCTTCACCAAGGTGTTCTTCACCAACGGTGGGGCCGACGCCAACGAGAACGCGATCCGCATGGCACGGCTGGTCACCGGGCGCGACAAGGTCATCTCGACATACCGCTCGTACCACGGCAACACGGGCGCGGCGATCGTGGCCACCGGCGACTGGCGTCGGATCCCCAACGAGTTCTCGCGCGGCCACGTGCACATCTTCGGGCCCTACCTCTATCGGACGGAGTTCTGGGCGACCACTCCCGAACAGGAGAGCGAGCGAGCACTACGGCACCTCGAACGAACCATCCAGGCCGAGGGCTCCGACTCCGTTGCCGCGATTCTGCTTGAGACGATCCCCGGAACCGCCGGCGTGCTCGTTCCGCCGCCCGGATACCTCGCCGGAGTCCGCGAGATCGCCGACCACTACGGCATCGTCTTCATCCTCGATGAGGTGATGGCAGGCTTCGCGCGCGCCGGCGAGTGGTTCGCGTTCGACGCTTTCGACGTGACGCCCGACCTCATCACGTTCGCGAAGGGCGTGAACTCCGGCTACGTGCCGCTGGGTGGAGTGGTCATCTCGGATGAGATCGCGCGCACGTTCGATGACCGGGTCTTCCCCGGCGGCCTCACGTATTCCGGTCATCCGCTTGCTGCCGCCTCAGCCGTCGCGACGATCGAGGCGATGGCCGACGAGAACATCGTGGAACACGCGGCCCGCATGGGCACCGACATCTTGGGCCCGCGCCTGCGCGAGATCGCCGAGCGTCATGCCGTGGTGGGCGAGGTGCGGGGGCGCGGCGTCTTCTGGGCCGTTGAACTCGTTGCCGACCGGCAGACGCGCGAACCCCTCGGGGCCGAGCGCATGGCGGCGCTCAAGAAGGACCTTCTCGACCAGGGCCTCCTCGGGTTCTTCGCCGAGAACCGCCTCCACGTCGTGCCACCGGCTGTCGTCACCGAATCGGAACTGGACCGAGGCCTCACGATCATCGACGCGGCGCTAGGTCGCCTCGGCTGAGGATGCCGCGATGACCACCCTCGAACCCTTCCAGCCGCTCGTTGTGGCGGATCTGGGCGTCGCGGGCACTCCAGTTTCCGACGATCTTCGACTCGAGGGAGAGCCCAGCACGGGCTTCGTCGATGTTGCAGGGGTCGGTGGCACCACGGTCGGGATTTGGGAGATGACTGCCGGCTCGATGCGGGACATCGAGGCTGACGAGGTGTTCGTCGTCGTTTCGGGCGAGGCGACCGTGGAACTCATCGAGGAGCACGGGCGGGTCGACCGGACGATCGAGCTGCGCGCCGGGTCTCTGTGTCGACTCGAGTCAGGAATGCGGACGCGGTGGCACGTGCCCACGGTCCTTCGAAAGGTCTACATCGTGCCAGATCTCGAACCGGAACCATGACCCGCCTCGCGACTGCGGGTGGGACCCAGACCACCAACGAAAGAGGATGCCCATGAGCGCGACCACCGCATACGGCCATGAGATCCGCACTGACCTCGGCACCATCCGCGGCGCGTTGGCGGAGGCATCCACCACCCCGTTTTGGCTCGACGATCCTGACCGTCCCGCCCCACGCGGTGCAGTCTCTGGCCGGGTGTCCACCGATCTGCTCGTGGTGGGCGGGGGGTTCGCCGGGCTCTGGACAGCACTGATCGCCAAAGAGCGTGACCCGAAGCGGCGCGTCGTCCTGGTCGAGGGAAACCGTATCGGCTGGGCCGCGAGTGGTCGAAACGGCGGCTTCTGCGAAGCGAGCCTCACTCACGGATGGGAGAACGGGGAGCTGCATTTCGCTGACGAGATGCCGGTGCTGAACCGCCTCGCTGACGAGAACTTCGCTGGGATCCGCGCAGCGATCCAGCGCTACGGGATCGACGCCGAATGGGAGGAGACCGGTGTCCTGACGGTGGCCACCGAGCCGCACCAGATCGGCTGGCTCCGGGAAGCTGCCGATCGCTCCCCGAGCGAGACGTTCCTGGAGGGCGAGAGCCTTCGTGAGAAGGGGAACTCCCCGCTCTACCGCGCGGGACTGTTCGGAACGGATGGCGTCGCCTATGTGAACCCCGCCAAGCTCGCGTGGGGGCTCGCGGCGGCTGCCGAAGATCACGGTGTCGAGATCTACGAGCGGACGCGGGTGACTCGCCTTCGCCCCGATGGCGTAGGCATGGTCGCCGAAACCGCACAGGGCGAGATTCGTGCGAACCGGGTGGCCCTTGCCACCAACGTCTTCTCGTCATTGCTGCCCGAACTGCGGCTGTTCACGGTGCCGATCTACGACTACGTGCTCATGACGGAGCCGCTGAGCGCCGACCAGCTCGCCGCGATCGGCTGGACCGAGCGTCACGGCATCACCGATTCGTCGCGGGAGTTCCACTACTACCGAAAATCGTCTGACAACCGGATTCTGTTCGGCGGGTATGACGCGGTCTACCACCGCGGCAGGCGCGTCAGAGCGGCGCAGGATCAACGCCCCGAGACCTTTGAGCGACTCGCTGATCACTTCTACGGCACGTTCCCGCAGCTGTCCGGCATCCGGTTCTCGCACAAGTGGGGTGGTGCGATCGACATGTCCACCCAGCTCGTCGCGTTCCACGGGTCGGCTCGCGGCGGGCGCGTCGCCTATAGCGCCGGGTACACGGGGCTCGGTGTCGGAGCAACGCGGTTCGGTGCAGAGGTCATGCTCGACCTGCTCGAGGGACGCGATACCGAGCGCACGAGGCTGAAGATGTCGCGCAAGCTCCCCATCCCGATTCCGCCCGAGCCGCTGGCCTACCCGCTGATCCAGATGATGCGCCGAGCCGTTGCCAAGTCGGACCGAAACGGCGGGAAAGACGGTCCGTTGCTGAAGCTTGCCGGACTGTTCGGCGTGGGCTTCGACTCCTGACGTCGGGCGGGGAGAAGCCCTCTCGGGGCGGACGGGGCGTCGCGAAAAAGTTCAACTGTTTTGTGACGGTCGTCGAAAAACTCTTGACAGACGGCACGTACCGTCGCACTATGGCTGCGACGGTACGACGCGGTGCCGCTGGCGTGAACCAGGGCCAGTACTGCACCGGTGGAACCGCTCTCACCCCTGTTCGCCAACGAGAGGCCTCCGATGAAGAAGAGTCTTGCAACACTCGGCGCGCTTGCCGCCGCAGCCCTGTTCCTTTCCGGATGCACCGACTCCGGTGCGGCCCCGGAACCGACCGAAACCATGACCGAGGGAACCGGGGAGCTGACCACGGTCCGCGTCGCCGCGCTCCCGATCGCCGAGACCTGAACGTCGCTGATCTCGAGGAGTTGGCCTCTCTTGCGGTCGGATACGGGGTCTTGGACGCTGAGCCGAACTTCGACACACTCATCCAGGAGCAGTAACGGATGGCGGAAGGGATGCCGCTCACCGGCGGCATCCCTTCCGCGTCCCCGCCCCCCTGTCTGAGCGACCCGAAGGAAAACCATGGCTACCGCCACCGCTCCGGCCCCGACCCGGAGGCGCCGTAGCGCGAACGCAGCGCGATCGGCCCGCAAGATCGGCCTCGGCCTCCTCGGCATCGTGGGAATGCTTGCCACCTGGCAACTCATCCCGACGCTGGGAATCGTCAGCCCGCAATACCTGCCCTATGCCACTGATACTCTCGCGAACCTGTTCGGCGAGATGCGCGACCTCGAGTTCTGGCGCAATGTCGGACGCACCCTGAGTCTGTGGGGTACCGGCCTTGCCATCGCCACCGTCGCCGCAATCGTGCTCGGAACGCTCGTCGGGCTCTCCCGCTTTCTTCGCAAGGCGACCCACACGACCGTGGAGTTCCTGCGCCCGATCCCATCGGTGGCGCTGATCCCGGTCGCGATCCTGATCTTCGGACTCCAGCCCCAGGCGGGGCTCGTGATCATCGTCTACGCGACGTTCTGGCAGGTCTTCGTGCAGGTGCTCTACGGCGTCGCCGACATCGACACGGTGGCCCGCGACACCGCGCGCAGCTATGGCCTGTCGAAGGTCTCGCAGTTCCGCAGCCTCATCTTTCCGACGTCGCTGCCCTACCTCATGACCGGGCTTCGACTCGGGGCGGCGGTCGCCCTCATCCTCACGATCACCGCGGAGCTGGTGATCGGCATCCCGGGTATCGGGAGCCAGATCACCAACGCGCTCACGGTCGGTGACTGGCTGACCGTCTATACCTACGTCCTGGTTGCGGGGCTTCTCGGCCTCATCGTCAACCTCGTCTTCCGGTTCATCGAGCGCCACGCGCTGTCGTGGCATCAGTCAGTGCGCGGGGAGGAAGTGCTGTGACCCTCTACACGACGACAGTCGTCACCCCGCCGCCCGCTCGCCGACGCTGGAAGGGCTTTCTGATCCAGGTCGGCTATGCCATCGGCTTTCCGATCGTCCTCATCGTCGCGTGGGCGATCTGGACGGGGATCTCGCCTCAGAAGTTCTTCCCACCGCCCCTGACGATCCTGGAAGCGTTCGTCGACACGTGGATCGGGCCGGCATTCTTCACCGACGTCATTCCGAGCCTGTATCGCCTCGCGCTCGGCATCATCCTCTCGATCGTCATCGGCATCGCCGCGGGAACACTCATCGGACTCGTCCGGTGGCTGCGGGAGCTTCTCGAGCCGACGCTCGAGTTCTTCCGCGCCATTCCCCCGCCGGTGATCATCGCGCCAGTTCTCATCATCTTCGGCATCGGGGATGACGCGCGAGTGATCATCATCGTCGCCGGCTCGATCTGGCCGATCCTGCTGAACACGATCGAGGGAGTGCGGGCCACCGATTCGGTGATGACAGAGACTGCTCAGTCGTTCGCCCTCACCCGATGGGAGCGGCTCCGGTATCTCGTCTTGCCGTCCGCGAGCCCGCGGATCATGGCTGGCGTGCGGCAGTCCCTGTCGGTGGCGCTGCTGCTGATGGTGATCTCCGAGCTGTTCAACAACGCGTCCGGGCTCGGATACAAGATCAAGTACTTCCAGACGAACTATCTGATCGCCGAGATGTGGAGCGGCGTGCTGTTGCTGGGTCTGATCGGCGTGCTGCTTGCCACTCTGTTCGGCCTGGTCGAGCGGCGGGTGCTGCGGTGGTATCACGGAATCAAGGAGGTGGAGCGTGCCTGACACGTTGCTCAAGGTCGAGAACCTGAAGAAGACGTACGAGTCATCGACCGGAATCGTCGAGGCTATCGGCGACATCAGCTTTGCGATGCACCAGGGCGAGCTGGTGTGCATCGTCGGACCGTCCGGTTGCGGGAAGACGACGCTGCTCAAGTGTGTCGCGGGTCTGCTGCGACCCACCGCCGGCGTCATCGAACTCGACGGGCAGCCAGTGACCGATCCGCCCGAGAACATGGCGCTGGTGTTCCAGGAGTATGGCCGCTCGCTGTATCCGTGGTTGACGGTGCGCGGCAACGTCGAACTCCCGCTGCGACACAAGAAGCTCTCCCGCGCCGAGCGGGATCGGCTCATCGACGATGCTTTGCACGCTGTAGGCCTCGACCATGCCGCGAAGAGCTACCCGTGGCAGCTCTCGGGCGGGATGCAGCAGCGGGTCGCGATTGCTCGCGCTGTCGCTTACCAACCCGAGGTGCTCATCATGGACGAGCCGTTCGCCGCGGTGGATGCCCAGACGCGCGCCGACCTCGAAGACCTGGTACGCACGCTTCATCGCGAGCGCGGGATGTCGATCCTGTTCGTGACGCACGACATCGACGAGTCGGTCTCCCTCGGCGAGCGGGTCGTCGTCCTGTCGAAGTCGCCCACCTGGGTGCAAGAGGATCTGCACATCGATCTTCCCGAGGACCGCGACCAGATCACCACCCGCGCGATGCCGCGCTTCACCGAGCTGCGCACACACGTGTACGAACAGATCCAGCGCGCGAAGCGCGGCGAGGCCGTGCGGGCGCAGGGATGAGTACCGCCGCTTCGCCGCTTCTCGGCAGTCGATCTCCTCGGGAGCTCGCGCTGGCACTGCTGGGCGAGTACGTGCTCGACGATCCGGACACCTGGGTGCGGGCTGGCCTGTTCATCGACGTGCTCGGGGGGGCCGGCATCCAGCCCCCGGCGACCCGCGCGGCGCTGGACCGTCTGGAGCAGAACGGCATCCTGCGTCGAGAGCGGCACGGGCGTGAAGTGTCGTTCGTCCTGACCACCGAGGGTGCGGCGATGCTCACCGAGGCAGGCGAGCGTGTGCGCAACCCGCAGCCGCTGCATGCTGATGGCGACGGTTGGACTCTCGCGACGTTCAGCGTTCCCGAGGGGCAACGGACGCTGCGCCATCGGCTGCGCTCCACGCTGACCTGGGAGGGATTCGCCCCGCTCCGCGACGGGCTGTGGATCGCACCGGGAGTGGTCGACCTGCAGCGAGTCCTTGCGAGTCTGCTCCCTGAACTTGGCACCGGCCTGGTCGCGTTTCACGCGCGCGAACTCGACGGCTTCCCGATCGCGGATGCCGTGAGAACAGCGTGGGACATCGACGCTATCCACGCCGCGCACGTGGGCTTCATCGATGCCTGGTCGGACTCCGCCGTCGCAGATGCGTCAACTGCACTCTCGATGCGGGTAATGCTCGTCGCGGACTGGCTCGCCCTCGTCCGCACCGACCCGGGGCTCCCGCGAAACCTGCTCGAGCCGGAATGGCCTGCTGATCGCTCGCTCAGGCTGTACCTGCGCCTCCGAGATGAGACCGCCGCTCCTGCTGCGCGGGAATTCGCCCGCCAGGCCCCGGCCGCAGGCGGGCTGGCCGAACCCGCTATCCGCTGACCCCGCAGCCAGGAGGCGCGCCAGATCAGGCGGAACCGCCCCGTGCGGGGGGCTCATGACGCAACAGAGGGGGATCGATCCGAGATCCTTATACGCCTATCCGTCGTTCTTATGTAGAAAATATGCCTAAGGGGGTAGCGTAGGGCTGAGACGAATCCCTCAGCGACCCACCCCCCTCCAACCTGCTGACCGGGTGGCTGGCAAGTCGCACGGGTCGCTACCGCATCTTCCCCATTATCGGGACGATCCTCGGAGCCGTGGGGCTGGCGACAATGGCCGCGCTTCCGGTCGGGTTGCCCCTGTGGGTACCCATGGTCGTCATGGGAATCGTGGGGCT
The DNA here is from genome assembly GCF_965345035.1 of Microbacterium sp. bgisy207. Taxonomy (GTDB): domain Bacteria; phylum Actinomycetota; class Actinomycetes; order Actinomycetales; family Microbacteriaceae; genus Microbacterium. The sequence goes on from NZ_CBDRMG010000013.1 coordinate 49,566, forward strand.
TGGAACCGGATCGTTCCAAAGTCTTGTCATCGCCATCGTCCAGGCCGAAGCTCCCGTCCGTGACACCGGCGCGGTGACAGCAACAGTGAACCTGGTCCGCCAGGTCGGTGCGACAGTTGCCACCGCGATCATCGGCGGGGTGATCGGTGTGGGAGTCGCCAGCCGACTGCCCGCCGAACTGGATCCCGCAAGTCTCACGCCGGCTCTCGTCCACGAGGCTCCGGCCGAGGTGCAGGCCACCGTCGCGGCGATCTATACCGATGTGCTGGCGCCGGTGTTCCTCGGACTTGCCGCTGTGTACGCTCTCGGGATCGTCGCAGCCATGCTTCTTCCACCCGGAACTCTGTCTGCTGCCCCCGTAGCCCCAGCAAACGAATCCGCGCCCGACGCGTCCCGAAGCTCGAAGGAGAGCGCATGAACAGCCCCACCGTCGCCATCGTCGGCTCCGGCCCGATCGGATGCGCGTATGCACGCATCATCGTCGAAGGGTTGCCCGACGCGCGAGTCGTCATGTTCGAGGCCGGCCCCCAGGTGACAGAACCTGCAGGAAGCAGCGTGCGCAACATCGCCGATCCGGCTGCGAAGGCGCGAGCTCGAGAGATGTCGCAAGGTCCGCAGGCCGGTTCGTTCCGCGAGTCTCTGGGCATCCCCGACGGCGTCGCCGTGGAGGGGATGTTCACCGCGCGGCAGGGAACCTTCCTTCTCGACTTCGGCGGCGAGGGGTCAGCCCATGCCGAGCAGTTCCCCGCCGCTGCAGCCTCCAACAACGTCGGCGGACAGGGCGCCCACTGGACCTGCGCGATACCGCGTCCGAGCTTCAGCGAGAAGCTCGACTTCATCGCCGACGACGAATGGGAAGATCTGATCTCCACAGCGGAGGGCCTGCTGCACCACCACGGCGACGCCTTCTCGGACTCGGCGATCGGTCGGGCGATCCGCATGATCCTCTCTGACGAGTTCGGTGGCGAACTGCCCGAAGGCTATGGCCCGAGCACCCTCCCTATCTCCGGCGACCCCCAGCCGGACGGATCGATGGTCTGGGGCGGTTCCGACATGGTGCTCGGTCCCCTGATCCAGGACGGCACGCCGGAGTCCGAGCGATTCGAGCTGCGTGATCTCAACCTCGTGCGCCGAATCGAGTACGACGGGGCGCGCGCTACGGGCGTCACCGTTGAGGACCTGCGCACGCGGGAGACCTCGTTCGTGCCCGCGGATGTCGTGGTGGTTGCCGCCGACGCGTTCCGCTCGCCGCAGTTGCTGTGGGCATCCGGCATCCGTCCCGCGGCGCTGGGCAGATACCTCACTGAACACCACGCCGTCATCTGCACCGTTGCGCTGGACGCGGAACGGATGGGAGGCCTGGTGTCGGAGGAAGAGTTCGAGGCGGAACTGGCCCGACGTGCCGTCAACGCCGCCGACCCGGTAGCAGCGGTCAACCGTATCCCCTTCTCCGAGCCCGAGCATCCGTATTCTCTTCAGGTCATGTATGCGGAGAACCCGCCTTTCGTTCTCGATCCCGACCACCCTGCGGCCGGGAACCGCTGGGGGTACGTGAACATGGGCTTCGGCGTGCGCAAGCACCCTCGTCCTCAGGATCGTGTCTTCTTCGACGACAGTGAGCTCGACTACCGCGGATTCCCGAACATGACGATTGAGTACGAACTCACTGAGCGGGAGAACGCGGAGATCGCTATCGTCACAGAGCGGCTCGGCCGGCTCGCCAACGCGATGGGAACCTTGGTCGCCGGTCCTCGGCTGCTGCCCAACGGCTCGAGCCTGCACTTCATGGGCACGATGCGCGCCGGTGTGGAAGATGACGGGACCAGCGTCGCCGATCCCTGGTCTCGGGTCTGGGGCTTCGAGAATCTCGTCGTCGGCGGCAACGCACTGATCCCCACGGCCAACACGATGAACCCGACGCTCACAAGCGTCGCGATCGCGGTCCGGGGAGCGCGGAAGATCGTCGACGAGCTCAGCGGCTGATTGTCGCTGACGCGCTCGCGCTATGGCCGCTCGAGCGCGTCAGCGATGAGTTTCGCTCCCCCGCTCGAGGTGAAAGCGCCATCCACGGTGATCTCGGTTCCCGAAACGTAGGACGCGGCATCCGAGAGCAGAAAGGCGACTGCCCCGGCAACCTCGTCTGGCGCGCCGACGCGCTCGAGCGGGGTCAGCGCGAGGTGCGCATCACGCATCGCGCTTGGGGCCGATGCTGTCATGGGGGTCTCGATGTAGCCGGGGTGCACGATGTTGACCCGGATGCCGCGGGGCCCGAGCTCAGTGGCTGCCACATGGGTGAGCCCGCGAAGTCCCCACTTGGAGACCGAATACGCGGCCGGGTAATGGCCCGTGAGCGCCGCCGCGGATCCGATGTTCACGATCGACGCCCCGGCAGCCATCAACGGCGCAAGGGCTTGGATGCCGAGCATCGCTCCGGTGAGGTTGACCGCCAGAACCCGGCCCCAGTCGGTGGGGTCGATGTTCCCGAGCCGGCTTCGATGGGTTACTCCGGCGTTGTTCACCAGACCGGCTACCGGTACGCCATCCGCGGCGAGCTCAGCTGCGAGACGTTCCCAGTGGTCAGCCCGCGACACATCGAGGTGTCGGTAGGTCACTGTCGGGGCCAGGTCTGCGGGCTGGTCCGCCGTGATATCCGTTCCGATCACCCGGATGCCGCCCGTGGCGAGCCGTGCCGCAATCGCGGACCCGAGCCCACTCGCCGCCCCGGTGACGATGACAGGACCGCCTGCCCCGGCTCGTTGTGCTTGCATGCTCCGACGCTAGTGCGGTCGGCGAGCGGCGCACCCCGGAATGAGTTATGCGCTGCATCACCGCGATCAGGTGCGCGGTGCCCAGCGCAGAGCCGACCACACGAGGTGTCCGTCGTATCCACCGGTGCGGACCAGTCGGATCCACAGCAGCGCGAGGTGTTCGAGGTCAAGTGCTGCCGCGAGCGGGCCGACGTCGAGCGGCTCCCACCCCAGGTCTTTCAGAACATGCGCAACGGCGTCCTTCGCTTCACCGTCGTCCCCGGCCAGCGGCATAAGGGGCTCGGCGGTGCCATTGGCCGGCACGCCCCCGAGGTTCTCTGCGCCGTAGAGGTTGAAGCACTTCACGACGCGTGCGCCGGGCGCACCGTCCGCGATCACCTGAGCGCCCGAGCGTGTTCCTACCGCGTGGCTGGAGGCTGGGCCGACCGGGTTCGTTGCATCGATGACCATGCGCCCGTCCAGCGTCGCTGCGTGATTCGCGACGAAGGCAGCGGCCACGGAGTAGGGCAGTGCCAGGATGACGAGGTCGGATGTCCGGATCGCGTCATCGGCGAAAGCGACAGACGCGCGCGCGAGTCGCGGATCGCTTTCTCGCGCCGCCGACGCGGAAGCGGGATCCTCGTCCTTCGCGACGAAGGTCACGTCGTGCCCCGCGGACAGGAGCGCCCCGGCAAGGGCGCAACCGACGTTGCCATATCCGACGATCGCGACTCTCACGGCATCCTCTCTGGCTCGCGGACTCGGAGGTCACGCTAGACCGATCGAAGCGCTATTGCAATACGTTACAGGCACGTAATAGTTTAGCGATGTGAACAGCAGCTCCATCGCACCCGGGCGCCCTCGCGACAGCACGATCGACGATGACGTGTTGGATGCCGCCCTCGTGGAGCTGGCGAAAAAGGGATACGGTGCCTTCTCGTTGACTGCGGTCGCCCAGGCGGCTGGCACCACGCGACCGGCGATCTATCGGCGATGGAAAGACAAGCCCTCGTTGATCGTGGATGCCGTCGCCCGGCTCGCTCAGGTGGATCCGCCAGCCGTGACTGAGGACCCGTACTCAGACCTCGTTGCTGAGCTGGAGCACTTCGCGCATTGCATCAGCGCCGCTGGGGCGCTGCCCCTGGCCGGCTTGATGCTCAGCGATGGGCTCGATCCGCACGTTCGCGCTTCCTACCTGGAGCTCATCGTTGGCCCCCGCAGAGAGCGCCTTCGTCGGATCTTCGCCGCGGGACGAGCGGCGGGTGACCTGACCGCTGACGCCGACGTCGAGATCGCCGCGAGCTTCTTGACGGGGTCCTGGTACTCGTTCCACGTCGCCGGACGCGCGATCCCCGCGGACTGGGCGCGCCGGGTCGCTGACCTGGTGTGGCGGTCATGCGCCGTCGGCAGTCTCACGGGATGACGAAAGGTTGTTCATGAGTGGTTCTCCCTCACCATCGCACTCCGAGCCGCGGAGCCGCGGACTGCGTGTCGCAGTTCGGTCTGCGGGAGGCGATGCAGGTCGGGTCACGACGTTCGAGTTGTTCTTCGACTTGGTCTATGTCTTCGCGTTCACGCAGGTCTCGGCCTTCATGGTCGAGGGCCACAACGCCCAGGCGCTCCTGCAGGGACTGGTCGTCCTCGGGCTGCTCTGGTGGACGTGGGTGGGGTTCGCGTGGGTGGCCAATCGCGCACCCGCGGATCAGACTGTGATGATCGTCGGGATGTCGGTGGCGATGGCCGCGGTGTTCGTGATCGCTCTGGCGATCCCCGAGTCCTTCGCCGCGACGGAGGGTTCACCGACGGCGGCGCTCGTGCTTGCGCTGGCCTACACCCTGGTGCGTCTCGTGCACGTCGCGCTCTATGCGCTGAGCGCCGGCGAAGACGCGGCGCTGCGGCGACAGATCATCGTGTTCCTCGGGGGTGCGATGATTCCGTCGGTTGTGGCCCTCGTGATCGGAGCGGTGATCGGAGGGCAGGCTCAACTGTGGATCTGGCTCGGTGCCCTCGTCTACGACCTGCTGGTCACTCGACTCTCTTCGCGCTCGGGCGGCGGGTGGGGACTGCACAGCCCGTCGCATTGGGCTGAACGGCACGGCCTGGTCGTCATCCTCGCGCTTGGTGAGTCCATCGTTGCGATCGGCGTCGCGGTCGCGCGTGAGCCGATCTCGGCATCCGTGGTCATCGGTTCTGTTCTTGCGCTGCTGTTGTCGATACTGCTCTGGTGGACCTACTTCACGCGATTTGCGCCATGGGGTGAGAGTGAACTCGAGCGCAGATCCGAGGGGCGCCAGGTGGTCATGGCGCGGGACGTTTACTCGTACGGGCATGCGGCGATCGTTGCTGGTGTGATCATCACAGCCCTGGGGGTCGAAGAGGCGATGGCGCACGTCGCGGACAGCGAACCGTTCGGGTGGTTTGGCGCGATCGCGCTGATGGCCGGGACCGCCTGTGTCGTGGCCACCGTCGCGCTCTCCGCATGGGTCAGCGCCGCCCCGCACGCGGGAGCCGTCGCTATTCCGGCGGTTGTGTTCGTCGCCTTGATCCCGGTCGTGCAGGCAGTGGCTCCGCTTCCCGCACTGGCTATCGCCGCCAGTGCGCTCGCCGTGACGTCCGCCGTTGTCGCCCTCGCGCGGCGGCCTCAGGCGTCTCGGCACAGGGACTGACATGCCGCACCCACCAGTCTGACGTCAGGGGTTGCAGGTATCGCACCGCCCGGGGTCGGCGGTGCGCGCTGGGAGTGTGACCTCTTGCCGCCGGGGGCATGACGCGCAGCCCCACACATCGGCGCGGATGGCGTGGGTCGGCGCACCGCAGGCGGCGCAGGGCAGCCCTCGCTCGCGCTCGACGATGCCGTAGCCAGGGGTACCGCAGGCCGGGCAGAGGCAGAGCAGTCGCGCAGCCAGATGCCAGGCGAGGCGCCGGATGACCCGCTGCCGTGTCGGATTCATGTGTGCGCGCAGGTCGGCCTCGATCGTGACCTGGCCCGCTGACAGCATTCGCGACACGGGTTCGAAGGTCTGCACGCCCTTGACGACCTCGCCGCGAGAGCCGCGGATAACCGCGCCGTGGGACGGGTAGCCGAGGGCGCTGAGCAGTACCCGGGCTTCGGCGGGGGTTGCAGCGGTCCGCGGTGGGGGCACGTGGGAGAACCGCCGATGCGTCTCGGTGATGTGGATGCCTCGAGCGCGATCGACGAAGACGACGATCTCTTCGTGCACTGGCGGGCCGAATCCGAGCACGCTCGCGAACGATGCCTCGGTTCCGATCCCCAGTGAGGCCCCGAGCTCATCCGCAGCAGCCTCAGCCTTCAGTCGTGCCGCCTCCGCGGGAGCCACCCGCCGCGGCCTCTCGCCCGTGAAGGTTCCCCATTGGTCGGTGTTCACCTCCCGGGTGGCTACGACGAGCACGCCGTGCCACCGCCGCAGCGCGGGCTCGAGTTGCCTCTCCTTGCCGTGGAGTGTGCCGACCGCGGCGGTCATCCCGTCGTAGGGCGAGCCGGTTCGCGCGCTCCCGCCGTCCGGGCCGATTGTGGTCACGTCAGGGGGTCAGACGAAGTACTCGGCCCGGCTTACTGCCGTCTCCGAAACGAACATGACACCCGACATCCGCGTGAGCACCGGATGCATCGCCGAGGCGATCGCGTCGGCGCGATCTTCAGGCACAACCGTGATGAGCATCGTCAGCGCGTCGTGGTCGTTGAACAGCATCCGCCCCCCACGCTCGCCGTGGTGGCCGAAGCCGGCGACTCCCGACACGGCGGTGTAGCCGCGCGCGCCGAGGCTGCGGATGAGGTCGGTGACCTCGGGTGCGTGACGCGCGGGGATGACGATCTCGATCTTGACCATGGGGGTGAGGTCTTTCAGTTCCATGCGGTGGACTCCTTGGGGGTCGGGGCTGGGGTGTCGGAGAGTGGCTGAGTGCGCCATCCGTAGCGGGTGAGGGTCGCCCAGTCGGTCTCGTCGTCCGCACGCGCGCGCAGGGTGATCCAGCGGTTATCGACGAGCTGGCGGACGACGTGGGAGCGCGAGACGATCTCGCCGACACGATCGAGCGGTGCCTGCACGAAGACCTGCAGCCGCACGGGCTCGTGCCTCGCGTCGTGTCCGTAACCCACGGACTGCCACGCGAGACCGGCGCGGAGGTCTCCGCCGTAACCGGAGACGACCCCGACGCTGCCGACGACGTTGTGCAGGGTCTTGCTCCCGGCGCCGAACCGGTTGGGGGAGAGGGTGGATGCCGAGTACTGCGCGTTGATCCACTGAGCGACGATCATCGGGGCAGTCAGGATCGTCTCGAGAGCTGATCCGTCGGGGTCGGCGTCGGTCTCGTAGCTGTGGAGGAAGACGCGGCGCGCGAGGTTGCGCTCGGCGGTGACGCGCCGGGGCGCGACGATCATCGCGACGTTTCCGCACAGGCCCCACTCGGGGTAGACCTGCGCCCAGTCGGCGCCGCGGCGATCGAGCTCGGCGAGCACCACGTCGTCGGTCGGGCTCGCCGGTGCGCCCGGCAGTTCGACGAGGCGCTCGCGGCCGTTCCCGATTCGCGCGCTCGCTGCGGCATCCTTGAGGGCCGCGAGGTCTGCGGCGTGGGTCGCGGGAACGGTCCACGGCTCGAGGATCGCGATCCGATCGGTGACGGTGTCGTGCTGCGCGGCAAGGAAGACGGTGTCGGCAGGGATGTGAATGCCGCGCCCTTCGAGACCGCGTCGGGTCTCGGGGTCGTTGAAGACTGCGGCTGCCGCGCGTGCGTTCGGTGACCCTTCGTGACCTCCACACGCACCGCACTGCAGGGCCGCGGCGAAGGGGTTGTTGGCGACTGTCGCTCCGTGGCCGCACAGCACCACCAGCCTCGCGAACCCGTCGACGAGTCCCATCATCCGAAGCGCGGACTCGGCGTACGCGATCCGCTCATCCAGGGCAAAGGCGACGTCGGGGTCGAGGCGCGTCGCCGGACGCGGTGCGACAGTCTCCCGCAGGTTCCGCGCAACGCGCGCCGTCGTCACGGGGGCGACGGTGCGCGCGACACTGACCGGTCCCGCCGCCCACCCGGCGATTTCCGCGTAGGCGAACGGTGAAGCCGCCGACTCGGCGACGCCCTCGAGGGTGTGATGTGCGGCGTGCGTGGCGTCGATGCCTTGCCGGAGACGCTGGATCGCCGCCTGATCCGCCGAGCCTTCGTGCACGCGGGCACGTGGTGCCACCAGAACGGGACACGAGGCGATCGCGGGGCCGCCCGCGGCATCCTCGAACGCGATGGCGAGGGCGAAGAAGCCTGCGAATCCGAAGGTCTCGATGTCTCCGGATGCCTCCAGGTGGCGCCGCATCCCCTCCGAGCGAGGGTCGATGCACATCACCACCTGAGATGCCGGTCGGCCACGGTCTGCCCGCGGGCGCGAGCGCGGCGAGACCAGCAGCGCGAGGTGGCGTTCGGCAGCGGCGTGCCACGCCTCGAGGCGGCAGGACTCGGGAAGCCCGTGCAGGATGCGGGAGAGCTCGGCGCGTTCGGTCTGGGTGAGCGTGAGCGCCAGGGCCTCGGCGACGGCGGCGACGCGTTCGGTGTGACGCTCGGCGGGGAACACGGCGGTGGTGGCGGGCCCGTTCGGATGCCACGCCGGAGTGCCCGATGGCAGCCAGAGCAGTTCCAGCGTGACGCGGGCAGCGAGCCAGTCGGTGAGGGTGACTGTGCCGCTGGAGCCGTCGGCGATCGCCGACGCCCACCCCGGGAGGCTCAGCAGGTGGGCGCGCAGCAGGGCGACGGCATCGTCACCGACGGCCTCCCAGTGCTCGAGCGCCGTCGCAATCGCCTCCTCCGGTGACTCGGCGGCGGTCCGGATGCCGCGGCGAACACGCGCGGGAAGCGTGAGGTCGCGGGCGGCGCTGCGGCGCCAGGCATCCCAGAACCGACCAGCCTTCAGCGGGTCGTGTGCCGGCGCGTGTCCGAGTGAACGCGCGGCGATCCGCGCCAGGTAGGTCTCGATCTTCGCGTGTACGCGCGGAGCGAAGCGCTCAGCCGGAGTCAGGAGCGTGCGTCCAGGCAGCGGGACTTCCGGCGACGCGAGCAGGTCCGCAATGAAGACCTCAGCCACGCGGATGTCTCTCCCGCTCCACAGCACCACGCGATCGAGCGAGACATCGTGCACGAGCGCGTCGAGCGCGTCGGTGAGATCAGCGTCGTTCACGCCACCGGCTGCGTAGAGCTCGCGGTAGGCCGATTCCGGCCGGACGAGTGACGTGCCGTGCTCGGCGGCGATCCGTTCCCGGGCGAGGTCCCAGGGCAGATCCTCATAGCCGGCATAGGGGTTGCGTGCAATGAACCGGTGCAACGGATACTGCGGGGCCAGAGCCTGGGCTGCGGCGATCACGAGCCCGCGGACATCCACAGCCCGTGGGGGTGTCTTTTCTGCGGGGGGTAGCGGGGAGATGGTCATCGAGAAGACCTTTCGTACTCGACGGGTTCGGTAAGCGACGCGGCGTGCGATGGTGGCGCGGGGGATGTGCCCCACCCGGATGCCGCGCCGTACACGTAGTCCCGGATCGCGGTGGGTGCCGCGGGACTGACAGCGAGGCCGGCGAGCACGGCCGTCACGAAGACGCAGACCGCGAGCCAGGGACTGGCCGCGGCCCCGAGGGCCAGCGGGAACGCGTTCTCGACAGCCGCCCACAGCAGGACGTAGCCGGATGCGACGCCGCTGACTCCAGCCGCGATCACCCAGCGCGACCTGCCTTGTCCGCCCGTCGCTGCCCACACCCCGATCCACACGGTGGCGGCGATGAAGGGGACCAGGGCGCCGCCCGGGTGCGAGAAGCTGTCTGCTATCAGGGCGATCACCACCACGATTGCGGCGGCAGCGGAGGCGACACCGGAACGCAGGACGCGAGTGTCCGCATCCTGCGCCCGCGATGGTGACGGCTCGCCCAGGAGCGCGGATCCGGCGGCAAGGAACCGGTAGGACTTGTAGAGCGCGTGCCCCACGACGTGCAGGAGCGCCAGCGGCCAGGCGCCGATCGCGCAGGCCAGCAGCATGAATCCCATCTGGGCCGCCGTCGAGTGCACGAGGCGTCCTTTGACGTCGGGTCGGGTCGTCATCGCGGAGCCGGCAATGACGACCGTGAGCCCGCCGGCGATTCCCACGATGACCGGGGTAGTCCAGGCCTCCAGCGGCGCAAACCGCACCAGCAGAAGCGCCCCGGCGTTCACGAATCCGGCGTGCAGGATCGCCGACACCGGTGTCGGGGCGGCAAGCGTCGCGGGCAGCCATCCGTGAAGGGGAACGGATGCCGCGCGCGTGATCGCCGCGATCGCGACGAGGACTCCGACGAGAAGCGCCAGAGTGGTGTCGACGGCCGCCAGGTCGCGCAGGGAGGTGACAGGCGTCCCCGTCACGATGGCGACCGCCGTCAGGAGAGCGATATCGCCGATGCCGAAGGCGACGAGCGTGCGGCGCAGAGCCACGCGGGTTTGAGCAGTGCGACCGCCGAGGGTGATGAGCGCGATCACTGCAGCGCTTGCGACCACCCATCCGATCGCCAGGACGATCGCATTCGGGGCTGCCGCCGTAACGGTGAGTCCGGAAGCCAAAACCGACGACAGGGCGAAGAACCGGGTCGCGCGCGGGTCTCCCTCGAGGTGGCGGATGCTCCACAGCTGCACAGTCCCGGTCACGCCGAGGGCGAGCGTGGCGAAGATGCTTCCGACGACATCGCCCGCGTATACGGCGGCCAGAACGAGCGACGCCGCGGCCAGGGTGAAGGCGATCCAGGTGGTCGCGACGCTGACAGACCGCATCCGTCGTGATCGTCGACCCGCGATCGCTGTGACAAAGGCGCCTAAGAGGACGAGCGCGGTCGCTGCGAGCAAAAACGGGTTCACACGAGGCAGATTACAAGTAACAAATTACCAGAAGCAAATTACCGGTATAGTTTCGCGTGTTTTGTAGGTCAGGTATCATTTCGAAGGTGGGCACTTGGACGTTCCTCACCAATCACGCGCACGTGTTGATCACGGTGGCGCGGGATCCGGGCATCCGCCTGCGCGACATCGCGTCAGCCGTCGGCATCACCGAACGCACGGCCCAGCAGATCGTCAGCGATCTCGTCGAGGGCGGCTATCTGCGCAGGGAGAAGGACGGGCGGCGCAACACCTATCAGTGCGTGAGCGACCTCCCTCTTCGGCACCCCGTCGAAAGCGACCACGCCGTCGGAGAGCTGCTCGCAGCCCTGGGCGACACCCCGGACCGCCGTTGAGGGTCAGCCGGGCTCAGTCCGCGACGACAGAAGCGCGGACTGTCGGTGAGCTCGGCGCAAAAAGTCCCATGGCAGTGATCGAACTCGACGATGGGTGCACCGTTGCGGCGCACCCGCGACGCTGGCAGCAACGAGCGAGATCAGTAGCTGGCGCGTTCTGAAGACTCGGGCTCCGTCGCGGCGCAGTAGCGAGCCGCCAATGCTTCCGAGCCTCGGGCAAGGAGTGCGACGTCGGCGCCGACGAGCATGTACGCCGCCCCGCAGTCGAGGTATCCGCGGGCCGCGTCAGGGTCGAACGCGTTCACGCCCACCGGCTTGCCGGCGGCGGTCACGGCGGCGAACGCCGCGCGCACCGCCGCCGCGACCTCGGGATGGGTCTGGGCGCCGAGGAGGCCCATGGACGCCGAGAGGTCACTGGGTCCGACAAAGACGCCGTCGATGCCGTCGACTGCCGCAATCTCACCTGCCGCTCGCACGGCATCCACCGTCTCGACCTGCACGAACAGCGAGACGTGCTCGTCCGCGTCCGCGAGGTAGTCGTCCACGCGGTTCCACCGTGCCGAGCGACCGAGCGCGGAGCCCACGCCGCGGCGGCCGCGGGGCGGGTAGCGCACCGCGGCGACAGCGGCGGCGGCATCCGCGGCGGAATTGACCATCGGCACCAGGATGTTCTGCGCTCCCAGATCGAGGACCTGCTTGATGATGACGGCATCGTTCGCGGGGATGCGGACCACGGCGGTGACGGGGTAGGCGGCTGCAGCCTGCAGCTGAGCGAGCACGGACTCGACACCGTTGGGTGCGTGCTCCACGCACATCGCGGTCCACGCCGACCAGGTCGCGACGCGGAACGTGGAGTTCCAGGCGGTGGTGCACGCCCAGCCCCCTCATCTGACCTTCCTGTCCCACATTCCCGCGTACCGCGACGATGCCACGATGAACGCGCGGCTGCTGCGCTGGGAGCCGGAGTCGATCGTCGCGCTTTCCCAGGGCATCCGCGTGCTTCCGTTCCTAGTGCCCGGTTCTCCCGAGATGATGGCGGCGAACGTGGCGGCGCTGCGGGAAACCGACATCTCCCTGTGGGGAAAGCACGGCGTCATGGCCCGCTCCGATCTTTCTGTCACGCGAGCGGTCGACCGCGTCGAGTACGCCGAGACCGGGGCGAAGTACGAGTACATGAACCTCGCAGCCGGCGGGATCGGAGAGGGCCTGACCCGGGACGAGATCCGTAGCGTCGCCGACGCCTTCGCGGTCAGTTCGCCCTGGATCTGACGCTCTCACGCGGCGACGGGGATCTTCGCCTCATCGTCGGTGGCCGGGCTGGAGCGCCGTCCCGCGAGCAGCAACCAGATCGTGAAGACGAGTTCGCTCACGATCGACGTCGTCGCCACGACGGCGAGCATCACCCCGCCGACCGGCTCATAGTCGGATAGGACGATGTGCAGAAGGGTGTCGAGTCCGTACGCGGCGCCGGCGATCATCAGGATGGCGCCGATGGCGCGGGGAGCGATCCGTGAGCGGATGATCAGCGCGCCGATCAGGATCAGATGCACACCGAAGGCGATCAACCCGACGAGCCAGGCGAAGTCGAACGCCGCGAACATGAGCAGCGCCACATCCGGGCCGAGGTCTGCCGCGCCGAGGCTGACCTCGAGGCCGACGAACAGGAAGACGGACGCAGCTCCGAGCATCACCGTGTAGACGATGCGAAACCATGCTGCGACCAGGGAGCGGGTCCGCCCGGCGGGGAGGAACAGCACGTACAGACCCCACGCCACGGCCACGTCGATGAGGAAGATCAGAACGAACGACGCCAATCCAAGGCGGAACAGGCCCTCCTGCTCCCTGATGGCAGCGGTCGTGGCGAGGGCGTCGGTCGGGTCGATCATCCCCTGCTTCACGACGAAGTTGGCGAAGATCGCAAGAACGAAGAGGGCGACGTAACCGAACGCGGCAACACGTGCGGCGGTGCGGCGGCGGATGTCAGTGTCAAGGGGCATGTCGATTCTCCTGGGTCGTGTCGTACTTAGTACGCTTCTGAGGGCACTGTATTCTTACTAAGTACGAGTCGTCAAGTCGACGGCGGAGGGGTGGAACGATGGTCGGCAAGCCGGGGGTCGTGCGCGGCTCGCTCGATCGTGGACGGATCATCGGTGGTGCCGTGGAGCTCGCTGACGATGTCGGCCTCGAGCCGTTGACCATCCGACGGCTCGCCGACCATCTCGGTGTGAAGCCGATGAGTCTGTACCACTACGTCAGTAGCAAGGACGACATCGTCGACGGGATGGTAGGGCGCGTCTTCGACGAAGTGGGCATGCCCGATCCCAGGGCCTCGTGGGATGCAGCGGTCCGAGAACGGGCGCGCTCGTTGCGCGCGGCATTGCGCCGGCATCCCTGGGCGATCCCGATCATGGAGTCGCGCCGGACTCCGGGGGTCGACATCTTGAAACACCACGACGCGATGCTTGCCACCTGGATGCGCTCAGGAATGCCTCTCTGGGCCGTGGCCCACGGGGTCGCGGTCATCGATGCGTTCGTCTACGGATTCGCGATGCAGGAGGCGGCGCTGCCCCTTGGCGGCACTGGAGGCGATCTGAGCGAGGCTGGGGAGCAGATCGTCGCACCGCTCTCGCCCGACGAGTATCCCGCGCTCCTGACCTTCACGGTCGAGCACGTGATGAAGCCCGGGTATGACTTCGGGGATTCTTTCGAGGTGGGACTGGATGTCATCCTGAGCGGGGTCACGCGCCTCGCTTCGGCGCAGTGACGGGAACGCGCCCGGTGCGACTCGGGTAGCGTGCTCAGCGTGAGTCGAGTGACCGTCCGTGCCTGAGCTCAGCGTCATCGCGTGGCTCGCTCTCGCGGCGGGCGCGGTCGTCATCGGGCTCTCGAAGGCGGCGCTTCCCGGCGCCGGCACGATCGCGGTCGCCCTGTTCGCGGCGGCACTACCCGCCGAGCAGTCGACGGGGACGATCCTGCTGTTGCTCATCGTCGGCGACCTGTTCGCGGTCCTCGCCTATCGGCGCCACGCCGACATTCGGGCCCTGCTGCGCTTGATCCCGACCGTCGTGGCGGGGATCCTCGCCGGGACGCTGTTCCTGGCCTACTCCTCCGACGAAGGGGTGCGCCGCACGATCGGTATCATCCTCCTCCTGGTCGTTGCGATCACGCTGTGGCGACGGCGAGCCCAGACCGATACCGTGACCGCGCCGAGCGCGGCAGCCGCGGGCGTGTACGGAGTGCTCGGCGGGTTCACGACGATGGTCGCGAACGCCGCGGGCCCGGTCATGTCGATGTACTTCCTTTCGGCCCGGCTGCCCGTTCACGTCTTCCTCGGCACCGCTGCATGGTTCTTCGCCGTCGTCAACGTCGCCAAGGTCCCCTTTTCGATCGCCTTCGGGCTCATCACGGTGCCGGGACTCGTCGTCGATCTGATCCTGGTCCCCGCCGTACTCCTCGGCGCACTCGTCGGGAGGCGCATCGCCGGCGTCATCAGTCAGCGTCTGTTCGAGCAGATCGTCATCGTCCTCACCGTCGTCGGTGCGGTCTACCTCGTCATCTGACCGTCCTACGCGGCCTGGCTGGCGTCAGCCCAGGGCGATGGATGCGCCTCCTGTGAGCGGTGAGGCGGCATCTACCCCAGAAGATCGGCGAGTGTGAGTGCTGCTTCCCGGAGTTTCCGCGAGATACTGCGCGACTTGCTTTGGGGCAGGCGGAACACGGGGGCCGAGATGTTGAGTGCGAGCTTCAGGCCGGAAGAAACCCCGACGGCGACCGCGACCGACGCGACCCCCATCTCGCTTTCCTCGCGGTTGGTGGCGTATCCGTCGCTTCGCACCCGCTCCAGCTCTTCCTTGAGTTGAGACAGGCTCGCTATCGACTTCGGTGTGACAGTCTCGAGATGTTCGTCCGGGTACAGGCGATCGAGGCTGTCGTCGCTGAGTTCGGCGAGCAGCGCCTTTCCCGTCGAGGTGCAGTGCGCAGGCATCGACAGGCCGAGTCGTGAAGCCACCCGAACTGCCGAGGCGGGCTCGGCGACGGCGAGGAACCGGACACGATCTCCCTCGAGGGTGCCCAAGTGCGCGGTCTCCCCGATCTCTGCCGCGAGGTTCTCGAGCAGGGGCTGAGCGATTCGCGGCAAATCGAGTCTGCGGAGGACGGAGAAGGCGACGGTGGTGAGTGCCGGACCTGGCCCGTACGCCTTGGTCGCGGTGTCCTGCCGCGCGAAACCTCGCCACGTGAGCATGGCCAGTATCCGATGCGCGGTTGACGTCGCCACGCCGAGGTGGGCGCTCGCCTCGGTGAGACGCACATCACCTCTTTCCCCGAGCAGGAGAATCAACCGCAACGCGTTGTCGATCGACTCGATGGGGTACTGGGGCGCCGCGGTGGTAGTCGATCTCTGCACAGGGGAATCGTAGCCCTTCGCCTGTGACGGCGCAGCGACCTCGAGAGCCGACACTTGGGGGCGCATTCCGTCGAGTGCGGTACAGGCTCTACGTCAGCATGATCGTCGTGGTCTTCGTCTCGGCATAAGAGAGGAGCTCTTCGAGAGACTCTTCCCGACCGATACCTGAGGCCTTGACTCCTCCGAACGGAAGCCCCCAGAAGTGCCGGCTGCCGCTGTTGACCAGAACGTACCCCGCCTCAACGCGCTGTGCGACGACGTGGGCGCGTGTGATGTCACGGGTCCAGATGCTCGAGGTGAGTCCGTACTCGACGCCGTTCGCGATCGCGATCGCCTCCTCGTCGGAGTCGAACGTGATCACAGAAAGTACCGGGCCGAAGATCTCGTTCTGCTCGACGAACGACCCGGGAGCCACCCCGGACAGAAGTGTGGGCGCGACGAACCACCCGTCGGGGGTTCCGTCCGGCCGATGTCCACCGGTCTCGACAGTCGCGCCTGCGCTGAGAGCCTCGGATATCGCGTGCAGGGACTTCTCCATCTGAGCTCTCGACACCAGGGGACCCATCTCAGTGGAAGGGTCCAGGGGGTCTCCGACGCGGATCGATGCCATACGTTCCGCGACGAGGCGGATCATCTGCTCGGCCACCGAAGAGTGGACCAGCAGTCGGCTCGTCGAGCCGCAACTCTGCCCGGCAACCCAGGTGAAGTTCATCCCGGCGACGGCGCCGGCAGCGGCGGCTTCGAGGTCGGCGTCTTCGAAGACGATCTGAGCGTTCTTCCCACCCAACTCGAGGGTCACGTGCTTGACTCCCGTCTCCGCAGCATCCCGTTGGATCGACTGGCCGGTCGTGGTGGATCCGATGAACCCGATTCGGCGAACATCCGGATGCCGAACCAGGGCACGCCCGGCTACGGCCCCGCGACCGCTCACGACAAGCAGGAGGTTGGTGGGAAGGACACCCGTGGCCAGCTCGGCCAAGCGCAGGGATGAAAGGGGCGTCTGGTCGGGTGCCTTGAGCACGACAGCGTTGCCGGCCATCAATGGAGCGGCGATCTTCGATGCCGCGAAGAAGAAGGGGTGGTTGAACGCGCCGATGCGAGCGACGACCCCGTACGGGATCTGCGTTGTGTAGTGCAGGTTCGCGCTGACCGGGATCGTCCGGCCGCCGAGCTCGAGCGCCATGTCGGCGAAGATGTCGATGAGCTCCGCAGCCGCATCCACGTCGTTTCGCATCATGGACAGGGTGAACCCGCCGTCCAGCGCGTCCAGTTCGGCGAGCTCTTCCTTGTGGTCCCGGATCGTGGCGGCCAGGCGGCGCAGCACGGCCGCGCGGGCGCGAGGCGGCAGGGCTGCCCACTCCGGTTGTGCGGCGTGGGCAGCTCGGACCATCCGATCCACCTCGCTCGCATCCAGGTCGGGGACCGACGCGAGCGGCTCGGCGCTGGTCGGGTTCTCGACCTCGTAGCGTGACGAAGTTTCCCACGCAACGCCGTCGAGGACGGCGTTCCAGGTGCGGGTGGCGGCGTTGGGGGACGGGCTCATCTCGACTCCAGGATCGGCAGACACTAATTCTGTTGGTCAGAAGCATAGCGACGAGGGTGGGTGTATTGCTTGACAAAATGTCCCTGTCGAGTAGAATAAGATTCTGAAGGACAGAGACAACAGCTGCGCTCCGAGCTCTGAGTGCAGAAGCGCGGAGACAGAGGACTGGGTACGTATGGGCAATCCGACGACGACCATCTACGACGAGATCCGTCGAGGGATGATTCCGGCATTCATCTACAACGACGGCGAGATCTTCGACCGCGAACGCAAGAACCTCTTCAGCAGAGCCTGGCTGTTCGTCGGCCACGAGTCGGAGATCCCACAGGCGGGTGACTATGTCGTCCGACGCGTCCTCGATGACTCCTTCATCATCGTTCGCGACGAAACCGGCACGATCCACGCGCACTTCAACATGTGCCTCCACCGCGGCATGCAGGTGTGTCGTGCCGAGATCGGAAACGCATCCCACTTCCGTTGCCCGTATCACGGCTGGTCCTATCGCAATGACGGACGTATCGTCGGTCTCCCGTTCCACCAGGAGGCCTACGGCGGCGAAGCAGGATTCAGCCGCAAGGGAGCGCGGCTGCTGCCCGCCCCGAACCTTGACATGTACAACGGTCTGATCTTCATCAGCATGGACCCCGAAGCTCCGCCGCTGCTCGACTACATCGGCGACTTCCGCTTCTACCTCGACTACTACACGAAGCAGAGCCCGAGTGGGATCGAACTCAAGGGGCCGCAACGTTGGCGCGTGAAGACGAACTGGAAGATTGGTGCCGAGAACTTCGCCGGCGACATGTACCACACGCCGCAGACGCACACCTCGGTCGTCGAGATCGGCCTGTTCCGTGAACCCAAGGCTGAGAAGCGCAAGGACGGCAACACCTACTGGGCCGGGAACGGCGGAGGCACGACGTACAAGCTCCCACCGGGCGACCTCGACGAGCGTTTGCGCTACGTCGGCTACCCGGAAGAGATGATCGCCCGGATGAAGGAGACCTGGTCGCAGGCTCAGCTGGATGTCGTGGGACGCGACGGCTTCATGATCTCGGCCGCGTCGATGTTCCCCAACATGAGCCTCGTCCACAACTGGCCGAAGGTCGAAGAGGGCTCGGACGAGGACGTGCTCCCGTTCATCTCACTGCGCACGTGGGTGCCGATCAGCGAGAACGAGACCGAGGTCTACTCCTGGTTCGCCGTCGACGCCGAGGCGCCCGAAGAGTTCAAGGCACTGTCGTACAAGGCCTATCTGATGTGCTTCGGTTCGAGCGGCATGTTCGAACAGGACGACGTCGAGAACTGGGTATCGCTGACGAACACGGCCAAGGGGTCTATGGCTCGTCGACTCCTCCTCAACGGACGGATGGGCATGTTGAAGGACGGCTCGCCCGTCGTCGCGCCGCTCACCGAGGACGAGTTCGCAGGGCCCGGCGTCGCGCACGTCGGCTACGGCGAGTACAACCAGCGGCATCTGCTCGACCGTTGGGCCGACTACATGGAGCCGGAGTACGAGGGAGTGGACTTCCACGCGCTCACCATCGGTGGCGAGATCTCATCGGATGCGACTCCCCGCCCGAAGGGAATCACCAATAACGGGCAGGAGGTGACCCGATGATCGAGGAGACGGGAACCGCGATCTCGCAGGCATCACGACTTCGAAAGGACTCGACGCTCGCATCTCGTGTGGGAGCATCGCTCCCTTTCACGAGCGAGATCCACAACACCATCAACCGGTGGCTGGTGGAGGAGGCCTACACCCTTGATCAGCAGCGCTACGAGGAATGGCTCGAACTGCTGACCGAGGACATCCACTACATCATGCCGGTGCGCGCGACGACCGCCCTCGGCACACCGTTCACGACCTCTCCCGGGATGGCGCACTGGGACGAGAACAAATACTCGCTGAGCCGCCGTGTCGCGCGCTTCCTCACTGAGCATGCCTGGACCGAAGACCCCCCGTCTCGTCTGCGCCACTTCATCACGAACGTGCGGGTGTTCGAGAGCGACGTCGCCGGCGAGGTCGTCGCAGATTCCGCCGTGTTGCTGTTTCGCAGTCGCGGAGATGTGAACGAGCCGTCGTTGATCTCGGCACACCGCGAAGACGTCTTCCGTGAAGTCGATGGCCAGTACAGACTCGCCCGTCGCGTGATCATGGTGGATGAGTCGGTGCTGCGGACCCAGAACCTGGCGATCTTCCTATGACGATCGAGTGGGAAGGCGCCGACCTCGACCGCGCGGCCGCGAGCGCTGCCGCCGAAGAGCGTGCGCGGCTCCTCGAACGTCGGGTGGGTGAGCCGCTGCAGATCGCGAACGAGTTCTCTGAGATCACCGTCTCGCGCGTCGAGACCCGAAACGGAACACGACTTCTGATCGATTCGTCGAAGACAGGCCAATGGATCGCCCTCGATCCGCTCGAGCTGGAGGCTCTCACCTGGCAGACGGTGCGGACGTTCTCCGAGATGATCGGGACCCCCGACGCGCCACTGTTCCCAGACTCACCTGACCAGTAACCCCCAACCGACCAAGAAGGAAAGCCAGATGGCCACCGTGAAGGCTGATCTCTCGCTCTGCCAGGGATATGCAAACTGCGTCGTCGCCGCAGACGACTACTTCGACATCGATGATGAGGGACTCGTCGTCCTCCTGAAGACCGAGGTTCCCGATTCCGAGCGGACACGCGTCGAGGAGGCGGCCCGCAGCTGCCCGGTATCGGCGCTGTGGGTCGAAGACTGACGGAGCCCCACCTGTGTCTCACGTCGTGATCGTCGGTGGCTCCGTCGCCGGGATGAAACTTGCACAGAACCTCCACTCGGAAGGCTTCGGTGGCGCCATCACGCTCGTCGATGCGGAGCCCAACCCGCTCTACGACAAGCCTCCGCTGTCGAAGGACTATCTGAGCGGTGCATCGTCTGGTGATCGGATCCAGCTGACTTCTCCTGAAGCGCTCGCTGACGCTGGCGTCACGACGAAGTTCGGTACGCGGGCAACAGCTCTGGACCCCGCGAGCACGAGCGTCTCCCTCAGCGACGGTACGACCCTCACGTACGACAAGCTGGTCATCGCGACGGGGGCTCGCGCGCGCCGTACCCCTTGGGCCGACCTCCCCGGCGTGCATGTTCTGCGGTCTCGGTCGGACGCAGATGCCCTCCGGGCCGATCTCGTTGCAGGGCGGCACCTCGCCGTCATAGGGGCGGGCTTCATCGGTTCGGAGGTTGCCGCGACAGCAGTGAAGGCGGGTCTGAGGGTCAGCATCATCGAGCCCCTGGAGGCTCCGATGGGGCGAGCCATGAACGCCCAGATCGGCAAGATATTCGCGGACAAGCACTCGCGTGAGGGGGTCGGGTTCCGGTTCGGTGTGTCAGTTGAGCGCGTTGACCGACTGCATGAGCAATGTCATCTGCTGCTGACGGACGGCTCGACTCTGAGCGTCGACGCGGTCCTGCTGGGCATCGGCGCGATTCCCAATACGGAATGGCTCGCCGGATCTGGCGTCAGCGTCGACAACGGCGTCATCTGCGATGCGACACTCTCGGCGGTCGGTGTCCCCGGCGTGTACGCCATCGGTGACGTCGCACGATTCACGAATGACCGTCATCCCGACTCTGTCCGCCTCGAGCATTGGACCAGTGCCGCCGACCAGGCGCAACTGGTGGCGCACAACATCGTGCACCCGGAGGATCTTCGTGCGTACGATCCGACCGAGTACGTATGGAGCGACCAGTACGACTGGAAGATCCAGATCGTCGGACGGACCGGCTCGGAACACTCCAGGCTGGTCGGAGAGCCCGCCGCGGGACGATTCGGCGTGGTCTACGGGGTGGACGGTGAAGCCGTCGATGGTGCTGTGATCGTCAACTGGCCGCGCGCACTCATCGACGCACGACGATCTGTGGCATCCCGGGCTCGCACCCAGGATCTCGTCGCGCGGCTGCAGGCTGCGATTCAGTCGACATCGCCCGCGACGCGCTGACCAGCCTCGGCGACGCCGCCCACCTCCAGAGGAGCCAGACCGTGACAGCACACGAGCAGACGACGCGTCCGCTTCTTCGGGGCCACCGCATCCCTCGCGTGGGGATGGGGACCTGGCCGCTGGTGGGCGATGAATGCGCCGCCATGGTCGAAAAAGCCGTCGACCTCGGATACCGCTTGTTCGACACGGCGGAGAAGTACGGGAACGAGGATGCCGTCGGGGCCGGTCTTCGCGCATCCGGGATTCCTCGCTCGGAGGTCTTCATCACGAGCAAGTTCAACAAGGAGAACCACAGTGTCGACGGTGTGAAGCGCGCCTACGACAGCGCGCTCGAAGCGATCGGTGTGGACTACCTCGACCTGTACCTGATCCACTGGCCGGTCCCCGCGCTGGATCGCTACGTCGATGCGTGGCGTGGGCTCGTCCAGCTGCAGGAGCAGGGGCTCGTGAAAGCGATCGGTGTCTCCAACTTCACGGTTCACCACATCGATCGAATCGTCGAGGCGACCGGCGTGTTCCCCGATGTCGATCAGATTCAGCTCAGTGTCGATATCGCGCGCGTCGAACAGCGCGAGTACCACCGGGCGCACGGAATCCAAACGGAGGCGTGGAGCCCGCTCGGGCGTGGCGGCCCGCTTCTGTCAGACCCCGTCGTGGGCCGGATCGCCGCTGGTCACGGCAAGTCACCGGCCCAGGTGCTGCTGCGCTGGCATCTTGATGAGGAGATCGTGCCCGTCCCGCGGGCGATGACTCACGAGCAGCTCGCGCAGAACATCGACATCTTCGACTTCACCTTGACCCCGGAAGAACTCGCCCTCCTGGGCTCTTTCGATCGGGGCGAACGCGCAGCGCGTGATCCGGACGACCCCGCCAATGGGCACTGAGGCCGCAGCGCCTCGGGATGACCAGCAGAGGAAGGACGATGACGGAGCAAGACGAAGAACGGCCTGAGCGTGTCCTCGAAGACCTCGTGGACGCCAACCACGTTTTGGTGGACAAAGGCATTCTGGATGCCTTCGGACATGTGAGTGTCCGGCACCCCTTCCGCGCCGACAGATTCCTGATCTCACGGAACCTTGCGCCGGGACTGGTGACGACCGATGACATCCAAGAGATGTCGTTCGACGGCGAGACATCCGATCGGCGACCGAGCTATCTCGAGCGTTTTCTGCACGGGCGGATCTACGCGACGCGGCCGGATGTGGTCTCGATCGTCCACAGTCACTCGCCGTCGATGGTGCCCTTCAGTATCTCTGCGGTGCCGCTGCGAGCGGTGTGGCACATGGCGGGATTCCTGGGTGAGGAGGTGCCGGTGTTCGAGATCCGCGACAGCGTCGGTCATGCCAGCGATCTCTTGATCCGCGACACAGCACTGGGTGGGGATCTGGCCGCGGCGCTGGGGGATGCTCCCGTCATCCTGATGCGTGGTCACGGTTTCGTCGCCGTCGGCGCATCGCTGGAGCAGGCTGTGGCCCGTGCGGTATACGCGGACCTCAACGCGCGAGCGCAGACCGCGGCGATCGGACTGCGCGGCGAGTACACGGCGCTCACCGCTGAAGAGGCGGCTGCGGCCGCAGCCGCAAACGACGGGCAGTTGCAGCGCGCGTGGTCCGTCTGGCGTGATGAGGTTCGTCGCGCCCCCAGAAGGTGAGGAAGCCCGAGACCGACGCGTCGGTCTCGGGGCCCGTGCCCCTACTAGGGGTGGATCAGGACCTTGAGTGTGCTCGATGCGTCACGTGACCGATCGAACGCCTCCGCGGCCTCATCGAAGGAGAACTCGTCGGTGGCCAGAGGGGTGAGGTCGATGCCCGTCCGCTCGATGAACCGAATCGCCCGAGGCCACACGCCCGACGACCCTGTGATCCCCTTGATCGTGAGGTCCTTCGCCTGGATGAGAGCCAGCGGCGCGGACACTTCGGCCGCGGCGGTGATCCCGATCTGCACAATCGTGCCGTTGTGGCTGACGATGCGATAGGCGCTCGCCATCCCGTGGGGATTGCCGGAGGCTTCGATGACCACGCGCACGCCCAGCGGCCCGGCGACTGCAGCGATCGTGGCTTCCGCATCGGGCGCGGACGGATCCACCGTCGCGTCCACACCCAATCGTGTCGCCATCTCGCGGCGCTGTGCCGACGGTTCGACGAGCACGGTCAGTGCGCCCTTCGCGTGCGCAGCCAGCGCAGCGCACTGTCCGATCATGCCTCCGCCGATGACCACGACCGTGTCGCTCGCATCGATCGAGCCCGCTTCCTCGAGAGCGCGGTACGCGACAGTGAACGGCTCGATCATCGCCGCGCTGCGGTCGCTGATGCGTTCGGGAACGTCGTGCAGCAGTCGCTCGAGAACCACGAACTCTTCGCTGCCGGCACCGTCATAGGTCAAACCGAACCACGACATGTGGCCGGTCACGCATCTTCTCGTCGCCGTGCTCGGCGCCGTCGCGACGACCATCGTCGTACTCGTGCTCGCGCCCCTCATCTTCGACCGCCGCGTCGGTATGGGCGGTGGCATGGGTACCGGTGCGGGGCAGGGGAACCGTCAGCAGCTGGTCGCCGACGTGACCATCGCCGTCACCCAGGCCCTCGGGGTCGGTCTCGTCGTGGGAGCACTGACGGCGGCTGCGGCCGGGATCATCGTCTCGGCGCGGGTCACCAAGCCACTGCGTGCCATGTCGGCAGCGGCGCGGCGTATCGCGGCCGGCGACTACGACGTCCGCGTAGAGCGGCCCGCCGACGATGAACTGGCAGCCCTCGCCGACGACGTCAACACGCTGGGCGCCGCCCTCGCGGAGACCGAGCGCCGGCGGACCCGACTGCTCGGCGAGGTCGCCCACGAGATGCGGACGCCGCTGACGATCATCGACGGCTACGTCGAGGGGATGATCGACGGGATCCTTCCCGCCGAACCCGAGCAGCTCGGCAAGGTGAGTGACGAAGTGCGCCGACTGCGCCGGCTGTCCGACGATGTGTCGGCGCTGTCGCGCGCCGAGGAAGGGCGGCTCGGGCTGGTGCGGGAGACGCTGGATGTGAGGATGCTGGTCGGCGGCGTGGTCGAGCGGTTGCGGGCGCAGGCCGAGGATGTGGGCATCCGCCTCACGACAGTCCTTCCCACAGAGTCGTGCGCGGCCTACGTCGACGGTGACCGGATCGGTCAGGTCATCACGAACCTCATCGGCAACGCGCTCCGCGCCACCGAGGCCGGCGGGTGGATCGAGGCGGCAGTCTCGGCATCCGCGGACGAGGTGACGATCCGGGTCGTCGATTCGGGAGAAGGGCTGGCCGAGGCTGAGCTCCAGCGGATCTTCGAACGGTTCTACCGCGTGCCGGGACGCCGCGGTGGGGGCTCCGGGTCCGGCATCGGTCTCACGATCGCCCGGGGGATCGTCCGAGCGCACGGGGGTGAGCTCACCGCTGCCTCGGAGGGACCGGGGTATGGGTCTGTCTTCACCGTCACCCTCCCGCGCGCTGAGGAGGCCGGCCAGACCCACGGGTCCTGACCGGCCTCTGCTGATGGTGCGCGAGGTCGTGGCTCAGCTGTGGTCGCAGCTACCGTCGCCGTTGGTCATCCCCCGCCCTGAACCATCCCTCGGAATGTCTCGACCGGACATCCTGCCGTCTCCTCGACCGTCCCGGTCGGCCCCGTTCGATCCTCGTCCGGGCATCGCGTCGGTGCGCCCTGTCGTGCCCGCTGCTGTGCCGCCCTCGGACGCCGAGGTGTATGCCGCGAGATGCTTCTCGGAGCCGGTCAGCAGCCTGGTGAGGACGGCATCGACGTCCGACGGGTAGTCCGCGGCGAGGGCCGCGTCCAGGTCGGCGATGTCGGTTTCCTCGATGGTGATCCCCACCGCATAGGCCTCGGTGAGTGAGGTCTGCGCCTGCGCCAGCAGGTCGTCGTACAGCACCTGCAGTTCGTCGAAGGCATACGTTCCCGGCTCCAGCCCGGCGGACGGGTCGTCGATGCCGTAGGTCTCGAGGAGCGTGCCGACTGCGTCGTAGTGGTGGTCCTCGCTGTTGGTGATCATGCTGAACGGGCGTGCACCGTCGTAGTAGTCGGCGATCGCAGCATAGAGATCCCTGGCCAACCGCTCCTCTTCTCGCATGAAGGAGAGGGTGTCCTCCACCGTGCTGTCCGCTGTGATCGACCCGGTGGCGACGGAGGCTGGGGGAGTTGTCGATTCGACGGTGGCGGAGGCGGCGACGGTTCCGCCGACCGCGAGGCCGAAGATCGCGAGGGCGCCCGCACCGAGGGTGGCGGCGGTCTTTGTGGATGTGTTCATCGGAATCACCTTCTGAGGTTCGGGTTGTCGATGACCAGACAACGCCACCTCTGTGAAGGTGTCCGTGGGTGCATTGTGAAGCTTGTGTGAAGGCGGCCGCGGGGCCGTCAGTCGCGCGGGATCTTGCTCCCGTATCGCTGCACGCCGGCGTACGTTCCGCCGTCGATCAGGATGTCCGTGCCGGTGATGTAGCCGGCTTTCTCGGAGGCGAGGAACGCCAACAGCTCGGCGACTTCCTCGGGGCGGCCGAAGCGCTTGAGGGCGGCAGCCTTGAGGAGCGCCGCCGATCCGCTCTTCTGCTCCAGTCGCCCCATCGTGGTGTCGAACGACCCCGGTGAGACCGAGACCACGCGCGCCCCCCCCGCGCCGAATTCTTCGGCCGACCGCGCGGAATACCACTTCACGTAGGCCTTGGAGAGGGAGTAGGCCATTCCGGCGGCCTGGCTGCGCGCGACGCGCGTGCGTCCGACAAGCTTGCGCACG
Source organism: Microbacterium sp. bgisy207 (assembly GCF_965345035.1). Lineage (GTDB taxonomy): Bacteria > Actinomycetota > Actinomycetes > Actinomycetales > Microbacteriaceae > Microbacterium. The sequence continues at coordinate 75,239 of NZ_CBDRMG010000013.1, forward strand.
AATCGATCCGGATCGGTCTCGGCGAGCGGGAACGCTCGCGTGGGGATCAGCACACTGGGGAGCATATGGGCCGCGATCGAAGCGACGTTGACCAGGGCGAAGTCCTCGCTCGCCGCGGCGAGTGCTGCGCGGGTCACGTTCACGGTGCCCAGTGCGTTCACGCGCACGATGAACTCGGCTGCGCCCATCTGCGGGCTGACGCCGGCGGTGTGAACGACAGCGCGAAGCTCGCCGACACCGGTGATGCCACCGCGATCATGCGCGGTCTCGCGGCTGCGGCCGCCGAGGATACCGGCCTACGACGGGCGCTGTATTCGGAGCTGACGGGCCCCGCCCATCGAACCCTCACCGGCAGGCTCGCGCGCGCTCAGACACGCGAGCCTGTAGAGCAGGATGCCATCGTCGCGGAGGCGCTCCTCGGCATCATGCTCTATCGCCAGCTGACCGACGTTGACGCCCCGCCGCCCACGCACACTCAGATCGGAGCGCTCCTGGGTCTTCCCGGTGACGGCCCCGGACCGGCGGAGGCTCCCGCATGATGGGTTCATGAACCAGTCGGTGAGCTCGCAGCGGATCCTCGAGCATGTCCGGCGGCTCGGCGAGGAGCATCCACCGATCGAGCTGGACTCGGTCGATCGCGGCATCCGCGACCCGGGTGTGGTCAGGGCCCGCTACGGACACGTCATCGACTACCTTGCCCGGGTCGAGCTCGAGGTGGATCGCAATGTTCTCGAGCTGCTCGTGCTGTTGCCCGACGTCAGCGAGGTCGACCGTCTGTTCTACGCCGACGTGTGGCAGCCGCAGGAGATCCAGCACGGTCTGATCCTCGACCGGCTCCAGCAGGACCTCGGGCGGCCTGCGGCCGACCCCGTGCTCGAGGTCTCGTACCGGATGAAGATCATGGGTGCGCTCGCGCACTTCTCCTCGATCCAGGACATTGCGCGGCTGCTCTACTACCTGACGGGAGCCAGCACCGAGCGACAGGCTGTGCTGGCCTACAACACCATCCACGACGGGATGACCGAGCTGGGCGAGACGGCCATCGCCGAGACGATCATCGCCCCCATCCGTCGGCAGGAACCCGGCCACTTCGCGTTCTACCGGATGAGCGCGAGCGAGCTTGTGGCCTCCGGCGCCCTACGGCCGTGGCAGCTGTATCTCGCACGGGTGCTGCGGGAGAAGACCTACAACCTCGTCGGAACCAACGGGCAGGGTCGGTACCGCGCGCAGATGCGGGGAGTGGTCACTGCGCTCGGGTTCGAGACTGATCTCGATCGCTACGCGCGAGAGGTGGGTCGCATCGAAGCCCAGCTGCTGTGGGCGCACGAGAAGGGGATGGAGTTCCCGCCCTACGTGTTGCGCGCTCTGCGAGAAAGCATCGACCTCTACCGCGAACGCGGATTCGGCGACTGAACAGCCCTCAGGCGCGCGTTGCGCCGGCAATCCCCGCAGGTGGACTCCGGCGCAACACGGCGGATCGATCGGACCTCAGAGCTTTCCGCCGAACACGGGCATCATGCTGGCGTCGCCGTAGTCCTTGATGGTCTCGACGTTCTTGAGGTAGTCCATGTCCTCGTCCGAGATGACGAAGTCGAGCTCGGCATTGCTCTTCATGTGCGCAGGGTTGGCCGTCTTCGGCAGCGGCAGCAGGCCCAGCTGAAGGTCGTAGCGGATCGAGAGCTGGGGGATGCTGACGCCGTACTTGTCGGCGATCTGCTTGACGTGCTCGTTCTTCAGCAGTTCACCGTGGGCGACCGGCGAGTACGCCTCGACGAGGATCCCCTCGCCCTGCGTGTACTCGATGAGCTCGAACGGGGTGTTGCTGATGTGGGCCAGGATCTGGTTGACCATGGGCTTGACCGTCGCCACCTCGAGGATGTTCTCGATGTCGCCCCGCTCGAAGTTCGACAGGCCGATCGCGCGCACCTTGCCCGCCTGGTATGCCTCTTCGAGAGCCTTCCAGACCTGCCGGTTCTCTTCGAAGTAGGTCTTCTCGCCGCGGAACTCGGTCCACGGGTGGGGGCTGTGGATGATAAACAGGTCGATGTACTCGAGGCTGAGCGCCTCGAGGGAGGCGTCGACACCCGCGACTGCCGCCTCGTACGACTTGGCTCCGGCGTCGAGCTTGGTGGTCACGAAGATGTCCTCGCGCGCGACGCCGGACGCGCGCGCGCCCTCGCCGACTCCCTGCTCGTTCTGGTAGGCCTGGGCCGTGTCGATGTGGCGGTAGCCGAGTTCGATCGCCGCCTTCACGGCACCGACCGTTGCGGCGTTGTCGATCATCCAAGTGCCGAGGCCGAGCTTAGGGATCTCGACGCCGTTGGACAGGGTGTAGTTCTCGTCAAGAATCATTGCGTCTCTCGCTTTCGTTGCACAGCGGCGGGTCTCGCCGCAGCGGCGGTGCACGAAGCGTCGACCGGGATGCCGGGTGCGCCATCCGTGTCGGACGCTTGCTGCCGCCTCATCAATAGGAACACGCGCAGGGGGTTCCGGGGGAGGCCCGGTCATGATGCGTACTGCCAGTACGTGCTTTTGTCGGCCCCGCACTCACTGAGGTGGCCCGAGTCTGGCTCAGGCGCTCGGCCGGGTGAGGCTGAGGATCACCGTGGTGCCGCCGGCTGAGTTCTCGTCGATGTCGAGCGAGATCCCGTTGATCGCCGCCAGCGCCGCCGCGATGGTCAGTCCCACGCCCATTCCGGGGATGGCCTGCCGCCGCGCGTAGTCGGTGCGGTAGTACGCCTCCGTCGCCCGGCGGCGTTCTGCGGGAGTCATGCCGACGCCGCGATCGGTGATCTCCACGAGCGGAGTCCCCTCGTCCTCCCTGACCAGCACCGTCACTTCGGCGCCGGTCGGCGAGTACAGGATGGCGTTCTTGACGACCTCCTCGACGATCGCGCGTAGGTGGCGAGACGTGACCTACGCGAGCACGCCACCGCGATCGTAGAGCGACAGGGTGACTCCGCGGCTTCGGGCCAGCGGACGCAGACCGTCGACGGCGCGTTGCACAGCGAAACCCGCATCCGTTGTGTCCAAGTCCGCCGAGATGTCGCGGCGCGCCGTCGTAAGAAGGCGTCCCACCGTGTCGCGCAGCCTCGTCGCTGCCGCTTCGATGCGCTCGACCCGCTCGCGCGGGATGCAGTCGCCGTCGTTCTCGAGGGCAAGATCCGTCTCACCGAGCAGCACCGTCAGGGGTGAGCGCAACTCGTGGTTGAGGGTGCCGATGAACGCTTCGCGCGTCTCGACAGCCGTGACCAGACCGGTGACCTCGGTGCCGGTCACGACCACCCCGCCACCCTCGCCGATCCTTGCGGCCGAATAGCGGACCGCTACCTGGTCTTCCGGCGGTCCGAGCCACACGGTGCGCGAGGCGGAACGCTGCACTTCGATCTGCCCGAACCACGACAGTGCATCCGAGGGCAGTGCCGTCTGTCGGTCCGTCGCGTAGACGTGGGCGGCTCTCTCTCCACTCCAGCCGGCGCGGCGCGACATCGCCTCGGCAGCGGCATTGCTGCGGACGTGGCTCCCCTCGCTGTCGAACACCGTGATCGCATCGACCGTCGACGCCAGGATCGCGTTCACCGTCTCGGTCTGCCTGACCGACTCCGCGTGTTCCCGGCGATACGCGACACCGATCGGATACACCGAGAACGCGACGATGCCCGTCAGGGTGGGGAATGCCCACAGGGCGAAGAACTCGGGGAAGGTCGTGACCTGCTCGCCGATCGAGAGGTAGGCGAGGGCAGGCCATGTGATCGTCACGAGCACGCCCACGATGACCGCGGGCAAGGCGAAGGCGAAGGCGAGCCACGACAGCGGGATCGCGAGCAGGAGCCCGATCGCCGTGATCGGCTGCACGGTGGCCTCACGAAAGAGCGCGACGGCGATGATGTCGAGAATCGGCACGATCGCCATCGTCCAGGTCCGGCGACGGGGCGGTCGCCGCGCCGCGACCAGCATCACGATCGCGCCCGCGACGATGATCGCGCCGGCAGACAGCGCGAAGAGCGGTCTCAGCTCCAGCCGGAACAGGGCAGCCGAGGCAAGGGTCACAGCGAACGCCGCCGTCAGCGCCAGCTGCGGATAGGGGGAGGTGCGGGGCGAGCTCAGGACCGCTGAGAACACGACACCAACTCCTTCGTGGTTTCCCCGAGCTGTGGGCTCGCGGGTCCTCCCATTGTGCTGACCTCGCCGTGCGATGTCACCAGCCATCTCGGCATCCGAGGTCCCTACCGCGGCGAGGCTCGCTGCGGCACGATGAGGGTGATAGCACGTGGAGGGAGCCGATCATGGCCATCACGCAATCGCCGCGCAGCGCAGGCAAGGTCCTCGGGTTCGAGGTCTCGGGCGAGGTCACGAAGGAGGACTACGAGGTCCTCACGCCGGCGGTCGAAGCCGCAGTGAAGGAGTTCGGCACGGTGAGACTGCTGTGCGATCTCACCGGCTTCCATTGGGAGAAGGTCAGTGCCTGGGGCTCGGACTTCCACTTCGGACACGAGTTCCACCACAAGATCGAACGCATGGCGATCGTCGGTGACAAGAAGTGGGAAGAGATGATCACCCATCTCGCGACGCCGTTCTATGCCGAAGAGGCACGCTTCTTCGACGACGAGGACGCCGCCTTCGCCTGGCTCGAGTCCTAGGCTCCCGCCAGCTCGGATCGCACGATCGCCGCTCCGGCGCTGAGGGCGTGGAGCTTGCCCTGCGCAACGCGCCGGGTGAGGGGCGCCATCCCGCAGTTCGTGGACGGGTAGAGGTTCTCGGCATCCACGTACTGCAGCGCCGCACGGATCGTGTCGGCGACATCCTCGGGGGTCTCGACTGTGGTGGTCGCCACGTCGATCGCGCCGACCATCACCGTCTTGCCGCGGAGGAGCTCGATGAGCTCGAGCGGAACGTGGGAGTTGTGGCACTCGAGCGAGACGATGTCGATGCTCGAGGACTGGAGCTTCGGGAACGTGCGCTCATACTGGCGCCACTCGTCGCCGAGCGTCTGCTTCCAGTCGGTGTTGGCCTTGATGCCGTAGCCGTAGCAGATATGCACAGCGGTCCGGCAGCTCAGGCCCTCTGTGGCCCGCTCGAGCGCCCCGACCCCCCAGTCGTCGACATCGTCGAAGAAGACGTTGAAGGCCGGCTCGTCGAACTGGATGATGTCGACCCCTGCCGCCTCGAGCTCTTTCGCCTCCTGGTTGAGGATGCCGGCGAACTCCCACGCGAGCTCCTCGCGGCTGGAGTAATGCGCGTCGAAGAGCGTGTCGATCATCGTCATCGGCCCGGGCAGCGCCCACTTGATCGGCTGATCGGTCTGGCTGCGCAAGAAGGCGGCATCCGTCACGAATACCGGCTGCCTGCGGGCGACGGGGCCGACGACGGTCGGGACGGATGCGTCGTACCGGTCCCGGATCCGCACCGTCTGCCGCGTCTGGAAGTCCACGCCGTCGAGGTGTTCGATGAAGGTCGTCACGAAGTGCTGGCGGGTCTGCTCGCCGTCGCCGACGATGTCGATGCCGGCGTGCTGCTGCTCGGCGAGCGACAGACGGAGCGCATCGCGCTTGCCGTCCGCCAACTCCTCACCGTCGAGTCGCCAGGGCGACCAGAGGGTTTCGGGCTCGGCGAGCCAGGACGGCTTGGGGAGGCTCCCGGCGGTCGAGGTGGGGAGCAGCGTCGTCATGACCGCACCCCCTCCAACTCGCTCTCTTGCGCGCTGTACCAGGCTGACCACTCCTGAAGACGCTCGCGGTGGGGAGTCATGAAGTGCTCGTCGGCGAATCGGCCCTGCTCGACGGCGAGACGGCTGCGTTCCTCGCGGTCGTAGACGATGCGGGTCGTCGAGTAGTCGGCGTGGGTGAGGCTCGGTCGGAAGGATGCCGGGGCAGCGGAGTTCGCGTTGTAGATCTCGGGGCGATAGATCTTCTGGAAGGTCTCCATCGTGGCGATGGTCGCGATCAACTCGAGGTCGGTGTAGTCGGTGAGCAGATCGCCGACGTGGTAAAACGCGAACGGTGCGACGCTGTTCGGCGGCAGGAAGTAGCGGACCTGCATCCCCATCTTCGCGAAGTAGTCATCGGTCAGCGAGTACTCGTCCTTGCGGTACTCGACGCCGAGGACCGGATGCCGATTCGCGGTCCGGTGGTAGGTCTTGGTGCTCGAGACGCTGAGGCAGATCACCGGGGCCTTCGCGAAGCGCTGCGCGTAGGCATCCGATCGCACGAAGCTCCGGAACAGGTTTCCGTGCAGGACCCCGAAGTCCTCGGGCGTGCGGAATCCGGTGCCGCCGGCGTTGTGGCCCGGCAGCAGGATGCTGAAGTCGTAGTCGCGCACGTACGACGAGAAGTTGTTCCCGACGATGCCCGGGATGCGGCATCCGGAGCGGGTGTCGACAATCGTCGTCTCGAGCACCTCGATGAGCGGGAAGCGCTCGCTGTCGGCATCCGTCTGGGACTTGCCCTCGGTCTCGACGTCGATCGAGACCGAGATGATGTCGAGCTCGACGCGGTAGCGGTCGCCCCGCTCGTTGTCCCAGCGGGCGAGGTCGTTGCAGCGGCCGTCGATCATCTGCAGGGCAGCCCGCAGATTCTCCTGACGCTCCTCCCCCCGAGCGAGGTTGGCGAAGTTCGTCGTGACCCGGGTGCTGGCCGGGGGGACATAGTCCTCGTCGAAGCGGGTGGTCTCGATCGAGAAGGTGGGAAGGGAGGCAGAGGTCAGACGCATGACAGACCGATCGTGTTCGGGCGAGCCGGGGCGGCCCGCTGAATCATCAGGGAGCCGCAGCGCGTGCCCGGTGACGTGTTCCGGGCGCGAGGCTTCGCGTCATGCTGCGATGGCCTAGAGTCTCGCGGTTTCACGCCACGCGCGCAACTCGCGTCGTAACAAACCGCGATCCTCGCCTGTCGGCACGGTCAGCGCGGGGCAGCGCGGACGTGCGCTGAATCGAATAGCAGAAGCCCTCGGGTGGGTCCGTGTAGGGCTACCCGACCACCGCCACTGCGGATTCGACGAGAGTGTCGATGATCATGTCGATATCGGCGTCCGTCATGGGAAGAGAGAGTGACATCTCACCGCGGTGGACCGGGAACACCCCGCGCAGTGCGAGTTCTAGG
>NZ_CBDRMG010000014.1:0-79874 GCF_965345035.1 Microbacterium sp. bgisy207
TAGTCGTGGACCTTCCGTCGAACACGACCTTGTGTCTGGTATGCGGCTCCCGGCTGGTGAAGAACGGCCGTCATCCCTCGGGAACACAGCGGTGGCGTTGCAGAGGCTGCGGGTCCTCGAGCGTTCGCCGCCGCCCAGACGTCACCCGTCGTGAGCAACTCCACCGGTTCCTGACCTGGCTGACGGGGAAACACACGCAAGCGGACCTCGATGGCGGCACCGGCCGATCCTTCCGCGATCAGACGGCCTGGTGCTGGGACCTGGAACCGGTCATGCCGGTCACCGGCGAAGTCCACGACGCCGTCCTGGTCGACGGAATCTGGATCGGGTCCTGGTGCCTGCTGATCGCCCTGTCAGACACCGGACACGTGATCGCCTGGCAATGGGCCGCCCGCGAGTCCACGGCCGCGTGGGAGGCACTGTTCACCCAGGTCCCGCCACCGGAGGTCGTCGTCACCGACGGTGGCTCCGGGGTCCGCTCCGCCCTGGCCAACACCTGGCCCGACACGGCCGTGCAACGGTGCATCTTCCACCTGCAGATGAACGTGACCCGCGAGCTGACAAGGAATCCACGTCTGAAAGCCGGCCGAGCGCTACGTCAGATCGCGATGACCCTCAGCGACATCCACGACATCGACGCCGCGATCGCCTGGCGACTCACCCTCGAAGCGTGGTGGCAGCAGTTCGGACACCTCACCAAGGAGCGCACCCTCTACGACAACGGCCACTTCGGGTTCACTCACCTCCGCCTCCGCAAGGCATGGGCGATCCTGCACCGCGCCGCCGAAGCCGGACACGTATTCACGTTCCTCCAGCACGGCAACCCCCGCACCACATCCCCGCTCGAGGGCGGCATCAACGCGCAGATCAGACATCTGCTGCGCCACCACCGCGGGATGACCATCGAGCACCGCCGCCGCGCCGCAGAATGGTTCCTGCTGCTCCGCGAAGTCCCCCTGGACCGCGCCCACCAGCACGCCCAGACCCCACAGCCAGCGCCCCCACCGAAGACCGAGGAACCCCTCGGGCCCGAGCTCTACGGCACAGGCCTCGACGCCGCAGAAGGCCTCTGGCACCGCTCAGGATGGATCGGCGAACACTGACACGCCCGACCCATCCACCATTTCTTGCCGATAACCCGGGCCAAGCACTACCAGACGAAGAAGAAGGGAGCCGCCCACATGGGCGACTCCCTTACTTCGTTGACCCTGGAAGCTCCTCCAAACCCGGCCCATAGGGTCGGTGTTTGCAGTAAGCCTCACCTGGTCGGGATGACAGGATTTGAACCTGCGACCCCTTGACCCCCAGTCAAGTGCGCTACCAAGCTGCGCCACATCCCGGAGTCCGCACCGAGGCGCGGACAACTCCACTATCTTAGCCGGTCGCGCGGCCAGCCGAGAATCGGCGGCGTCAACCGACCTGGCCGGCCACCCACTGACGCAGCTGCGGTGCCGGGAGCGCCCCGATTTGCCTCGACTGTTCGGCGCCGTTCCGGTACAGCAGGAGCGTCGGAATGCTCTGGATGCCGTGACGCTGCGAGACACGCGGAGACTCGTCAGAGTTCACCTTGACGACCTTCAGCTTTCCGGCGAATTCGCGCGACATCTGCTCGACGATCGGCGAGACCATCCGGCACGGACCGCACCAGGGTGCCCACACGTCGACGAGAACGGGAAGGGTCGCGTCTCCCACGACCGCATCGAACGACGTGTCGTCCGCCTCCACGAGCCAGGGAAGATCGGTGTGGCACGAGGCGCAGCGAACTCTCCCCGACCGGGCCGACGGCACGCGGTTCTTCGCCCCGCACGAGGGGCATGTGACAACCGAGGACTCCGCCATTTCTGACTCCCTTCCATCTGCCATTGTCGCGATCGCCACGCGGCGAGCGCTACCCTCCGACACCTCCCGTCGCACTAGGGTGGGAGCGGTTCCTCACGAAGGAGTGTCTGTGACCACCGATGCCGCCGCGACCCGAGTCGCCGCATCCGCTCTCTCCCCGCGATGGTGGTGGGGGTTCCTTCCCTACGTCGCGGTCTCGATCGTGCACGTCACAGCGCTTCTGGCCGGGTGGGATGCCGTGAGCGCGCCGACCAAGCTCGCGCTCATGCCGGTCCTGGCTCTCGCGGTGCTCTGGGGCGGCCGCGGGTCGCAGTGGGGATCGCCGTACACGCTGTTGTTCCTGGCGCTGGCGCTGTCATGGCTCGGCGACGGTGCTGCCACGTTCTTCCCGTTCCTCGATGACGAGCTGCCCGCGATGCTCCTGTGCTTCGGCCTGGCGCACGTGGCCTACATCGTGCTGTTCTGGCGGTTCCTCTCCGTGCGGGCGCTGCCGTGGTGGTCAGCGGTGTACGTCGTGTGGTGGGTCGTCCTCGTCGTCTATCTGTGGCCATTCCTCGGTGCGCTCGCGATAGCCGTCGCCGCCTACGGGCTCGTGCTGGGCGGAACGGCCGTGCTCTCGACTCGTTGCCACCCCGCCATCGCATGGGGCGGGGCGTTCTTCCTCATCTCCGATACCGTGCTGGCGTTCCGGCTCTTCCTGCCCGAGACCATGCCGTCGGGAAGCAGCGCGCTGGTCATGATCACCTACACGCTCGGGCAGGGGCTCATCGCCGTCGGAGCCGTGATCGCAACCCACGCAGCGCGCGCCGCGAGAGAATCGAGGGCGTGACGGATTCCGTTCGCGTGGATGCCTGGCTGTGGGCCGTTCGGGTCTACAAGACCCGGTCCGCAGCGACAGCAGCCTGCCGTGCGGGCCACGTCCGCGTCGGCGGCGAGCGCGCGAAGGCCGCCCAGCCGGTGCGGATCGGCGATGAGTTGCGCGTCCGCATTGCCGGATTCGACCGCATCCTGGTCGTCAAGCAACTGCTCACCAAGCGGGTCGGCGCACCGGCAGCGGCGCTCGCCGTCGACGAGCGAACGCCCCCGCGTCCCTCACGGGAGGAGACGCCGTTCGTGCCGGTCCGCGACCGCGGTGCGGGCAGACCCACCAAGCGGGAGCGGCGCGACATCGATCGCCTGAGAGGGCGCTCAGCCGAGTAAGTCCCGGTTCACGCACTCTCGTCGAGTTGACCGAGCAGCCAGCCGGCACCGACCACCCGGGCGCCTTCGTCACCGGCCCGGTCGGCGAGTCCTCGGTCGCTCGTCACGACGATGACCTGCTCGCCACTCGCGATGCGACGCCGGGTTTCGGCGACGATCTCGTCGTCCCCTTCACCGGGCGCGGGCACGACCCGGATGTCGGTCTCTGCGTGATCGTCACCCGCGAGCGCACGCGTCGCCTGGCCCTCGAGCACAACCGACACCTCCGGAAACCACAGCGAACCGGGGAGCTCGAGCTTCGCGGCATCCACCCCACGTTCGCGCCACTGCCTCACCCGATCGATGAGCCTGCCCGCGGCCCCAGCCCGGTCGCGCCACCATCCGTCGGGGACTGAGCCCACGACGTTCGCCGCATCGATCACGACAGCGGGGCGCACCGACAACAAGGGACGCAGGTGCGTCCACGCCGACGCGAAAGCCGGATGCAGCGGGCGGCCGTCGACGGCGTCCACCGCGACCCACTCGAGGGCGACGCTCTCGGCATCCCCGATGTGCGGATCGAACGCCACCAAGACATCCGCAATCACGGTCGTGTAGGTCCAGACCCCGAGATCCAGCACGCTCCAGAATCGCTGGCGCACAGCATCCTGCGGCACCGAGGCCTCTTCGTGCGCCTCTCGGAGCGCAGCTGCCCCGGCACCTTCGCCCTCGTGCCGCGCACCACCGGGCAGCGCCCAGGTGCCGCCGTGATGACTCCAGCCGACGCGATGCTGCAGCAGGATGCCGCGCTCGGCATCTACCGCAAGAAGACCAGCTGCGCCGAACCGGCCCCAGTAGCGCTCCCCCGTCGGTGCGATCACCCAGGCATCACCCGGATCGCGCGGACCCGCGGGGCGGCGGGGCGAGCCGGGCTCCGGGGGTTCGATCGTCACGATCTCAGCCTGTCACAGACCGCGCCGCACCCGTCGCACTCCTGCGCCCTCCTCACCAGCTTCGGTCGCGCCACTCTGCGACATCCATCTCCTCACCCCCGCATCGCGACGCCACCGAAGCTCGGTGCGCGACGGAGCCCTAGATGAACAGGGTCGTTCCGGACTTCTGCGCCTCCCCCAGGAACGTGGCGACGCCGCCGAAGTCGATGCCCTCCTGCAGGTCGCTCTCGGCGATGCCCAGCAGGTCCATCGTCATCGTGCAGGCCACCAGCTGCGCGCCGCCCTCGCGCGCCGATTCCATGAGCTCCTCGAGCGTCGGGACGTTGTGCTGGCGCATCACGTCCTTGATCATCTTGGGTCCCATGCCCGCCATGTTCATCTGCGACAACGGCAGGTGATCGGATCCGGACGGCATCATCATCGCGAACATCCGATCCATGAGCTTCTTGTCGCGCGGCGGCGCATCGTGCCGACGGAGCATGTTCAGCCCCCAAAACGTGAAGAACATCGAGACCTTCTGCCCCATCGCGAGCGCTCCATTGGCGATGATGAACGCCGCGATGGCCTTGTCGAGGTCGCCCGAGAACACGACGAACGAGGTCTGGTTCAGCTTCTGCACGGACGTGCCCGACCGGTCGGGGGCAGCGCCCTTGCGGAACGTCGCGACATAGCCGGGACCCTCCGGTGAGATCGAGAGCATCTCGTGGCCGTGGCTGCCTGCCCACGCGGGAGCGTCGTGCGCGAAGCCCGGATCCGAGACGTGCACCACGACGTCGTCGCCGGGTTGCAGCTCATCCATCTGCTTGGTCAGCCTCATGATCGGGCCAGGACACGCAAGCCCCGTGCAGTCGAGGTCGACCACCTGGCCGGTTCCCTTCGCCTGGGCGAGCAGGTCGGATGCCTCGGCGTAGTGGATCTCGGCGGGCTTGGCCACGAACCCGACGGGTTCGAGATCATGGAAGAAGCGGAACGTCGTCGAGCCGCCGGAGAGCGTCCGCACATCCGTGAAACCGCGCTGGACGAGCGCGCGGTACGCGAGGTAGCTGCGGAAACCGACGGCGCAGTACAGGCGGATCGGGACGTCACGTTCCCAGGTCTCGCACGCCTCGCGGATCGTCCCGAGCGGCACATTCTCCGCCCCGGGGATGTGCCAGATCTCGTACTCGACCTCGGTGCGAACATCGATGATGCGGCATCCTTCGGTCGCGGCCGGATAGTCCTTCGCGTACCAGAGCTTCAGGTCGCCGCTGAGGACGTTACTCGCGACGAACCCCGCCATGTTGACCGGATCCTTCGCCGACCCGAACGGCGGCGCGTACGCGAGCTCGAGGTGCTCGAGATCGTGTACCGTCGCGCCGAGTCGGATCGCGGTGGCGAAGACGTCGAGGCGCTTGTCGACGCCGTCGAACCCCGCGATCTGAGCGCCCAGCAGCCTCCCGTCCGAGGGCGCGAACGTCACCTTGATGTGCATCTGGGCAGTGCCCGGGTAGTAGCCGGCGTGGCCGGACGGATGCACGTGCGCGGTCAGGTAGTCCACGCCGGCACGCTCGAGTTGCCGCTCATTGGCGCCTGTCGCGCCGGCGGTCATGTCGAACACCTTGACGATGGAGGTGCCCTGCGTCGAGAGATACTCCGTGTCTCGTCCGCAGATGTTCTCGGCCACGACGCGTGCCTCGCGGTTCGCTGGCCCCGCCAGCGGAGTGACCCACCGCCCAGGGAGCACGGTGTGCGCCGTCTCGACGGCATCCCCCGCTGCCCAGATGTGCGGGTCGGACGTGCGCATGTGCGTGTCGACGACGATGCCGCCGCGCTCGCCGATCTCCAGTCCCGCCTGCTGGGCCAGACTCACGTTCGGGCGAACCCCCGCCGAGAGCACCACGAGGTCAGCGACGAGAGACTGCCCGTTGTTGAGTTCGACGCGCAGCATCCCGTCGGATGCCTGCGTGAAGGCAGCGGCGGCCGTGCCCAACTGCAGCTCGACGCCGCGTCCGCGTGCGTGTTGCTCGACCGGGATGGACACGTCCTTGTCGAGCGGCGGAAGGATCTGGTCGGCGAGCTCGACGATTGTCACGTCGGACCCACGATGGATGAGGTTCTCGGCCATCTCGATGCCGATGTAGCCGGCACCGATGACCACCGTCTTGGCGGCGCGGCCCTTCGCCGCAGCGGCGGCCAACGCTTCGTCGAGGCGCGACTTGATGGCATCCATGTCGGCGATGTTTCGCAGCGTATGGATGCCGGGAAGGTCGATCCCGGGAAGCGGAAGCTGCAACGGGTCGGCCCCCTGGCATAGGGCGAGGGCGTCGTAGGCCTCGGTGTACTCGCGGCCGGTGGCGACTTCGCGCACGGTGACGGTCTTCGCGGCTCGGTCCACGGCGATGACGTCCTGCCCGACCCGGACGTCGATGTCGAGAGACTCACGCAGGCTCTCGGGCGTCTGCAGCAGGAGGCGACTCCGATCGGCGATCACGCCACCGATGTGGTAGGGCAGGCCACAGTTGGCGAACGAGACATAGTCGCCGCGCTCGAGCACCACGATCTCGGCTGACTCGTCCAGGCGACGGGCACGGGCAGCAACGGATGCCCCTCCGGCGACTCCTCCGACGACGACGATCTTCATGGCGTTCTCCTTCATGTGGCTCAGCGGTGGCATCCGGATGCGGACGCCGGAGGTGGTCGGGCGCCCGTCCTCGCATCCCGTCCCGACGGTACTCCCGGGGGTATCGGGCGCATCAGGGTCCAAGGTCCTCCGACTCTCCCCCCGACACACTCGCGATGCGCCGGCGACTTGTATTACTCGAAACTTTGTTCTATACTCATCTGTACCAGCGCACGTGCCCAAAGAGCGCTTCCGGCGGAGCCATCCGGCTCCTCGATCCTCGGAGCAGCATGGGCGACCCCGCATCCCTCACCTCCTCCATCCGGGCACGAGCTCGAGGCGGCTCGCGTGTCCACGGACGGATGCGGGCATTGGTCGCGGATGTCGCGGAAACGCGACGGAAGATCGCGGCATTGCAGGCGAGGGAAGCGCGGCTGCTGGCGTACGGGGTCGATCTCGCGCTCGAGCGGGCCGGAGAACTCGGAGCATCTCGGTCCGGGTCGGATCTCGGCATCCGCGAGATCGCCGCCGAGCTGGGCGCCGCCATGAGGGTGAGCGACCGCACCGTACAGACCCGAATGGGTGAGGCGACGACTCTCACCGACCGGTTCCCCGACACGCAGGTCGCGTGGGAGCGCGGGGATGTGGATGCCGCGCATGTGCGTGTCATCGTCGACGCGGGAGCCGGAATCGGCGATGACCGCGCCCGCTCGCGGTACGAGAAGCTCGTCCTCGACATCGCGCGTCATGAGACTCCGAACCGCCTGCGGGCCGCCGCGCGCGCGATCGCCGCGACGCTCGATCCCGACTCTCCTGCGCAGCTGCGCCGCCTCGCCACCCAGGCCCGCACCGTCGTCGTGCACGACCTGAGCGACGGACTGGCCCGCTTAGTCGCAGATCTCCCCGCGCCCCTCGCTTACGCAATCCACGACCGTCTCACCCAGATCGCCCGCCACGTCCGCGATAGCGACACGGTTGAGCGGCCCAACGCGAACCGCGCCGAAGAGCAGAGCGCGACAGCAGCCACCGTCGACCACGATGTGAGCACTGCCGGCGCTGAGGAATCCGACGAAGCCGGCCGGATCGAAGCGCGCACGATGGATCAACTCCGCGCCGACGCCCTCACCGACCTCCTCCTGACAGCAACCCCTACCGGGCACGGTGACCCCGACGTCACGGCGCGGATCACGGGTCGCGTCCAGGTCACGATCCCGCTCCGCTCCCTCGCCGGAGTCACCGACGAGCCCGGCATCCTCGCCGGCTACGGACCCGTCGATCCCGCCCTCGTTCGCGATCTCGCCACCCAGGCTCCCGGATGGGACCGCGTCTTCACCGACGCCGAAACCGGCCTGCCCGTCGCGGTGGACCGATACCGACCCGACAGAAAACTGAAGCGCTACCTCTCCGCCCGCGACGAGCACTGTCGGTTCCCCGGATGCCGCCGCCCCGCCCGACTGTGCGACATCGACCACACCGCCGACGCTGCCCGCGGCGGACCCACGGAATCGAGGAATCTCGCACACCTGAGGCTGTCGCATGAATCTGCTCGGGTTCGGATGAGCCGGGGGCGGCGGGGCGGGGTGCCCGTCGTTCAGGCGGTGGTCGCGGTGTGGAGTTTGAGGAGGTTGTGGGCGCTGCAGATCAGCCGCCATTCGGCGTGGACTGCGGGTATTCCTCGTCGTGTGAAGCGTCGGTAGCCGAGGTTGGCTTTGATGTTTCCGAAGACGGGTTCGATGCTGTGCTGCCGTTTCCGGTAGGCCTCGGACCCTGTTTCGGTGGCGAGCTTGGCGTCCATGGCCCGGCGGGCGATCTCCGGCTCGACAGCTTCGCCTCGGACGTGGGCGAGCATGGCCTTGACCCGCCCCTGGGAGACCTGGAGTTCGTCGATCGCGGCCCGCTGGGAGATCTCTCCTCGGGCGAGTTTCTCGATCACGGGCATCCATTCGTCGGGTTCGGGTTGGGCGGTGCGGGCTTGCCGTGGCCCGTCTTTGCCGAAGTAGCGTTTGGTCTTGTCTCTGACCCAGGTGTAAGAGACGCCGAGGATGTCCCCGGCCTGCCGAAGGGACAGCTCCCCGCGGTTCACCTTCGCCAGGATGGCGAGCGTGTCATCATCGGGGGTCTCGCCTCGACGCCAGGCCGGTTTCCGCGTCGCGATCAACACGTCCGCGCCGACGTCGGCAGTGCCGCTGGCTGCCGTCCAATAGCCCGCGTCCGCGACGAACGTGCAGACCTTCCCGGCGCCGGTCTCGGCGAGGTTCTCCATGACTGCTTGGGCCATCGGGATGAAGTGGGGCTGGTCGTTCGTGGTCGCGGTGACCTCCGCGGCCACGACGATCTGCCCCGTCGTCGCGGCGGTCTGGGCGTTATAGCCCTGCATCACCCCTGTGCCATTGGTGGCGATGATCCGCGAGTGCGGATCGGTCGTGTTCGCCCTCCGCGGCAGTGCCCGCCGCGCCGGCTCCTTCAACGGCTTCGGCCCTCTCAGGCCCTTCCCGGTGGCGGCTTCCTTCGCCGCCCGCTCCGCGACCCGCGCCTCGTAGTCCCGCGCCGGCTGACCCTCCAGCTCTGCCAGCGCCGCCCGGATCCGGCCCCGCCGGTCCTGCCCGCCAGCCCAGTCGTCCGGCAGCTCGGACCCTGAGCGATCCCCGAGCTGCTCGTCCTCCGCAGCGTCGGTGGCGGCCGCCTCGGCCAGGACCGCAGCTGCCAGCTCGTCGCGGGTACGGTTGGCGAAGTACGACGCGTCCGCTTCGATCTTCGTCCCGTCGATCGCGACCAGTCCCGCGTCCACCAGCCCGGCCTTCACGCAGAGCCCGAGGACCTGGGAGAACAGCCCTGCGATCGCGTCCTGGTGACGTGCCCGGAACCGCGCCAACGTCGCGTGATCGGGGGACTGATTCACCGCGATCACCCGGTAGGCGACGTCCTCGACCAGGCGCTTCTCGATCCGACGGGAGGAGCGCTCCCCGGTGCAGTACGCGTAGATCAGCACGCCGAGCATCATCTCCGGGTCGTAGACGGCCCCGCCGCGCCCGTCAGCGCGGAACGCGGCGTAGAACGCCGTCAAATCCAACTCCGCGACCACATCGATCACAAAGAACGCCAGATGATCCTCCGGTAACCAATCCCGCACCGACGGCGGCAGCAGAAACCCCTGATCCCGATCACCCAAACGCACATTCACGACCACACCTAATCATCCCCTGACCAGGCATAAACCCACCCCAGACGCGCTCGATCACCTGCAGATTCATGCGACAGCCTCACCTGTGCAGGCGACATCACACCCTCAAACACCACACCGCCTGGACTGTCACGCAACGCGCGGACGGCACACTCGAATGGACCAGTCCGATCGGCCGGCGCTACGACGACACTCCGGCACCCGCCGTACGCTTCGTGCCCGACGGCGAACCCGCACCGTTCTGAGCGTCACTACTCCCGAGACGCGTGAACGGCGGGACCGACACGCGATCATGTGTGACGCCACAACGAGGCGACGAGGACTGTGGTCTGACCATGTGCACCACCACATATTGTGTCGTACTCACGAACGCACCCTGCATATAGTGGCAGCCCCACCGATCCTGTGATCACCACCCCGATACGCAAGCCCGCCCCGAGGAGCACCGAATGACCGCCCGCACCGCCGCGTCGCCGCGAACCGTCGCGGTATCCGAAACGATCAACGAGTACCTCTCACGGTCGGACTGGCGGGTGAACGCCAACGCCAACCAGGGCTACTCGCTCGGGGGAATGATCCTCAACACCGCGGGCAAGATCATCGCGAACTACTGGCTCGACGAGGTGTACTCCCCCGCCGCCGGGGCAGCGCACCGTGAGGGCGACATCCACATCCACGACCTCGACATGTTCGCGGGCTACTGTGCCGGGTGGTCGCTTCGCGCGCTGCTGGAGCAGGGGTTCAACGGCGTCCCGGGTCGGATTTCGTCCGCACCGCCTCGACACCTGTCGGCAGCGGCAGGCCAGATGGTGAACTTCCTCGGGACGTTGCAGAACGAGTGGGCCGGCGCGCAGGCGTTCAGCTCCGTCGACACCTACCTCGCCCCGTTCGTCCGCATCGACGGTCTGTCATATGAACAGGTAAGACAGGCCGTGCAAGAACTCGTCTTCAACCTCAACGTGCCTTCGCGGTGGGGAACGCAGACTCCGTTCACGAACCTCACGTTCGACTGGACCTGCCCTGACGACCTTGCCACCCAACGGCCGCTCATCGGCGGCGTGCTGCAGGACTTCGTGTACGGCGATCTTCGCGAGGAGATGGCGCTCATCAATCGGGCGTTCATCGACGTGTATGCGGCGGGGGATGCGGACGGTCGCGCCTTCACCTTCCCGATCCCGACCTACAACATCACGCGAGACTTCGACTGGGACGACCCCAACGTCGACGCCCTGTTCGCGATGACCGCTCGGTACGGACTCCCGTACTTCCAGAACTTCATCAGCTCCGACCTCGACCCCCACATGATCCGGTCGATGTGCTGCCGGCTGCAGCTCGACCTGACGGAACTGCTCAAGCGCGGCAATGGGTTGTTCGGTTCGGCGGAGCAGACGGGATCGATCGGTGTCGTCACGATCAACTGCGCGCGCCTCGGCTACCTCTACCCCGGTGACCGTCACGGCGTCCTCGACCGCCTCGACGATCTGATCGATATCGCCCGCGACAGTCTCGAGGCCAAACGCGCCGAGATCGGCAGACACATCGAGGGCGGTCTTTTCCCCTACACGAAGCACTACCTCGGAAATCTCGACGACCACTTCTCCACGATCGGCGTCAACGGCATCAACGAGTTCGTCCGCAACTTCACGCTCGACGCTCACGACATCGCGGATGCCGACGGCAGGGAACTGGCGACGTGGCTGCTCGAACATGTCCGTGCCCGCATGGTGGAGACACAGGAGCAGACCGGCCACATGTACAACCTCGAAGCGACCCCGGCCGAGAGCGCGACCTACCGGTTCGCACGGCTGGACATCGCGCGGTTCGGCGAGGGCACCGATGGCATCCGTCACGCCGGCACCGCCGATCATCCGTACTACACGAACTCCTCGCAACTGCCGGTCGGCTTCACCGACGATCCCTTCGAGGCGATGACGCTGCAGGAGCCGCTGCAGCAGCTCTATACCGGCGGCACCGTCCTTCACCTGTATCTGGGCGAAGCGGTGGCGTCGGCAGCCGTCTGCAAGGCGCTCGTACGCCGGTCGCTGGAACAGTTCCGCCTGCCGTACCTGACCGTGACGCCGACATTCTCCATCTGCCCGCGTCACGGCTACGTGTCAGGCGATCACCCGCAGTGCCCGGACTGCGGCGCCGAGAGCGAAGTGTGGACCCGCGTGATGGGCTACTTCCGCCCCGTGTCCTCGTTCAACGTCGGAAAGCAGGGCGAAGCGGCCGAGCGCGTCTACTTCGACGCGTCCCGAGTCGCCCCCGAGATCCCGCCCGTGGCGGCGCATCGGCCATGAGCGCGCCGATGAGCGTCACGGCCGGTGCGCTGCGCATCGCAGGGTTGTCGCGGTTCTCGGGGTCGGACTGGCCTGATCGCCTCGTTGCGACCGTGTTTCTGCAGGGATGCCCGTGGGACTGCGTCTACTGCCACAACCCTGATCTTCTCGATCCGCACCGCGACGGCGTGCTGGAGTGGCGCGAGGTCCTGGGCTTTCTCGATGAGCGACGAACGCACCTCGACGGCGTGGTCTTCTCGGGCGGAGAGCCGACGATGCAGGCCGCGCTCGGGGCTGCCGCGCTCGACGCGAGGCGCATCGGCATGCGCATCGGGTTTCACACCGCAGGGGCGTTCCCCCAGCGGCTCGATGCCGTGCTCCCTGCCGTGGACTGGGTCGGCCTCGACATCAAGGCATCCGCTGCCGACTACGCCACGGTCACGGCACGGCGCGGCAGCGGCACGCACGCGTGGCGGTCCCTGCGACTCGTCCTCGACGCGGCGCGCCGGCGTGAACCGAGCGATCGCCCCCTGGACTATGAGGTGCGCACGACGGTGCATCCGTCCCTCACCGATGCCGCTCGACTCCGCGCGCTCGGAGTGCAGCTGCGGGACGAGGGGGTCACCCGGTGGGCGCTGCAGCGGGCCCGGGCGACCGGTACCCGTGCGAGCAGCAACCGCGCCGTTCCCGCGCACTCGGGTCACCCCGACCTGGTGACCACGGTCGCGGACGAGTTCGACGGCTCCGTGATGCGCGTGATCACCCGCTGAGCCCGGATGTCAAGACCCTCGTCTGGGCCACACGCACGTGCTCGGGTGGCGCCATGGGAAACGCACAAGACCACGAAATGATCGAAACCCCCGAAAACGGGGAGACGCACGGACAGTGGGAAGACCGCGACTTCGGCGGGACCGACAAGGGAACCGGAGACCCCGGCGACGACCGCTCGCACCTCCAGGACCTGCCGCCCGCGAAGGTCGACGGCGACTGAGGCGCGCCGGTCAGCGCTGGCGACGCTCCCGGACCCGCATGTTCAGCACGATGGGCGTGCCCTCGAACCCGAACAGCTCCCGCAGCCGCCGCTGAATGAACCGGCGGTAGCCCGGGTCGAGGAACCCGGTCGTGAACAGCACGAAGGTCGGCGGGCGCGTGGCCGCCTGCGTGCCGAACAGGATGCGGGGTTGCTTGCCGCCCCGGACCGGATGCGGGTGCTCGGCGACCAGCTCGGCGAGGAACGCATTGAACTTGCCGGTGGGGATCCGCTGATCCCACGAGGCGAGGGCGGTCTCGAGCGCCGGAACGAGCTTCTCGAGGTGCCGGCCCGTCCGCGCAGAGATGTTGACGCGGGGCGCCCACGACACGTGCGCGAGGTCCTGCTCGATCTCGCGCTCGAGGTACCGACGCCGATCCTGGTTCTCCAGCTCCGGCGTCGCCAGCAGATCCCACTTGTTGTACGCGAGCACCAGTGCGCGGCCCGACTCCAGCACGAGATCGATGATCCGCACGTCCTGCTCGCTGATCGGCTCGCCGACATCGAGCACGACGACGGCGACTTCCGCCTTCTCGAGCGCGGCCGACGTTCGAAGCGACGCATAGAAGTCAGCGCCCTGCTGCAGGTGCACCCGACGACGGATGCCGGCGGTGTCGACGAAGGTCCACAGGCTTCCCCCGATCTCGACAACCTCATCGACGGGGTCCCGCGTCGTGCCGGCCAGGTCGTTGACGACGACGCGCTCCTCTCCCGCCGCTTTGTTGAGCAGCGATGATTTGCCGACGTTCGGGCGGCCGAGGATCGCGACCCGACGCGGCCCGCCGATCTCGTGCTTGGCGACAGCCGAGACATCCGGGAGCACCTTCATGAGCTCGTCGAGCAGATCGGCAACGCCGCGCCCGTGGATGGCCGAGACCGGATGCGGCTCCCCGAGCCCCAGGTTCCACAGCGCGGCCGCCTCGGGCTCCTGCCGGGCGTCGTCGATCTTGTTGGCGACGAGGAACACGGGCTTGCCGCTGCGCCGCAGCAGCTTCACGACGTGCTCGTCGGTCGAGGTCGCCCCGACCATCGCGTCCACGACGAACAGCACGACATCCGACAGATCGATCGCGACCTCCGCCTGCGCCGCGACCGAGCGGTCGATCCCCTTCGCGTCGGGTTCCCACCCGCCCGTGTCGACCAGCGTGAAGCGCCGGTCCATCCACTCGGCCTTGTAGGTGACACGGTCGCGGGTCACGCCCGGCGTGTCCTCGACGACCGCTTCGCGCCGGCCGAGGATGCGGTTCACGAGCGCGGACTTCCCGACGTTCGGCCGCCCGACGATCGCGACCACGGGCAGTGCGGGCAGATATTCGATCCCGTCCTCGCCGGCAGCGAGTCCCGCCAGCACGGCAGCGTCGTCCTCGTCCAGGTCGTAGTCCTCGAGCGATGCGCGCAGGGCCGCCGCGCGCTGCTCGGCAAGCTCGTCGTCGAGATCCGCGAGCGTGTCCGCGAGGTTGTCGTCGCCTGCCGCCTCGTCGTCGAAATCGTCCCGGATGTCGTTCATCATCAGTCCTTCCCGTCGGTGCCGCTGGCGCGTTCGCGCCCGTCCGCGGCGTGCGCCAGCTCCCGGCGGGCAACGGCGAGCACCTCGGCCACCGTCTCATCGAAATCGAGCGCGGTCGAATCGACGACGACCACACCCGGCGCTGCGGTCAGGAAATCGACCACGGTGGAGTCGGAGGAGTCTCGTCGTCGCAGCGCCTCGGCGACCTCCGCCGCCGTCGATCCGGTGAGCTCCGCACTCCGGCGGGCCGCGCGAACCGCCGGCTCTGCAGTCAACAGAATCCGCGCGGGGGCATCGGGGGCAACGACCGTCGTGATGTCTCGCCCTTCCACGACCACTCCCGGGCGTCCGGATGCCGCGATCACACGTCGAAACGCCGCGGTGATCGCCCGGCGAACGGCGGGCACGCGAGCGACGCCGCTGACGGCATCCGTCACCCGCTGCTCACGGATGGCCGCGGTGACATCCGTCTCCCCCGATCGCACCCAATAGTCGTCGGGGTCGAGCGAGATGCGGAAATCGAAATCGCTCGCCGCCTCGAGCACCGCGGTGGCGTCGGAGGTGTCGACCTCGCGTGCCAGCGCGTGCCACGCCAGAGCGCGGTAGGCGGCTCCCGTGTCGAGGTAGCCGAAGCCGAGGGCCCGGGCGACCTGCTTCGAGACGCTGGACTTGCCGCTTCCTGCGGGCCCGTCCACCGCGACGATCACGACGTCGGACTCGGCCGGCTCTGCGACGAAGGGGGAGGAATCAGTCATTGGTGGTGCTCGCGATCTTCCATCCGCGCTCTTCGAGACCGGCGGTCGCATCGCGCAGCACGGAAGGCGCGACGGCTATCTCGGCAAGGCCGAAGGGGGCTCCGGGAGAATGCTCGAGCCGGAAGTCCTCGACGTTGACCTGGAGGGCGCCGAGATCGCCGAACAGGCGCCCGAGCTGCCCCGCGGTGTCATCGACCATCACCACGAGCGACGCGAACCGACGGTTCTGACCGTGCTTGCCCGGCAGCCGCTCCACACCCACGTTGCCGCGGCGGATCGTGTCGGCGATCTCCCGGCGCGCGCCGGGGAGCTCCGGGGAACGCAACGCCGCGGCGACGGTCGCGAGGTCCTGCGACAGCGCATCGAGGATATCGACGACGGGCGCGGAATTGGCGGCGAGGATCTGCACCCACAGTTCGGGCGCGGACGCAGCGATCCGCGTCGTGTCCCGCACTCCCTGGCCGGCGAGCCGCAGCGCGCCCTCAGGCGCATCGGTGAACCGTCCCGCCAGCAGGCTCGCGACCAACTGAGGTACGTGGGAGACGAGCGCGACCGAGCGGTCGTGATCCTCGGGACTCATCTCGATCGGCATCGCGCCGAGATCGAGCGCCAGCGCCTCGACGAGAGCGAGGTCGGATGCCGGGGTCTTTCCGTCGCGACACACCACCCACGGGCGACCGACGAACAGATCCGCGCGCGCCGCGATCGCGCCGCCGCGTTCACGACCGGCAAGCGGGTGCGAACCGATGTAGTGGGTGAGGTCCACACCCCGTTCGAGCAGTTCCCGAAGCGGTTCCAGCTTGACACTCGCAACGTCCGTCACGACAGCCTCGGGGTAGGTACGCAGTTCTCGCTCCACGACGTCGGCGACGACATCCGGTGGAACCGCGACGACGATCAGCGCCGGGACATCGTCCGGGCGCGCCGCCCGGCCCGCACCGTAGTCGATCGCCAAACGCAACTGCGACGGCGAAGAGTCCTCGAGCACGACATCCACACCCAGCGCTCGCAGGGCGTGACCGACGCTTGCGCCGAGAAGCCCCGCACCGACGACACGGACCGTGCCGGTCACGCGCGGCGTCAACGCATCGCCGCCGGGGAGGGCGAACGGATCGGTGGTGGTCACGGGGAGGTCTCCTGGGAATCGGCAGACGAAGAGTCGTCGACCTCGCGGCGCGCGAGAGTCAGCAATGCGCCGCGTTCCACTGTAGTCAACTCCCTCACTGCCCCGACGGGCAGGCTCCCCAGGTGCAGGGGCCCGAACTGGCGGCGCACCAGCTCCACGACCGGATGGCCGACCTCGGCCATCATGCGGCGCACGATGCGGTTGCGCCCCGAATGCAGCGTGAGCTCGACGAGCGAACCGCCCCCGGCATCGGATGTCGACAACAGCCGCGCCTTGTCTGCGGCGATCGGACCGTCCTCGAGCGTGATGCCCTTCGTCAGCCGGGAGATCGTCTGGGCAGTCACGCGCCCCTCGACCTTGGCGATGTATACCTTCGTGACACCGAACGAGGGGTGGGAGAGGACGTGAGCCAGGTCGCCGTCGTTCGTGAGGACGAGAAGCCCGCTCGTGTCGGCATCCAGTCGCCCGACGTTGAAAAGCCGCTCGGTCCATTCCCGTGTGTACTGCTGCAGATCCGGTCTGCCGCGCTCATCGCGCATTGAGCTGACGACACCGCGCGGCTTGTTGAGCATGACGTACCGCTTGCTCTCGTCGAGCTGGACCGCGACCCCGTCGACATCCACGAGGTCCGTCGTCGGATCGATACGAGATCCGAGCTCGGTCACGACCCGACCGTTCACGCGCACGCGGCCGGCCGCGATGAGCTGCTCCGACACGCGACGGGATGCGACCCCCGCGGCGGCAAGCACCTTCTGCAGGCGCACGCCTTCCTCACCGGGCCCGCCGACATCCGGGCCCGTCATCGGATCGACTCCCCCGCGAAACCGTCGGCTCCGTCGTCGAGCAGAGGCGAGATGTGGGGCAGCTCGTCGAGCGAGTTGATCCCGAGGTTCACCAGCAGCGCATCCGTCGTGCCGTAGTGGATGGCGCCCGTGTCGGGGTCGGTGAACACCTCGGTGATCAGCCCGCGCGCAAGAAGGGTGCGGACGACCGAGTCGACGTTGACGGCGCGGATCGCGGCGACCTGTCCGCGCGTGACCGGCTGCTTGTACGCAATCACCGCGAGGGTCTCGAGCGCCGCCTGCGACAGCCGCGAGGGCGCCTGGGTCCCCACGAACTCGCTCACGAGGTCATCGAACTCTTCGCGCACGTACAGCCGCCAGCCGCCGCCGACCTCGCGCAGTTCGAACCCGCGGCGCGGTCCGCCGCTCTCGCCGTCGTAGTCGGCCACGAGGGTCTCGATCGCTTGACGTACGGCGGGAACCGGCGCGCCCACGGCCGATGCGAGGCTCACGAGGCTGTGCGGCTCATCGAGGATCATCATGATCGCCTCGAGCCGCCGCGTGATATCGGCGACCGGCGGCGGAGAAGTGTCATCGGTCATAGTCGGCTCCCAGTGTCGCAAGATTCTCGTCGGACCACCGCTCGGCGGTCCATCGCAGCGTCAGCTCCCCCAACGGCTCCAGCTGCTCGAACGAGAGCGCCGCATGCCGGTACAGCTCGAGAACCGAAAGGAACCGGGCCACGACGATCCCGGGCTGATCCACGCCCGCGATCAGGTCTCGGAAGTTCAGCGAGCCCGCATCCCGCAGGAGAGTGACGACGACGGCCGCCTGTTCCCGGATGCTGACAAGCGGCGCATGCAGATGATCGAGCCCGACCTGCGGGATCTCCTTGGGCGCGAACGCGAGCATCGCGAGGGCCGCGAAATCCTCCGGGGAGAGGGTCCAGACCAGTTCGGGTACGGCTTCGCGATACTTCGCGTCCAGCCGCACCGTGCGTGCGTGGCGACGGTCCTCGCGGACGAGGCTTCGACCGAACCAGGCTGAGACCTCCTTGAACGCGCGGTACTGCAGGAGCCGCGCGAACAGCAGATCTCGCGCCTCCAAGAGAGCGACACTCTCAGCATCCACCAGCTCCCCCTGCGGAAGCAGACCCGCCACCTTCATGTCCAGGAGCGTGGCCGCCACGACCAGGAACTGCGACGATTCGTCGAGGTCGTGATCGGGTCCGAGGGCGCGCACGTGGGCGATGAACTCGTTCGTGACCGCGCTCAGGGCGACATCGGTGATGTCGAGTTCCCGCTTCGTGATGAGGGTCAGGAGCAGATCGAACGGGCCGTCGAACACGTCCAGCGAGACCCGGAACCCGTCGCCGGTCTCCGTCATCCCGGCCGCCGCGGGTCCGGGCGCGTCGGCTACGTCAGGCGCGTCGGGTGCGACGTCGGGGTCAGGCGACAGCGCCACGGGCGACGAGCTCTCGCGCGAGCCGCAGGTAGGCCTGCGCCGCGGCGTGTTCGGGAGCGAACGTCGTGATCGGCATGCCCGAGACTGATGCATCCGGGAACTTCACGGTGCGACCGATCACGGTCTCGAGGACATCGTCGCCGAAGGCCTCCACGACGCGTTCGAGCACTTCCCGCGAGTGCAGTGTGCGGGGGTCATACATCGTGGCCAGCAGCCCGTCGAGACGGATGTCGGGGTTCAGACGATCCCGCACCTTGTCGATCGTCTCGATCAGCAGCGCGACACCCCGCAGCGCGAAGTATTCGCACTCCAGCGGGACGATGACCCCGTGACTCGCGGTCAGGGCGTTGACCGTGAGCAGACCGAGCGAGGGCTGGCAGTCGATGAGGATGACGTCATACTCCCCCGCGACCTTCCGGAGCACGCGCGAAAGGATCGTCTCGCGGGCCACCTCATTGACGAGGTGCACCTCCGCCGCGGAGAGGTCGATGTTTGCGGGGATGACATCGAGACCGTCCACCGACGTGCTCACGATCGCGTCGTGCGGGTCACGTTTGGGATCCAGCAGCAAGTCGTAGACGGTCGTGATGTCATGCGTCGGGATGCCGAGCCCCGCCGAGAGCGCGCCCTGCGGGTCGAAGTCGACGGCCAGCACGGTGCGCCCGTACTCCGCGAGCGAGGCGGCGAGGTTGATCGTCGTCGTGGTCTTGCCGACGCCGCCCTTCTGGTTGCATAGCGCAATGATGCGAGCGGGCCCGTGGGTCTGGAGAGGTGGCGGAGTGTCGAAGCCCCGGTAGGGACGGCCGGTCGGTCCGAGGATGTCGGAATCGGCGGACGCTGCCGCCCCGGATGCTGCTCCGTTGCGCTTTGTCCCCGGCTTGCTGCCCGCCACCGACTCTCCTGCCTTCGCCATGTCGTGCCCCGATTCTAGTCACCGAGCGTTCACCGGCCGCGAGGCGTGCCGCGCGGCGCGCGGCCTACACTCGGGGCATGCCCCCGGCCCCACATGTCATCGTCGGAGCGGGCCCCATCGGTTCCGCGCTCGCACGCCTGCTGGCTGACGAGGCCGAGCAGGTCATCGTCGTCACCCGATCGGGCAGCGCGCGATCCCTCGAGGGCGTCACCGCGGTCGCCGCCGATGCCTCCGACGCGGATGCCCTGACGCGAATCGCCGCCGGCGCCGCCGCGATCTACAACTGCGCCAACCCCGGAGACTACACCGAATGGGAGCGACGCTGGCCGCCGCTGGCGTCCGCACTTCTGGCGGCTGCCGAGGCGACCGGCGCGGTGCTCGTGACGATGTCGAACCTCTACGGGTACGGACCCGTCACAGCACCGATGACAGCGAGGACGCCGCTGCATCCGTCCGACCACAAGGGTGCTCTGCGCGCCGCGATGTGGGAGGACGCACGACGAGCCCACGAGGACGGTCGCGTCCGCGCGACGGAGGCTCGGGCATCGGACTACATCGGCCCGACACTCCCGGTCGCGAGCGGGCTGCTCGCCAGATACGCACATTCCACGCTGGCTGCCAAGACCGCATCCGTGTTCGCGGACCCCGATGTGCCGCACGCCTGGACGGCCATCGATGATGTCGCTCGGACGCTCGCGACGCTGGGGCGCGACGAACGCGCGTGGGGGCGCCCGTGGCTTGTCCCGACGAATCCCGCTATGAGCGTGCGTCAGGCGCTCACCGACCTCAGCCGCGCCGCGGGCGCTCCCGATCCACGACTGCGAGTCGTGCCCCGGTGGCTGCTGCGGGTCGGCGGCGTGTTCGTCCCTGTCCTTCGCGAGGTCAACGGGGTGCTCTATCAGTTCGATGCCCCGTTCGAGGTGGACGCGACCGAGACCGAGGCGACGTTCGGCATCCACCCGACCGACTGGGACGTGCTCGTCTCCGAGACGGCGCGCGCGTGGAGCAAGCGACTGCCTGCCTGAGGCGCGCAATCACCGCGCGCGCGGGTGCGAGGTCGCGTAGACATCCCGCAGGGCGTCGACGCTCACGTGGGTGTAGATCTGAGTCGTCGCGACGGATGCGTGACCGAGGAGTTCCTGCACGACCCGCACGTCCGCGCCGCCCTGCAGCAGGTGCGTCGCGAACGAGTGGCGCAGCGTATGCGGTGACACGTGCGCGTCCAGCTGCGCGCGTTCGGCGGCGGCCTGGATGATCAGCCAGGCGCTCTGCCGCGACAGCGGTGCACCGCGCGCCCCGAGGAACAGCCGCGGGCTCGACCTGCCGCGCCGCGCGAGCTCGGGCCGCGCGCGCGTCAGGTAGGCATCCACCGCCGCGCGTGCGTAAGACCCGATGGGCACGATGCGCTCTTTGGACCCCTTTCCGCGTACTCGAAGGATGTCTCCGTCGGTGACATCGTCGACATCCACTCCCACCGCCTCCGAGACCCGCGCTCCCGTCGCGTAGAGCAGCTCGAGCAGGGCCCGGTCTCGCAGCGCGATGAGATCTCCCGGTGATGCCTCTGCCGGCTCCGGACCTGCGGCGGCCAGCAGCGTTTCGACCTGCGTGATCGTGAGGGCCTTGGGCAAGCGACGGGGCGTCTTCGGCGGCGTCATGTGGGTCGTGGGGTCGAGGGCGTCGATCCCCTCGACCACGAGGAACCGGTGCAGTCCTCGCACCGACGACTGGAGGCGGGCAAGGCTCGTTGCCGCGGGAGGCGGGTCCGATGCCGCGCGCTCGGCGATGAAGTCACGGACGAGGGCGGGTGTGACCTGTGCGGAGTCGTCGATGTCCCGCTCCCCCAACCACTGGCGGTACGGCGAGAGGTCGCGGCGGTAGGCCGCTATGGTGTGGGCAGACAGCCCCCGCTCGATCGTGACGTGACGCAGGTAGGCGTCGATCGCCCGATCGAGCTGCATCTTCAGCCCCGGGCTTCGCGACGCAGCACTTCTGCGGCCGCGAGGACCCCCACCGAGAGGATGCCGTTGCGCAGGCTTCCATCGAGAATTCCGGTGACGACCTGATCCAACGGCACCCACTCGAGCCGGATGTCGGCTTCCTCGTCTTCTCGCGCGTGGACCTCGGGTGCCGCGCTCAATCCGCGGGCGAGGAACAGATGCACGATCTCGTCGTTTCCTCCGGGCGTCGTGAAGATGCTCACGAGGGGCTGCCACGACGTGGCGACCAGGTCGGCCTCCTCCGCGAGTTCTCGCTGCGCGGTCATCATCGGCGCTTCGCCGGAGACGTCGAGGAGTCCGGCAGGTATCTCCCAGTCGCGGTGCCGGATCGGATGCCGATACTGCTGGATCAGCAGCACGCGCTGGGCGTCATCGATCGCGACGACAGCCGCCGCGCCCGGGTGGTCGACGTACTCGCGGACGAACTCGGCATCGCCGTAGCGCACGGTGTCGCTGCGGACATCCCACACCCGTCCGGTGTGCACGAGCGACGACGAGACGACGTGCGCCTCGAAGGGTTCGTCCCGAGGAGCGGCAGCCACGGTCTCACTCATCCGATTCGACATCGAACAGCTCGCTCGCCCGGTGCCGGTCGAGGGCTGCCCCGACGAGTCCGCGAAACAGCGGATGCGGCGCCGTCGGCCGCGAGCGCAGCTCGGGGTGCGCCTGGGTTGCGATGTAGTACGGGTGCACGTCCCGCGGCAACTCGACGTACTCGACGAGGTTGCGGTCGGGTGACAGGCCCGAGAACCGCAGTCCCGCAGTAGCGAGGCGGTCCCGGTACGCGTTGTTGACCTCGTACCGGTGCCGATGCCGCTCCGAGACCTGCGTGGTCCCGTACACCTCCGCGGCGATCGACCCCTCATCCAGCCGCGCCGGGTAGAGCCCGAGACGCATCGTTCCGCCGAGATCGCCGTGGTCGATGATCTCGACCTGTTCGGCCATCGTGGCGATGACGGGGAACTCCGTCTCGGGGTCGAACTCACTCGACGACGCCCCCGGAAGGTCCGCCACGTTCCGCGCGTACTCGATCACCATGCACTGCAGACCCAGGCACAGGCCCAGCGTGGGGATGCCCTGCTCGCGAGCGAAGCGCAGCGCGCCCAGCTTTCCCTCGATGCCGCGGATGCCGAAACCGCCCGGGACGACGATGCCGTCGACGGATGCCAGCGCCTTCGCGGCGCCCTCCGGGGTCTCGCACAGGTCGGAGGGGATCCACGTGATGCGCACCTGAGTCTCGTGCGCGAACCCGCCGGCCTTGAGAGCCTCGGTGACCGAGAGGTAGGCATCGGGCAGGTCGATGTACTTGCCCACCAGCCCAATGGTGACTTCGTGCTTGGGGTTGTGCACCGCCTGCAGCACGCGGTTCCAGCGTGTCCAGTCCACCCGGCCGGCCTTGCTGATGTCGAGCGCGTCCACGATGTAGTCATCGAGGCCCTGTTCGTGGAGCATCGTCGGGATGTCGTAGATGCTCGGCACATCGACGGCGTTGACCACGGCAGCCTCGTCGACGTCGCACATGAGGGCGATCTTGCGTTTGTTCGCCTCGGTGACGGGACGGTCGCTGCGCAGCACGAGAGCGTCGGGCTGGATGCCGATGGAACGCAACGTCGCCACGGAATGCTGGGTCGGTTTCGTCTTCTGCTCCCCCGAGGCGCCCATGAACGGCACGAGCGAGACGTGAACGAAGAAGACGTTCTTCCGTCCCAGCTCGTGACGGATCTGACGCGCCGACTCGATGAAGGGCTGCGATTCGATGTCGCCGACCGTGCCGCCGATCTCCGTGATGATGACATCCGGTTGCGGATCCTCGGTCGCCTGCAGACGCATCCGCCGCTTGATCTCGTCGGTGATGTGCGGAATGACCTGCACGGTGTCGCCGAGGTACTCGCCGCGGCGCTCCCGCGCGATGACCTGCGAATAGATCTGACCGGTCGTCACGTTCGCAGCCTGACTGAGGTCGATGTCGAGGAAACGCTCGTAATGGCCGATGTCGAGGTCGGTCTCGGCTCCGTCGTCGGTGACGAAGACCTCGCCGTGCTGGAACGGGTTCATCGTTCCCGGGTCGACGTTCAGGTACGGGTCGAGCTTCTGCATCACGACCCGCAGCCCCCGCGCGGTGAGGAGGTTTCCCAGGCTCGCTGCGGTCAGTCCCTTCCCGAGGGACGAGACGACACCTCCGGTGACGAAGATGTGCTTCGTGGTCGAGGGGCCCGAGGTGGCCTCTGCGACGGTGGGGGATCCGGGCGCCGGGGCGTCATCCGAAGGGGAACCGTGCGAGTCACTCGGGGTCTGCATCACGGGCTTCGATCCTATCAGTCGGCAGCCGCGCCCAGGCTGAGCAACTCGCGGGCATGGGTGAGGGCTGCCTCGGAGTCTGGCATTCCCGACAGCAGTCGCGCCATCTCGGCTTCGCGGTCGGCGCCGGTGAGTTGATGCACTCCGGATGCGGTGACCGCGCCGTCGCTGGCCTTGATGACGCTGAGATGGTTGTTCGCGAACGCCGCGACCTGCGCGAGGTGGGTCACCGCGATCACCTGCGACGTCTGCGCCAGGCGTGCCAGGCGCCGGCCCACCTCGATCGCTGCGGCGCCGCCGATACCGGCATCCACCTCGTCGAAGACGAAGGTCGGCACGGCGTCGACGCCGGCGATCACGACCTCGATCGCGAGCATGACGCGACTGAGCTCCCCGCCCGACGCGCTGCGGGAGACCGGTCGCGGCGAGGCACCCGGGTGGGGCGCAAGCAGGATCGCGACGTCGTCGCGGCCCGACCGGCTCGGGGGCGCGGGAGAGACCTCGACCTCGACCTCGGCATCCGGCATCGCCAGCGCGTGAAGCTCGGCGGTGACCAGCCCCGACAGTCGAGACGCTGCAGCGGTGCGCGCTGCCGTGAGGGCAGCGGCGGCGTCGTCGAGAGCGGATGCCGCGGCCTCCCGCTCCCGGGTGAGCCGTTCGATCCGGTCGCCGTCGTCGTCGAGCTCGGCAAGACGCGCCGACCCGCTGTCCAGGAGTGCGATCGCCCCCTCGAGCGAGCCATGCGCGCGTACGAGCTCCGCGAGCGTCGCGCGTCGCTCCTCGACGGCAGCGAGCTCGTGCGGACCCGACTCGTCCAGATCGGCGAGGTACCCGGCAAGCGAGGCAGAGACGTCGACGAGCCGGTATCCGATGTCGGCGATCTGCTCGGCCAGACGCTCCAGCGCCGGGTCACTGCCCGCGGCACGTTCCAGTGCGCGACGGGCCTCCCCCACCAGAGTCGTCGCGTCAGCTGCAGCGTCGTCGTCGGCGCTGAGGGCAGCGTGTGCCAGCGCGGCAGCCTCCCGAAGCGCCTCGGCGTTGGCCAGACGCTCCGCTCGCTGCGTCAGCTCGGCATCCTCGCCCGCACGTGGAGCTGTCGCCTCGATCACCGCGATCGCGGCGCGGAGCTCTTCGGCTTCCGCAGCCCGAGAGTCACGATCGGCGACAAGAGCCGTGAGCTCCTGATCAAGACGCTCCCAGTCCGCGAACCGCTCGCGATACGCCTCGAGGGCCCGGGAGATCTCCGCTCCTCCGAATCGGTCGAGCGCGTCACGCTGGGCCGCCGCCGAGCGCAGCCGCAACTGGTCCGACTGGCCGTGGACCACAACGAGTTCATCGGCCAAGTCCGCGAGCACGGCGGCGGGAGCAGACCGGCCGCCGACCGCGGCCCGGCTACGGCCTTCGCTCGAAATCGTTCGCCCGATGATCAGCTCCGCGCGCGTGTCGTCGATGGGTTCGACGTCCGCTCCTGCCTCGCGCACCCGGGCTGCCGCGGTTCCATCCGGGGGCACGATCCAGACGCCCTCCACGGATGCCTGCGCGGCACCCGCACGGATGGCGCCGGTGTCGGAGCGCTGACCGAGAAGGAGCCCGAGTCCCGTCACGACCATGGTCTTGCCCGCGCCGGTCTCACCCGTGATCGCGGTGAATCCCGGCCCGATCGGCAGGGTCGCCTCAGCGATCACGCCGAGGTCTCGCAGCGTCATCTGCTCGATCACGGGTTCTCCGAGGGGGTCGACGGACCGCGCCAGCCTTCGACCGGCAGGCGGAACTTCTTGACCAGCCGGTCGGTGAACGACGCCGGATGCAGGCGCGCCAGACGTACCGGGCGCTCGGAGCGGCGCACGACCACCCGCGCGCCCGCGGGAAGATCGTGCGAGCGTCGGCCGTCGCACCACAGGATGCCCGTCCCGTTGTTGCGCTCGAGCAACTCGATCGCCACCGTGTGCTCGGGAGCGATCACCAGCGGCTTGGCGAAGAGGGCGTGAGCCGACAGCGGCACCACCGCGATCGCCTGGACGCTGGGCCAGATGACAGGGCCGCCCGCGGAGAAGTTGTATGCGGTCGAGCCGGTGGGGGTCGACACGACGACCCCGTCGCACCCGAACGAGGACAACGGCCGGCCATCGATCTCGATCACGACCTCGAGCATCCGTTCCCGGCTGGCCTTCTCGACGGTGGCCTCGTTCAACGCCCACGTCTCATAGATGACCCGCTCGTCCCGGTCCTTGATGCGCACGTGCAGGGCGAGACGTTCCTCGACGGTGTAGTCACGGTCGATGACCCGTCGCACGGCCTCGTCCATGTCGTCGCGCTCGATCTCGGCGAGAAAACCCACGTGGCCCATGTTGATGCCCAGCACCGGCGCGCTCCCCTCACGGACGAGCTCGGCCGCGCGCAGGATCGTGCCATCGCCACCGAGGACGATCGCGAGTTCGATGTCGGCGACAGCGACATCGGCCCCGAGCGTCGCCAACGGCCCGGGGACCGAAGACCCGAGCTCTGCGCGATCCTCGGAGGAGATCACGGGTGTCGCGCCGGCATCGCGCAGGGCGCCGATCACGCGGGCGGCGGCATGGACGGTCTCGGGTCGGCGGGCGTGCACGACCACGAGGATGTTCCGGCCCTCGTCGGTCATCGCGCTCCCGTCAGCTGATTCACCGTGCTGATCCATTCTGTCGGATTGCTCCCTCGTGACGCGGTCAGATGCGCGAGGTACTCGAGATTGCCGTGGGTGCCGATGAGCGGGGAGGAGATGACGCCGGCGGCTCCGAGCCCCGCATCCCAGGCAGCCCAGAGGATACCCATGACCGCATCGGCGCGGCGCGCGGCATCCGTCACGATGCCTTCTCGCACACCGGTGCGCCCCACTTCGAACTGCGGCTTGATGAGCAGGACGATGTCGGCATCCGGCGACGCGACCCGGCAGATCGCGGGGATCACGTGCGCGAGCGAGATGAAGGAGAGGTCCCCCACCACGAGCTGCGGTTGGTCCGCGATGCCCGATGCCTCGCGCAGGGTGTGGGGATCCATGTACCGGACGTTGAATCCCTCGACCGAGACCACGGCGGGATCGGCGGCGATCGCCGGCGCGAGCTGCCCGTGCCCGACGTCGACGGCAACGACCGGGGTCGCGCCGCGCTCGCGCAGGACCTGCGTGAATCCGCCGGTCGACGCGCCCAGGTCGAGCGCGGCCCGTCCGGCGACGTCCACGCCGAAAGCATCCAGCGCAGCGACGAGCTTGTGCGCGCCCCGGCTCACATAGTGGTCGTCGGCTGCGACCTCGATCACGGATGCCGAATCCACGGTCGTCGACGGCTTCACGATCCCGCGACCGTCGACGGTGACGCTCCCTGCGGTGATCAGCCGTGCGGCGTGGGTGCGCGAGCGAGCCAGCCCGCGAGCAGCAAGCTCCGCATCCAATCGGGGTGTCATCGGAGCGCGATCAGGGGCGAGGTGACTCGGGGCTCTGCTCGAGCCGGCGGGCCAGGTCCTCGTGAATCGCCTCGTAGGCGGCGGCACGATCGGCCAGCGGCTGCGACTCGACGATCTCCAGTCGCGACAGCAGGTCCTCATCGGGTCTGAGGTCGCCGTCGGGCGCGAGGTCCTCGTTGCGCGGCGGCGACGAGGCGCCCGCGTCCGGGTCGGCGGCGCGGGGCGCGGAGCCAGCCGGCGCGGCATCCGTGTCAGGAAGGTCTTCGCTGAGCATGACACCCACCCTACGGGCGGCCAGCCATGACAGGCGGGCGCGTGGACGGCGCGCGCGATCAGGGTCGGTGGAACGGATCGGCGTAGAGCCGCTCCGGCACGCGGAAACCGAAGATCGCGCGCCCCGTGCCCCAGATCGCCGCAGCCCCCGCACGCAAGAGATCGATCGGGCGCTCCCCCTCCGCAAGGATCGTCACGTCCGGACCGTCGATGCGCACGCGCGCGCCCCGCACCTCGGTGACGGCGTCGCGGGTGACCGCTTCCGGATAGGGCTCCGCGAGCTCGCGAAGATCACCGAGGATGTACGTCGGCTGAGACCCGGCGGGCGCCGCCAGCACATGCTTGGGCCGGTCGATGCCCGTCAGCACGAGCGCGGACGCGATGCCCGCACGGCAGGCACCGAGGATATCGGTATCGAGGCGATCGCCGATGAACAGGGGATGCTGAGCCCCGAACCGCGCCACCGCCTCCTCGAAGATCGGCGTCTCGGGCTTGCCCGCGACGGTTGCCAGGCGACCGACCGCGGTGTGCACGGCGGACACGAGCGTGCCGTTCCCGGGAGCGATGCCGCGAGCCTGCGGGATCGTCCAGTCCGTGTTGGTCGCGATCCACGGGATGCCACCCTCGTCCTCGGGGACCTTGAGGGCGAAGGCCGCCTCGGCAAGCTGCGCCCACCCGACGTCGGGCGCGAATCCCTGCACGACGGCGGCTGGCGCGTCATCCGCACTGCGGGTCACGACGAACCCTGCCTTCTCCAGTTCGACGACCAGCCCCTCACCGCCCACCACGAGGATCGTGGCGCCCGGCTCGACGCGCTCCCGAAGCAGGCGCGTCGCGGCCTGCGGACTGGTCACGATATCGTCGGGCGCTGCGGGGATGCCGAGCTCCCGAAGGTGCGCGGCGACCGAGGCATCCGTGCGTGACGCATTGTTCGTGATGAACCCCAGACGACGATCGCCCAGTGCGGTCAGGCTCTCGACGGCCCACGGAAGGGCCCCGGCCCCGGCATAGACGACGCCGTCAAGGTCGGCAAGCACGACGTCGACGTCATCGAGCGGCGTCGCCGCCCGCGCACGGCGGGAGAACAGCACCATCAGCGCGCGCCGTCGGCGGTGTCCGGCCGGGCGGAATCCGCGGCAGGCTCGCCCCCGGAATCGGCAGCACCGCCGGCGTCCGGCGCCGCGGCATCCTCTCGCGCAGCATGCTCCGGGGCGATGTCCTGCGGCGCGGCATCCTCCGGCGCGGCATCCTCCGGCGCGGCATCCTCCGGCGCGACGTCTTCGGGCGCGACGTCGTCCGGCGCGACGTCCTCGGGCGCGATGTCTTCAGACACAGCATCCTCGGGCGCGATGTCCTCGACGAAGATCTCCTCGCTCTCCGCAACGCCCGCGGCGGCATCGAGGGCCTCCGCGGCAACGACGGCGCGGCGACGCCACTGAGCCGCCTCCTCGTCGCGTCCGAGCTCCTCGAGTACCGTCGCTCGTGCGGCGAAGAGCGCCGGCGACCACTCGAAGGCGCGGTCGGGATCCAGCTCGGGAATGTCCAGCTCGCTCAGCGCGCGTTCCGGCTCCCCAAGATCCAATCGCGCACCCGACATCGCGATCGCCAGCTCGGCCCGAACGGCGGGCGGCAGCGCCGAGCGATCGACGGCGCGGCCGGCTTCGAGCGCGCGATCGGGACGCCCGACGCCCCGCTCACTGTCAACGAGGAGCGCGATCTGATCGTCCTTGCCCGAAATCCGGCGGTACGTGCGCAGCTCACGGAGTGCGAGCGCGAAATCCTCGTTCGCATACGCCGTGATCGCTGCGGTCTCGCGCACCACAGCGATACGACCCGCGCGCTTCACGGCGGCTTGCGCATGCTCGTGAGCAAGGGACGGATCGGTGTCGATCAGCTGAGCCGCCATCGCCAGATGGCGTGCGACGGCATCGGCGTTCTCCTTGCTCAGCGTCTTCAGCTCATTCCGCGCTGCCGGCGGCAGGTCACGAGCGGTGACGTCCTCCGGAATCTCCGGGGCTCGCTCACGAGGCGCCTCGTCGCGAACCGGTCGGTCAGCACGACCACCCGCTGAGGGACGGCCGCCGCCGGGCCTGCGCTGGGGCCGGTCGCCACCGTCACGCCGCTGCGGACGAGCACCACCGTCACGCCGCTGCGGACGATCACCACCGTCACGCCGCTGCGGACGATCACCACCGTCACGCCGGTGCGGACGATCACCACGGTCCGGGCGCCCGCGGTCTTCGCCGCGCCGTGAGGCCGAGGCACCGTCGCGGCTGCCCGCCGCGCGATGGGGTCTGCCGCCGGATCCGGCGCGCGGCGCACCATCGCCGCGGGGCGTGCGCTCAGCTCGGCCCTGACGACCCTGACCAGAACGGTCTGTTCGGTCGGCTCGACCCGAACCGTCTCGCCGCGGGGACCGATCGCCGCCAGGACGGCGCGCCGGGTCATCCGCGCTCGTGGGGCTGTCGTCCACCATGTCTGCCAGATCCTTCCACGTCGTGTGCACTACAGGCTGCACAAGTGCGTTAACGCGAAATGGCCACCCAACGTTGGGTGGCCATTTCTCGAAAGAAGTCCGGCGGTGTCCTACTCTCCCACAGGGTCCCCCCTGCAGTACCATCGGCGCTGAGAGGCTTAGCTTCCGGGTTCGGAATGTAACCGGGCGTTTCCCTCTCGCTATGGCCGCCGAAACACTATTGATGTTTCAGTCTGCACAACAAAGTCATTGTCATGCGGTTCTCGACCGTACATCGAGAACCACTCAGTGGACGCGAACACCTCAAAGGGTGTGTTATCAAGTCATCGGCTTATTAGTACCGGTCAGCTCCACGTGTTGCCACGCTTCCACATCCGGCCTATCAACCCAGTAGTCTGCTGGGAGCCTCTCGCCCGTAGGCATGGAAGTCTCATCTTGAGGCCGGCTTCCCGCTTAGATGCTTTCAGCGGTTATCCATCCCGAACGTAGCTAATCAGCGGTGCTCCTGGCGGAACAACTGACACACCAGAGGTTCGTCCAACCCGGTCCTCTCGTACTAGGGTCAGATCCTCTCAAACTTCCTACGCGCGCAGCGGATAGGGACCGAACTGTCTCACGACGTTCTAAACCCAGCTCGCGTACCGCTTTAATGGGCGAACAGCCCAACCCTTGGGACCTACTCCAGCCCCAGGATGCGACGAGCCGACATCGAGGTGCCAAACCATGCCGTCGATATGGACTCTTGGGCAAGATCAGCCTGTTATCCCCGAGGTACCTTTTATCCGTTGAGCGACAGCGCTTCCACAAGCCACTGCCGGATCACTAGTCCCGACTTTCGTCCCTGCTCGACCTGTCAGTCTCACAGTCAAGCTCCCTTGTGCACTTACACTCGCCACCTGATTGCCAACCAGGTTGAGGGAACCTTTGGGCGCCTCCGTTACTTTTTGGGAGGCAACCGCCCCAGTTAAACTACCCACCAGGCACTGTCCCTGAACCGGATTACGGTTCTAAGTTAGACATCCAGAGTGACCAGAGTGGTATTTCAACAATGACTCCACAAGAACTGGCGTCCCTGCTTCAAAGTCTCCCACCTATCCTACACAAGCCACACCGAACACCAATACCAAGCTGTAGTAAAGGTCACGGGGTCTTTCCGTCCTGCTGCGCGTAACGAGCATCTTTACTCGTAGTGCAATTTCGCCGAGTTCGCGGTTGAGACAGTTGGGAAGTCGTTACGCCATTCGTGCAGGTCGGAACTTACCCGACAAGGAATTTCGCTACCTTAGGATGGTTATAGTTACCACCGCCGTTTACTGGGGCTTAAATTCTGAGCTTCGCTTGCGCTAACCCGTCCTCTTAACCTTCCAGCACCGGGCAGGCGTCAGTCCGTATACATCGTCTTGCGACTTGGCACGGACCTGTGTTTTTAGTAAACAGTCGCTACCCACTAGTCTCTGCGGCCTCCAAACGCTTTCGGAGCAAGTCCTAATACGTCGAAGGCCCCCCTTCTCCCGAAGTTACGGGGGCATTTTGCCGAGTTCCTTAACCACGATTCTCTCGATCTCCTTGGTATTCTCTACCTGACCACCTGAGTCGGTTTGGGGTACGGGCGGCTAGAACCTCGCGTCGATGCTTTTCTCGGCAGCATAGGATCACCCACTTTTTATCCGCATCGTGTCTCGGCCGAACGAGTGACGGATTTGCCTATCACTCAGCCTACGCACTTGCACCAGGACAACCATCGCCTGGCTTGGGCTACCTTCCTGCGTCACACCTGTTAATACGCTAACCGCACCAGCATGGGGTCGTGCGCTAGGCCCAATGCCTCACCCCGAAGGGATCGTACAAAGGGATTCGGGCACTTAGCACCACTGGATTGATTGGGGCGGTTCTTCGCCGGTACGGGAATATCAACCCGTTGTCCATCGACTACGCCTGTCGGCCTCGCCTTAGGTCCCGACTTACCCAGGGAAGATTAGCTTGACCCTGGAACCCTTGGTCTTTCGGAGGACATGTTTCTCACATGTCTTTCGCTACTCATGCCTGCATTCTCACTCGTGTAGCCTCCACGGCTGGTTCACACCGCCGCTTCGCTGGCCACACGACGCTCTCCTACCCATCAACACGGCTGGACCACGAAGGCCTACCAATAATGTCAATGCCACAACTTCGGTGGCGTGCTTGAGCCCCGTTACATTGTCGGCGCGGAATCACTTGACCAGTGAGCTATTACGCACTCTTTCAAGGGTGGCTGCTTCTAAGCCAACCTCCTGGTTGTCTGAGCAACTCCACATCCTTTCCCACTTAGCACGCGCTTAGGGACCTTAGTTGGTGGTCTGGGTTGTTTCCCTCTCGACTATGAAGCTTATCCCCCACAGTCTCACTGCTGCGCTCTCACTTACCGGCATTCGGAGTTTGGCTGACGTCAGTAACCTTGTAGGGCCCATCGGCCATCCAGTAGCTCTACCTCCGGCAAGAAACACGCAACGCTGCACCTAAATGCATTTCGGAGAGAACCAGCTATCACGAAGTTTGATTGGCCTTTCACCCCTATCCACAGCTCATCCCCTCAGTTTTCAACCTAAGTGGGTTCGGCCCTCCACGACGTCTTACCGTCGCTTCAGCCTGGCCATGGATAGATCACTTCGCTTCGGGTCTAGGACATGCGACTGAATCGCCCTATTCAGACTCGCTTTCGCTACGGCTACCCCACACGGGTTAACCTCGCCACATATCGCTAACTCGCAGGCTCATTCTTCAAAAGGCACGCTGTCACAGCTGCTAGGGCTGCTCCAACGGTTTGTAAGCAAACGGTTTCAGGTACTATTTCACTCCCCTCCCGGGGTACTTTTCACCTTTCCCTCACGGTACTTGTCCGCTATCGGTCATCTGGGAGTATTTAGGCTTATCAGGTGGTCCTGACAGATTCACACGGGATTTCTCGGGCCCCGTGCTACTTGGGATACTCTTCGCGCCAAGGGAGGCATTTCGACTACGGGGTTGGCACCCTCTATGACTGGCCTTTCAATGCCATTCGTCTATACCTTCTTGTAACGCCTGCTGCTCGGCAGAACAGCATGAAAAGTCCCACAACCCCGAATACGCAACTCCTGCCGGATATCACACGTACTCGGTTTAGCCTGTTCCGGTTTCGCTCGCCACTACTAACGGAATCGCGGTTGCTTTCTCTTCCTGTGGGTACTGAGATGTTTCACTTCCCCACGTTCCCTCTACCCGCCCTATATATTCAGGCGGGAGTCACTGGGTCGGCACGCCGCCCAGCGGGGTTTCCCCATTCGGAGATCCTCGGATCAAAGTGTGCTTATCCACTCCCCGAGGCTTATCGCAGATTGCTACGTCCTTCTTCGGCTCCAGATGCCAAGGCATCCACCGTTTGCTCTTAAAGACTTGAAATCACATGAGTTCGTCAAGAATCGGGATCCGAGCCGAAGCTCGGATCTGAAATTGACTAATGATCTATATAGATCATCTTTGTGAAACGATCCCGAAGGATCGTCTCTAAGATGCTCGCGTCCACTGTGTAGTTCTCAAAGTACGGGCGGTACCCTCTCCGCGTGTCGCACTGCGACCGCCAGAAAAGGCCCTGAGGTTCAGCTGCCGCTTTCGCGGCATCCGGTCCCTCAGGACCCAACAGCGTGCATGTGCCGGTCGTTCACGATCCGCGGTTCCCGTCCCGAAGGACGTACTGAGCGGGGCGATCTGCGATCGACACCTCGTCAAATGTTCCACCCATGAGCTAACCGGCGAGAACGTGTGTCTCGATCCGGCGCCTGGACACCCGAGGGTGCCAGATGCTCCTTAGAAAGGAGGTGATCCAGCCGCACCTTCCGGTACGGCTACCTTGTTACGACTTAGTCCTAATTACCGATCCCACCTTCGACGGCTCCCTCCACAAGGGTTGGGCCACCGGCTTCAGGTGTTACCGACTTTCATGACTTGACGGGCGGTGTGTACAAGACCCGGGAACGTATTCACCGCAGCGTTGCTGATCTGCGATTACTAGCGACTCCGACTTCATGAGGTCGAGTTGCAGACCTCAATCCGAACTGGGACCGGCTTTTTGGGATTCGCTCCACCTCGCGGTATTGCAGCCCTTTGTACCGGCCATTGTAGCATGCGTGAAGCCCAAGACATAAGGGGCATGATGATTTGACGTCATCCCCACCTTCCTCCGAGTTGACCCCGGCAGTATCCCATGAGTTCCCACCATTACGTGCTGGCAACATAGAACGAGGGTTGCGCTCGTTGCGGGACTTAACCCAACATCTCACGACACGAGCTGACGACAACCATGCACCACCTGTTTACGAGTGTCCAAAGAGTTCTACATTTCTGCAGCGTTCTCGTATATGTCAAGCCTTGGTAAGGTTCTTCGCGTTGCATCGAATTAATCCGCATGCTCCGCCGCTTGTGCGGGTCCCCGTCAATTCCTTTGAGTTTTAGCCTTGCGGCCGTACTCCCCAGGCGGGGAACTTAATGCGTTAGCTGCGTCACGGAATCCGTGGAATGGACCCCACAACTAGTTCCCAACGTTTACGGGGTGGACTACCAGGGTATCTAAGCCTGTTTGCTCCCCACCCTTTCGCTCCTCAGCGTCAGTTACGGCCCAGAGATCTGCCTTCGCCATCGGTGTTCCTCCTGATATCTGCGCATTCCACCGCTACACCAGGAATTCCAATCTCCCCTACCGCACTCTAGTCTGCCCGTACCCACTGCAGGCCCGAGGTTGAGCCTCGGGTTTTCACAGCAGACGCGACAGACCGCCTACGAGCTCTTTACGCCCAATAATTCCGGATAACGCTTGCGCCCTACGTATTACCGCGGCTGCTGGCACGTAGTTAGCCGGCGCTTTTTCTGCAGGTACCGTCACTTTCGCTTCTTTCCTGCTAAAAGAGGTTTACAACCCGAAGGCCGTCGTCCCTCACGCGGCGTTGCTGCATCAGGCTTTCGCCCATTGTGCAATATTCCCCACTGCTGCCTCCCGTAGGAGTCTGGGCCGTGTCTCAGTCCCAGTGTGGCCGGTCACCCTCTCAGGCCGGCTACCCGTCGACGCCTTGGTGAGCCGTTACCTCACCAACAAGCT
Organism: Microbacterium sp. bgisy207; assembly: GCF_965345035.1. Lineage (GTDB taxonomy): Bacteria > Actinomycetota > Actinomycetes > Actinomycetales > Microbacteriaceae > Microbacterium. Next base: position 35,191 of record NZ_CBDRMG010000014.1, read on the forward strand.
GATAGGCCGCGAGCTCATCCCTGACCGAAATTCTTTCCAGCTGCTGAAGATGCCTTCGCAGCTCGTATCCGGTATTAGACGCCGTTTCCAGCGCTTATCCCAGAGTCAGGGGCAGATTGCTCACGTGTTACTCACCCGTTCGCCACTGATCCACAGAGCAAGCTCTGCTTCACCGTTCGACTTGCATGTGTTAAGCACGCCGCCAGCGTTCATCCTGAGCCAGGATCAAACTCTCCGTGAAAGAATGTTGCTGCGATCAGCCGGAAATTGACTGAAGCAGCGAGTTTGATCTGACCAAAGGGATGTCATTGCTGACTATCCGTTGCCGGCACCGAAGTGCCGGACTTTGATCCAAAGGAATCTCATTCAGCCGAAGCTGAATCGAGGTTTTTTGGCATTTGACAAGTGCACGCTGTTGAGTTCTCAAGGATCGGATGCTCCTGCTTTCGGCCTCTCGGCCTCCCCGCAGGGCAACTTCTCTATCTTATCCGTTTCTTCGTCGCTGTCAAATCGGCGTCCGACGAGTCTGAGACTCGCTCGAGCGGTCGACAAGACCACCGCGAAGAGCGGACCCCCATCGTAGACCCGAAGGTCCCCGACTCTCAAGGAGTCTGTGTGGTGGGGGGTGGTTCTCCGCTTGAGGAGGGGAGGCTCTCAGCCTCACCGCGCTCCTTTGGGGCGAACAAGAAAGACATTACGCGGATATGAACGGCGGGACAAATCCTGACCGCATCCCGGGCGTGTCGCGCCGCCCGACGGCGCAGCTCCGGCGGCGCGACACCCGGAAATGCGGGCGTTCAGCCGCGCACGAAGACGCCAGCGAGCGTCTTCTTGCCTCGGCGCAGGACGGACACTCCCCCGGGCAATGCACCGGTCACGACGGCGCCATCGTCCTCGACCCGAACCCCGTCCAGTGACACGCCCCCCTGGGCGATCGCGCGGCGCGCCTCCGAGAGGCTCGAGACCAGCCCGGTCGATACGAGCGCTTCGACCACGGTCGTCTCGGCGGTCGCCTCGACATGCGGCAGCTCCTCCAGGGCGCTGCGCAAGACGCTCGCGTCGAGTGCCGTGAGATCCCCTTGACCGAACAGGGCCTCAGAGGCGGCGACCACGGCTGCGGTAGCCGCCGCCCCGTGAACTGTGGCTGTCACTTCGAGGGCGAGGCGCTTCTGCGCCGCACGACGATAGGGCTCGACCTCGACGAGCCGCTCGTACTCCTCGATCTCCTCGCGGGTCAGGAAGGTGAAGATCTTCAATCGCGCGATGACGTCCGCGTCATCGGTGTTGAGCCAGAACTGGTACATCCGGTACGGGCTGCACATCTGGGCGTCCAGCCAGATCGCGTTGCCTTCACTCTTGCCGAACTTCGTGCCGTCGCTGTTGGTGATCAGGGGCGTACCGATCGCGTGTACCGACGTGTGCTCGACGTGATGGATAAGGTCGACACCGCTGGTGAGGTTCCCCCACTGATCGCTGCCGCCCGTCTGCAACACACATCCGTAGCTGCGGTACAGCTCGAGGAAATCCATACCCTGCAGGATCTGGTAGCTGAACTCCGTGTAGCTGATGCCGGCTTCGGAGTTCAATCGCGCACTGACGGCATCCTTCTTGAGCATCGTGCCGACTCGGTAGTGCTTGCCGATCTCGCGCAAGAAATCGATCGCCGACAGCGGCGCCGTCCAGTCGAGGTTGTTGACGATTCGCGCCGCGTTCTCGCCCTCGAAACTGAGGAAGCGCTCCACCTGGCCGCGCAGCCGCGTGACCCACTCGGCAACGGTCTCGGGCGTGTTCAGCGTCCGCTCCGCCGTGGGGCGAGGATCGCCGATCAGCCCCGTAGACCCGCCGACCAACCCGAGGGGCCTGTGGCCGGCGAGCTGGAGACGACGAAGCAGCAGCAACTGGACGAGGTTGCCCAGATGCAGGCTGGGCGCGGTCGGATCAAAGCCGCAGTAGTAGGTGACGCTCCCCGCGGAGAGGAGGTCACGAAGCGCGGTCTGGTCGGTCGAGACATGAACAAGACCTCTCCAGACGATCTCGTCCCACACCGACTCGAATGTCGGATCGTTCGCCGGCGCCAACGCACGGATGGGGACATCGGTCTCGAACTCCGGCACGGATGCCAGATTATCAGCGGCCCGCACCCAACGCGGGACAGATAATAAGTATGGAAACTAACTTCGGCTTGATTAAGCATGTATGCTTGTCTGAAGGCAACGGCATCGGAGGCGCACGTGTTCGTCATCACCGCGGACCAACGAGGGAGTCGGATCTCCGACGACCTCGTCCCCCGCGCACTCGAGATCGTCAGGGCAGCCGCTCCCGACGCCCCCGTCCTGGGGCCCGAGCGCACCATCGGAGATGAGATCCAGGTCGCGGTCGCGGATGCGGACGCGGCGCTGGCGATCATCCTGGCGCTCAGCCGCAGTCAACGCTGGAGCATCGGCCTGGGCATCGGTGACGTGGAAGAGCCCTACCCCACCTCGATCCGGGCGGCACGCGGGTCGGCGTTCATCCGCGCGCGCGACGCGGTGGGTGACGCCAAGCGCGCTCCCGGTCGGCTGTCGATCGCCCCGGATGCCTCGCCCCACGCCTCCGACGCGCAGGCCCTCATCCGTCTCCTGATCGACGTGCGCGATCGTCGGACAGACGAAGGATGGGAGGTGTACGACCTGCTGGCCCAAGGAATGACGCAGCGCGATGCGGCACAGGCACTGGGGGTGACGGCCGCCGCCGTGAGCCTTCGCGCACGCGCCGCCGGTCTCCGAATCGAGGAGGGCGCGCTGCCCGCGCTCGTGCGTGCGCTGAGCGCGGCCGGCAATGCTCCGACACCCTGACGCACCTGTCCGGCATCCGTGACGGAGGTGCGTGACAGCATGGACCCATGCTGCTCGCCGTCCCTGAAGCTCTCATCGCCGCGGTCGTCTCGATCTTCCTGTTCCTCGCGATGTGCGCCGCGCTCGCTCTCGTGCTGGTGAGCATCCGGCAGCCACGCACTCTGCCGCTGAGCATCTCGGCGGGATTGGTCGTGCTCGGCATCCTGGTCGTGGCGGTGCTGCCGCAGAACGTGCCCCTGCTGATGGGGCTCATCCTCGGTCTTCTCGGCACCGCGCTGGCGGTGCTCGGCGGTAACCCGATCACCCGCCACGTGCTCACCCTCGCGACCCGGGGCCGCGTGCAGGACGGCGACGCGGGCGGAATCATCGTGCCCTCGGCGACGGATGACGACCACGAGCGGCCGCACGAAGTCATGCGCGGCGGCACCACCATCGGCTACCTCGAGCGGCTGGCTGTCACCCTCGCGATCGTGGCGGGCTACCCCGAGGCGATCGCGGTCGTCGTCGCCGTCAAAGGCATCGGACGATTCTCGGAACTGGCGTCTGCCGAAGCCCGCGAACGCTTCATCATCGGAACGCTCGCGAGCCTCATCTGGGCCGCCGTCGTGGGTGCGTTGGTCAGGCTCGCGGTGTGGTGAGCCGCCGACCGGCACGGCGATCGCGGTCAGACCTCGAACGCGTGCGCGAGCGCCTGCACCCGCGCGATGAGTTCCTCGCGCTGCTCCGCGACACGATCCGGTGCGGTACCCCCGCGACCGGACCGGCTGCGCACCGACCCCTCGATCGTCAGCACATCACGAACGCGGGGAGTGAGCATCGGTGACACCCCGGCGAGGAGGTCGTCATCCGCATCCTCGAGGCCGATCCCGCGGGCCTCGCACACCTGCACGAGGCGACCGGAGATCTCGTGCGCGTCCCGGAACGGCACCCCCTGCCGCACCAGCCACTCCGCGACATCCGTCGCCAACGAGAACCCCTGCGGCGCCAGCTCGGCCATCCGGTCGCTGTCGAAGCGCAGGGTCGCGACCATCCCCGCGAAGGCGGGGAGCACGAGCTCCAGCGTGCTCACCGAGTCGAAGACCGGCTCCTTGTCTTCCTGCAGGTCGCGGTTGTATGCCAGCGGCAACCCCTTGAGCGTCGCAAGGAGCCCCGTGAGGTTTCCGATGAGCCGGCCCGCCTTCCCCCGCGCGAGTTCCGCGATGTCGGGGTTCTTCTTCTGCGGCATGATGCTCGACCCCGTGGAGTACGCGTCGTCCAGGGTGACAAAGCCGAACTCGCGGGTGTTCCACATGATGATGTCCTCGGCGAAACGAGACAGGTCGACACCGATCTGAGCCGCGACGAACGCGAACTCGGCGACGACATCGCGCGCGGCGGTGCCATCGAGGGAATTCTCCGCGGGGCGCGACAGACCCAGCTCGGCGGCGACGAGGGCGGGATCAAGACCCAGGGTCGACCCGGCGAGAGCTCCCCCACCGTACGGCGAAACGGACGCCCGTGCAGACCAGTCGCGAAGCCGCTCGAGATCGCGCACGAGAGGCCATGCGTGCGCAAGAAGGTGGTGCGCCAGCAGGATCGGCTGCGCATGCTGCAGATGGGTCCGTCCGGGCATGATGGCGGTGGGATGCGCCTCGGCCTGTGCGACGATCGCGTCGATCAGGCGGACGATCTCCCGCACGATCGTCCGCGCGTGGTCGAGCAGGTACATCCGGACGAGCGTGGCGATCTGGTCGTTCCGGCTGCGGCCTGCCCGCAGCTTCCCGCCGAGTTCCGGGCCGATCAGCTCGATCAGCGCCTGCTCGAGGGCACCGTGCACGTCCTCGTCCTGGGGGCGCGCGACCACCCTGCCACCGGCGACCGCGGCGGCGAGCTCGTCAAGACCGGCGCGCATCCGATCCGCGTCGTCGCGCGAGAGATAACCCGCGGCTTCCAACGCCGAGGCATGCGCTTTCGACCCCTGGATGTCGTATGCGGCCAGCGCCCAGTCGAAGTGGGTCGAGACGCTCAGGGCCGCCAGCTCTGGCGAGGGTCCCGAGGCGAACCGTGCGCCCCACAGGGCGCCGTCGTGCGTTGCATCACCCGTCGCGGTCATCGTGCCAGCCTATCCGCGCGCGGACGGGAGACCGTGTCGACGAGCCGCTCGAGCGGGCCGCGCCCGAGCAGCAGCGCCCAGACGAAGCAGGCGGCGACGATCCCCAGCGTCATCGGCCAGAACGGATGCAGCGCGCGGAACCCGAAGAGATCGGATGTGGTCCCCAGCGCGAGGAACGCCCATGCCGCCCAGACGAGGATCTGCGCCGAGTATGCGGTCAACGGCATGGCGCCCAGCGTGCGCAGGGGAAGCAGCAATGCCCGCAGCACAGTCCGGCACACGAGGATACAGAGCGCCATCACCGCGACGACGAAGCCCCCGGATCCCCACACTTCCAGGATGCCGCCGCTGTGCGCGGTGGCACGCCAGACCTGGGCCAGGTAGCCCGTGCCGCCCACCGGCACGACGGCAGCGAGGGTCTCCGCGCCCAGCGCGAGCACCAGGCCCGCTCCAGTGAGGGCCCACAGCACGGCGGGCCGGGTGAGATCGAGCCTCCCGATGGCCATGCCCGCGAGGAGGAAGGCCAGCCACAGCGGCGCCGGGTATGCCCAGCCCGTCAGCAGGAACACCGCCTCTCCCGGTGCGCTGTCCCAGAAGGCGGCGGACTCGATCGGCGGGAGCACCCAGGGAACGACGAGCGCGATCGCGCCCGCCCAGATCCACAGCACCCCGCGCCGAACGCCCACGAACGGGATCGCCGCCGCGAAGAGAATCGCGTACGCGGGCAGGATGACGAACACCGGGACGCCCGTGAGGATCAGGATGATGCCGAGAACCCACAGCACCAGAGCGCGCCAGGCAAGCCATCGCCCGGGCCGTCGCGGAGCCCCCGGGCCGGCCGTCACGATCGAGATCGAGACACCGGCAAGCGTCGCGAACAGGATCGATGACCGGCCACCGGCGATCCCGCCCCACGTCGTGGGATCGGTCCACACGACCTCGGGCAACTCGTACAGGTGCGCGGCGAGCATCCCGATGACGGCCAGTCCGCGTGCCAGATCGATCCCGGGGATCCTCGGTGGTCCGTCGAGGCGGCGCAGGTTCGCGACGACCCGCGCTCCTACTGCTGCTGCAGCAGCCACACCAGCAGTGCCTTCTGCGCGTGGAGCCGGTTCTCGGCTTCGTCCCACACGACACTCTGCGGTCCGTCGATGACCTCGGCGTCTACCTCGTAGCCGCGATCTGCGGGCAGACAATGGATGAAGATCGCATCGTCTTTGGCAAGGCTCATGAGTTCCTGCGACACCTTGTAGGGTGTGAGGTCGCGCAGGCGCTGGAGTTTCTCGTCCTCCTTGCCCATCGACACCCACGTGTCCGTGACGATGATGTCGGCGCCGGCTGCCGCCTCGTTGGGGTCGGTGTAGAGGACCACGGATCCCCCGGTCTGTGCTCCGCGGCGGTCGGCGTCGGCCACGACATCCTCTCGCGGCGCGTACTCGACCGGAGACGCGACCCGCACATGCATCCCCGCGGTGACCCCGCCCAAGACGTAGGACTGCCCCATGTTGGTGCGACCGTCGCCGAAGAAGGCCAGCGTCAGACCTCTGAGCTCGCCCTTGTGCTCCTTGATCGTCAGGAGGTCGGCGAGGATCTGGCACGGATGGAAGTCGTCGCTGAGGGCGTTGATGACGGGAACGCGCGTGCCGGCAGCCATCTCCTCCAGACCGGCCTGAGCGTAGGTGCGCCACACGATGGCGGCGACCTGGCGCTCGAGCACGCGGGCTGTGTCGGCCGGGGTCTCCTTGCCGCCGAGCTGACTGTTGGCGGTCGAGATGATCAGGGGCGATCCACCGAGGTCGGCGATTCCGACCGCGAACGAGACGCGGGTCCGCGTGGACGACTTGTCGAAGATCACCGCCACGGTCTGGGGACCGGCCAGCGGCTGGACCTTCCAGCGGTCCTTCTTCAACTCCGCCGCGAGCGCCAGGATCTCGGCCTGCTCCTCGGGCGTGAGGTCGTCGTCGCGCAGCAGGTGGCGGGTCATCGTGCAGCCTCCCTCTCATCGGTGGATTGCCCGGTTACCTCGTCGAGCATCAGAGCATCGGCCACCGTAGCCAGCGCGGCAGTGAACAGGGACAGGAACTCATCGACCTCGACGTCGCCGATGGTCAGGGCGGGCGCGATCCGGATCGTCTCGTCGTTGGGCGCATTGACGATGAGCCCATGCTCCTGAGCGGCGGCGACGACAGCCTTTGCGACCGGACGCGCGAGCGCAACGCCCAGGAGAAGGCCCTGCCCGCGGCATCCGGTGACCAGCGGCGAGCCGATCCCGAGGATCCCCTCGCGCAGCTGGGCACCGCGCGTACGCGCATTGGCCAGCAGGTCGCCGCGCTCGATCTCATCGAGCACGGCACCGGCGACCGCGGTTCCCAACGCGTTGCCGCCGAAGGTCGAGCCGTGCGTGCCGGGGTAGAACAGCTCGCTGGCGTCGCCGTAGGTGATGAGCGCACCGATCGGGAAGCCCCCACCGATGCCCTTGGCGACCGTGATCGCATCAGGGGTGATGCCGGCGTGCTGGAACGCGAACCATTCACCTGTGCGCCCGGCACCGGTCTGGATCTCGTCGAGGATGAGCAGGGCGCCATGCCGGCGGGTGAGGTCGCGGGCGGCTTCGAGATAGCCCTCGGGAAGGGGCAGAACCCCCGCCTCGCCCTTGATCGGCTCGAGAATGAGCGCCGCGACCGAGTCGTCGAGGGCGGCCTCGAGCGCGTCGATCGTCGAGTCGAGGAACTCGACCCCGGGAACCATCGGTAGGAAGGGCTCCTGCATCCAGGGCTTGCCGGTCAGGGCGAGCGTCCCCATGGTCCGGCCGTGGAAGGCATCCGTCAGCGCGAGGATCCGGGGGCGACCGGGGCCGCCGTCTCGGGGCGCGCCGTGGAGCCGGGCGAGCTTGAACGCCGCTTCGTTGGCCTCGGCGCCGGAGTTGGAGAAGTAGACGCGCCCGGACTCGCCCGTGCCGGCGAGGCGCTTGAGTCGAGCCGCGAGCGCGAGCTGCGGCGGGGTCGCGAAGTAGTTCGACACGTGAGCCAGCGTCGCCGCCTGCGCCGCGATCGCCTCGACGAACGCCGGGTGCGCGTGTCCGAGAGAGTTGACCGCGATGCCTGCGAGGAAGTCCAGGTAGCGCTTGCCGGTGTCATCCCACAGATACGCACCCTCGCCGCGAACGAACAGGGCGAGACGGTCACCGGCGTTGGCCAGAAGATCACGGCGGGCATCGTGCAGCCACGACGCCTGTGTCATCGTTCCGTCGGTCATTGCGCTTCTCCTCGTCTCGGGTGCCCGCTCATCCGCGCACCACTTCGGTTCCAATGCCTTTGCTCGTGAACACTTCGATCAGCAGGGAGTGAGGCACACGACCATCGATGATCGCGGCAGTATCCACTCCCCCGTCCACCGCATCCAGGCACGCCTGCATCTTGGGCACCATCCCCGACTCGAGGCTGGGCATCATCCGCCGCAGTTCCGTCGACGTGAGGTGCGAGACGAGCGAGTCACGGTTGGGCCAGTCCGCGTACAGGCCCGGGACATCGGTGAGGATGACGAGCTTGGCGGCATCGAGCGCGACAGCGAGCGCGGCGGCGGCAGCGTCAGCGTTCACGTTGAGTGTGTGCCCCGGCCGGTCAAGGTCGGGAGCGATGGAAGAGACGACGGGGATTCGACCGGCGGCGAGATGATCCAGGACGGCTGCGGGATTCACTTCGACGACATCGCCCACCGAACCGAGGTCGACCTCTTCGCCGTTGACGACCACGCCGCGCCGACGCCCCCCGAACAGCCCCGCGTCCTCCCCGGACAGACCGCTGGCGAACGGACCGTGCGCGTTGATCTGCGAGACCAGCTGCGGGTTGATGTGCCCGGTCAGCACCATTCTCACGACCGAGATCGCCTCGGTGCTCGTCACGCGGTAACCACCCTGGAACTCGCTCGGAATGTCGAGGCGATCGAGCATCCGCGAGATCTGGGGGCCGCCGCCGTGCACGACGACAGGCTTGACGCCGACATATCGGAGGTAGGCGATGTCCTCGGCCACAGTGCGTTGCAACTGCTCGGACACCATCGCGTTGCCGCCGTACTTGACCACGACGATCTGGTCGCGGAAGCGCTTGAGCCACGGGAGCGACTCGATCAGGACGGCCGCCTTCTCGGCGGCTTCATCGGGAGTGGTCTCTTGCAGGTCGGTCATGACGAGTAGGCGCTGTTCTCGTGGACGTAGTCGTGGGTCAGATCGTTCGTGTAGATGGTCGCCGAGGCCTCGCCGGCCTTCAGGTCGATGAGCACCGTCGTCGCGCGCGGCGTGAGGTCCACGAGCTCCCGCGGCTGGTCGGGCTCTCCGGCCGAGCAGACGCGGACGCCGTTCATCGTGACGTCCACGGCGTAGGGGTCGAACTCGGCAGCCGTCGTACCGATCGCCGCGAGCACCCGCCCCCAGTTGGGGTCGTTGCCGAAGATCGCCGCCTTGAAAAGGTTGTTCCGGGCGACCGCGCGCCCTACCTCGACCGCGTCGTCCTCGGATGCCGCGTGGATCACCTCGATGGCGATGTCATGGCTGGCGCCCTCGGCGTCGGACTGGAGCTGGATCGCCAGGTCCGTGCAGACGGCGATGATCGCGGCCCGGAAGGCATCGGGATCCGGCACGACGCCGCTGGCGCCGCTGGCCATCAGCGTGACCTGGTCGTTCGTCGACATGCAGCCGTCGGAATCGAGCCGGTCAAAGCTCACGCGGGTCGCGGCCCGCAGGTGCCGGTCGGCCTCGTCAGCGGTGAGCACCGCGTCGGTCGTGAGCACCACGAGCATGGTGGCCAGCCCCGGCGCGAGCATCCCCGCCCCCTTGGCCATGCCGCCGATCGTCCAGCCCTCGCCGCGGTGGGTCGACTCTTTCGGCCGCGAGTCGGTCGTCATGATCGCCCGGGCCGCGTCGCCGCCGCCGTCGGCCGAGAGCGCGCTGATCGCGGCCTCGGTTCCCGCGAGCACCCGATCGCGGAAGGCCTGGTCGCCCGTGCCGATCAGACCCGTCGAGCACACCTGGATGTCCCCCGCGCTCACCCCGAGCAGTTCGGCAGCCCGCTCCGCAGTGAGGTGAGCGGTCTGGAAACCGAACGATCCGGTGAAGCAGTTCGCGCCGCCGGAGTTGAGCACGATCGCTTCCACCACGCCGTCCCGGATCGCCTGCTGGGACCAGAGGATCGGGTTCGCCTTGGCACGGTTGCTGGTGAACACCGCCGCCCCGACTTTCCGCGGGCCGCGATTGACGACGACGGCGACGTCGGGATTGCCGGTGGACTTGAGCCCGGCGGCGACCCCCGCCGCGTGGAACCCTGCGGGCGCGGTGACGCTCACGGCGCGACTCCGTTCATGGTGAGGGCGCGGCCTTCCGGGAGGCCGAGCGCGATGTTCATGGACTGCACGGCGGCGCCTGCGGTTCCCTTGACGAGGTTGTCCACTGCCGCGACCACCACCACTCGACCCGCAGATCTGTCGACGGCAAGACCGAGGAGCGCCGTGTTGGCCCCGACGACGTCCGCTGTCCGAGGGAAGTGGCCGTCAGGCAGGAGCTGGACGAACGGTTCGTCGGCGTACGCTGCCTCCCACGCCGCGCGGATGTCGGCATCCGTCGCATCCGCCGCGAGGGGAGCCGTCGAGGTCGCGAGGATCCCCCGCGCCATCGGCACGATGACGGGGGTGAACGAGATCCGCACGTCAGCGGCTCCCGCATCCTCGAGCGCCTGACGGATCTCGGGGATATGCCGGTGGGTGCCGCCCACCGCGTACGGGTTCGCGCTGCCGAGCACTTCACTGGCCAGGAGGTGCGGTTTGAGGCTCTTGCCCGCCCCCGACGGCCCCACCGCGAGGACGCTGACGATGTCGCTCGAATCGATGACGCCCGCCGCGACGCCGGGGGCAAGCGACAGGCTCACGGTCGACGCGTTGCAGCCGGGAGCAGCGATCCGGGTCGCACCGACCAGGCTGTCGCGGATCTTGCCTCCTCCGACGGGAAGCTCCGGGACTCCGTACGTCCACGGGGCGTGGTGCGGGCCGTCGTAGAACTGCTGCCACGCTGACGCGTCGCGCAATCGGTGGTCCGCACCGGCGTCGATGACCAGCGGCACCTCGTCCAAGGCATCCGTGTACTGACCGGACTGCCCGTGCGGCAGTGCCAGCACGACGATGTCGTGGCCGGCGAGAACCTCCGGGGTGGTCTCTTGCAGCGTCAGGTGCGCCAGCGACCGCAGGTGCGGCTGATGGACGGCAAGCGGCTGTCCCGCGTTGGAGTGGGCGGTGACGGTGCGGATCTCGACATCGGGATGCTGGGCCAGCAGCCGCAGGATCTCGCCGCCGGCGTATCCGGATGCGCCCGAGACGGCGACCGAGTAGGTCATGGCTTCCACCTTATTGTCTGGGTCTGTCGTGCATCGAAGCACGGGGTCTGAGCCGGAGGTGGCGACGCCGCTCACGCACGCGCGCGCAGCGGGGTCGCCTAGAGTCGGCGACCGCCCAGGCGTCGGCGCAGCATGGCGACTGTCGCCGCGGGAGCGACGAAGCCGTGCCGTGCCGAGAACATGTCGCGAGAGTACCGATCCGGGCGCCCGCGCCGCAAATCGACACGGGTCTAGGTCATAGGTCACGCCGGCAGCAGCGCGCTCACCGCCCGCGCCCGCGCGCGACGGACACCGACGATCGTGCCAACGAACGCGAGCACGCTCCACAAGAGCAGACCGATCGCCGTTCCGAGGACCTCGTGCAGCGACCCTCCGACCAGCGCGTCCGCCCCCTGCAAGGCAAGACTCAGCGGGAGGATCGAGAACGGCGTGGCGGCGAGCGACCCGTCGGTGACCGGCTGCAGCGTGCCGGCGGCCACGAGCTGGATGCCCAGCGCCAGCACCGACACGATGAGTCCGGCGCGGCCGAACAGCGCCGTGAGGGCCTGGTGGAACAGGGCGAAAGACACGGCCGCGGCAAGCGTGAGCGCGAAGGCCACCGCGATGCGGTCGGGGGCGACGCCCAGGACGGCGATGCCGAGCCAGACCAGCAGCGACTGCACGGCGGCGACGCCGATCACCACGAGCGCGGCGTCCGCCGCGAGGTGCGCCGGGGTCGCGGGGGTGATCAGCGAGGCCCGCGCGAACGGCGCGACCACCAGGAACGTCGCGAGCGCGCCGAGCCACAGCGATACCGGCGCCAGTGCGGCGACCGCGGCGGCGAGCGCGGTGTCGGGCCCCCCGATGCTCGTGGTCGTGACCCCGATGGGTGAGGCGACGACGTTCGCGATGCTCTGCTGCTGGGCGGCGGAGTAGTCGGGGATGTCGGATGCCGCAGCATCCAGTCCGCCCGCCAGGTCGGCAGCCCCGGCCGCGGCGGCGTCGAGTCCGCTCGCGAGGTCGGCCATGCCCGTTGCCAGATCCGACGCGCCCGCCACCGCGGCCTGTTGCGCGGTGGCGAGTTCTGTGAGTGCCGATGCCGCGGGGCCTGCCAGGTCGGCGACGACATCCGCGCCGACGGCAAGCTCTGCCGCGTCGACGGCATCGCTCGCCAGAGCGCCGGCCTGGCCGTCCAGGTCGGCGGCGATCGCTGCCGCACCGGCGCGCAGCGCGAGGATATCGTCGAGCAGATCGCCCGCGGGGGCGGTCGGGTCGGCCGAGATCAGCGCGGCGATCACGTCGAGGTCGGCGACTCCGAGATCCTGCGCGAGCGAGAGTGCCTCCGCCTCGAGCGCGGCGCCGGCCAGTGAGCCGGCCAGGGCCGCGGCATCCGACCCGGCTGCCGCGCTGAGCGCACCCAGATCGCGGACCCCGTCCGGCAGGGCGCGCAGGACCGTACCGATGCCCTCCAAGCCCGTGACGAGCTCTCGCTGTCCCTGTGTCAGGATCTGCGCGCCGTCGGCGGCGCCCCGGATGCCGGTCGCGAGCTCTCCCGCTCCCCCGGCGGCCTGGCTGATGCCGCTGTGTAGCTCGGCGAACGCATCCAGCGTGCCCGTCACGTACCCGGAGGTCAGCTGAGCCTCGACGCCCCGCGGCAAGCCCGCGGCCAGGGCCTCGGCGAGCACACCCGAGAGATATCCGTGGCGGGTGCTGGTCTGCACGCTCAGCTGGGCCTGAGTCGGCGCATCGGTGCCGAGAGTTGCGACATCCTTCGAGAAGTCTGCGGGAATCGTGACGACCGCGAGGTACGTGCCCATGGCGAGACCCTGATCGGCTGTCGCCGCATCCGTCAGGGTCCAGGCGATGCCGTCGTTTGCGGTGAGCAGATTCTCGGTTACGAGCTTGCCGGCGGCCACGGGAGTACCGCCGTTCTCGATCGGGACATCGAGGTTCACGACCGCGACCGGCACCTGTTCCTGGGTCGGACGCGGCAGGAGCGTCAGCATCACCAGCAGCGGGATGACGATCGCGAAGACCGCGAGCGCGATCGCCCTTCCGCGTCCCCCACCGACCAGCAGGCTCGATAACCCGGTCACACGATCACCTCGCTCGCAGGTTCGAGGGCGCCGCGGCTGCTCGCGGTATGCAGCGCTCGAACAACGCGCACTTCGCGTCGCACCGACGTTGCGACGGCAGGGAGGGCGGCCAGGTCGACGAGGGCGTCGTCCACGGCGAGCACGAGCGTCGTCGACGAGGATGCGGCCCGCAGGACGCTCTCCAGCAGCGCCGCCTGGTCGGGCCGGCGGCGCATGTCCAGCACCGTCACGTCGGCTGCGCACGCAAGCGCTGCGGCGGCATCGAGCGTCCAGCGCTGGCTCTCGTCGAGCAGCGACATCGGCACGTCGATCTGCTCGAGCACCCGTGGGTCAGCACGCAAGTCGCTCCAGATCTCGATCGCGCGACGCGCGCGCGCCCGCCGATCGCCCTTTCCCCCGTCGAGTCGGATGAGGCGGCGCACGTGCTCCGCGAGAGTGCTCGCATCGGTCGGGGCCGGAATCGCGGGGACGAGGGTCGATACGCGTGAGAGCGGTTCACGCTCGAACGGGATGAGGCGGCCGCCCACGGCCAGATCGCCACGGATGTCGGGCAGGCGCCCGGCCAGGCCCGCGCATACTGCCGCGGCCTCGGGGCCGTGAACGACCAGCACGCCGGCCCGCGGAAGATCCACGGTGACCGGTGCGGAGTCGCCGAACGTTGCCTCGTGCGCGTGGATGCCGTCGCCGCGGACGTCCCTGTCGGCCTCGCGCCACGCCCGCTGGTCGAGCATCCGACGAACCGCCTCACCCTCGATATCGGCATCCGGGAGGAGAGCGTCGAGCCACCGCGGAAGCCACCAGGCGTGCGCGCCCAGCAGTGCCATGAGCGCGGGAATAAGCGTCATCCGCACGACGAAGGCGTCGATGAGCACGCCGATGGCCAGCGCAAGGGCGATCGGCTGGATGATGGCGTTTCCGCCGGGCACGAAGGAGAAGAACACCGAGAACATGATGAGCGCGGCCACGGTGATGACACGCGCCGACGCCGAGAAGCCGTCGAGAACGGACGCACGCGCATCCCCGGAGTCGACGAATCGTTCCCGCATCCGGGAGACGAGGAACACGTGGTAGTCCATGGCGAGTCCGAACAGCACCGCCATGACGAGGATCGGCATGAAGCTGATGACTGGTCCGACCTTGCCGACTCCGAGCAGCGACGCGCCCCACCCCCATTCGAAGACGACAGTGGCAACCCCCAGGCCTGCGCCCACGGTCAGCAGGTACCCGAACGTCGCCGTGATCGGCACCGCGAGGGAGCGGAACATGATTGTGAGCAGGACCAGGCTCAAGCCGACGACGACGATCGCGAACGGCAGCATCGCGGCCGCGAGCCGGTCGGAGATGTCGATCGCAAGAGCTGTCTGACCCGTGATCTCGTACGTGAATCCGTGGGCCGCCTCGAACGCCGGTGCCTGGTCGCGCAGGGTCTGGACGAGCTGGGCGGTCTGGTCGGAGGAGGGCGAACTGTCGGGAGTGATCGTCACGACAGCCATATCGAGCGCTTCGTTGGGGAACGCCTGCGATACCGCAGCAACGCCGGGAACGTTCTGGAACGCATCGTCGAGGGCGTCGAGCGCCTGCTCGATCTGAAGCGTCCGAGAGATATCGGCCGTCACGAGCAGCGGCCCGTTGAATCCGGGGCCGAAGCCGGTGTCGAGCAGGTCGTAGGCGACCCGTGCCTCGGACCCCGGCGGGTCGTACCCGGCATCCGGGAGGGTCAGCCGCAGTCCGGATGCCGGAATGGCGAGCACCGCCAGTGCCGCCGCAACACCGATCGCCGTGAGCAGAGGCTGAGCGGTGACGATCTTCACCCACCGCGCGGTACGCACCGGAGCAGTGCCGTGGCGCGCGGCGCGACCTCGCGGAACCAGTCGGTGTCCCAGGAGCGAGAGGATCGCCGGGAGCAGCGTCACCGCGACCAGGAGCGCGGTCAGGACGGCGCCGGCAGCACCGAGCCCCATGACGGTGAGGAACGGTATGCCCGCCACTCCCAGCCCGACCAGAGCGATCATGACGGTCATTCCGGCGAAGACGACGGCGGTGCCCGCTGTCGCGATCGCGACCGCGACCGACTCGGCGGGATCCATCCCCTCGCGCAGATTGTCACGGTGCCGCGAGGTGATCAGGAGCGCGTAATCGATGCCGACGGCAAGCCCCAGCATCGTCGCGAGGACCGGCGCCGTCGACGAAACGGGCGCGAGCGCGGCGACGATCGTGATGGCGCTCGCGGACAGCCCGACGCCCAGCGCCGCGGTCACCAGCGGAATGCCCGCGGCGATGAGGGATCCGAACGTGATGGCCAGGACAAGGTACGCGACACCCATCCCGATGAGTTCGGTCCAGTCGACTCCGGATGACGAACTGGCAGCCAACCCCGACACCGCAACGGTCAGTCCGGCATTCGCGAGCGGCTCCGTGGCCGCCGACACGGAGCTCACGAGCGTATCGGGGATATCTGTTGCGGCGACCGACAGCTGCACCGAGATGAACGCCATGTCGCCGTTCGCGGAGATCTGCGATGCGGCACCATCCGACGCGGCAGTCGACCCGCTTGCGGCCATCGGGTACGGGCAGGTGACGGCCACGACGTCCTCGAGCGCGGCGATGTCCTCACAGGCTGCCACGACGAGATCCTGGCTCGTCGAGACATCCTCGCCCGACGGCGCCGCGACGACGACTTTCGCACTCGCGCCGCTGATCTGCGGGAATCGCTGCTCGAGGGCATCCAGGGCGGACTGCGCCTGGGTGCCCGGAACGGTGAAGCTCGACTGGAGGTGGTTGCCCAAGGCACCGGCCAGCGCCGAGGCGCCGACCACGACGGCCAGCCACACCAGGATGACCGTCCATCGTCGGCGGGCGGCGAAGCGTCCTACCCGGTACAAGAACGAGGACATCGCCACAACTCCTGTCCAGGTCGTCGTCGAAAGGGGGGCCCGGCACCCGTGCCCAGACCCGTCCGCCAGCGTAGCGGGCCGATCATGCTGCCGTGGGATCTGGCTTCCGCGTCGCCGCGCCACCGGAGGCGGGCGCGCGATGCGTCACTCGCGGATGCGGGCTCCGACGCGCTCCGCAGCGACGGCGACGCCGGCGAGCTTTGCCTCCGTCGCCTCCGCTGCCGTGAGGGTGCGATCCGGCGCACGGAAGCGCAGAGCGAAGGTCAGGCTCTTCGTCCCCTCCGGGATGCCGGTCCCACGGTAGTCGTCGACGAGCCGGACCGCCTCGAGCAGGTCGCCGCTGCCCGCGACAAGCGCAGCCTCGACGTCTCCGGCCGGGATCTGCGTCGACACCACGAGGGAGACATCCTGCGTCGCGGCGGGAAAACCGGACAGGGAGGCCGCCACGACCCGCTCCCCCGCGAGGGACAGCGCCGCGTCGAGATCGAGCTCGGCGACGACGACGCGACCGGGCAGGTCGGCGGCGGCCGCGACGGAAGGCAGGAGTTCGCCGACGTAGCCGATCGCGACATCGCCGACCCGGACCTCGCCCGCACGGCCCGGATGCAGCGCCGCGCGCCGCGTCTGCACGATGTGCACGTCGACCCCGGCCGCCGCGGCCACGGTGCGAACCGCATCGACGACGTCGGCGAGGTCTGCCGGTTCCGGAGCTTGCCCGGGCTGCTTCGCGACGCGCATGCCCGTCAGCAGAATCGCGACGTGACGCGGCTGCGGTGGGATCGAGGCGTCGAGCGCGGCGAGCGTGGACGCATCCGGCCGAACGCCCAGGGGCGGAACGAACGGTGTGCCGTACTCGACTCCCTCGGACGGCAGGAACACGACGCCGGTCTCGAACAGGGCAAGATCCACGAGACCGCGCGAGAGGTTGCGGTGGGCGACCTGAAGCAGTCCCGGAATGAGCGAGCGGCGCAGGAACGGAAGCTGGCCGTCGAGCGGATTGGCGAGTTTGACGCTCGGGAGGCGCGAACCGTCGGCACTGCCGTGGAGGTCGTTGTCCTCGGCGGTCGCGAACGGGAACGACGGCGTCTCGACGTAGCCGGCCGCGGCCAGGGCGTTGGAGACGCGGCGCCGCGCACGCTGGGCAGGCGTCAGCCCGCGGCCGGAGGGCGGCGTCGGCAGGACGGAGGGCACCTGGTCGAGCCCGTGGATCCGCGCGACCTCCTCGGCCAGTGTCCACCGGTCGGTGAGGTCCGGGCGCCACGACGGTGGGAAGACGAGCCAGGGCGCGCTCGGGTCCACCCCGGCGTCCTCGAGGTCGCAGCCGATCAGACGCAGTGCCTCGACGATCTGATCCGGGGTGTAGTCGACACCGATGAGCCCGGACACGAATCCACGGGGCAGCTCGATCGCCGGCTGCTCATGGCCTGCGCGAAGGGCGCCGCCGAACGACTCATCGAGTGTCCCCCCGGCCAGCTGCACCATGAGATCGGCGACGCGGCGTGCGGCGACGAACGGGATGGCGGGATCGACGCCCCGTTCGAAACGGCGCGACGCTTCCGAGGGGAGCTTGTGGCGGCGGGCCGTACGCGCGATCGAGACGGGGTCAAAGGTCGCGGCCTCGATCAGGACGTTGCGGGTGGCGGGGCCCATCTCGGTGGTTGCTCCGCCCATGACACCCGCCAGCCCGATGGGTCCGGACTCGTCGGTGATGAGCAGGTCCTCGGGGTCGAGCGTGCGGACCTGCCCGTCGAGTGTCTCGAGCTTCTCGCCGGCACGGGCGCGGCGGACGGTGATGCCCCCGCGCAGGGCGTCGTAGTCGTAGCCGTGGATGGGGTTTCCCAGCTCGAGCATCACGTAGTTGGTGATGTCGATCAGGATGCCGAGGGGACGGATGCCGGCCAGGGCCAGCCGGGTGATCATCCACGGCGGAGTGGGCTTGGAGGCATCCACGTCGCGCACCAGGCGGGCAACGAACTCAGTGGCACCGACCCGACCACGAATGGGACTCGCGTCCTCGACGCTGAGCGGGAAACCCTCTCCCGGGTCGACCTCCGGCCACGGCCGGTCGGCCGGGTCGCGGAACGCAGCGCCGGTCGCGTGTGCGTATTCCCGGGCGACACCGCGGATCGACAGGGCGTAGCCGCGGTCGGGAGTCACGTTGATCTCGACCGCTTCATCGTCCAGTCCCAGCAGCGCGATCGCGTCCGACCCGACGGGAGCATCGATGCCGAGTTCGACCAGCCGAAGGATGCCGGAGTGGTCCTGCCCGAGTCCGAGCTCCTTGGCCGAAGCGATCATCCCATCCGACACGTGCCCGTAGGTCTTGCGCGCCGCGATCGGGAAGGGTCCGGGAAGCACCGCACCCGGGAGGGTCACGACGACCTTGTCGCCGACGAAGAAGTTGCTGGCGCCGCACACGATGCCGCGGACGGCAGGCTCGGCATCCGTGCCCTCGCCGTCGGCGACCCGGACCTGGCACCACCGGATCGTCTTGCCGTTGGACTGGGGCTCAGCGACGAACTCGAGCACCTCGCCGACAACGATCGGGCCGGACAGCTCGAAGCGGTGGATGTCCTCCTCCTCGAACCCGACCGACACGAGCGAGGCCAGAATGTCCTCCGGCGTCGCCTCGGCGGGAACCTCGACGAACTCACGCAGCCACGACAGCGGAACGCGCATCACACCACCATCCCGAACTGCTCGCTGAAGCGGATATCACCCTCGGCCATGTCCCGCATGTCCTTGACGTCGCTGCGGAACATGAGCGTGCGCTCGATCCCCATGCCGAAGGCGAAGCCGGAGTACTCCTCCGGGTCGATGCCCGCCGCGCGCAGGACGTTCGGGTTGACCATGCCGCACCCGCCCCACTCGATCCAGCGGGCGCCACCCTTGAAGGTGGGGTGCCAGAGATCGAGCTCGGCGGAGGGCTCGGTGAACGGAAAGTAGTTCGTGCGCAGGCGGGTCTTGGCCTCGGGTCCGAACAGGACGCGCGCGAAGTGGTCGAGAGTGCCCTTCAAGTGGGCCATCGTGATGCCCTTGTCGATCACGAGGCCCTCGACCTGCGAGAAGACCGGCAGGTGGGTGGCGTCGAACTCGTCGGTCCGGTACACCCGCCCGGGGCACACGACGTAGACGGGCAGCTCGCGGTCGAGCATCGAACGCACCTGCACGGGGCTCGTGTGTGTGCGCATGACCAGATGCCGATCCACGGGGTCGACGAAGAACGTGTCCTGCATCTGGCGCGCGGGGTGGTCGACGTCGAAGTTCAGGGCGTCGAAGTTGAACCACTCGTGTTCGAGCTCGGGGCCTTCGGCGACCTCCCAGCCCATCCCGACGAACACATCCGCGATCTCCTCCTGGAGAAGGGTCAGTGGATGCCGGGCGCCGACGCGGGCGCGCGTGGGCAGCGCGGTGACGTCGATGGCCTCTGCCTCCAGTCGGGCCCGCAGTTCGGCGGCCTCGACCTCCGCTTCGCGGGCACCGAGCGCCTGCGTGACTCGACCGCGCGCCTGCCCGATGAGCTTTCCGAACTCGGCCTTGCGGTCGGGGGCGACATCGCGAAGCGTCGCATTGAGGCGGGCAAGCGGCGACCCCTCGCCGACATGGGCCGCGCGAGCAGCCTTGAGCGAGGCGGTGTCGTCGGCGGCGGCGATCGCTGTCAGCGCATCGGAGACAGCGGACTCCACCGCCTCGGGGGTGATCACGGGAGGGCGAGAAGCCTCGGGGCCGGCAGCATCAGACACGAGAGACGAGTCTACCGACGCGCCAGGAGGCGATCAGCCGGGCGCACCCACGCGGACCGAGCGCTGCGCGAAGGCCGTCTCGTACAGGCACACGCTCGCCGCCGTCGCGAGATTGAGCGATTCGGCTTTGCCGTAGATCGGCAGACGCAGCGACAGGTCCGCGTGCGAGAGGGCATCCTCCTCGAGACCGCGCGCCTCGTTGCCGAACAGCCACGCCGTCGGCTCCGCCAGCAGGTCCCGCGAGGCCAGGAAGTCGGTGCCGTCCACATCTGCGGCAACGACCCGGATGCCGGCAGCATGTGCCCGCTCCACCGCCTCGGGCAGTTCCACACCGACCGCGATCGGCAGGTGAAACAGCGAACCCGTCGTCGAACGCACGACCTTCGGGTTGTACGGGTCGACGGACTTGCCCGTCAGGACGACGGCGTCCGCACCGGCGGCGTCGGCGGCGCGGATGATGGTGCCGAGGTTGCCCGGATCACGCACCTGCTCGCAGATGGCGACCAGCCGGGGCAGTGCGTCGAACACCTCCGCCACGGTGGACGGGGTCTGCCGGGCGACGGCGACGATCCCCTGGGGGGTGACGGTGTCGGCCATGGCGTCGAGGACCGCTTCGCTGGCGAGATCGATGTCCAGACCCGACTCGCGTGCGGCCTCACGGATGTCTGTGTGACGGTCGAGCGCGGCGGGCGTCGTGTAGAGCTCCACCAGTGCATCGGGACGATACGTGAGGGCTTCTCGGACAGCCTGCGGTCCCTCGAGCAGGAAGAGTCCGGTCTCTTGCCGGGCGCTGCGCTTGGACAGCTTCGCGACCGCGCGCACGCGCGGCGATCGCGGATTCTCCAGCACGCGCCCAGTTTAGGGGTACCGTCCCCTCACGCACGCGAAGGGCGCCTCCGATCCGGAGGCGCCCTTCGCGCACTGTTCGGCCGCTCAGGCGGACTTGGGTGCGTTGACGTCGCTGGGCAGTGCCTTCTTGGCGGTGTCCACGAGCGAGGCGAAGACCTTCGGCTCGTTGACGGCGAGCTCTGCCAGCATCCGGCGGTCGACCTGCACGCCCGCCAGGTTCAGACCCTGGATGAAGCGGTTGTAGGTGAGACCGTTCTGGCGGCTCGCCGCGTTGATGCGCTGGATCCACAGGCGACGGAAGTCGCCCTTGCGCTTGCGGCGGTCGCGGTACGCGTAGACGAGCGAGTGGGTGACCTGCTCCTTCGCCTTGCGGTACAGGCGCGAACGCTGTCCGCGGTAGCCGGATGCGCGCTCGAGGATGACGCGACGCTTCTTGTGGGCGTTGACAGCCCGCTTGACTCTAGCCATTTCGTTTCGTTCCTGTTCGTGCCGGGGCGCTCAGATGCCCAGAAGCTTCTTGGCGACCTTCGCGTCACCGGGGGCGAGCATCTTGTCCGCCGACAGACGGCGCGTGCGCTTGGTGGGCTTGCCTTCGAAGTTGTGGCGGAGGTTCGCCTGCTGCTTCTTGATCTTCCCGGTTCCGGTGACCTTGAAGCGCTTCTTGGCACCCGAGTGGGTCTTCTGCTTCGGCATCTTCTTATCCTTCGTTGTGTGTTCCCGCCGGGCGGGAGTCTGGGGGGCCTACTCGGCGGGAGCGGCCGTCGGCTCGGTGCTGTCGCCTCGGGCGGACTGGCGCGCGGCCTCCTTGGTGGCTGCGCGCTGAGCGTTCTGCTCGGCCTTCGCCTCGGACTTGTTCTTGTGCGGCGCGATCACCATCGTCATGTTGCGGCCGTCGATCGTGGGGTTGGATTCGACGGTGCCCCATTCGGCGACATCCTCCGCGAACCGACGCAGCAGACGCACGCCCTGTTCGGGACGCGACTGCTCACGCCCGCGGAACAGGATCATCGCCTTGACCTTGTCACCGGCCTTGAGGAACGACTCCGCGTGCTTGCGCTTGGTCTCGTAGTCGTGCGGTTCGATCTTCAAGCGGAACCGGACCTCTTTGAGAACCGTGTTGGCCTGGTTGCGTCGCGCTTCCTTCGCCTTCTGCGCAGCCTCGTACTTGAACTTGCCGTAGTCCATGATCTTGACCACGGGCGGCTTCGAGTTCGGGGCAACCTCGACCAGGTCGAGATCGGCCTCTTGTGCCAGACGCTGCGCGACTTCGATGCGAACGACACCGACCTGCTCGCCGCCGGGACCGACCAAGCGGACCTCGGGCACGCGAATGCGCTCGTTGATGCGGGGATCGCTGATGCGGAACTCCTCTTCGTGCGGGTGGAAGGCACCGCGACACGGGGTGCGCCGCGGGTGAGATCAGAGCACTCCACCCGCACGGCGCGCTGCACCGGCTTTCTGCACCCTCCCGCTCGACCGTGGATGTCGAGCGCTACCCCGTCGAACACACATGGTGCGAGACGGAGCGGAGTGCGTGGACCCGGTAGCCTTGAGCGGCAAGCGCGGGTGGGATGTGATCCTCTTTCGTTTCCGGGGCGAAATGCTCCGGAGCCCGCATAAGTCTAGCAGAAGGCATCACGTGACCACGATTCCCGGTTTCCCCGACCCCGCAGCATCCGAGGACGGATCGCGCGACCGCCGCGACCGGGAGCGCGAACGACGCTGGGACGAGGATGCCGAGGCCGCCGCGGCAGCCTCCCGGGACATCGCCGACGTTCCCGCGGTCGAGGTCATCACGACGACCGCCGTCCACCTCATGAGCGCCGCGGCTGTGAAGGTGGGCCTCGCCGACGACCCCGAGCGCGAGCGCGACCTCGATGAGGCCCGCAAGCTCATCAACGCCCTCGCCGGTCTCATCACGGCAGGTGCACCCGAGATCAGCGACATGCACGCCCGGTCACTGCGAGACGGGTTGCGTTCGCTGCAGCTGGCGTTCCGTGAAGCATCCGCGATCCCCGACCCGATCGGCAAGGGCCCCGGCGAGAAGTGGACCGGACCCGTCACCTGAGGACGAACTCCCCCCAGCGACGACCGCGGTCGCGCGGCGATGGCGACCGTCCAGCGCCCGCCTCAGACCTGCGAGCGCCGGATTTTGACGGTCAGCGAGTCCACCAGCACCGCGATGCGGTCATCTGCCGCCCAGCGCTTCGCGAGCCGCTGGAGCACGGCATCGAGCTCGTTGCGATCGAGTCCCGGCATGAGATCGAGCTGCACCTGCACCTCGGGTCCCCTCCCCCGACCATCCGGGTCCCCCGGCGCCAGCGCGAGGTCGAGGACCGCGAGTTCGGCCCCGATGCTCTCCTGAAATCCCGCGAACACCTCGGGTGAGGTGTGCGCAGGCTCCCACGCCTGTCCCTGCGCGATCGCCCACACCGCGGGGCGACGGATGACGAACTCGGTGTCCGATCCAGGATCGAGCACGATGAGGTCTGTTCCGTCCTCGACGGCGGCAGCTGCCGTGCGCACACCGTCGGCGGGAACCGGCCGTGCCGCGCTGTCCCACGCACTCATCGTGGCGACCGAAGAGAACACGGGCAGCACGCGCCTCCCGTCAGGCGCGGCGACGGTGACGATCGACAACTCCTGCGTCTTGTCCACGGTCAGCCCATGCGCGCCGACGCCCTCATCGCCCTTCTCGGCGATCAGCGGGATGAGCAGCCGCGCCGCCCGGTACGCCTCGATGACGCCGACAACGGAGGCGTCCCCCGCACGAAACCGCGTGAGGGCTTCGATGAGCGCAGGGTCTGCCGAGCCGTCATCGCCCGCGAACGGGTTCGCCTCGAAACTGCGCCCCGCCCACGGAAACCCCGCGGAGTCGGCCGCGGGGGCCGATCCGTCACGCGGCGCCCGGGGCGGCAGCGGTGCGTCGTCAGCCTCCGGCGACATCCAGCGCCTCGGCCAGGGTGAAGGCACCCGAGTACAGGGCCTTCCCGACGATCGCGCCCTCCACGCCGAGCGGGACCAGTTCGCGCAGAGCAGCGATGTCATCGAGGGTCGCGACGCCGCCCGAGGCGATCACGGGCTTGGGCGTGCGTGAGGTCACCTCGCGCAGCAGATCGAGGTTCGGGCCTCGCAGCGTGCCGTCCTTGGTGACATCGGTCACGACATAGCGGCTGCATCCGGCATCCTCGAGTCGGTCCAGCACCGCCCAGAGGTCACCGCCCTCCTCCGTCCAGCCGCGCGCGGCGAGAGTCGTCCCACGCACATCGAGACCCACGGCGACGAGCTCCCCGTAGCGCCCGATCACATCGGCAGCCCACTCGGGGTTTTCAAGGGCCGCGGTACCCAGATTCACCCGCTCGGCGCCGTACTCGAGCGCCAGCTCGAGGCTGCGGTCATCACGGATGCCGCCCGAGACCTCGACGCGGACGCCCTTGACCTGCTTGATGACCTTGCGGATGATCCCCGCGTTGCTTCCTCGGCCGAATGCGGCGTCGAGGTCGACGAGGTGGATCCACTGCGCCCCCTGCCGCGCCCAGTCGACCGCCGCGTCGACGGGGTCGCCATAGCTCGTCTCGGATCCCGCGGCGCCCTGCGTCAGCCGCACCGCCTTTCCGTCGGCGACGTCGACGGCGGGCAGGAGGATGAGTTCGGGCGTAGACGCGAAGTCGTTCATGGTTCCTCGGGCGGGTTCACGGAGCCCGCGGCACGCCGACGGCTCTCGGGGGCAGGCACGAGTTCAGAGGGTAGCCGCGTCCAGGCTCTCGATCCAATTCGCGAGCAGACGGATGCCGGCATCCCCTGATTTCTCGGGGTGGAATTGCGTCGCGCTGAGGGGACCGTTCTCCACGGCTGCCACGAAGGGCACCCCGTGGGTGGCCCACGTCACCACGGCGGCCGGGAAGGGCTCCTGGGCTTCCAGCGTCCACTTCTGAGCAGCGTACGAGTGAACGAAGTAGAACCGCTCCGTCTCGATCCCGCGAAACAGCGTCGAGCCCGATCCGGCCTCGACGGTGTTCCACCCCATGTGCGGGAGCACCGGCGCGTCGAGCTCGGTGACGGCGCCCGGCCACTGACCCAGGCCGATGCTGTCGGAGCCGCGTTCCACACCGTGCTCGAACATCACCTGCATCCCGACGCAGATCCCGAGAACCGGCCGTCCCCCCGCCAGGCGCCGCTCGATGAGCTGATCGGCACGCGAGTGCCGCAGCGCATCGACGACCGACCGGAAGGCTCCCACGCCGGGCACGACGAGCCCGTCAGCGGCCATGATCTCGTCTCGATCATCCGTCAAACGCGCGTCCGCACCGGCAAGGATGAGCGCCTTGACGGCTGAGTGGACATTGCCCGAGCCGTAGTCCAGGACCGCCACCGTGGGGCGCGCGGCGGAATCGGACACCGCCGTCACAGCGCGCCCTTCGTGCTCGGGATGCCGTGCACGAGAGGGTCGATCGCCTTCGCCTGGCGGAACGCACGCGCGAACGCCTTGTACTCGGCCTCCGCGATGTGGTGGGGGTCGCGGCCGGCGAGCACCCGGAGGTGGACGGTGAGTCCGGCGTGATAGCTGATCGCCTCGAACGTGTGTCGCACGAGCGATCCGGTGAAGTGACCACCGATCAGGTGGAGGGCGAACCCGTCGGGCTCGCCGTCGTGAACGAGATACGGGCGCCCGCTGATGTCGACGACCGCCTGCGCCAGAGCGTCATCGAGGGGGACGAGGGCGTCACCGTAACGGGAGATGCCGGACTTGTCGCCGAGCGCCTCGCGGATCGCGTCGCCGAGCACGATCGCCACGTCCTCGACGGTGTGGTGCGCGTCGATGTCGATGTCTCCCTCGGCGCGGATCGTCAGGTCGGTGAGGGAGTGTTTGGCGAACGCCGTGAGCATGTGGTCGTAGAACGGAACGCCGGTATCGATCGTGCTCGCGCCCGTGCCGTCGAGGTCCAGGCTCAGCTCGACGCGGGATTCGCTCGTCGCGCGGGTCACCGTCGCGGTTCGACTGCTGCTCATGCGCGAGAGTCTATCGACGCGAGTGCCTCCAAGAACGCGGTGGTCTCCTCCTCGGTCCCCGCAGACACGCGCAGGCTCCGCGGGATACCGATGTCGCGCACCAGGATGCCGCGATCGTAGAGCTGCTGCCAGGTCCGCCGAGGATCTTCGACGCCGCTGAAGAGCACGAAGTTGGTCCACGACTCGTACGCCCGGTAGCCGAGCGCCTCGACGGTCGCAGAGATGCGATCGCGCTGAGCGATGATGTCGTCCACCATCTGAAGCATGATCGGCGCGTGAGACAGAGCCGCGATCGCTGCGGCCTGCGTGAGCGAGCTCAAGTGATAGGGCAGACGCACCAGTCGCAGCGCATCGATGACGGCAGGATCTGCGGCGAGATACCCGACGCGGGCACCCGCGAACGCGAACGCCTTGCTCATGGTCCGTGACACCAGGAGTCTTTCGCGACCGGGCAGCAGCGAGAGCGCTGAGGGGGCGGAGGCAGGCGCGAACTCGAAATAGGCCTCGTCGACGACCACGATTCCGCGCGACACCTCGTAGACGGCGTCGATGACGTCAAGGCCCAGGGGTGTGCCCGTGGGGTTGTTCGGCGCGCACAGGAACACCAGATCGGGATCGGCGGCCGCCACCTGATCGGCTGCCGAGTCCGCGTCGAGGGTGTAGTCCGCGCCACGGGTCCCCGCCACCCACTCCGCGCCGGTCGCTCGCGTCAGGAGCGGGTACATCGAGTACGTGGGGGCGAACCCGAAGGCGCGACGCCCCGGCCCCCCGAACGCCTGCAGCACGTGCTGAAGCACCTCGTTGGAACCGTTGGCGGCCCAGATCTGATCGGCTGACAGACCGTGCTTGAGGTAGTCGGCAAAACCCTCACGCAATTCCAGGAACTCACGGTCGGGGTAGCGGTTGATCTCGCCGAGCGCACGGCCGATGGCATCGAGGATGTCGTCTGCCACCTCCCGCGGCACCGGGTGGGTGTTCTCGTTGACGTTCAAGGCGACAGGCAGCGGCGCCTGCGGCGCGCCGTAGGGTGTCAGGCCCCGCAGGTCGTCGCGAAGCGGGAGATCATCGAGGCGGATCGTCACCCGTCCCATCGTACGGTGCCGCGCGGCCGAGCCGCGGGCCGCGGGCGAAGGATCACTCGCTGTAGGCAGGAAGGATCACTCGCTATAGGCAGTAGGGATCGCCAGCCGCTGGCCGGCCCCGACGACACTGCCGGTCAGGCCGTTGAGGCGAGCGATCTCCGCCACGACATCACGCGGATCAACATCCGGTGCGATCTCTTCCGCGATCGACCAGAGGGAGTCCCCGGGCATCACGGTGACCGTCTCGAAAGAACCGGCGGACGCACCGCCCTCGAGCGACGCGAGTGCTGCCCCGCCTCCGAGGATCGCGCCTACGAGCACGACGATTGCGGGGAGCGCGGCAAGCGCCGCCAGAACCGCGCGCCCCCGCGCTGTCAGGCGCAGTCTCGTCGCCGTGCGGTGGGGCTGCGTGCGAGGACGGACCTCTGCGCGAGGTGCGCCGGGGCGGCTGAGAGCGATCGTCGTCATGTCATCCTCCGTCGTATCGGGGAGAGATTCGTATCCACCTCTCGGCCGGGAGGGGCGGATACGAATCTCTCTTCCGAAGTTATCTTCGAGTATTGTCGATGTCAAGCGGGGTGAGGGTCGAGCGCCGTTCGAACACGACACGCGGCCCAGCAACCCGCGAAACGCCGCCGAGGCGGTTACCGTTTCGATGAACACACGCAATCACCGACCTCCGACATTCGAAGAGGAGTGCGGAATGGGCGGGAGCGATGACAGGAGCAAGGGCATGAACGAGGAGCCGGCACGGGAGCGCACGGGCACGCGGCGGCGACGCAGCCTCAGCGAGAAGCAGCTCGCGATTCTCGAGGTGATCCAGCGGGCCATTGCCCGCAACGGGTACCCGCCGAGCATGCGCGAGATCGGCGACGCGGTCGGCCTCAAGAGCCTGTCGAGCGTGACCCATCAGCTCAATCAGCTCGAACTCAGCGGCTACCTCCGACGCGACGCCGGCAAGACCCGCGCGATGGAGGTGCTGATCGATCTTCCCGGCATGGCCGCTGAGAACCCCGCCGACACCTCTCCCGCCGTCGGAGACGCGGCCATGGTTCCGCTGGTGGGACGGATCGCCGCCGGCGTCCCCATCACCGCCGACCAGCAGATCGAGGAGATCTTCCCGTTGCCGCGACAGCTCGTCGGCAAGGGCGAGTTGTTCATGCTGCGGGTGAGCGGGGAGTCGATGATCGACGCCGCGATCTGCGACGGTGACTGGGTCGTGGTGCGTTCACAGGCCACCGCGGACAACGGAGACATCGTGGCCGCGATGCTCGACGGCGAGGCGACGGTGAAGGCCTTCCGACAGCGGGACGGTCACACGTGGTTGCTGCCTCGGAACTCGGCGTTCGAACCGATCCTCGGCGACGACGCCACAGTGCTCGGGAAAGTCGTCGCGGTCCTGCGCGCCGTGTAACGCGACGCAGTCGTTATCTCGCGGGCGCGCGGCGGTCGGGACACTTCCGCCAGAATGGCCGCATGAGCTCGCTCTCACCCGAAGACCTCGAATCCCGCATCCGTGCCCTCGAGGCCGAGAATGCCCGTCTGGCGGGTCGCACCGCCCCGTCCGGCGGGTGGTGGCGGGCCGCGCTTTCTGCGCTCGTCATCGTCATCGCCACGATCCTCGTCCCGGTATCGGTGGTGACCACCTGGGCGCGCGTGCAGCTGGTCGATGAGGATGCGTTCGTCTCGACGTTCGCGCCGCTGACCGAGGACCCCGCGGTGCAGGACCTGATCATCGATCAGGCCACCGCCGCCATCGATGAACAGGTCGATTTCGCGGCGCTGACCGACCAGGTCTTCGACGGCATCGACAGCCTGGGGCTTCCGCCCGCGGCATCCACCGCACTTGACGTGCTTCGGGCTCCCGCAGCGCAGGGGGTGCAGAGCCTCGTGAATTCGGCGGTCGAGCGCATCGTCGCGTCGGAAGCGTTCTCCGACGTCTGGTCTTTCGCGCTCCGCGGGGTTCATCGATCGATCGCGACCGTCGCCACCGCCGATGGCGGCGGCATCCTCGTCCTCGACGACGACGGGCTCGGAATCGCCCTCGGACCGATCATCGATCAGGTCAAGGACCGGCTCACCGAGAGCGGCGTGGGAGTAGCGAGTCTCATTCCGGCGATCGACAAGACCATCATCATCGGCGATGGGGAGGCGCTCATCGCCTTCCGCACCGTCTACGCGCTCGCCGACGCCGTCGGGTGGTGGCTCTCGATCGTGACGATCGCCCTGTTCGTCCTTGCCATCGCCATCGCTCGGCGCCGCAGCGTCGCCGTGGTCGGCACCGGGGTCGGGATCTTCATCGGCGGCGGCATGCTCGCGGCGGGCTTCGGCATCGGCGGGGCAGCCAGCACCGTCGTTGCCGGGCAGCTCGACCTCTCCCCCTCGGCGATCGGCGTGATCTACGGGCAGCTCACGGCATCCATGGCCCAGAGCGCGCTCGTGATCGCCCTGCTCGGGGTCGTGATCGCTGTCATCGGCTGGCTGATGGGGTCGAGCCGGTCAGCCATCGCGACACGCGGGGGCGTCAGCGGCTTCAACGCGACCATTCGCGCGACGCTGGCAGCCCGCGGCCTCGATACCGGAGGATTCGGACGCTTCCTCGCGAGGTACCGCGTCGCGATCCGCATCGCGCTCGTCGTGATCGCGGTCATCTGGCTCCTGGCGCTTCGTCCGCTCTCGTTCGGCGACGTCGTCGTCTTCCTCGCGACCGTGATCGTCGCGTGGGTGCTCGAACTGCTCCAACGGCGCGAGATCATCGAGATCGTGGTGTCGGAGCGGGACGCGGCAGCAGCCGAGCCGGATGCCGCGGCAGAGGAGTCCGAAACGGTCACGATCGTCGAGTCCGAGGCTTCTCCCCCGAAGGGCTGACCCATCCCGCGTAGCGTGGGCGGTATGGAAACCTCCCGCCCTCGACTCCCGTTCGGCAGTTGGCCCTCGCCGCTGTCTGCAGCATCCGTCACGGCCGCCTCACCGCGATACGAGGGGGCGAGATTCGTCACCCTCCCGGAGGGCGAACAGATCTGGTGGGGAGAGAGCGTACCGGCCGAGGGCGGGCGCACGACCATTCGGCGTCGCCTTACCGACGGGGCCGTCGATGAGCTTCTTCCGCCGCCGTGGAACGCCCGCTCGCGCGTGCACGAGTACGGCGGCGGGGCATGGGCCGCCACGGATGACGGCGCGCTGTGCTTCGTCGAGAAGACTGACCAGCGAGTGTGGATTCGACAGGAGGGATCTTCTCCGCGTCCTCTGACTCCCGCGGACACGGCGATGCGGTTCGGAGGTCTCCGGTTCGCAGCCGGCCACCTGTGGGCGATCCGAGAGGACCACGCAGCGGCCGGCGCGCCCGCTCGCGATATCGTGCGCCTCCCCGTCGACGGTTCGGCGGCAACGGATGCCGAGCGGGTCGTGTCGGTTGTCGCCGGCAGCGACTTCCTCGCGCACCCCGCGGTGTCACCCGACGGAAAGCACCTCGCGTGGGTCGCGTGGAACCACCCGCACATGCCGTGGGACAGGACGGAGATTCGCGTGGGCAGGCTCGTCGATGGGCGGGTCACGGGCTGGGAGGTCATCGCGGGCGGCGTCGATCGAGCGCCCCTGCAGCCCGAGTGGACCGACGCCGAACACCTCGTGTTCGTCGACGACCCCGACGGGCGCTGGAACCTGCACGCCTGGTCGGCCTCCGCGGGCGTGACACGCATCGATACCGCCGCCGCGGACACCGGCGGACCGCTGTGGTCGCTCGGCGCCCGGTGGTACGCCCCGACCGAGGGTGGGCATGCGATCGCCGTGCGCACGGACGGATCCGACCGTGTCGTGACGGTCTCGCCCGCGGGCGAGGACCGTGACCTCGGCGCTCCCGTGACGGCGGGCGCGTCCGTCGAGGATGCCGCAGGCGGACGCGCACTGATCATCGGGACCCGCACCGACGGCGCATCCGGGGTGTGGGTGGTCGACAGCGCGACGGCGCGCTGGGAGTCTGTCACCGGGGGCGAGGCCGCATGGCCCGCAGAGTGGTCCCCCACGCCTGTCGCGGTGACGACATCCGGACCACACGGCGAGGTGCACGCCTTCGCGTTCGCCCCGACCAATCCCGACGTCGCGGGGCCCGAGGGCGAACTGCCCCCGTATCTCGTCCTCGTCCACGGCGGGCCTACCGGCCACGTCGGAGGCGCTGCATCCCCGAAGATCGCGTACTTCACCAGTCGCGGCATCGGCGTGCTCGATGTCAACTACGGCGGCTCCAGCGGATACGGTCGCGCGTACCGTGATCGCCTGCGCGGGATGTGGGGCGTCGTCGATGTCGATGATGTCAGCGCGGCGGCGGCACACCTCGCCGAGACCGCAATGGCGGATCCCGCGCGCATCGCCATCGAGGGCGGCTCAGCGGGAGGCTGGACGGTCCTTGCCGCTATCGCGCGGGGCACCGTCTTCGCAGCGGGTATCTCGCGGTACGGCGTCGGCGACGCCCGGGCGCTGGCGGCCGAGACGCACGACTTCGAAGCCCGCTACCTGGACGGACTCATCGGTCCGCTCCCGGACGCCGAGGAGCTGTATCTCGAACGATCCCCGCTCTCGCACCCGGAGGGATTCGACGTCCCGATGC
Organism: Microbacterium sp. bgisy207; assembly: GCF_965345035.1. Taxonomy (GTDB): domain Bacteria; phylum Actinomycetota; class Actinomycetes; order Actinomycetales; family Microbacteriaceae; genus Microbacterium. Next base: position 66,750 of record NZ_CBDRMG010000014.1, read on the forward strand.
TGCTGCTCCAGGGTGCCGACGACGAGGTGGTCCCGCCCGCGCAGGCCGAAGCGATCCGTCACGCCCTGACCGCGGGCGGCGTGCCTCACGCCTACGTCCTCTACGACGGCGAAGGGCACGGATTCCGGCGCGCGGAGACGGTGATCCACGCACTGGAGACCGAGCTGGCCTTCCTCGGCGCAGCGTTCGGGTTCACTCCCCGGGACGTCGCGCCGCTGGCGCTGAGCTGAAGGGAGCAAGCTCGGCTGCGAGCTTCTCGGACACGAACGCGTGCAGCGCCGTCCCGTCCTCCTCGTGCGTGATCGTCACGACGTGGCCGCTCTCGTGTGCGGCAGAGACGAGGTCACCCCGCTCGTAGGGAACGACCGCGTGCACCTCCACCGCCGGCAGCGGCAGCGCTCGCTCGATCGCGGCACGGAGCTCGGCGATTCCCTCCCCGGTGCGCGACGAGGCGAACAGGGCTGCCGGCTCGAGGCCGCGCAGCACCATTCGCGTCGACTCGTCCACGAGGTCTGCCTTGTTGAACACGACGAGCTCGGGAAGATCGCGCGCCCCGACATCGCCGATGACATCGCGCACCGTCGCCAGCTGCGCGGCGGGGTCGGGGTGGGAGGCATCCACCACGTGCACGATCACATCCGACTGACCGACCTCTTCGAGCGTTGAGCGGAACGCTTCAACGAGTTGGTGCGGCAGGTTGCGCACGAACCCGACGGTGTCGGTCAGGGTGTAGACGCGACCATCGGATGCCTCGGTGCGCCGCACGGTGGCGTCGAGGGTCGCGAACAGGGCATTCTCGACAAGCACGCCGGCGCCCGTGAGGCGATTGAGCAGACTCGATTTCCCGGCATTGGTGTACCCCGCGATCGCGACGGAGGGAACCGTGTTTCGGCGTCGCTCCGCGCGCTTGGCCTCCCGTGCCGGCGCGAAGTCGCGGATCTGTCGGCGCAACTGCGCCATACGCGTGCGGATGCGACGGCGATCGAGCTCGATCTTCGTCTCGCCGGGGCCGCGCGAGCCCATTCCCGCGCCTCCTGCGCCGACCTGGCCACCGGCCTGGCGGCTCATCGACTCGCCCCACCCGCGCAGGCGCGGCAGAAGATACTCGAGCTGCGCCAGCTCGACCTGGGCCTTGCCCTCGCGGCTCTTGGCGTGCTGACTGAAGATGTCGAGGATGACCGTCGTGCGGTCGATCACCTTCACCTTGACGACGTCCTCGAGAGCACGGCGTTGGCTCGGTGCCAGTTCCGTGTCGGCGATCACCGTGTCAGCGCCGAGGGACGCGACGATGTCGCGGAGCTCCTCGGCCTTGCCCCGCCCGAGATAGGTCGCCGGGTCCGGGTGGGGACGCCGCTGGAGGACACCGTCGAGCACGACGGCGCCGGCCGTTTCGGCAAGCGCGGCAAGTTCGCGCAGCGAGTTCTCGGCATCCTCCTGCTCCCCCTGCGGGTGCACGCCGACGAGGACGACGTTCTCGAGACGAAGCTGGCGGTACTCGACTTCCGTGACATCTTCGAGCTCAGTCGAGAGCCCGGGGATCCGTCGGAGCGCCGCGCGCTCCTCACGGTCCCACTGATCCCCGTCGGAATCGGTGCCGACGGCAGTGGCGGCATCCTGGAGCGCCTGCGCCGCCCCGAACACCCACACGTCCGATCGCCCTCGGGCGCGCTGCAGCACCCGCTCGACAGGGTCGACCCGGTCCTCAGAAGAGGTCTGCGGTGCGTCTGGGGTGTTGTCCATCATGTTCTCCGTCGGATACCCGCCGTGCGGGCATCCGTAAACTCTAGCCTCCCGGGGGTGGCCTGTCCTCCGCTACGCTCGTCGCCATGGAGAGCGATCACTACTTCTCGTCGTCGCCTTCCAGCCCCGAGAATCTCCGGCGGATCCGCGTGTCGATCGCCGGCCAGCCTGTCGACGTCGTCACCGCCAGCGGTGTGTTCAGCCCGGATCACATCGACACGGGCACTGCGGTGCTGCTCGGCAATACCCCTCCGCCACCGGCCGGGGGGCATCTGCTGGATCTCGGATGTGGCTGGGGGCCGATCGCCCTCACGCTGGCGATGGATGCCCCACACGCAACGGTCTGGGCCGTCGATGTGAACGAGCGTGCTCTCGACCTCGTGCGAGCAAACGCCAGCACACTCGGTCTGTCCAACGTCAACGCTGTGCTGCCCGGCGATGTTCCCGAGGATGTCGTCTTCCGTACGATCCGCTCGAACCCGCCCATCCGCGTCGGCAAGAACCAATTGCACGGCCTCCTCGAGGAGTGGATCCCGAGGCTCGACGAGCGGTCGGATGCCTGGCTCGTCGTTTCCCGCAACCTCGGGTCGGATTCCCTCCAGCGCTGGTTGACGGCGACATTCCACCCGGGCTACTCGGTGCACCGGTCTGCGACGGCGAAGGGCTTCCGCGTCCTTCGGGTGCGTCGCCACGGATCGTCCGCAACCGCCCCGGTCGATCTGGTCTGACGCGCAGCTAGGCGAGAGCGATCTCGCCCGAGAAGACGAGTGTTGCCGGGCCGGCGAGCAAGACGTGCGGCTCGCCGCCGACGTCCACGACACGGACACCGAGCTCACCGCCGGGCACGCCGACCTGCCACACGTCTGGCGCCGCAGCACCCGCCCAGTGGCGAACCGCGAGCGCGGCCGCCGCGACGCCCGTGCCGCAGGAGAGCGTCTCACCGACGCCGCGCTCGAACACGCGCATCGTGATCCCCCCGGTCCCCTCGTGAACCAGCGGGTCGCTCGGAACGACGAACTCCACGTTCGCGCCCGAAGACGGCGCGGGCTCCAGCTGCGGCGCGCGGGACAGATCGATGCCGGTGAGCTCACTGTGACTGGGCAGAGCGACCACGACGTGCGGGTTTCCCACGTCCACTCCGATTCCGGGGCGCGCGACATCGAGGTGGCGGGCGCGCACGAGCACCTCGGACTCGTCGATCCGGAACGTCCCCAGATCGACCTCGAATCCGCGCTCGTGAACGGTCACCGGCTTGACCCCGGCGCGCGTCCCGATCAGGACAGGCCCCGCCTCGGCATCCGCCCAGCCGACCGCCGTGAGGTAGCGTGCGAAGACGCGGACGCCGTTCCCACACATCTCCGCGGCGGAGCCGTCGGCGTTGCGGTAGTCCATGAACCATTCCACGCCCGCGGCGGTCGCTGCCGCACCCTCGGCGATGGCTGCGGCCCGCACGACGCGCAGCAGCCCGTCGGCACCCACGCCGAAGCGCCGATCGCAGAGCGCGGCGACCTGGTCGTCGGTGAGGTGCAGTTCCCCATCGGCGTCGGGCACGATGACGAAGTCGTTGCCGGTCCCGTGGCCCTTCGTGAACGAGATGGCGGTGGACATGTCCTCAGTCTAGGAGCGCTGTGCCCCGCGAGCCTCCTCGAGCCGGACCGCATGCTCAGGGGCCGGTGAGCTGCGCCACGTCGGCGTCGGGCTCGAGCCAGTGCACACCGGTGTAGCGACGAAACCACGACACCTGACGTCGCGCGTAGCGACGCGTGAGCGCCTGGGTCTGCGCGATCGCCGCCGCAGCCGTCAGCTCTCCCGCGAGCTGAGCGAGCGCCTGCGCGTAGCCGATCGCCCGCCGCGCGGTGACGCCCCGCTCGATCCCTTTCGCGCGAAGACCCTCGACCTCCTCGACAAGCCCCGACGCCCACATCCGTTCGACGCGAGCATCGAGGCGGCCCACGAGGTCCTCCCGCGCCACGCGCCGGCCGAGCATTCGGGTGGTGGGATGCCAGAGGACCGGAGCGTCGGGCAACGCCGCCCCGTGACCGGCGCTTCCGGACTCGATGACCTCGAGGGCGCGGATCACCCGCCGCTCGTTGGCAGGATCGACGCGCGCCGCCGTCACGGGATCGAGTCGACGCAGGCGCTCCACCAGCACGCCGATTCCGACCTCGGCAGCTTCGGTCTCGAGGCGGGCACGCCGGATGGGATCGCGGGGAGGGAAACGGAAGTCGTAGATCACGCCCGAGACGTACAGGCCCGATCCGCCGACGAGGATCGCGTCCGCCCCGCGGGCGTGGATGTCGGTGATGGCCGCGCGCGCCGCCGGCTGATAGGTCGCGACGGCAGCTTCGTCGGTGACGTCGAGCACGTCGAGCAGGTGGTGCGGGATCCCGCGCCGCTCGGTCTCGGAGAGCTTGGCCGTGCCGATGTCCATGCCGCGATAGAGCTGCATCGCGTCGGCGTTGACGATCTCCGCGCCGCGACCGCGCCGCATCAGTGCCTGCGCGAGCGCCAGCGAGGTCTCGCTCTTGCCGCTGCCGGTCGGTCCGACGATGACCCAGAGCGTCGGCGCCCCGCTGGTGTCGATGTCCACGGGAGCCGTCGTGTCAGACTCCCACACGCACCGTGGGCAGGCCCAGCGAGACGGAGCGACGCTCGCCGTCCTCCGTGGCAGCCGGGACCGCACAGGACTCGGCGAGCGACCGATCCCAGGCATCGCCGGCGCGCGTGCGACGGATACGGAGTCGGGCTCCCTCAGGTGCATCGGCGAGCAGGTGGAACGGGGCCGCGTGAGTCACGGTCACCGTGACGACATCGCCCGGGCGCGGGATGTCGGAGCCCTCCGGCACCTCGAAGTGCACGAGTCGATTGTCTTCCGCGCGACCGGTGAGGCGTCTGGTCGCCGCGTCCTTCTTACCCTCCCCCGTGGAGACGAGGACATCGAGCTGACGCCCGATCTGGGCGTGGTTCTCCTCGAGGCTGATGCGCTCCTGCAGGGCGATGAGTCGGTTGTAGCGCTCCTGAACCACAGCCTTGGGGACCTGGTCAGGCATCGTCGCGGCGGGAGTGCCTTCGCGAATCGAGTACTGGAACGTGAACGCGCTGGCGAACCGGGCTTGCTCGACGACGCGCATCGTATCCTCGAAGTCCTGCTCGGTCTCACCGGGGAAACCGACGATGATGTCGGTCGAGATCGCGGCGTGCGGGATACGTTCGCGCACGCGCTCGAGGATGCCCAGGAACCGATCGCTGCGGTACGACCGTCGCATCGCGCGGAGGATGCGGTCGCTGCCCGATTGCAGCGGCATGTGGAGCTGCGGCATGACGGAAGGGGTCTCAGCCATCGCATCGATGACGTCGTCCGTGAAGGCGGCGGGGTGCGGGCTCGTGAACCGGATCCGCTCGAGTCCCTCGATCTCCCCGGCGGCGCGGAGAAGCTTGCCGAAGGCCTGTCGGTCGCCGAACTCGACACCGTACGAGTTCACGTTCTGTCCGAGGAGAGTGACCTCGATCGCACCGTCGTCGACCAGGAGGCGGATCTCATTGAGGATGTCGCCCGGGCGTCGATCCTTCTCCTTGCCCCGCAGGCTCGGCACGATGCAGAACGTGCAGGTGTTGTTGCACCCGACGGAGATCGAGACCCAGCCTGACGACACGCTGTCACGCTTGGTGGGCAGCGTGGACGGGAACACCTCGAGCGCTTCGAGGATCTCGAGTTCCGCCTCCTCGTTGTGGCGGGCACGCTCGAGCAGACTCGGCAGCGATCCCATGTTGTGTGTGCCGAAGACGACGTCCACCCACGGCGCCTTGTCGAGCACCCGCTGCTTGTCCATCTGCGCCAGGCACCCGCCGACCGCGATCTGCATCCCGGCACGCTTGTCCTTGCGCGACTTCAGGTGCCCGAGGGTGCCGTAGAGCTTGCCCGCTGCATTGTCGCGCACGGCGCACGTGTTGATCACGACGACATCGGCATCCTCGCCCGTTGCCGCCCGGACGTAACCGGCGCTCTCCAGCGAACCTGACAGGCGCTCGGAGTCGTGAACGTTCATCTGGCAGCCGAATGTCCGCACCTCGTAGGTGCGCGGCGCGCCCATCGGTGACACCGCGGCAGGGGAAGGCGCGATCGACGTCGGCGAGGCGGAGGGGGTGGTCATGATGCCTGCCATTCTACGAGCCGCAGATACGGGCAGGCCGAGCGCTCGCGTCGCCGCGGGTCTCACTCGCGGGGATCTGCCAGCGCGAGCCGCGCCGCCGACATCGCCACCCCGGGCGGATAGCCCCGCCTCTGGAGTTGACCGACGAGCCGTCGGATCGCCACATCGACGGGCACGCCCCGGAATCCGCCTGCTTTCTGTCGGGCATACTCGAGAGCTCGTTCGGCGTCGTCGTCGGGGAGCACAGCCAGCGCCGCATCGGCGATCTCCCGCGGTATCCGGCGCTTGGCCAGCAGCTGCGCAATCGCACGTCGCCCTTCCCGGCGCCGGGTGACGGCCGTGTGCACGAGTTGCTCTGCAAGGTCGGCATCCCCGAGCCACCGCTTACCCACGAGCTCGGCTACCAGAACCTCGGCGACGACCTTCTCGACACCATCGGCAACCAGCTCGTCTGTTGCCTCCGCCTCCGACAGTCCGCGCCTGCGCAGACGCTTGATCAGCCGATCGAGCGCTGAGCGGATGACAGCGGATGCCGCTCGGGTCTCTCCGTACGGATCGTCGGGGTACCGGTCGTCATCATCGTCGTAGAGGTCGTCATCATCGACCCACGTCGAGTGCCAGCTTCCAGCGGACAGATCCGCGCAGGCCTGGCCGCGATCCTCGCCGATAACATCGTCACCGCGAGAGCCTGCACCGCGAGGGACTGAGCCGTCACCGAAGAGCGGGATGACGGGGGCGAGCGAGGACTCGCCCCCGGTCTCACGCGTCATGATCAGGCCGGACGCCGCTTGGCGAGCTCGTCCTCAACGTCGCCGGCGGGCTTTGCCCCGCCGATACCGAGCTTCTCTTTGATCTTGGTCTCGATGTCGGCCGCGATGTCCTCGTTCTTGATCAGGAAGTTACGAGCGTTCTCCTTGCCCTGACCCAGCTGCTCGCCGTCGTAGGTGTACCACGCGCCGGACTTCTTCACGATGCCATGCTCGACACCGAAGTCGATCAGGCTGCCTTCGCGCGAGATGCCCGTGCCATACAGGATGTCGAACTCAGCCTGCTTGAACGGCGGCGCCATCTTGTTCTTGACGACCTTCACGCGTGTACGGTTGCCGACCGCATCCGTGCCGTCCTTGAGTGTCTCGATACGACGGATGTCCAAACGCACCGACGCATAGAACTTCAGCGCCTTGCCGCCCGCGGTGGTCTCGGGTGAGCCGAAGAACACGCCGATCTTCTCGCGCAGCTGGTTGATGAAGATCGCCGTCGTCTTGGTCTGGTTCAGGCCACCGGTGAGCTTGCGAAGCGCCTGCGACATGAGGCGCGCCTGCAGGCCGACGTGCGAGTCACCCATTTCACCTTCGATCTCGGCCTTCGGGACGAGCGCAGCAACGGAGTCGATGACGACCAGGTCGATCGCGCCCGAACGAATGAGCATGTCGGCGATCTCGAGCGCCTGCTCACCGGTGTCGGGCTGCGAAACCAGAAGCTGATCGATATCGACGCCCAGCTTCTGGGCATAGTCGGGGTCGAGCGCGTGCTCGGCGTCGATGAAGGCGGCGATTCCGCCCGCCCGCTGCACGTTGGCGATCGCGTGCAGCGTGAGCGTCGTCTTTCCGGAGGACTCCGGACCGTAGATCTCGATGATGCGTCCGCGCGGCAGGCCGCCGACGCCGAGAGCGACATCCAGCGCGATCGAGCCGGTGGGGATGACTTCGACCGGAGCGCGCTCGTCACTGCCCAGTCGCATGACTGAGCCTTTTCCGAACTGTCGATCGATCTGTGCGAGCGCTGAATCGAGCGCCTTCTCGCGGTCTGCGGGTGTGGGCATTGCGTGTGCTCCTTCAGCACTCGGTCCGTCGCCGGTGTCCGACGTCGGAGAATCGGCCGCCTGTAGGCTGTCGCGGTCCCGCTCGTATGAGCGTCACGTCGACAAGGCGTGTGGTGTCGTTCGACGCTGCTCACGGTACGCGGGGCCTCGGACATCACTGCCGAGCGTCTCGCGTGTCGTGGGCGAACGGCCTCTCGACTCCACCTGTGCAGGAGACTACGCGGTCATCGAACAGATATTCGACGACACGCCGCTGGATCAGCGCCGAGGTTCGAGCCGACCGACCCCATACCGACGCTGCGCGGGAACATCGGTCTCGGCACACAGCGCAAGCCACACCTCGCGTGGCGGCACGCCGGCGTCGAGAGCTTCCACCGCCGTGCGCCCACCCGCTCCGGAAAGCACGAGATCGACGAGGATGGCACTCGCGCGGGCACCGAACTCGTCAGCGACGGCACGGTCGAACTCGCTACGGCGCATTCAGAACGCGCGATTCAGCGCAGAGAGAGTTCGGCGTCCATCGACGCGACGAGCTCGTCGGGAACGACGTCGGGGAAAGTCTGCAGGCCCTCGAGCACGGCGAGCCGGTCGCCCACTTCCCGCATGATCGTCGAAATCGGAACGTCCAGCGCCTCCGCGACCGATGCGAGGATCTCGCTCGACGCTTCCTTCTGACCGCGTTCCACCTCACTCAGGTACCCCAGCGCGACACTCGCGCGGCTGGCCACCTGACGGAGGGTACGACCCTTCTGCTGGCGGAAGTCGCGCAGGACTTCGCCGATCTCCTGACGTACCAGTATCATCTCGGGCCCCCTCCTCACTGACTGCTTCTGCTGGTGGTGATTCCGCTGGTGTCGCGGGTGGACAACAGTACAACACCGATGTAGGTCACACTAATGCCGCCTTCTGGGGAATGGGTGGGAATCACCGAAAGTAACGCATCCGAAACATCCTCTGTTCCCGGGCGACGACCGCGCTCGCTCAGAGCGAAATCCGCAGCAGAGTGAGCGCCGCGGCAACGGCGTCACGCCGGATCGCGGCGCGGTCACCGGCGAGATCGTGCTCGCGAACCCACTCCCCGTCCGGCGTCGCAACAGCGACGTATACCCGCCCGACAGGTGCTCCATCCTGCGGGTCGGGACCGGCGACACCGGTCGTGGAGACTCCGACCTCGGTGCCGCGCGCTCCCGTCGTGGTCGCGATCCGCACACCCCTGGCCATCTGGATCGCGACCTCGGGATGCACCGGGCCCTCCCGTTCCAGAAGTCCCGCATCCACCCCGAGCAGACTCGCCTTCAGATCGGTCGCATACGCGACCACGGCGCCGCGGAGCACATCGGAGGCGCCGGGCACGGAGACGAGCTCGGACGTGAGGGCTCCCCCGGTCAGCGACTCGGCTACACCCAGCCGCCATCGGCGCACACGGAGCGCCTCGAGCACCTCCGCAGCGGCGGAAGCGCCGTGAGTCATCTGCCGTCTTCCTGCGCCGTCGAGACCCGTCGAGCCCGCGCCGCGCGGACTTCCGTCACGACATAGTCGATTCCGCTCGCAACCGTCAGGATCACGGCGATCGCCATCGTGATGCCGTTGACCCAGAACACCCACTCACCCACGAGCGTCGACAGGGGAAGCAGCGCCAGCGAGAGGGCGACAGCCTGCGCGACCGTCTTGAGCTTGCCCATCCACGCCGCGGCGAGGACATGGTCGCTGACGACGATGAACCGGTACACCGTGATGCCGATCTCGCGGGCCAGAACCACGATCGTGATCCACCAGGGCAGCTCGCCCAGGATCGACAGGCCGATGAACGCGAAGCCCGTGAGCACCTTGTCGGCGATCGGATCCAGAAGCTTCCCCAGATCGGTCACGATCTCGTACTTGCGGGCGAGGTACCCGTCGATCCCGTCGGTGGCGATCGCCACGATGAAGATGACCGCGGCCCACCAGCGCAACGGGCCGTCCGTTCCCCCGTCGGCCAACAGCATCCAGAGGAAGATCGGCGCCATGAGGATGCGCACGACGGTGATCGCGTTCGGCAACTGCCTCGGAATGGCCATGGGCCGAGCCTACTGCGCGCCGGCCACGGCAGTCAGGCGCGACTCAGTCGCGGCCGGTGAGGCCCCAGGCGTCTTCGCTGCCCTCGTCGCCGTCGACGACCTCGTACCCGTCGTACTGTCCCTCGACAGCATCCGGCCCGTACGCGTCCTCGGATGCCGCTGCCGGGGCATCCTCGCCGCGCAGGCGTGCCAACACCCCCGGGAGCTGCTCGGCAGTCACCAGAACATCGCGCGCCTTTGAGCCCTCCGACGGCCCGACGATCTCGCGGGATTCGAGGAGGTCCATCAGTCGCCCCGCCTTCGCGAAGCCCACGCGGAGTTTGCGCTGCAGCATCGAGGTCGAGCCGAACTGGGTCGAGACGACGAGCTCAGCGGCTGCCAGGAGCAGCTCGAGGTCGTCGCCGATGTCGGCATCCACTTCCTTCTTCTCCGCGGCAGCCTGCACGTCCGAACGGTACTCGGGCCGCGCCTGACCGGTGACGTGGGCGACGACCTTCTCGATCTCGGACTCGCTGACCCACGCTCCCTGCACGCGGAGTGTCTTGGATGCCCCCATGGGCAGGAACAGCGCGTCACCCTGTCCGATGAGTCGGTCGGCACCGGGCTGGTCGAGGATGACACGCGAGTCGGTGACGCTGGTGACCGCAAAGGCCAGCCGCGAGGGGACGTTCGCCTTGATGAGGCCCGTCACGACGTCCACGGAGGGACGTTGCGTCGCCAGGACGAGGTGGATGCCGCTGGCCCGCGCCAGCTGCGTGATGCGAACGATCGAATCCTCGACGTCTCGCGGCGCCACCATCATCAGGTCCGCGAGCTCGTCCACCACCACGAGCAGATACGGGTAGGGCTTGAGGACGCGCTCGCTGCCCGGCGGCAGCTTCACCTCGCCGGCCACGACCGCGCGGTTGAAGTCGTCGATGTGGCGGAATCCGAACGACGCGAGGTCGTCGTAGCGCATGTCCATCTCTTTCACGACCCACTGCAGCGCCTCGGCGGCCTTCTTGGGGTTCGTGATGATGGGCGTGATCAGGTGCGGCACGCCCGCATAGGACGTCAACTCGACGCGCTTGGGGTCGATCAGCACCATCCGTACCTCGGACGGCTTGGCACGCATCAACAGGCTCGTGATCATCGAGTTCACGAAGCTCGACTTGCCCGAGCCGGTCGAACCGGCCACGAGCAAGTGGGGCATCTTCGCGAGGTTGGCCACGACGAAGCCGCCGCCGACGTCCTTGCCGACCCCGATCGTCATGGGATGCGTCGACTGCGCCGCCGCGGCGGAGCGCAGAACATCGCCGAGGGTGACGATCTCGCGGTCGGTGTTCGGGATCTCCACACCGATCGCGCTCTTGCCCGGGATCGGAGCCAGGATGCGGACCTCGTTGGAGGCGACGGCGTACGCGATGTTGTTCGTGAGCGCCGTGATGCGCTCCACCTTCACGCCCGGCCCGAGCTCGATCTCGTACTGGGTGACCGTCGGGCCACGGGAGAATCCCGTCACCCGAGCGTTGATCTGGAATTCCTCGAAGACGCCGGTGATCGCGCGGACGACGGCATCGTTGGCTTCCGAACGCGATTTCGCGGGGGTTCCCGCGGACAGGTTGTTGACGGACGGGAGCCGGTACGGCGCCATCGGGGTGGCCCGGGGCGCGTCGCTGCCGATCCCGGTCACGCCAGGAAGCACACCGTCCTCGTCGTCCGCGTCGTCGTCCTGCAGGCCCGTGCGCGAGCTTCCGACGGCCTTCTTCGCGCCGTCGAGCACCGCCGGATCGATGACCTCGGTCAACGCATCGGGCGCGGGAGCATCGGCGGTGACCGCCTCGAAGGCCTGATCGAAACCGCCCTCCGGAGGTCCGGGCGGGAGCAGCTCGGTCAGGTCCTGCGTCGAGAGTCCGCCGTCGGCATCCTCTTCGCGTCCCGAGCTGTTGCGACGCCACCACGGCATCGACGCACGCTCCGTGGATGCCGCATCCTCGGCATCCGTCTGCGCAGCAGCGCGCTCCGCACCGAACATCCACGCGTACAGGTCGCCGAGGCGCCGTCCGATGCGGTTGGGCGGCGTCTTGGTGAGGATGAGGATGCTGAGGACGGCGAGCAGTCCCAGCACGATCCCCGCACCGATCGACGTCAGGCCCAGAGCGAGCGGCTCACCGAGCATCCATCCGAACACGCCGCCCGCTTCACTGAGCGCGGGCAGACCGTCCCGCGGCTGCGGCCGCCCGCCGTACACGTGCGCGAACCCGGCGATGACCAGCAGAACGAGGCCGAACCCGATCCCGATGCGGCCGTTGTCGTGGACGGATGCGGGATGGCGGAACAGCCAGCCGGCCAGGATCACCAGCAGGACCGGGAGCACGAAGGCCACCCGCCCGACCAGCCCGCCGACCGTGTAGGCCGAGATCATCTCGCCGATATCGGCGCCGATGAAGAACCACTCGACGACCGCACCGGCGATCGCGAGCACCACGAGGAAGAACGGGAACCCGTCGCGACGCTGATCCTTCTCGAGGGTCTCGGGGCCGAATGCGCGGAACAGACCACCCGTTGCGTGCGCGAGGCCCATCCACATCCGCACGATGAGGGCAGGTCGCTCGTCATCCCCGACGTACCGCTTCGGCGCCGGCGCGGACGCGCGCGAGCGAGAACCCTTCGCGGGCGCACGACCAGAGGTCGAGGTCTTGGTGCTACTCCTCGGCATGACCTCCACGGTAGGCGCGACCACCGACGATTGCCCGGAACGACGCGGCCTGTCGGCATCCCCTCCCCCACGTCCTCCGCCCCGCGCACTCGCAGAGCGGGCCGGCGGTCAGCGCAGGCGCTTGACCATGGTGTCGCGACCGAAACCACTCTGGACGACGGCGAAGCCCTCGCTGCGGTAGAACGTCGCCGCGAAATTGCCTCGCTCGACACTCAGACTCAGGCGAGCGAAGCCATCCGTGCGCGCCTGCACGGCGAGCCTCTGCAGCAGCGCCCGACCGACGCCGTGGGCCCGCCAGATCGGCCGTACGCCGATGATCAGCTCCGGCACTCCCGTACCGACATAGCCGAAGCCCGGCTCTGAGCGCGGAAACATGCGATACCAGGCGGCGCCGATGGGTTCGTCATTGGTGTCGAGGGCGACGAAGCCGGCGTCGCCCGGTCGCATCCAGCCCGACACGTACTTCCCGTGGTCGGGCGAGGTCAGCACGTCGTAACGCGTTCGCGGCTGCCCGGCCGACCAATTCGCCGCCTCGACGACCATGTCGGCCAGGAACGCACCGTCGGCCGCGGTCGCGGGACGGATGCGGAAGCTGGCGGGCATGCGGCGATTGTAGCGAGCGCAGACTGCCCCCCTCGCCGGGCGTACCCGCCTAGG
>NZ_CBDRMG010000015.1:0-71552 GCF_965345035.1 Microbacterium sp. bgisy207
AAAGGGGATGGCTGCGCTTTCTGTCATTTCCCGCGCGTTCGGGATCCCAGATCCCAATACTCGAGCTTGGCTGCGTGCTGCTGAACGCGCCGTAGATGCTGGTGGGGTCACGTATCCAGAACTCGATGACGTCGGCGCAATGGACAGAAGCCTGAAGAGCGCGATTGCAGTTGCACGAGACCGCCTTGAATCGCCTCTACCGCGAGGCCTGCCCAGCCCGATCGGATCTTTCGCTGATCTCGCACGCTGCGCGCGCGGGTGACTTTGGCTGATGGCGTCGAAGCTGCCGATTCCCTCATGACCGTCTTGGCGGGTAGCAGTTGCGCGCGGCCTTCGGCTCAGGGGGATGTTGCTTGAACCGAGTTCATGCTCCATCTCTGATACGCTGAAGTGTCACTCGTGGGCTTCGTTCTGCATGCCTGCCCGCGGTAACGCGGGGGAGTGACATCGCATAACCCAATCCACCTGGCCTTGGTGCGGCATCCGTTTGAGTGAAGTGCGTTTCGGCTCGCTTTGCTCGCTCAACGACCGAGAGGCGCGTTTCGACTCGCTTCGCTCGGTCAACGAGCGGAAAAAGCACCTGGCCCCGACTACAACACCATCCAAGGACAACCCACTACATGACTACTGCAACGACCGCCCCGGCCACCAAGCAGGTTGCGATCAACGACATCGGATCTGCTGAGGACTTCCTGGCCGCGGTCGAAGAGACCCTCAAGGGCAAGGACTTCAACGACGGCTCGCTCATCGAGGGCACCGTCGTCAAGATCGACCGCGACGAGGTGCTCCTCGACGTCGGATACAAGACCGAGGGCGTCATCCCCTCCCGTGAACTTTCCATCAAGCACGACGTCGACCCCAACGAGGTTGTCAACGTCGGCGACCAGGTCGAGGCGCTGGTTCTCCAGAAGGAGGACAAGGAAGGCCGCCTCATCCTCTCGAAGAAGCGTGCCCAGTACGAGCGTGCCTGGGGCGACGTCGAGAAGATCAAGGAGAACGACGGTGTTGTCACCGGTTCCGTGATCGAGGTCGTCAAGGGTGGACTCATCGTCGACATCGGCCTGCGTGGCTTCCTCCCCGCATCGCTGATCGAGCTGCGTCGCGTCCGCGACCTGACCCCCTACCTGGGCCAGGAGATCGAGGCGAAGATCCTCGAGCTCGACAAGAACCGCAACAACGTCGTGCTCTCGCGTCGTGCGCTGCTCGAGCAGACCCAGTCGGAGTCGCGCTCGAACTTCCTCAACAACCTGCACAAGGGCCAGGTCCGCAAGGGCACCGTCTCGTCGATCGTCAACTTCGGTGCGTTCGTCGACCTCGGTGGCGTGGACGGTCTCGTCCACGTCTCGGAGCTCTCGTGGAAGCACATCGAGCACGCATCCGAGGTCGTCGAGGTGGGCCAGGAAGTCACCGTCGAGATCCTCGAGGTCGACCTCGATCGCGAGCGCGTGTCGCTCTCGCTCAAGGCCACCCAGGAAGACCCGTGGCAGGTGTTCGCCCGCACCCACGCGATCGGCCAGATCGCACCGGGTAAGGTCACCAAGCTCGTTCCGTTCGGTGCGTTCGTTCGCGTCGCCGACGGCATCGAGGGCCTCGTGCACATCTCGGAGCTCTCGGGCAAGCACGTCGAGCTCGCCGAGCAGGTCGTCTCGGTCGGCGAAGAGGTGTTCGTCAAGGTCATCGACATCGACCTCGAGCGTCGCCGCATCTCGCTCTCGCTCAAGCAGGCCAACGAGTCCATCGACCCCTTCGGTGTCGAGTTCGACCCGGCCCTCTACGGCATGGTCACGGAGTACGACGAGAACGGGGAGTACAAGTACCCCGAGGGCTTCGACCCCGAGACCAACCAGTGGAAGGAAGGCTTCGACGAGCAGCGCGAGAAGTGGGAGCAGGAATACGCTGCTGCCCAGGCGCGCTGGGAAGCCCACAAGGCCACGGTTGCCAAGGCCGCCGAGGCCGAGGCCGCCAAGGCAGCCGACGACAGCTACAGCGGTTCGTCCGCGTCGGGCTCCGGCTCGTACTCGAGCGAGAGCCCCGTGGGCACGCTCGCGGATGACGAGGCTCTCGCCGCTCTGCGCGAGAAGCTCTCGGGCCGCTAAGACCCGGCATCGCCCGCGTCACAGCCGGTAGCACCACACAGCAACGAAAGGCCGGGATCCCTACGGGGGTCCCGGCCTTTCAGCGTTTGTGGGACCGCGGCGCTGTGCCACACTGGGCGCATGCATCGGGGGATCGCAGTACTGGCCGTTGGGTTCGTTGGGGTGCTCGGGCTGGCGGGCTGCTCAGCTCCGTCTGAGCCATACAGCGTCTTTCAGCGAACGCCGACAGCAGCAGACACCATTCCCGCTGCCGTCGACGAAGGAAACGCTGAGTTCGAACTCAGTGATGCGCGCTACGTCGGCGAGCATGACGGGAAGCGGCTGTGGATCGCACGTATCGACCCCGAGAGCGGAATGAAGGTGTGTCTGGTTGTGTACCCGGACGATGAGTCCTGGGTTACCGGGTGCGGCGGCGGAGGTGAGGTCGCGGTCAGCGGGATGGATGGGGTCGAGTACCACCTCGTGCCTGACGGCTCATCGGTTCCTGATGAGGTGACTGTCATCAGCGAAAACGTCTACGTGGTCGACTGAACTGGTCCCGCTTCGGCCTCCATCGCGGGGGATTCTGGGGGCTACGGTGTATTACTCTGACGAGCGTCGGTGTAATACGGGGAACGAGATGAAGCTGAATGCCAAGGGGCAGGTCACCATCCCCGCCGAGCTGCGCCATAAACACGGCTTCGCCACGGGCGACGAGGTAGAGGTCATCGATGACGGGGGAGTTCTGCGGATCATCCATCGCGACGACCCGACTCCCGGGCAGCGGGCGGTGCTGCGCGTACGTGGCGCAGCGGGCCCGGGACCAGCCACCGACGAGATCCTGACGCTAACTCGTAACAGGCGTGCCCCCGACGTTCGGTGATACAAACGTCCGTCGACGAGTGAGTTTGTTCAGCGCTCGACGTCACTGAACTGCTGCGTGCCGAGCACGGCGAGCAGGCGCAGACGACTGTCGGCGTCCGTGCCCGGGGGAGCAGTCAGCACGACGAGGGTCTGCGAGGCATCCTCGGTGAACAGCGCCTGGCAGTCGACCTCGATCGGACCGATCTCGGGATGGATGACGACCTTGTGGTCTTCGAACCGGCGCCCGACCCGCTGCGACTGCCACAGCTCGGCGAACTCGGGGCTCTGAGCCTCGAGTGCGCGGGCGATCTCACCGGCTCGCGAGCGCGGTCCCATCGCGCCATATGCCGCCCGCAGCGTCGACACCAGCGCGAGGGACTGGCGGGCGTGATCGCTCTCGGGATAGACCGTGCGGGCGGTCTCGGGGTGAGCGAACCAGCGGTAGATGCCGCTGCGTTCGAGACCGGTGAACGCTGAGGCGTCGCCGAACAGCGCGCGGCCCGGCACATTCTGCACGAGCGTCTCGTCGAGCGCCGTGATGATGAAGGCCGGCACGTCGGTGAGCCGGTCCATGACGCGTAGCAGCCCCGGGGCGACGAAGTCGCTCGCGACCCGGTCGGGCGCGCTGTGGCCGGCGACGCGGAAGAGGTAGTCGCGTTCCTCGGCGTTCAGGCGCAGCGCCCGCGCGATCGCCTCGAGCATCTGCGTGCTCGGCTGCGGTCCGCGCCGCTGCTCGAGGCGCGTGTAGTAGTCGGTCGACATGGCCGCCAGCTGCGCGACCTCTTCGCGCCGCAGCCCCGGCGCCCGCCGCCGCGGACCAGCACTCAGGCCGAGATCCTGCGGCTGGAGGGCGGAGCGGTGATGCACGAGGAAGTCGGCGAGCGCGTCACGGTCCATCCCGCCAGTTTGCGCGGCTGTCGGCATCCGTTCCAGGGATCGCGGATCCCTGGACATCCGCTCTCTGTCGCGCCCTCGCCGCCGCCCGCAGGCTCGAGACATGAACATCACCGGAAACACCGTTTTCATCCCCGGCGCCACCAGCGGTATCGGCCTGGCCCTCGCCCTGCGCCTGCACGAGCGCGGCAACACCGTCATCGTCGGCGGGCGGCGCGCCGCACTGCTCGACGAGATCCGCGGAGCGCACCCCGGCATCGACACGGTGCAGATCGACACGACGGATGCCGCCAGCATCCAGGACGCTGCCCGTACCGTGCTCGAACGCCACCCCGACCTGAACGTCCTCATCACGATGGCGGGCATCATGCGCGCCGAGGACTGGCGCACCGGCGCGGGCATCCTGCCGAGCGCCGAAGAGATCATCACGACCAACGTTCTCGGCCCGATCCGGCTCATCGCCGCGTTCGTGGAGCACCTGCAGACCCGGCCGGATGCCACGATCATGACCGTCTCGTCGGGACTTGCGCACGCGCCCCTGCGGGTGACGCCCAGCTACAACGCGTCGAAGGCGGCGATCCACATGCTCAGCGAGACGCTGCGGCTGCAGCTCGCCGGAACGCCCGTGTCGGTCGTCGAGCTCGTGCCGCCGGCCGTGCAGACCGCGCTCATGCCGGGGCACGACGTGAACCCTCACGCGCTGCCGCTCGCGGACTTCGTCGACGAGGTGATGGGCCTCATCGAGACCCAGCCCGAGGCATCCGAGATTCTCGTCGAGCGCGTGAGGTTCCTGCGCTACGGCGAGGCGCGCGGCGACTACCCGCAGGTCGTGGCCGCGATCAACGCCACCGACCCGCACGCCGCGGGGGAGTGATCCGGCTGCGCCGTGGCCAACTCCTCAGTTCCGCGTGCTGCAGGGCCACATGTCGCGGCGAATGCGGCTGCCGGGGGTCGGGTTTGAGGAGTTGGCGACGCGCGCCAACAGGCTACGGCGCGACTGCCGCGGCCAGCACCGCGAGCAGCCGCAGCTTCTCGGCACTCTCGCTGCCGGGAACCGCGGTGTAGACGAGCAGGCTGTGGGATGCCTCGGTATCCGTCAGCACCTGGCAGGTGAGCTCGAGAAGCCCGACCTCGGGATGCACGTAGCGCTTGATCTCGCGGGGACGGATGCCGATCTCGTGCCGGTCCCAGTACTCGCGGAACTCGGCGCTCTCGGCCAGCAGCGCCTCGACATACCGTGCGGCGCTGGAGTCCGGTCCGCGCTGGGCGGCGACGGCCCGCAGCCCCGACGCGTACATGCGGGAGTAGAACTCGTGATCCTCGGGCGGATGCAGGGCTCGTGCGCCCGGGTCGGTGAACCAGCGGTACCCGATGCTGCGGGAGGGGCCCGTGAAGCGCGTGAGATCCCCGACGAGGGCGACCCCCTGCGGGCTTTGGCGCAGGGTCTCGCCCAGCTCGGTGACGATCTCGGCGGGCGTGTCGGTGAGGCGGTCGAGGATGCGCAGCATCCCGGGGCTCACGTGCTCGCCGCCCGCACCCCGATCGGGCGGCCGGTGCCCTGCGAGACGGAACAGGTGGTCGCGCTCGGCCAGCGACAGGTGCAGGCCCTGGGCGATTGCGGCGACCATCTGCTCCGACGGCTGCGGACCCTTCTCGCGCTCGAGGCGCGAGTAGTAGTCCGCCGACATGTGGCACAGCGCCGCGACCTCCTCGCGGCGCAAGCCGCTCGTGCGCCGGCGAGCACCCCGGAAGAGCCCGACATCCTCGGGCTGCAATGCCTCGCGGCGGGTGCGCAGAAAATGCGCGAGTCCGGCTCGATCGATCATGACGGCATCCTCTCGCGAATCGG
The DNA here is from genome assembly GCF_965345035.1 of Microbacterium sp. bgisy207. Classification (GTDB taxonomy): domain Bacteria; phylum Actinomycetota; class Actinomycetes; order Actinomycetales; family Microbacteriaceae; genus Microbacterium. The sequence goes on from NZ_CBDRMG010000015.1 coordinate 5,683, forward strand.
ATGCCGCAGCCTCGGATCGTCAGGCCGTGGCTACGGTTCGCGCGGCGACGGATGCTGAATCCATCCCGCTCCGAGAAGAGAAGAGTCGCGACATGCCTCGCACCTACCAGCTGCCCCTGCCCGACCTCACCGGCCGCCGCGCCGTCGTCACCGGCGGCAGCGACGGGATCGGTCTCGTGATCGCCCGTTCGCTCGCCGGAGCGGGTGCCGAGGTGGTGCTGCCGGTGCGCAACCGCACGAAGGGCGAAGTCGCCATCGCCGGCATCCGCACCGCCCATCCGGATGCCGTCGTGAGCCTGCGCGACCTCGACCTGTCGTCGCTGGAGTCCGTCGCCGCGCTCGGGGAGTCCCTGCGCGACGAGGGCGCGCCCGTGCACGTCTTGATCAACAACGCCGGCGTGATGCGGCCGCCCGCGCGGCAGGTCACCGCCGACGGATTCGAGATGCAGTTCGGCACGAACCACCTCTCGCACGTCGCGCTGACGGCGCACCTGCTGCCGTTGCTGCGTGCCGGGCCGTGCTCGCGTTGTGACCCAGACGAGCATCGCGGCGCGCAATGGGCGCATCAACTGGGATGACCTGAACTGGGAGAGCGAATACGACGACATGCGCGCGTACGGGCAGTCCAAGCTCGGCTGCGGGCTGTTCGGTCTGGAGTTGCAGCGCCGCAGCGCGGCATCCGGATGGGGGATCACGAGCACGATCTCGCACCCGGGCGTCGCGCCGACGAGTCTTCTGGCCGTGCGTCCCGAGATCGGGCGGGCCGATGACACGCGCGAGATCCGGCTCATCCGGCGGATGTCGGCCTGGGGCATTGCCGGGACGCCCGAGTCCGCCGCTCTGCCCGCCCTCATGGCCGCGACGACCGGGGAGGGTGGCGAGTTCTTCGGCCCGCAGGGGTTCGGCAAGGTCGGCGGCGCCCCGGGACGCCAGGCGCTGTGGAAGCCCCTGCGTAGCGAGGCGGATGCTGCCCGACTCTGGGCAGTCTCGGAAGAGCTCACGCGCGTGCGTTTTGCCTCGGCTGCGGTGTGACACGGGCGTCGGTACGGCGTTTCGACTCGCTTCGCTCGCTCAACGACCGGCGGCGGTACGGCCGCTCAACGACCGGCGTCGCTTCGTCGCCTGAGGTTCGCGGCAGTCACGTCGATGCGCGCATCCGGAACAACCGGGCGGCGATCACCGCCGCAACCGCGCTCACCAGCGCCGTGCCCAGCGTGATACCCACCCGCAGGATGTCGCCGGTGACGGCATTTTGCGGACTGAACGTCGTGAACACGATCGTGACCGTCAGCACTGACGCATAGAGCCAGTACGGAGCCGCCATCAGCTTGATGACGAGGGTCGCCAGCGCCGCGATCGCGCCGACGACCGCGGTCGCGGGCGCCGGTAGCCACAGCGCGAGCCCGAGCGCGATCAGCCCGCCGAGCAGAGTGCCGCCGGCCCGGGCGAGCAGCTTCGTGCGCATCCGCGCTCCCGTCGGCTGCAGCACGACGGCGACCGTCAACACCGACCACCACGCGTTGGTCCCCGCGAACCACATCAGGCTCACCCAGGTGAACAGGCCCGCAAGAGCAGCCAGCAGCACCGTGTACGGCAGGGTCGGCGCCGGCACCTCCGAACGCGGCAGTCGGACCCGCCGCAGCGCCAGCGACAGCACGCCGGTGACCCAGGCGGTGCTCGCTGCCACAAGAGCCGCCAGAACGCCGGCGATCCCCAGCGGCGAGAGACCCGGAAACAGCGCGGATGCCGAATCCGGCGACGCCATCAGATACGCCGCGAGCACCACCAGTAGCGCGCCCGTGCTTTGGCGTCCGGTCGACACGAGCGGCGATGCGCCGAGTGCGAGGAGCACGACGAGCGCCGTGCCCAGCCAGGGCAGGAACGGCCCGGTCGCCGAGAGCAGCACGGCCACCGCGGTCACCGCGACGGCTGCGGCCGACGCCTGCAGCATGCCCCGCATGCCGGCAGTTGCCACCGCGAGCACCGGAAGCGTCGCCAGAATGAGCACACCCCCGACGTCACCCCACGGCGACAGCGAGACGACCACGAGGGGAACCGCCGCAAGGAGCCCGACACCGATGACCGCAGCGGTTCGTGTCGCGGTCGAGGTCATGTCGGCTCCGTCCTCGGGCCTCCGCCACAGGAGGCCCGCCGATTCGAGGGTACCGGGGCGCTCACGTGACTTTGCGGGCTCAGTGTCGCCGGTGCTCGCGCGGCGACGCGTGATCGCTAGTGTTATCGCGTGACCGCCGCTGCCGCATCCGCAGTTCCCGCCGCCCCCGCGGCTCCGCCGCGACCGAAGCTCGTGTTGACCGCGCTGATCCTCGGGGCGCTGGTGTGCAACATCAACCTGGCGGCCGCGAACATCGCCCTGCCCTCGATCGGTGACGCGTTCGGGGCGGGACAGACCGCGCTGAACCTCGTCGCCGTCGGATGCTCCCTCGGCCTGGCGATGTCGGTGCTGTACCTCGGCGCGGTCGCCGACCGCTACGGACGCAAGCAGCTGCTCGTGATCGGACTGGGTCTGACTATCGTGATCAGCTTCTTCGCGGCATTCGCGGCATCCGTCGAGATGCTCGTGGTCGCCCGCATCCTCACCGGCATCGCCGCCGGTATGGCCTACCCCGTGACCCTCTCGCTGATCACGGCGCTGTGGGGCCCCGGAAAGCAGCGCACGCTCGCGATCGCCCTGTGGTCGGCCGTCAGCGCGACCGCCACGGTCATCGGATCGGTTCTTGCCGGCATCCTGCTGCTGTGGTTCTGGTGGGGATCGGCGTTCCTGCTGGCAGTGCCCTTTGCGATCGCCGGGTTCATCCTCGTGCTGCTGTTCGTGCCCTCCCACGTGGCTGAGAACCGGGAGAAGGTCGACCACCTCGGCGGTGTGATCTCGGTGTTCATGATCGGGTCGATCGTGCTCGGGCTCTCGACCGTGTTCGTGCCCGTCACCCGCACGTTCGGCGTCGTCCTGCTGATCTCGGCGGTGGTTCTCGTCGCCTTGTTCGCGTGGCGACAGCTCACCGCGCAAAGCCCCCTCTACGACCTGAAGGTCGCGCGGCGTCGGATGTTCTGGGCACCGGCCACCGGCGGCCTCATCGTGTTCGGCTCGCTCATGGGGGCGATGTTCGTCGGGCAGCAGTTCCAGCAGAACATCCTCGGCTACTCGACGCTGGATGCCTCGCTCTCGATCGTTCCCGCCGGTATCGGCCTGCTGCTGGTCGCCCCGCAGTCGGCCAAGCTCGTGCTCACCCGAGGTTCGCGCTTCACGATGATGCTCGGATACGGCTTCGTGCTCGCCGGGTTCATCCTCGCCCTCTTCTGGAACGAGACCACCCCGTTCTGGTACGTCTCGCTCGGCTACCTGGTGATCGGTATCGGTGCCGGGTTCGCGATGACGCCGGCATCCCGGGCCATCACGGAATCGACCCCGGTGCGCCGGGTCGGAATGGCCTCGGCCACCGCCGACCTGCAGCGCGACCTCGGTGGCTCGATCATGCAGGGCGTGCTCGGCGCGATCCTCGCCGCGGGCTTCGCGCACGCGTTCGGCAAGCTCATCGCCGAGTCCTCCGAGGCGTCGAGCATCAGCGACCAGATCACCGCCGCGCTCCAGGCCTCCTACGCATCCGCTCTGCACGTGGCCGACCAGTACCCGCAGTACAAGGACCAGATCATTCAGGCCGCGCAGCAGTCCCTCGAAACCGGCGCGATCGCCGCATACGCCGTCGGTGCCATCGCGATCGCGATCGGTGCGGCGGTCGTCTGGTTCTTCCTGCCGAAGAAGGCCCGCGAACTCGAGCTCGTCGCATCCTACGAGAAGGCCGACGCCGACAAGGCCTGAGGTCGGATGCGCGAAGTCCGCAGGATCGCGCGTACCTCGTAGCCCACGCGGCCCAGGCTGCGAAGCTCGCGCGATTCTGCGAACTTCGGCGCGGTCGAGACACACCGGTTCTCGCGCGGGGCGTCTTGCAGCGCACGGGGCGTCGTGCAGGGCGCGGATGCCGCTTGCTGAGCCCGCGTAGCGCGAGCGGGCGCGTCAGGCGCCGACGTACTCCGCGAGGTGCTGACCCGTCAACGTCGAGCGGGCCGCGACGAGATCGGCGGGCGTGCCCTCGAACACGACGCGACCGCCGTCGTGGCCCGCGCCCGGTCCGAGGTCGATGATCCAATCCGCGTGAGCCATGACGGCCTGGTGATGCTCGATCACGATGACCGAGACTCCCGAGTCGACCAGTCGGTCGAGCAGCGCCAGCAGGTTCTCGACGTCCGCCAGGTGCAGGCCCGTCGTCGGTTCGTCGAGCACGTACACGCTGCCCTTCTCGCCCATCTGCACGGCGAGCTTCAGTCGCTGACGCTCGCCGCCCGACAGGGTCGGCAGGGGTTGGCCGATCCGGACATAGCCCAGTCCGACATCCACCATCCGGTTCAAGATCGCCGCGGCAGCTGGCACCTTCGCCTCGCCGGATGAGAAGAACTCCGCCGCCTCGGATGCCGACATGTCGAGCACCTCGACGATGTTCCGTCCGCCCAACCGGAACTCGAGCACCGCCTCGTCGAACCCCTTGCCCTCGCAGACGTCGCACGGTGTCTCGACCTGCTCCATGGGACCGAGCTGCGTGACGATCACCCCCGATCCGTTGCACGCCGGGCACGCGCCCTCGGAGTTCGCGCTGAACAGGGCAGGCTTGACCCCGTTCGCCTTTGCGAACGCCTTGCGGATCGGGTCGAGCATCCCCGCGTACGTGCCCGGGCTCGACCGGCGCGACCCCTTGATCGCGCTCTGGTCGATCGCGACCACGCCCTCCCGGCCCGCGACCGACCCGTGGATCAGCGAGCTCTTTCCCGAACCCGCGACCCCCGTCACGGCCACGAGCACCCCGAGCGGGATGTCGACATCCACGTCCTGCAGGTTGTGCGAGCGCGCGCCGCGCACCTCGATCGCGCCGGTCGGCTGCCGCACCTCGGGCTTGAGCTGTGCACGGTCGTCGAGGTGGCGGCCCGTCAGCGTGCCCGAGGCACGGAGTCCTTCGACGGTGCCCTCGAACATGATCTCGCCGCCATTCGTCCCGGCGCCGGGGCCGAGGTCGACGACGTGGTCGGCGATCGCGATCGTCTCGGGCTTGTGCTCGACCACGAGCACGGTGTTCCCCTTGTCGCGCAACTGCTCGAGCAGCCGGTTCATCCGCTGGATGTCGTGCGGATGCAGCCCCACGGTCGGCTCGTCGAACACGTACGTGACGTCGGTGAGCGCCGACCCGAGGTGGCGGATCATCTTCGTACGCTGGGCCTCGCCGCCCGAGAGCGTCCCTGATGCCCGGTCGAGGGACAGGTAGCCGAGGCCGATATCGACGAATGAGTCGAACAGTGCGCCGAGACTGGCCAGCAGGGGAGCGGCGCTGGGCTCGTCGAGGCTCTTGACCCAGGCGGCGAGGTCCGAGATCTGCATGGCACAGGCATCCGCGATGCTCTTGCCGTCGATCTTCGACGACCGGGCGCCCTCGTTCAGCCGCGTGCCCCCGCACTCGGGGCACGGCTGGAACGCGACAGCTCGCTCGACGAACGCGCGGATGTGCGGCTGCATCGACTCGACATCCTTCGAGAGGAACGACTTCTGGATCTTCGGAACCAGCCCCTCGTAGGTCATGTTGATGTTCTCGAGCTTCACCTTGCGAGGTTCGCCGTAGAGGAAGTCGTGACGTTGTTGCTCGGTGAAATCCCGGATCGGCACGTCCATGGGCACCACGGCACCGAAGATCTTCACGTACCAGCCGTCAGCCGTGTAGCCCGGCACCGTGAGCGCACCGCCGGCGAGGGACTTCGTCTCGTCGAACAGCTGTGCCAGATCGATGTCGCTGACCTGCCCCATGCCGTCGCAGTTCGGGCACATCCCGCCGGTGACGGTGAAACTGCGCCGCTCGACCTTCTTGCCGTCGGCAGTCTGCATCGTGACGGCTCCCTTGCCGCTGACCGAGGCGACGTTGAACGAGAACGCCTGCGGGCCGCCGACATGCGGTTGCCCGACGCGGCTGAACAGGATCCGCAGCAGCGCGTTGGCATCCGTCGCCGTCCCCACCGTGGAGCGGGCGTTCGCTCCCATCCGTTCCTGGTCGACGATGATCGCCGTCGTGAGCCCCTCGAGCACGTCGACATCGGGACGGGGCGGGGTGTTCATGAAGGCCTGGATGAACGTGGAATACGTCTCGTTGATCATCCGCGACGACTCCGCGGCGATCGTGCCGAACACGAGCGAGCTCTTGCCCGAACCGCTCACTCCCGTGAAGACCGTGAGCCGGCGCTTGGGGAGGTCGACGTTGACATTCTTGAGGTTGTTCTCGCGGGCGCCGAGCACCCGGATGATGTCGTGCGAGTCAGCGGCGTGCGGCGTCGGTGCAGGCATGAGCACACGCTATCCGGATGCCGCGACATCCGTCTTCTCGATTCGTGACGGCATCCGGTGCTCTCCGCCAGCCGCGTCACGCACAACCTCCATCATCAACTCCGCAGTTTGGTGCGTACCTCGCAGGATGGCGACGCGCGAGTGCGCAGTACGTCACTTCTTGCGAGGTTCGCGGCGGCCCGGCGAGGAGTTCGCGGCGGCCCGGTCAGGAGTTCGCGGCGGCCCGGCCAGGAGTTGCGGCGGCCATGCCGGACCGAGGTTCTCAGCGGGCCCAAAGCTCACAGGGATAGCGTGAGGGGTCCCCGCTCTCGACCACCCGGAGGACACCATGGGATTCCTTGACCGACTCTTCGGCACCGAGCCCCAGAACCCGCGCCAGACCACGCCGCAGCCCTATGGCCAGCAGGCCTACCAGCCGCGCTCGGCGGGCTACCCGTCGACGACGCCGCCGCAGAGCGAAGACGAACTCGCCATCGAGCGATACCGCTATCTGCTGCGCACCGCGCCGCCCGAGACGATCGAGCAGGTGCACGCCGAGGCCTTCTCGAAGCTCACCGAGCAGCAGCGCCAGCAGGTGCTGGCCGAGATGACCACGACCCTGCCGGCATCCGAGCAGCCCCGATCGACCGACCCCGGCGACATGGCGCGCGCAGCCACCCGGGCCGAGTACATGAACCCCGGCTCCATGGAACGCACGCTCGGTGGCCAGCGCCAGGGGCCGTCCTTCGGTTCCATGGTCGGCTCGTCGCTGCTGGGCACGGTCGCGGGGTACGTCATCGGATCGGCACTGGTGTCGGCGTTCATGGCTCCCGCGTTCGCTGCGGATGCCGGAGCGACGGATGGGGCCACGGATGCCGCGCCCGCGGATGCCGGAACCGACGCGGGCGCCGATTCGGGGTGGGCGGATGCCTCGGGCGCCGCAGACCCCGGGTTCGGCGACGGCGGATTCGGGGACTTCGGCGACTTCGGTTTCTGATCGCGCGGCGAGGTCGGGACCTCTGTCGGCCGCCCGCGCGATAACGTTCAGGTATGGGGCAGGCGGGTTCGTCACGCGGAGGTGACCGACGTTTCACAGGGCGCAATCACCTGTGGCGCTCTTTCGTCTCAGAACTCGCTCCCTACCGCGACCAGCTTCAGACGCGAGTCGCGATGCTCCAGCAGCTCATGCTGGCAGTTGTCGTCCTGGCGGTGACCGCGTTTGCGATCATCGCCGCCGTGCCCGGGGACTACACGATCTTCTTCGTCGGCGTGGGGATGATCTTCGTCCTCACCGTTGCGACGGTCCTCATTCCCTGGAACAGCCTGCCCGCGTGGGCGATCGGGGTCATCCCGGCGCTCGATATCGTCGCGATCCTGTTCATTCGTATCGCGTTCCCGCAGTCGGGGTTGGCGCTGCTCTGGCTGTTCCCCGTGATGTGGCTGTCGGCTTCGCTGGGGCTGCTCGGCTACATCGCGTCGAACCTGTTCATCTGGGTCGCGTACTGGTGGGTCATCGCCGCGGGTCAGGAGTCGGTGTTCACGTTCGCGCTGCTGCTCCTGCCGGTCGTGGTCCTCGCCGTCTCGACCGGGGCGTTCGTGAGCGTTCGGCGATTCGCCGCGCAGCGCAAGCTCCTCGACAAGCAGGCGCTCGTGCTCGGACAGAGTCTGGAGCGCACGCAGCACCAGGAGCAGCTGGTCACGCAGGTTCTCGACTCCGTCGATTTCGGTGTCATCCGCATCTCTGCCGACGGCAGCGTCACGATCACGAACGAAGCCCACGCGCGGATGCAGCACGCTCTCGTCGGCCCGGACGGACATCACCAGCTGCCCGCCTACGACACCGACGGCAAGACACCGCTCGACCCGGAACGGATGCCGCTTGCCCGCGCGCGCCGGGGGGAAGTGTTCGACAACCAGATCGTGTGGTTCGGGGCGCCGGACACGACCCGTCGCGCGCTGAGCGTCACAGCGCGTCGCCTCCGCGATGCGCAAGGCGCAGACGCCGGCGTCGTCGTCATCTCGAGGGACGTGACGGCGGAGCGGACGGCGCTGTTGGCGCGGGACAACGTCGTGGCATCCGTCTCGCACGAGCTCCGCGCGCCGCTCACCGCGATCGTCGGTTACCTCGATCTGGCGCTCGAGACCGACGGCATCCCCCCGAAGGTCCGCGGTGACCTCGAGGTCGCGACGCAGAACGCGGAACGGATGATCCAGATCATCTCCGACATCCTTTCGGCGACGTCATCGTCCAAGTCCACCGTGGACGTCACGATCTCGCCGGAGAACGTCGACCTTCAGCGACTGGTGCTCGAGTCGGCCGCCGCGTGGGAGCCGACCGCGCACGAACGGCGGATCACGATCTTCACCGACGACGTCCGACCCACTCACGCGTACGTCGACCCGGCACGGATGAGGCAGGTCGCCGACAACCTGATCAGCAACGCCATCAAGTACGGTCGCGAAGGAGGTTCGGTCCAGTTGGCGGTGTACGGCGACGAGACCGCCTCCTACCTCTTGGTCCGCGACGACGGGATCGGCCTGTCGGCAGAAGACCAGAACCGACTGTTCCGGCGGTTCTTCCGGGCGCACACGGACGTCGGTGGCACCGGCCTCGGCCTCACGATCTGCCGCGACATCGTGCGCGCGCACGGGGGCGAGATCATCGTGGGGAGCGAACAGGGTGTCGGTTCGGCGTTCCTCGTACGCGTCCCCGCCCAGGTTGACGTGACACTGCCGCCGATCGACCCGGAACACGCCCTCAACATGTCGGGGGCGATCACGACGGCGGGACGCTCGGACATGGAGGCGACGGCGTGACCCTCGACCTCTTCTCGGTCAGCGTGATGACCGCCGCGGTCGTCGTGATCGTCGGCGTGATCTACATCTCCGAAACGCTCATCCGCCGCGACGAGGTCTCGGGGCGCCACTGGTCGATCGCGTTCCTCGCCGGCATCCTCACCACGATCGCCTACGCGATGTGGGCGGCGGGCGCGGGATGGGTCGCGATCGCCGCGGGAAACGCGGCGTTCGTCGCGGCGACCGGCTTCATCTGGATCGGATGCCGAAGCTACAACGGCAACCGCACCCTCTGGGCCTACCTCACGGTCGGCGCCGGCATGGCGATCGCCTTCGTCGCGGTGGCCGCCGCCGGTCCCGATGGCGGCGATTGGGCAGGTGTCGTGTGGATGTACGCGGTGCTGACCGTGCTCGCCTCGCTGGGCGTGTGGGAGACCGCGCGTGGACGTTTGGCGCGGACCCGCACGACGATCGCCCTGGCCGTCGTGCTCGCCGTCGAGGCCGTCTACACGGCCGCGCGCGCGATCGTGTTCCTCATCCTCGGCCCCGACGATCCCGTGTTCCAGACGTGGTTCGCGACGATCCCCGCGAGCTTCGTCACGATCGCGCTCGTGATCACGGCGGCGATCGTCACCTCCATCCTGCGGGCCGGTCGGGCCGGGATGCGGGGCTACACCAATCTCGTCGCCGCTGACGGCACCGATCGCATCCTCACGGAGCCGCAGTTTCGTGCCACGGTGACGGACGTGCTCGAACGCGCGGCCGAGAAGGGCATCGGCATCGGCCTGGTCGCGATGCGCATCGACGATCTCCCGTTCATCGCCAAAGCGTTCGGGAACGAGGTGGGGCGACAGGTCGCCGTCGCCGCGCGCGACGCCGTGCGACGCACGGTGGAACCCCTCGCGGTCATCGGAGACGACGGGGCCACGCTGTTGTGGGTGTGCGATACGACCTGGGATGCGGCGGAGGCCCGTCGCCAGGCGTCCCGACTCGCCACTGCCGTCTTCGAGGCGCTCCGGAACGTTCCGGATGCCGTCGTGCCGGTGGTCGGGATCGGTGTCGCCGTGACGGACGACTTCGGATACCAGACCAGTGAGCTCATCGACGCGGCCGAGGCGGCATCCGCTCGCTCTGCGAAGACCGGCGACATCTCGGTGCTGATGGCAGAGCCGTCGCGTTCCCGCCCCCCGGCCGCGGCCGCCTCCGACCCGACGGCCTCGACTCGATCGGAGAACTGACCGTGCCCCTCATCGCGTTGACCGGCGGCATCGCCGCGGGAAAGTCCACGGTGGCGGAGCGTCTGGCCGAGCTGGGCGCGGTGATCGTCGACGCCGACCAGGTGGTGCGGGACGTCCAGGGCCCCGGGTCGCCGGTGCTGCAGAGAATCGTCGCGGAGTTCGGCGACGGCATCCTGTCGGCCGATGGCTCACTGAACCGTGCCGCGCTCGGCTCGCTCGTGTTCGGTCACCCCAACCGGCTCGCCGCGCTCAACGCGATCGTGCACCCGGCAGTGCGCGAGGAGTCCGCTCGCCGCTTCGGACAGGCTTTCTCGGCCGATGCGGACGCGGTCGTCGTCTACGACGTGCCGTTGCTGGTGGAGGCACGCGTCGACGACCCGTGGGAGCTGATCGTCGTCGCCCACGCGCCCGCCGAGGTGCGCGAGCGACGCCTTCGGGAGTTGCGGGGGATGAGCGCCCAGGAGGCGGCATCCCGCATCGCGTCGCAGGTCCCCGACGAGGCGCGCCTGGGGATCGCCGACGTCGTGATCGACACCGCGGGGACCCTCGCGCAGACCCGCGATCAGGTCGACGTGCTCTGGGAGGCGTTGCCGTTGCGGATCGCCGCCCGCACGTCGCGCTGACGCTTCCACCGCGGGATCATCACGGCAGCCGCGACGATCCCGCCGACCAGCAGCACGAATCCGACGATCGGGATCACGATCGCGAACACCGACAGCGCGAGGCTCGTGACATCCTCGACGGTGCTGACGATCGGGGCGGCGACGCCGGCCGTCGAGGCGTTCGCCAGCGGGCGGAATGAGGCCTTCACGACGTGGATGACCAGCGCGATCGCGACGCCGATGCCGATCGCCACCCAGTTCTGGTCCGCGAAGAACGCGCCCGGGTCATCCACACGCAGGGTCTCGGCGCTCGCTCCCGCGCCGAATGCGATTCCCCCGGACGCGGGACGGATGACCGTCTGTACGGCATCGTTGACGGAGTCGAGCACCGGCACCTTGTCGGCGATGATCTCGAGCACGAGCAGAGCGCCGATGATCCACAGGGCGATGTCGCTGGACAGCCATGCCCACCCGGCCGGGAGCTCGATCGCGTCGAAGAAGCGATTGGCAAGCCCGAGCACCAGCAGCGGCATCCATGCGTTCAGCCCCGCCGCTGCGGCGAGGCCGGATCCCACGAAGAACTCGAGCACCCCTCCAGGGTAGGCATCATCTGCGCCCACCGAAACGCCCGAAGCGGTCCCGCTCGTTGAGCGAGCGAAGCGGTCCGGCTCGTTGAGCGAGCGAAGCGAGACGAAACGCCACGCCAGCCCCGATGTCGGAGGGGCCGCCTACCCTGGAAAGGTGCAGACCACGCGATCCGTCCGACCGTTCGAAGTCGTCAGCGAGTACGCGCCGTCCGGTGACCAGCCGCAGGCGATCGCCGAGCTCGCGGCGCGCATCAACGCCGGCGAGACGGATGTCGTGCTGCTCGGCGCGACCGGCACCGGCAAGTCGGCGACCACCGCGTGGCTCATCGAACAGGTGCAGCGCCCGACGCTCGTGATGGCGCACAACAAGACGCTCGCCGCGCAGCTCGCCAACGAATTCCGCGAGCTCATGCCCCACAACGCCGTCGAGTATTTCGTGTCCTACTACGACTACTACCAACCCGAGGCGTACGTCCCGCAGACCGACACCTTCATCGAGAAGGACTCGTCGATCAACGCCGAGGTCGAACGGCTGCGGCACTCCACGACCAACTCGTTGCTGTCGCGTCGCGACGTCGTCGTGGTCTCGACGGTTTCGTGCATCTACGGCCTCGGCGCGCCGGAAGAGTACCTGCGGGCGATGGTCGCGCTGCAGGTGGGGGAGCGGTACGACCGCGACGCCCTCATCCGCAAGTTCATCGCGATGCAGTACAACCGCAACGATGTCGACTTCTCGCGCGGCAACTTCCGTGTGCGCGGCGACACGATCGAGATCATCCCGGTGTACGAGGAGTACGCCATCCGTATCGAGCTGTTCGGGGACGAGATCGAGGCGCTGTATCTGCTGCATCCGTTGACAGGCGATGTGATCCAGAAGATGGATTCCGTGCCGATCTTCCCGGCATCCCACTACGTCGCCGGAACGGAGACCGTGCAGCGCGCGATCGGCACGATCGAGGACGAGCTCGCGCTGCGGCTGAAGGAACTCGAATCCCAGCAGAAGCTCCTCGAGGCTCAGCGGCTGCGGATGCGGACGACGTTCGACCTCGAGATGCTGCAGCAGCTGGGCTTCTGCTCGGGAATCGAGAACTATTCGCGGCACCTCGACGGCCGTGAGCCGGGGGAACCGCCGCACACGCTGCTGGACTTCTTCCCCGATGACTTCCTGCTCGTGATCGACGAGTCGCACGTGACGGTGCCGCAGATCGGTGCCATGTACGAGGGGGACGCCTCGCGCAAGCGCACCCTCGTCGATCACGGCTTCCGACTGCCGTCGGCCCTCGACAACCGTCCGCTTCGGTTCGACGAGTTCAAGAATCGGGTCGGTCAGACGGTGTACCTGTCCGCCACACCGGGCCGGTACGAGATGGGTATCGCCGACGGGGTCGTGGAGCAGATCATCCGCCCGACCGGTCTGGTCGACCCGCAGATCATCGTCAAGCCGTCGAAGGGGCAGATCGACGATCTGCTCGAGGAGATCCGCATCCGTGTGGAACGTGACGAGCGGGTGCTCGTCACGACGCTCACCAAGAAGATGGCGGAGGAGCTGACCGACTTCCTCGGCGAGCACGGCGTGCGGGTGCGGTATCTGCACTCGGATGTCGACACCCTGCGTCGTGTGGAGCTGCTCAGCGAACTGCGCTCGGGCGTGTACGACGTCCTGGTCGGTATCAACCTGCTGCGGGAGGGTCTTGACCTGCCCGAAGTCTCGCTTGTCTCGATCCTGGATGCCGACAAGGAGGGCTTCCTGCGCTCGGGGACGTCGCTGATTCAGACGATCGGGCGCGCCGCGCGAAACGTGTCGGGCGAGGTGCACATGTACGCCGACACCATTACTGACTCCATGCGTGCGGCGATCGACGAGACCGACCGGCGCCGCGAGAAGCAGATCGCGTACAACCTCGAGCACGGCATCGATCCGCAGCCGCTGCGTAAGAAGATCGCCGACATCACGGATGCCCTGATCCGCGAGGGCGCCGACACGAAGGCGATGCTCAGCCGTCGGGATGGCGCGGCTGCAAAGAGCGGCAAGGGCAAGAGCCCGACGCCGAACCTGCGGCGAGAGGGCATCGCTGCCGAGGGGGCGAACCAGCTCGAGGCGACGATCGCCGATCTCTCGGACCAGATGCTCGCCGCGGCATCCGAGTTGAAGTTCGAGCTCGCCGCGCGGCTTCGTGACGAGGTGCAAGACCTCAAGAAGGAGCTTCGCGCGATGGAGCGCGCCGGCCACGCCTGACCGATCATGAGCGGACGCATCCGTCCGTTCGTTGAGCGAGCGAAGCGAGTCGAGACGCATCCGTCCGTTCGTTGAGCGAGCGAAGCGAGTCGAGACGACATGAGAGAGTGCTGCACATGCAGCAGAGACTCAGTCTGATCACGCTCGGGGTGTCGGACCTCGAGCGTGCGATCGCCTTCTATCGCGCGATGGGCTGGACGTCGCATCCGGCATCCGTACCCGGGGTCGTCGCGTTCTTCCAGCTGGACGGTCTCGCCTTCGCGCTGTGGAGCCGCGCTGAGTTGGCCGCGGACTCCGCTGTCGATGACCCCGGCGGATGGGGCGGTGTCACGCTCGCCTACAACGTGCGGTCGGCCGATGATGTCGCCCCGGTGCTCGCCGCAGCCGAGGCGGCCGGCGGGCGCATCGGCCGCCCGGCGGCGCCGACCCCCTGGGGTGGTTTCTCGGGCGTGTTCATCGATCCCGACGGCCACCCGTGGGAGGTAGCCCACAATCCGAGCTGGCCGCTCGATGACGCAGGCCGCGTCACGATCGGCTGACGTCGCGCCGCCGAGGATGGGAACCCGTCGGGTCCGCTGCTCGTGCGCTGGGCGCAACGGCGCAGGAAGTCGCCGACCCGCGGCAGCCCTGGAGGCTTTTGCGGAGTGCCGCAGCATCCGTGCGCCGTTGTGTCCACACGCGGGCACGGATCACGGGGGAGTATGCGGGGGTTCGACTCAGGCGAGGCGCGCGGCGCGGCCCGTGAAGGGCTGCAGACCGTCGCGGAGTTCGGCCAGCTGTTCCGCTCCGAGACCGGTGACGGCCATGATCTGGCGCGGGACATCGAGCGCCTGTTCCCGCAGCGCGCGCCCGGTCGGAGTCAGGCTGATGTCGAGCACGCGCTCGTCATCCGTCCGCCGCGCACGCGTGACGCGTCCCTGCGCCTCCAGGCGCTTGACGAGCGGGGAGAGGGTGGCGGGCTCCATCGCGAGTTCATCCGCGAGCTCCCCGAGCGAGCGCGGGGACTGCTCCCACAGTGCGAGCATCACCAGGTACTGCGGATGCGTCAGGCCGAGCGGCTCGAGAATCGGCCGGTAGATCGACACGACGTTGCGCGCGGCGGTCACGAGCGCGAAGCACACCTGGTTCTCGAGCTTCAGCAGATCCTCGTCATCCGTCATGGAGACATCCTATCGATTGGTTAGTACACTAATTATCGTGACGCGAAAGAATGGCGAAGAGAAGCGGCCGCTGCGTGAGCGGGTACGCGAAGCCGGTGGGTGGTACACGTGGTTCAACACCAACCTCATCCGCGTCGCCGGCCCGCCCGCCGTCAGCCCCCTCGAGCCCGGTCCCACCGCCGAGGAGCGCGCGGAGCGGGCCTGTCCGCTGTGCCGCCAGCCCATGAACCGCCACGAGTTCGACCGTTCGGGCGACAAACCCCTGATGCACTGCCCCTGAGCTCGGAACCGCGTCCCGCTTTCGTTCGTTGAGCGGGCGCAGCGAGTCGAAACGCATCCGTTCATTCGGTCGTTGAGCGAGCGCAGCGAGTCGAAGCGCTCACCCTGAGCGCTGTGAACGGTGCCGTCGGCTCCATCCACGTACTGCCTCGAGTCCTCCCGAGATCAGTGCCCCTCGCTTGTCATGTGACCATCCCCGGATGCGCTTCTCCCAGGCGAATGCTTCCTCGACCCGCTCGAACTCCTCCGACCAGACGAGGCGGACAGGCAGGCGACGCTTCGTGTACTCCGCGCCATGCCCCGACGCGTGCTGCGCGAACCGCACGGTGATGTCGCGGGTACTTCCGACGTACAAGGTGTGGTCGGCGCACTCCAGGATGTAGACGTATGGCATGTCGGCACACTAGGCGTGCGCGGTTCGCTTCCTCGGCGCGGGGCGGTCGTTTCGACTCGCTTCGCTCGCTCAACGACCGGGGGAGGAGCGGTGTGCTCGGCGCGGGGGCGGTCGTTTCGACTCGCTTCGCTCGCTCAACGACCGGGGGAGGAGCTCTACGACCGGGGGAGGAGCTCAATGACCGGGGGAGGAGCGCCGCGGATGCACCGACGGATGCTCAGAGCGAAGCCCGGATCCGATGTCGGAGGGCGCACCTACACTTGTCGGGTGCCCATCGTCCCTGTGTCTACGCCTGCCCATAGCAGCGGAACTCTGAGTGTCCGCGGCGCCCGCGTCCACAACCTCAAGGATGTCGATCTCGACATCCCGCGCGACTCGCTCGTGGTCTTCACCGGCCTGTCGGGGTCGGGCAAGTCGAGCCTCGCGTTCGACACCATCTTCGCCGAAGGCCAGCGCCGCTACATCGAGTCGCTGAGCTCGTATGCGCGCCAGTTCCTGGGGCAGGTCGACCGGCCGGATGTCGATTTCATCGAGGGGCTGAGCCCTGCCGTCTCGATCGACCAGAAGTCGACGAACCGCAATCCGCGATCGACGGTGGGGACGATCACCGAGATCCACGACTACATGCGTCTGCTGTGGGCGCGCATCGGCGTTCCCCATTGTCCCGAGTGCGGCGCGCAGATCCAGCGTCAGACGGTGCAGCAGATCGCCGACCAGCTCATGGAGCTGCCCGAGCGCACCCGGTACCAGATCGTCGCCCCGGTCGTCACCCAGAAGAAGGGCGAGTTCGTCGACCTCTTCAAGGAGCTGTCGGCCAAGGGGTACGCCCGCGCCGTCGTCGACGGCGAGCTCATCCAGCTCGCCGAACCCCCGACGCTGAAGAAAAGCTACAAGCACGACATCGCGGTCGTCGTCGACCGCCTCGTCGCAAGCCCCGACATCCTCGGCCGCATCACCGACTCCGTCGAGACCGCACTCGGGCTTGCCGGTGGCATCATGCAGGTCAACTTCGTCGACGAAGAGGGCGAGGATGCCTGGCAATCGTTCAGCGAGAAGCTCTCGTGCCCCAACGGGCATCCGCTGCAGCTGACCGAGATCGAGCCGCGCACGTTCTCGTTCAACGCGCCCTTCGGCGCCTGTCCCACCTGTTCGGGCCTGGGCACCCGGATGTCGGTGGATGTCGAGCTCATGCTCGGCGACCCCGACCTGTCGATCCGCGAGGGCGTGCTGATCCCGTGGACCACGCAGGGCAAGGGCCTGTTCCAGTACTTCGAGCGGCTGCTCGAGGGCCTGGCGGATGACCTCGGCTTCTCGCTGGACACCCCCTGGCGCGAACTGCCGGCCGAAGTGCAGAACGCCGTCCTGCACGGCGAGAACTTCAAGGTCAACGTCAAGTGGAAGAACCGGTACGGGCGCGAGATGCGCTACACGTCCGGTTTCGAGGGTGTCGTGCCCTACATCGAGCGCCAGTACGTACAGGCCGAGTCCGACACGCAGCGTCAGCGCTGGGCCGAGTACCTGCGCGAGGTTCCGTGTCCCGCGTGCAACGGCGACCGCCTCAAGCCCGAGGTGCTCGCGGTGCTCGTCCACGGGCGGTCGATCGCGGACGCCTCGCGCCTGAGCCTCGCCGAAGCCCAGGAGTACTTCGCGAAGCTCGAGCTGACCGATCGCGAGGCGATGATCGCGGCTGCCGTGCTGCGCGAGATCCGCGCGCGCCTCGAGTTCCTCATCCAGGTCGGCCTGAACTACCTCAACCTGAGTCGGTCGGCGGGTTCGCTCTCCGGCGGCGAGGCCCAGCGCATCCGTCTGGCGACCCAGATCGGCTCGGGGCTCACGGGCGTGCTCTACGTGCTCGACGAGCCCTCGATTGGGCTGCACCAGCGCGACAACCGTCGCCTCATCGAGACGCTCCTCAAGCTCAAGGGCCTCGGCAACACCCTGATCGTCGTCGAGCATGACGAAGAGACGATCCACGCCGCCGACTGGATCGTCGACATCGGCCCGCGCGCCGGCGTCGACGGTGGACACGTCGTGCACTCGGGGCCGCTCGCCGACCTCCTCGCCGACCCGGCATCCATCACGGGGGACTACCTGGCCGGGCGCCGCAGTATCCCGATCCCCGCCGCCCGTCGCGCCATCGACAAGAAACGGATGCTGGAGGTCGTCGGCGCGCGCGAGAACAACCTCAAGCAGGTCTCGGCACAGTTCCCCCTCGGGGTGCTGACCGCTGTCACGGGCGTGAGCGGCTCGGGCAAGTCCTCACTGGTCAACGACATCCTCTACCAGGTGCTTGCGGCCCGCCTCAACGGGGCGCGCACCGTTCCCGGCAAGCACACGCGGGTCACGGGCCTCGACAACCTCGACAAGGTCGTGCACGTCGACCAGGCGCCGATCGGCCGCACGCCCCGCTCGAACCCCGCGACCTACACGGGCGTGTTCGACCGCATCCGTACCCTCTTCAGTGAGACACCCGAGGCCAAAGCCCGTGGCTACCAACCCGGGCGGTTCAGTTTCAACGTCAAGGGCGGGCGCTGCGAGGCATGCTCGGGCGACGGCACGATCAAGATCGAGATGAACTTCCTGCCCGACGTGTACGTCGACTGCGAGGTGTGCCATGGCAAGCGGTATAACCGTGACACCTTGAGCGTGCACTACAAGGGCAAGAACATCGCCGAGGTGCTCGAGATGCCGATCGCTGAGGCGGCGGTGTTCTTCGAGCCGATCCAGGCGATCCACCGCTATCTGCAGACCCTCGTGGACGTCGGACTCGGCTACGTACGGCTCGGGCAGTCCGCGACGACCCTCTCGGGCGGCGAGGCGCAGCGCGTCAAGCTCGCGACCGAGCTGCAGCGGCGCAGCAACGGGCGCAGCATCTACGTGCTCGACGAGCCGACGACGGGCCTGCACTTCGAGGACGTCCGACGGCTGCTGGAGGTGTTGAACGGCCTCGTCGACAAGGGCAACACCGTGATCGTCATCGAGCACAACCTCGACGTCATCAAGTCCGCCGACTGGATCATCGACCTCGGGCCGGAGGGGGGCTCCGGAGGTGGCGAGATCGTCGCCACCGGCACGCCCGAGCAGGTGGCGCAGGTGCGGGAGAGCTACACCGGACACTTCCTGGCC
Source organism: Microbacterium sp. bgisy207 (assembly GCF_965345035.1). Lineage (GTDB taxonomy): Bacteria > Actinomycetota > Actinomycetes > Actinomycetales > Microbacteriaceae > Microbacterium. Next base: position 24,471 of record NZ_CBDRMG010000015.1, read on the forward strand.
GAACTCTTCGACGCCCACGACGCGCCGGCGGCCCGCAAGGCGGGCTGAGCGTGGCTCGCGCCACCCACCCCCAGCTCGCGTACCGGCCCCAGCCGGGGGAGATCCCGACCAACCCGGGCGTCTACCGGTTCCGCGACGACGCCGGTCGCATCCTGTACGTCGGCAAGGCGAAGAACCTGCGGGCCCGCCTGTCGAACTACTTCGCGCCGTTGCACACCCTGCACGAGCGCACCAGACGGATGGTGACCACCGCCACCGGGGTCGAGTGGACGGTCGTCGGCAGCGACGTCGAGGCCCTGCAGCTCGAGTACATGTGGATCCAGGAGTACTCGCCGCCGTTCAACGTGCGCTACAAGGACGACAAGTCCTATCCGTACATGGCGATCACGCTCGCCGACGAGGCTCCTCGGGTCATGGTGACCCGCAACCACCGAATCCGCGGCGCCAAGTACTTCGGGCCCTACCCCAAGGTCTGGGCGGTGCACGAGGTCATCGACCTCATGATCAAGGTCTTCCCGATTCGCACGTGCAGCGACTCGTCGTACAAGCGGGCGATGGCCACCGGCAGGCCCTGCTTCCCCGGTCAGATCGGCCGATGCGGCGGACCGTGTTCGATGAAGGTCACGATCGACGAGCACCGAGCGATCGTGGAGGACTTCGTCGCCTTTATGTCCGGCGGCGACCAGCGCTTCACGAAGCAGTTGACGGCCCGGATGCGCGAGGCATCCGCGGCGATGGACTACGAATCCGCCGCGGTGTACCGCGACCGGCTGCAGGCGATCGAGGCGGTGCTCAACAAGAGCGCGCTCGTGCTTCCCGCCGATACGGATGCCGACCTGTTCGGCATCGCGGAAGACGAACTGGCCGCCGCGGTGCAGCATTTCGTCATCCGCGGCGGACGTGTGCGAGGCGTGCGGGCCACCACGATCGAGAAGGAACTCGACATCACCGGGGGAGACCTCGTCGACCAGATCCTGCAGCGCACGTACGGGGATGCCGCCGCGACCGAGATTCCCAAGCAGGTCCTCGTGCCGGCGATGCCCGAAGACGCCGCCGAGTTGGAAGCGTGGCTACGGGACAAGCGCGGCACCAACGTGACGATCCAGGTCGCACAGCGCGGGGCGAAGGCCGATCTCATGAAGAACGCGGCCCTCAACGCGCAGCAGGCGCTGCTGCTGCACAAGACGCGGCGCACGAGCGACTACGTCGCGCGCACACAGGCCCTGACCGATCTGCAGGAAGCGCTTGGCCTCGACGAGGCACCCCTGCGGATCGAGTGCTACGACGTGTCACACCTCAGCGGAACGAACGTGGTTGCCTCGATGGTGGTGTTCGAAGACGGACTGCCGCGCAAAGACCAGTACCGCACGTTCGGCATCCCGGAGACGACCGACGACACCGACTCGCTCTACCAGGTGCTCACCCGCCGGCTCGCGTACATCGACGATGACCGGAATGCCGCGGAGACGGATGCCGTCGCCGACGCCCCACGCACCGCGGAAGCCGCAGACGCCCAAGCCACAACCACCGCGCACGTACCGGAGGGGGCACTCGACCCGGTCAGCACCGACCCGACCGCCGACGGCACCGTCGTGACGGCGCGCTCCCGGCCGCGCTTCGCGTATCGCCCTCAGCTGCTCGTGGTCGATGGCGGCAAGCCGCAGGTGGCCGCCGCGGCGCGCGCTCTGGCCGATGCGGGGCATCCGCAGATCGCGCTGTGCGGCATCGCGAAACGCCTCGAGGAGGTGTGGCTGCCCGGCGAGGACTACCCCGTGATCTTGCCGCGCACGAGCGAAGCGCTGTATCTGCTGCAGCGGCTTCGTGACGAAGCGCACCGCTTCGCGATCACCAAGCAGCGGGGAAAGCGCAAGCGCGACATCCAGACCGTTCTCGCGGAGATCCCGGGGCTGGGAGAGGCCCGCATCCGTGCACTCCTGCGCCACTTCGGTTCTGTCACCGCCCTCAAGAACGCGACAGCCGAGCAGATCCAGGAGTTGCCCGGCATCGGTCCCAAGCTCGCCGCGACGATCCACGCGCGCCTGGCGAGTCGATAGGCTGTCAGTGCGCGCGGGCGGCCCCGTGCCCGACGAGCACAGCGCCCGACGTGCCCGCAGACCGCGCCACCCGAGGACGAGGGGTCCCGATGGACGAGACGACAGCCGCGACCAGCGACGTGCTCATCCTCACGGGGATGTCCGGCGCCGGGCGCTCGACAGCGGCGAACGCCCTCGAGGACCTCGGCTGGTACGTCGTCGACAACCTGCCCCCGCAGATGCTCAAGCCCCTCCTGGAGCTCTCGGAGATCGCGGCGTCCGCTCTGCCGAAGGTCGCCGCGGTGGTCGATGTGCGTGGCCGGGACCTGTTCGCAGCGCTTCCCGCCGAGGTGGGGGAGCTGCGCTCCCGGAGGCATGTGCGCATCGTGTTCCTCGATGCGTCGGACGACGTCCTCGTGCGGCGCTTCGAAGCCGTTCGCCGGCCGCATCCGCTGCAGGGCGAGGGCACGATCATCGACGGCATCCGCATCGAACGCGAGCGTCTGTCCGAGATCCGTGAGCGCGCGGACATCGTCGTGGATACGACCTCCCTGAACGTTCATCAGCTCGCGACGCGCATCTTCGAGCTGTTCTCCGACGAAGGCGCCGCCCGCCACATGCTCACGATCATGAGCTTCGGCTTCAAGTACGGTCTGCCGACGGATGCCGACATGGTCGCCGACATGCGTTTTCTGCCCAACCCCTACTGGGATCCCGCGCTGCGGGCCTTCACCGGTCAGGATCCGCAGGTGCGCCAGTACGTGCTCGCGCAGCCCGGAGCCGGGGAGTTCGTGGAAGCGTACGCCACGGCGCTGCGCCCGGTGCTGCAGGGCTACCAGCGCGAGAACAAGCGCCACTCGGTCGTCGCGGTCGGCTGCACGGGCGGCAAACACCGATCCGTCGTCGTCGCCCAGGAACTCGCTCGGCGGCTCGAGGGTGAGACGGGCGTCGCCGTGCGCGTCAAGCACCGCGACCTCGGCCGCGAATAGCGCCCGGGATCGGTCCGCGCGGGAGAATTCCCGCGATGCGCCCGAGTAGGCTAGATCGTCATCCGCCGGCCCTGCCGGCACCCCTGAAAGGAGCCCCGTGTCGCTGACGGCCGATGTCAAAGCAGAGCTCATCGCGGTTCGGGATCCGCTTCCCAGCGCCCGGGTCGCCGAGTTGACATCACTGCTCCGGTTCGCGGGCGGACTGCACTCCATCGCGAACCGTGTCGCCGTCGAGGCGGAGGTGGACTCCGAAGCCCTCGCGCGTCGGGTGGGGCGCGAGCTCGTGGAGATCTACGGGGTGCGTCCCGAGATCGTCCAGACACAGGGCTCCGGCTCCCGCGCCGGCGCTCTGTTCGCGGTGCGCGTCATCGACGGAGGCGAGACGCTGGCTCGTCAGACCGGTCTGCTCGACCAGCGGCGCCGGCCCGTGCGCGGACTGCCCAACAAGCTCACGACCGGCTCCCGCGGTGATCTGGCGGCGGTGTGGCGCGGCGCGTTCCTCGGTGCCGGAGCTCTCAGCGACCCCGGCAGATCGGCCTCTCTTGACGTCCTGTGCCCGTCTTCCGAAGCAGCGATGGCTCTCGTGGGTGCTGCCCACCGCCTCGGCGTCGGGGCGAAAGCCCGAGAAGTGCGCGGAGCGCCCCGCGTGGTCGTCCGCGAGGGGGACGCGATCCGAGCAGCGCTCTCGGTGATGGGTGCGCGGCAGGTCGCCGCGCACTGGGATGAGATGCGTCAACGTCGTGAAGTACGCGCGGGGGTCAATCGCCTCGTGAACTTCGACGACGCCAACCTGCGTCGCTCAGCGCAGGCCGCCGTCGCGGCGTGCGCACGCGTCGAACGGGCCCTCGAGATCCTCGGCGATGACATCCCCGACCACCTCCGCGAGGCCGGCGACCTGCGCCTTGCCCACCGGGACGCGAGCCTGGACGAACTCGGGCATCACGCCGACCCGCCCCTCACGAAGGATGCCGTTGCGGGCCGCATCCGTCGTCTGCTCGCGATGGCCGACAAGAAAGCCGCTGCGGAAGGAATTCCCGGCACCGAATCCGCGGTGCCCGCGAGTGCGCTGGACTGACGCGCCGCCTCCCGGCTGCCATCGCGCCGACCGTTAACCGGTAGTTCGCTCTCGCGCAAGACCCGCCGGAGACAGCCCCAGGCTCACTAGGATGACAAGCAGTCACCCCCAGCGACGCCGGGGCTTCCCTGGCGCCGCGACGACAGGAAGAAAAGAGCGAATGGCCACCTACACCCTTCCCGACCTCCCCTACGACTACGCTGCGCTCGAGCCGCACATCAGCGCCACGATCATGCAGCTTCACCACGACAAGCACCACCAGGCGTACGTGACGGGCGCCAACACGGCTCTCGAGCAGCTCGCCGAGGCGCGGGAGACCGGCAACCTCGCGAACGTGAACAAGCTCGAGAAGGACCTCTCGTTCAACCTCGGCGGCCACACCAACCACTCGATCTTCTGGACCAACATGTCGCCCGACGGCGGCGACAAGCCCACCGGTGAGCTCGCCGCAGCGATCGACGAGTACTTCGGGTCCTTCGACGGCTTCCAGAAGCACTTCACCGCAGCGGCGCTCGGCGTGCAGGGCTCGGGCTGGGCGGCGCTGTTCTGGGACTCGATCGGGCAGCGCCTGATCATCCAGCAGATCTTCGACCAGCAGGGTCAGCTCGCTGCCGCGAGTGTCCCGCTGCTCATGCTCGACGTCTGGGAGCACGCCTACTACCTGGACTATCAGAACGTCCGCGCCGACTACGTCAAGGCCTTCTGGAACATCGTCAACTGGCAGAACGTCCAGGACCGCTTTGTCACGGCCCGTGAGAAGACGGCGGGTCTGCTGCTAGGGTCATGATCAGGTGAGGATGCCGCGGAGCCCTCGCCGACTCGGGGGCTCCGGCACCCTCATATGTCTGCTGGAACACACCACAAATGACACCCCTCTCCGGGTCGTCGATCCGGAGCTGACCCCCGGCGCTTTGGCGCGATGAGAATCAGGGAGACACCGTGTCTGTCAAGATCGGTATCAACGGCTTCGGCCGTATCGGACGTAACTACCTCCGCGCAGCGCTTGAGCAGGGCGCGGACCTCGACATCGTGGCGGTGAACGACCTCACCGACAACAAGACCCTCGCTCACCTCCTGAAGTACGACTCGGTGGGCGGGCGCCTGTCCGAAGAGGTGTCGTACACCGAGGACTCGATCACCGTCGGCGGCAAGAGCATCAAGGTCTTCGAGGAGCGCGACCCCGCGAACCTCCCCTGGGGCGAGCTGGGCGTCGACATCGTCATCGAGTCGACCGGTCGGTTCACCAAGGCCGCCGACGCCAGCAAGCACATCGCCGGCGGCGCGAAGAAGGTTCTCATCTCGGCTCCCGGCACCGACGTCGACGGCACGTTCGTCATGGGTGTCAACGACGGGGACTACGACCCGGCCACGATGCACGTCATCTCGAACGCGTCGTGCACCACGAACTGCCTCGCGCCTCTCGCGAAGGTCTTCAACGACAACTTCGGCATCGAGCGCGGCTTCATGATGACCGCTCACGCCTACACGGCAGACCAGAACCTGCAGGACGGCCCCCACGGCGACCTGCACCGTGCTCGCGCCGCCGCGCTGAACATCGTTCCGGCCGCCACCGGTGCCGCCAAGGCCATCGGCCTCGTGCTGCCCGAGCTCAACGGCAAGCTCAGCGGCTCGTCGTACCGCGTGCCGGTCCCCACCGGCTCGATCGTCGACCTCACGATCATCACGCCGACCGAGGGTCTGACCAAGGAGACCATCAACGCGGCGTACGAGAAGGCTGCGGCCGACGGCGCCCTCGCGGGATACCTGAAGTACAACACCGACGCGATCGTGTCGACCGACATCGTCCACGACCCGCACTCGTCGATCTTCGACGCCGGTCAGACCAATGTCAGCGGCAACCTCGTGAAGGTCTCGGCCTGGTACGACAACGAGTGGGGCTACTCCAACCGCCTCGTCGACCTCACCGAGCTCGTCGCCAGCAAGCTCTGAGCGCCGGCATCCGGTAGACAGACATGGCTCTGCGCACCCTCGATTCGCTGGGGTCGCTGGCCGGCAAGCGCGTCATCGCCCGTTGTGACCTCAACGTCCCCTTGCGGGACGGGGTCATCACGGACGATGGCCGCGTGCGGGCCTCCGTTCCCACGCTCAACGCCCTCATCAACCAGGGAGCGCGCCTCGTGGTGTGCTCGCACCTGGGACGCCCCGATGGGGCACCCGACCCGAAGTACAGCCTCGAGCCCGTGGCTCAGCGCCTGTCGGAGCTGCTCGGCAAGCCGGTCGCGTTCGCCCGCGACACCGTCGGCGATTCGGCGCACGACGCCGTGGCCGCCCTCGAGGACGGCGACGTCGCGGTGATCGAGAACCTCCGCTTCAACCCGGGCGAGACGGCGAAGGATGCCGAGGTCCGCGGCGCGTTCGCCCGCGAACTCGCAGCTCTCGGCGACGCTCTGGTCTCGGATGGCTTCGGTGTCGTGCACCGCAAGCAGGCGAGCGTGTACGACCTCGCCGAGATCCTGCCGTCCGCGGCGGGCTTCCTGATCGAGAAGGAGGTCGACGTCCTCGACCGCCTGACCGAGAAGCCCGAGCGGCCCTACACGGTCGTGCTCGGCGGCTCCAAGGTCAGCGACAAGCTCGGCGTCATCGAGCACCTCCTGCCGCGCGTGGACCGCATCCTCGTCGGCGGCGGCATGCTCTTCACCTTCCTGAAGGCCAAGGGCTACCAGGTCGGCAAGAGCCTCCTCGAAGAGGACCAGATCGACACCGTCACCCGCTACATGACGACAGCCCACGAGCGTGGAGTCGAGCTCGTGCTGCCGGTGGATGCCGTCATGGCTGCCTCGTTCAGTGCCGACGCCGAACACGTCGTGGCTCCGGCTGACGCTCTCGAGGAGACGCCGTTCGGCGCGACCGGCATGGGCCTGGACATCGGCCCTGACACCGCCCGCATCTTCGCCGAGGCGATCCGCGGAAGCAAGACGGTCTTCTGGAACGGGCCGATGGGCGTGTTCGAGATGCCCGCGTTCGCCGCGGGGACCAAGGCTGTCGCTCAGGCGCTGACCGAGGTGGACGGACTGAGCGTCGTCGGCGGCGGGGACTCCGCCGCCGCCGTGCGCCAGCTCGGGTTCGCCGACGACGCCTTCGGTCACATCTCGACCGGCGGCGGTGCGAGCCTCGAGTTCCTCGAGGGCAAGAAGCTCCCCGGACTGGAGGTCCTCGGATGGGAACAGTGAGAACACCGCTCATCGCCGGCAACTGGAAGATGAACCTCGACCACCTGCAGGCTGTCGCGTTCGTCCAGAAGCTGCACTGGACGCTCAAGGACGCCAAGCACGAGGACGGCTCGGTGGAGGTCGCGGTGTTCCCGCCCTTCACCGATCTGCGTACCGTCCAGACGCTCCTGGATGCCGACAAGATCCCGTTCGCCCTCGGCGCGCAGGACCTGTCGCCGAAGGACTCGGGTGCGTACACGGGCGACATCTCGGGCGCCTTCCTCGCCAAGCTCGACGCGCGATACGTCATCATCGGGCACTCGGAGCGGCGCGAGTACCACCAGGAGAGCGACGAGGTCGTGGCCAGCAAGGTGCAGGCTGCGTTGCGACACGGGCTCGTGCCGGTGATCTGCGTCGGGGAGACCGCGGAGGATCTCGAGAAGTACGGCGCCAGCGCCGTGCCCGTGGGACAGCTGCAGACCGCGCTTGCGGACGTGCCGGCGGATGCCGACATCGTGGTCGCCTACGAGCCTGTCTGGGCGATCGGATCCGGCCAGGCTGCGACACCGGAGCAGGCGCAGGAGGTCTGCGCCAAGCTCCGCGCCGTCGTCGGGGACGCACTCGGTGAGGATGCCGCCGCACGGACCCGCGTGCTCTACGGCGGGTCGGTCAAGGCGGCGAACATCGCGAGCTTCATGCGCGAGCCGGACGTTGACGGCGCACTGGTCGGCGGTGCGAGTCTCATCGTGGATGAGTTCGCGGCGATCATCCGATACCAGAAGCACGTCGGCGTCTGACGGCGTTTCGTCTCGCTGCGCTCGCTCAACGACCGGCGGTCGTCTCGCTGCGCTCGCTCAACGACCGAGACGTGGTGTCGTTCTCGGTCGTTGAGCGAGGCGCGCGCGGCGCCGAGCCGAAACGAGCGCCACCGTTTCCGTATACTGGACGATTGTGCGGCGAGACATCGTCGCGACGAAAGGTCTCACGTCTTGGCGATTCTCGAACTGGTCCTGCAGGTCATCCTGGGGCTCACGAGCCTTCTGCTCACCCTGCTCATCCTGCTTCATAAGGGGCGCGGCGGCGGCCTGTCCGACATGTTCGGTGGCGGGATGACCTCCGCACTGGGCTCCTCGGGGCTCGCAGAGCGCAACCTCAACCGATTCACGATCGTCCTGGCCCTGGTGTGGTTCGTCACCATCGTGGGCCTCGGCCTCATTACGAAGTTCCAGGTGATCTGATGGCAACCGGCGGAAACGCAATCCGAGGCACCCGCGTGGGTGCCGGCCCGATGGGTGAACAGGACCACGGCTACCACGCCGACCGCATCGCGGTCTCGTACTGGGACGCATTGGGCAACGAGACGGTTCGCTACTTCGCCGCGGGGATCCCCGACGAGGAGATCCCGGAGACGATCGATTCCCCGCATTCCGGTCTTCCCGCCGGCCGCGACAAGGACAATCCTCCGCAGATGGCCAAGACCGAGCCCTATAAGACGCACCTCGCGTACGTGAAGGAGCGTCGCACGGAAGAGGAAGCCGATGCGCTCCTGGAGGATGCGCTGAAGTCGCTTCGCGAGCGCCGCGGCCTCTAGTCCTGGGCTGACGCTGCCGCGACGGGCGGTCAGTACTCCTGGTCGATGAGTTCCGGCGGAACCTGCTCGGCGGCCTCGCGGTCCACGAAGAACACCGTGCGCCGCCGGCCCTTTGCCCCGCCGGCGGGAACACTGGTGTAGTTCGCTCCGGCAAGTGCCAGCCCGAGCGCCGCTGCCTTGTCGGGCCCCGACATCACGAGCCACACGCGCTGGGACCCGTTGATCACGGGACGCGTGAAGGTCACGCGCTCCGGCGGCGGTTTCGGCGAGTTCCGTACCGGGAGCACGGCGTGTTCCGTGTCGCGGATCTCGGGGTGGTCGGGAAACAGGGAGGCGATGTGAGCGTCCGGTCCGACCCCCAGAAAGCACATGTCGAATGACGGCCACGCCGGCCCACCGGGCTGGGCGAAACGCGCAAGTTCGTCGGCGTACACACGTGCTGCCTCATCGAGGCCGATGCCTTCGTCGCTCGCCGCAACGCTGTGGATGTTCCCAGCCGGGATGTGGAGCTGATCGAGCAGTGCTTCTCGAGCCTGCTTCTCGTTGCGTTCGTCATCGTGCCGGGGGACGAAGCGCTCGTCGCTCCACCAGAAGTGCACGTTGTCCCAGCGCAGGCCCGCGAGGCGGGGGTTCGTGGCAGCGGCCGCGAGGACCGCGACACCCATCGTGCCGCCGGTGAGCGAGACGTGAACCGCGGGCTCATCCACCTGCTTCTCAATGCGTCGCAGGAATCGGTCCGCCACATAGTCTGCCAGTGCGGTCCGGTCGGGGCTGATGAGCACCCGCTTTTCGTTCGTGATCTCAGCCATCGGTCTCCTGGGACGTTGCCGGGTCCAACAACGCCCAGCCTTCCGTGATGACTCGCCCATACAAGAGGTCTGCGTCGAGCCGGCGAAGCTCCTCGGCGAGGCACTCTCGCAGTGTGCGGCGCGGCAGGACCAGATCGTGCTGCGGCTGTCCAGGTTGCGACAACCGGGCGATGGCCGCGGATGACCGTTCCAGCACGATGTCTCCGCTGGCTCGTGTGAGCCGAACGGACTTGATGCCGTCGCTCCACTCCTGCGGCGAGAGGTAGCGCCAGTCAACCGGAACGCCGAGCGTCAGACGGAGCCAGGCCGCCAGCAGTGCGGTGGACGGTGAACTGGCGGCGCCGCGGACCTCGACTGCCGTGACGGGCTCGTAGGGCGGCTGGTCGAGCACTGCCGCGAGCTGCTCTCGCCAGTGCGTAAGCCGCGTCCAGGCGAGGTCGGTGTCACCGGGGGAGTAGCAGTCGCCGAGGTGGGCGACGCGGGTGGCTTCGAACGGGACGGTCGAGGCGTCTGTGATGCGGCGCTGCGCGATCCGACCGAGCGGGGAGTGCGACGGTGTCGCGGGAGGGTTGTCCGGCCACCACACCACGACAGGGGCATCCGGCAGGAGCAGGCCCGTCACCAGACTCTCGACGTTGGAGGTCGCATCCCCGTAGGCGCGCAGCACGACGACTTCACTGGCACCGGCATCGCCGCCGACACGGATCTCGGCATCCAGTCGGGGTTCGCCGCTCGGATCGAGCCGGAGGCTGATGACGCGCATCGGATGCTCTCGGGAGGCGTCATTGGCCGCGTCGATGCCGTCCTCGGTGCCGCCGTTGGCGGTCACGATGATGAGCGTGAGCACCCGCCCGAGCGCAACGGCGCCGCCCTCTTCGCGCACATCGATGAGCGCACGCGAAATCTTGCTGACTGTCGTGTCGGGAAGATCGACGATCATGGCCGCCTCCAGGTGCGTCCGTCGCGGGCAAGGAGTTGATCGGCCGACTTCGGTCCCCACGACCCCGGTTCGTACTGGTCCAGGGGTCCGCCCTGCTGCGCCCAGAACTCCTCGACCGGGTCGAGGATCTTCCACGACAATTCGACCTCTTCGTGGCGGGGGAACAGCGGCGGGTCGCCCAGCAACACGTCGAGGATGAGCCGCTCGTAGGCTTCCGGGCTCGCCTCGGTGAACGCGTGACCGTACCCGAAGTCCATCGTGACGTCACGCACGTGGGTGCTCGCGCCCGGCACCTTGGAACCGAAGCGGATGGTGACACCCTCGTCGGGCTGGACGCGGATGACGAGGGCGTTCTCGCCCAGGCCCGAGGTCTGCGAGCGCGTGAACAGGTGTTCGGGCGCACGTTTGAAGACCACGGCGATCTCGGTGACGCGGCGTCCGAGTCGTTTGCCCGTGCGCAGGTAGAACGGGACGCCGGCCCAGCGGCGGGTGTTGATCTCGAGCTTCAATGCGGCATACGTCTCGGTGGTCGAGTCGGGCTTCATCCCGTCCTCGTCGAGGAAGCCGGTCACATGCTCGCCGCCTTGCCATCCACCCGCATACTGCCCGCGTGCGGTGGCGAGCGAGAGGTCCTCGGGGAGTGTGACGGCCGCGAGCACCTTCTCCTTCTCGGCCCGCAGGTGGCTCGCATCGAAGCTGATCGGTTCCTCCATCGCTGTCAGCGCGAGAAGCTGCAGCAGGTGGTTCTGGATGACGTCCCTGGCCGCACCGATCCCGTCGTAGTATCCGGCGCGGCCGCCCACACCGATGTCTTCGGCCATCGTGATCTGCACGTGGTCGACGTAGTTGCGGTTCCAAATCGGCTCGAACAGTTCGTTCGCGAACCGGAGCGCGAGGATGTTCTGGACGGTCTCTTTGCCGAGATAGTGATCGATCCGGAAGATCGAGTCGGCGGGGAAGGTCGAGCGCAGTGCGTCGTTGAGTTCCCGCGCTGACGCGAGGTCGTGTCCGAACGGCTTCTCGATGACGACGCGCCGCCACCGCTCCGGCTGATCGGCGGTGTCGTCGACGAGCCCCGAGGTGCGCAACTGCCGGGCAACGACAGGGAAGTCCTTGGGCGGAATCGACAGGTAGAAGGCGTGATTGCCCATCGTGCCGCGCTCCTGGTCCAGGCGCTCGACGGTCGCGCGCAGGCGTGCGAACGCCTCGTCGTCACCGAACTCACCGGACACGAAACGGATGCCCTGCAGCAGCTGCTGCCATGTCTCCTCGCGGAAGGCGGTGCGGGCGTGCTGGCGGACCGCGTCGTGCACGACCTGCGCGAAGTCCTGGTCCTCCCAGTCACGCCGCGCGAACCCGACCAAGCCGAAGCCCGGGGGCAGCAGGCCGCGGTTGGCCAGGTCGTAGACCGCCGGCATGAGCTTCTTGCGGGAGAGGTCGCCGGTCACGCCGAAGATCACGAGGGCGCTGGGGCCGGCGATCCGATTCAGGCGTGCATCTTCGGGGTCGCGCAGCGGATTGTGCCCGCGAGTGATCTCTACTGTCATCGGGTGGGATGCCTTACTGGGCCGCTTCGAACAGGGAAAGGACCTCGACCTGAGGGTCGGTCAGGGTCAGCGTGACCACGGGACGTCCCTTCGCGGCGAGAACCTCGGCGTCGCCGGCGGCCTGCGCGGCGATCAGCTGACCGAAGGTGAACGGTCGGCCGGGGATCTCGACGTCCACGTCGGTGCGTTCCACGATCTGCAGGAAGACGCCGTTGGCGGGTCCACCCTTGTGGTACTGGCCGGTCGAGTGGAGGAAGCGCGGCCCCCACCCGAACGTCGTCGGACGTCCGGAGTCGGCGGCGACCAACTCGCGCAGCCCCTGGAGCTGCGGAATCGAGAGGCGGTCGACGTACGCCTGCACCGAGACATATCCGTCGTCGGGGAGGAGCGCCCACAGTGCGTCCATCACGCCCGCGATGGTGCCGGAGGCCGCGAGAGCGGCATCCGTGACCCGTACCTCGACGCCGTCGACCACGAAGGCCGGCGGCGTCGGCTCCGGCTGCCGCTCGAGCAGGCCGCGCGTTGCCGCCTTCGCGGATTCGACATCGGGCTGATCGAACGGGTTGATGCCGAGCATCCGCCCCGCGATCGCCGTCGCGTATTCCCATACGACGAACTGCGCGCCGAGCGACCCGCTCACCAGAATCTCACCCTGATGGTGCTCGAACAGGTGGAACTCGTTCGCCTCGTCGACCAGGCGCAGGACCTGGAGGTCGGCGGGCGCGCTTTCGAGCTCGGGCGAGACCGGCAGCATCACGACGGGAAGGATGCCGGTCCCGTCCTTGCCGGTCGACTCGGCGATCAGTTGCTCGATCCAGTCGGGAAGGCCGACGATGTGCGTGCCGTCGCTGATGAGGCCGAGCTTGTCGCGACGCGGATCTCCCCCCGCGATGGCTGCCGCCAGCACGAGCGCCGGGTTTTCCGGGCTGTCGATCGCGACCTCGAGCAGCGTGGCGTCGGCCTCCGCGAGGAGCTCCTCGATGTCCGCGCCTGCCAGCCCGGCCGGAACCAGGCCGAACGCGGTGAGCGCGGAGTAGCGCCCGCCGACGTTGGGGTCTGCGTTGAACACACGGTATCCGTCCGCTCTCGCCGACTCGTCCAGCGGCGAACCGGGATCGGTGACGACGATGATGCGCTCGGCCGGGTCGATGCCGAGATCCCGGAACGCAGCCTCGAAGGCGCGCTTGACAGAGTCGGTCTCCACCGTCGATCCCGACTTCGACGACACGACGAGGACGGTGCGCTCAAGCCCACCGGCCTCGGGATCGCCGTCGAGCGCGGCGAGCACCTGTCCCGGCGCCGTCGAATCGAGGATGACCAGCGGAACACCCGCCGTCTGCGCGATGACCTCGGGGGCGAGCGAGGAACCCCCCATCCCCGCGAGCACGACGCGCGTCAGACCCTGCGCGAGGAGCTCGTCGCGCAGCGCGAGGATCTGCGGAATGAGCGGTCGCGAGACCGTTACTGCGTCCAGCCACCCGAGACGTCGCGAGGCTTCGGGCTCGGCATCCGGTCCCCACAGCGAACTGTCACCCGCGGTCACGCCCGACGCCACGAGGTCGCCGGTCAGGCTCGGCAGGGTCGCCTCGACGACCGACTTGACGTGTCCTGTCAGGTGGATGTCGAACGCCATCTCCGGCTCAGACGTTCGCGTTGTCGAGGGCCGTGGTGACGGTCGCCTGCAACTCGTGCCACGAGGTGATGAACTTCTCCACACCCTCGTCCTCGAGAACCTGCGTCACGTCGGCGAAGTCGATGCCCACCGATGCGAGACCGTCGAACACGGCGTGCGCGTCGGCGTAGTTGCCGGTGACGGTGTCACCGGTGACATCGGCGTGGTCGAACGTCGCCTCGAGGGTCTTCTCGGGCATCGTGTTGACCGTGCCGCGTGCGACGAGCTCGGTGACGTAGAGCGTGTCGGGAAGCGACGGGTCCTTGACACCGGTGGAGGCCCACAGGGGGCGCTGCACGGTGGCGCCGGCAGCGACGAGCGCCTTCGCGCGGTCGGTCGCGAACTCCTTCTCGAACAGCTCGAAGGCCAGACGCGCATTGGCGATGCCCGCGCGGGACTTCAGCGCCGTCGCGGCATCCGAGCCGATCGCCGACAGCCGCTTGTCCACTTCGGTGTCGACGCGCGAAACGAAGAACGACGCGACCGAGTGGATGGTGCTGATGTCGTGACCGGCGGCCTTGGCCTGCTCGATGCCCGTGAGGTACGCGTCGATGACCGCGGCGTAGCGCTCGAGGCTGAAGATGAGCGTGACGTTGACCGAGATCCCCGACCCGATCACTTCGGTGATCGCCGGCAGACCGGCCTTGGTCGCGGGGATCTTGATGAGCGTGTTCGGCCGGTCGACGGTCTTCCACAGCTCCTTGGCCTGCGCGATCGTCGCCTCGGTGTCGTGGGCGAGCTCGGGGGAGACCTCGATCGACACGCGGCCGTCCACACCGCCGGTGGCGTCGTAGACGGGACGGAAGATGTCGGCGGCGTCGCGCACGTCGGTCGTCGTGATCGCGAAGATCGACGTCTCGGTGTCGGCTCCCTGCGACTTCAGGTCACGGATGGTCTGGTCGTAGGCGGTGCCCTTCGCAAGGGCCCCGGCGAAGATCGTCGGGTTCGTGGTCACGCCCGTGACGTTGCGGTCGACGATGAGCGCGGCGAGGTTGCCGGAGCTGATGCGCTCCCGCGACAGATCGTCGAGCCAGATGCTGACGCCCTCGGCGACGAGCTTCTCAGTAGGGGTGGTCATGGCTTCTCCTTCGTGTGCCCCGCGGCTCAGGCGCCCGCGGCGGCGATCGTCTCGTGGGCGGCGTTCACGACCGCGTCGGTCGTGATTCCGAACTTCTGGAACAGAGTCTTGTAGTCGGCGGAGGCGCCGAAGTGCTCGATCGACACCGACCGTCCGGCGTCGCCGACGATGTCGCGCCACGGCATCGCGAGCCCTGCCTCGACAGACACGCGAGCCTTCACGGATGCCGGCAGCACGCTCTCGCGGTAGGCCTCGTCCTGCTCGGCGAACCACTCGAGAGAGGGCGCCGAGACCACGCGAGCACCGATGCCCTTCTCGGCGAGCTGCTCACGAGCGGCCACGGCCAGCTGCACCTCGGACCCGCTCGCGATCAGGATCACGTCGACCGTGCCCGTCGGCGACTCAGCCAGCACGTACGCACCCTTGGCTGCGAGGTCGGCCGAGGCGAACTCGTCGCCCGACGCTTCGCCGGTGCCGCGCGGGAACGTGGGGACGTTCTGACGTGTGAGCGCGATCCCCGCCGGTCCCTCGTGTCGACGCACGAGCTCGAGCCAGACCGCCGCGGTCTCGTTCGCGTCAGCGGGCCGGACCACGGCGAAGTTCGGGATGGCACGCAGAGCCGCAAGCTGCTCGATCGGCTGGTGAGTCGGGCCGTCCTCACCGAGCGCGACCGAATCGTGCGTCCACACGAACAGCGTCGGAATGTTCATCAGTGCGGCCAGGCGCACGGGGGGACGCATGTAGTCGCTGAAGATCAGGAAGGTGCCACCGAAGGGGCGGGTGGGTCCGTGCAGCACGATGCCGTTGAGGATCGATCCCATCGCGTGCTCGCGGATACCGAAGTGCAGCACGCGACCATACGGCGAGCCGCTCCACTCGTGCGTGGACCACTCCTCGGGAATGAACGACGCAGCACCCTTGATGGTGGTGAGGTTCGACTCGGCGAGATCAGCCGACCCGCCCCACAGCTCGGGGAGCCGGGCGGCCAGCGCGTTGATGACCTGACCGGATGCTGCGCGGGTGGAAACATCCTTGCCCGCCTCGAACGTCGGAAGCGCGTCGGCGATGTCCGCCGGCAGCTCGCGTGCCTGCAGCCGATCCCACAGCGCCTTGCGCTCGGGGTTGGCCTGGGCCCACGCGTCGAACTTCTCCTGCCAGGCAGCCTTCTCGGCCTCACCCCGCTCCACGAGCGATCGGGTGTGGGCGATGACGTCGTCGGGCACCTCGAACGTCTTGTCGGGATCCCAGCCGAGAACCTTCTTGGTCGCGGCGAGTTCCTCGCCACCGAGGGCGGCGCCGTGGATCTTCCCACTGTTCTGCTTGCCGGGGGAGGGCCAGCCGATGATCGTCTTGAGGATGATGAGCGAGGGCTTGTCGGTGACGCCCTTGGCCTTCTCGATGGCGTCGTAGAGCGCGTGGACGTCCTCGACGTACTCGCCGGTCTTCTTCCAGTCGACGGTCTGCACGTGCCAGTCGTAGGCCTCGTAGCGGCGCGCAACGTCCTCGGTGAGAGCGACGTTCGTGTCGTCCTCGATCGAGATCTGGTTCGAGTCGTAGATCACGACGAGGTTGCCGAGCTTCTGGTGGCCGGCCAGCGACGACGCCTCGCTGGTGACGCCTTCTTCGATGTCGCCGTCGGAGGCGATGACGTAGATGAAGTGATCGAACGGCGACTCACCCTCGGCTGCCTCGGGATCGAAGAGACCCCGCTCGTAGCGAGCGGCGTAGGCGAAACCGACGGACGAGGCGAGCCCCTGGCCGAGCGGGCCCGTCGTGATCTCCACGCCCTTCGTGTGTCCGTACTCGGGGTGACCGGGGGTCAGCGATCCCCAGGTGCGCAGGCTCTTGAGGTCATCGAGCTCGAGACCGAATCCGCCCAGGTACAGCTGGATGTACTGCGTGAGCGAGGAGTGGCCGCACGACAGGATGAAGCGGTCGCGTCCGGGCCAATGCGTGTCGGCCGGGTCGTGCTTCATGACCCGCTGATACAGCAGATAGGCCGCGGGGGCGAGGCTCATCGCCGTCCCGGGGTGACCGTTGCCGACCTTCTCCACGGCATCCGCCGCAAGAACGCGCACGGTGTCCACCGCGCGCTTGTCGATCTCTTCCCAACGCAGTTCCGTCACCGGATTGCCTTCCGTTCGAGAGGGGGTGCGCCCTGAGACCACCGGTCCGCAGACCGCGTCACCACGGGAAGAGCAGCCGGCGCAGAGCGCGCGTGTGGTCTCAGCATAGCGATTCCGCTTCGTTCGGGGGGGCCGTGTTTCGACGCGCGCGTGGCGCGTCGGGGGCAGGCCTCGGACGACGCTCTCCACGGCGATGCCATAGACTGGAGACTCCCGGTGTGACGGCCGATAGTGAGGGCAATGGACATTTCCACGACGACGCGTGCGCCGATCGCACCCGCATCGTTCGGCCGCACGATCCGCGCCTATGTCGCCCTGACCAAGCCGCGCGTGCTGGAGCTGCTGCTGGTCACGACGGTGCCCGTCATGATCCTCGCCCAGCAGGGTTTTCCGCCGCTGTGGCTGGTCGTTGCCACCGTGATCGGCGGATCGGCCAGCGCAGGGTCGGCGGCAGCGTTCAACATGTATCTGGACCGTGACATCGATGCGCACATGCAGCGCACCGAGAACCGCCCCCTCGTGACGGGGGAGGTGTCGCCCCGCGGCGCGTTGATCTTCGCGTGGACTCTCGCGGTCGGCTCGACCCTGTGGTTGGGCGTGACCACCAACTGGCTCGCAGCAGCGCTGTCGGCGGGTGCCATCTTCTTCTACGTCGTCATCTACACGATGATCCTCAAGCGCCGCACCGAGCAGAACATCGTCTGGGGCGGAATCGCCGGCTGCTTCCCCGTGCTGATCGGCTGGAGCGCCGTCACCGGGTCCCTCGCCTGGCCGGCGCTCATCCTGTTCTTGCTCGTGTTCCTGTGGACGCCGCCGCACTACTGGCCGCTGTCGATGAAGTACCGCGACCAGTACGACGAAGTCGATGTCCCGATGCTCGGCGCCACTCGGTCCGGTTCCCAGGTCGGCCTGCAGGTGATCCTCTACGCATGGGCGACGGTGGTGACCTCGCTCCTGTTGATTCCCGTGGCGTCGATGGGTCTGGTCTACACGGCGTCAGCGCTGGTGTTCGGCGGTTGGTTCATCTACGAATCGCATGTCCTCTATTCCCGCGCCGTGCGGGGCACCGAGCCGCGGCCGATGCGCGTCTTCCACGCATCCATCACTTACCTGACGCTCCTGTTCGTCGCCATCGCGGTCGACCCGCTGCTGCCCTTCTAGGGCGGTGGCCGCCGCCTCGGGCGATGTCCTGGCCTCCCTGACGTCCTGGCCCCCCCTGAGGTGACGCGGCGTGGCCGCTGCCGTCAACCAGAACCGCCGGCGCAAAGACGCAGCCTCGCGCACGAGACACCGGGGTGCTCGGCGCGAGGCTGCGTCCTCGCGGATCAGACGCTGGCGCTCAGCGCTGTTCGGGTGTGTCCGATGCGGGTGCATCCGTCGCCGAGGCCGCCTCGGCGGCAGCAGCGGGAGGGGCGGCATCCGTCGTCGAGGTCTCGACATCGGCGTCCTCGAACACTGGTGCGTCATGAGTGCTGGGCGCCGCTTCGACAACGACGGCCTCGTCCACGACAGTTGCGGCGGCCACCGGATCCGGGAGCGCGGAGCGTAGGGCCGCGAGGGTCAGCACGAGCAGCAGGCCGACGATACCGGCGCCGACGAACACGCCGCCGAATCCGATCCAGGCCGGGTTGACGTACACCTGCTCGTAGGTCGCCGTTTCGTCGGACAGTGTCGCGCTCATTTCGGCGATCTTGCTGAGCACGATCCACAGCCCGAGGCCGATGCTTGCGAGGGACGCGAGGACGAGCACCCAGAAGGGGAGGCTTCGGGCGAGGCGGTTAGTCATAGAGGTACTCCTGCGAGGGGATGGGATGTGTCGATCCGACGTGGTCGGCCCGACAAGTCTGGTCCCTCGGTGCCTGCGCTGTCGATGCGTCAGCTATGGATCGCCTGTGCGCCGACGGATTCCGCGGGGAGCGCCGCCGAGGCGACCGACTGACGCAGATTGAGCACGAGAGCCGTCATCGCCGCCGCGAGCAGAGCCGCCAGTACCATATGGATCCCCACCGCGAGCGGTGGCAGGCCGTTGCGTGCTTGGAAGAGTCCCACGGCGATCTGAAGCACCTCGACACCGAGAACGGCCTGCGTCCACGCCATGACACGCGGCAATTCCTGGCGCCGCCGGTACGCGAACACGAGGAGCACGAGCGTCATCGCGAAGAGGGCGTAGGACGGCCACGCATGGATGTGCTCGAGCAGCTCGGCATCGAAGCCGTTGCGTCCGGCATCCGCGTCGCCCGAGTGGGGACCGGCGCCCGTGGTCAGGATGCCGAAACCGATGGTGATGGCGAGCACGACCGTGGCGGCGTGTACCCACAGCGCGTGCGCCCGCGTCACGACTCGAACGCGCGGTCCGCCCGGTGTGCGCATGAGCACCAGGAATGCGGCACACACCGCGACCAGCACCACCGACGCGACGTAGTGGAATCCGACGATGAACGGGTTCAGACCAGTCAGGACCGTGATGCCGCCGACGATCGCCTGGGCGATCACGCCGAGCACGACCACGACGGCCAGGGCGAAGAGGTCACGGCGCTCGCGCCGCATACGCACCACGAAGACCAGCACGATGAGCGCGAGGATGCCGACGAGTCCGGTCAGGGTTCGGTTGCCGAACTCGATGATTCCGTGGATCCCCATCTCTGGGGTGGACACGAGAGAATCCGCCGTGCAGGTGGGCCAGGTTGGGCATCCCAGGCCGGACGCGGTCAGTCGTACCGCACCGCCGGTGCCGATGATCAGCACTTCGGCGAGGAACGAGAGCCACGCCGCGACGCGGACGCGCCGATCGACGCGGTCGGGAAGCCACGCCCAGAACCTCCCGAGCACGGAGATGGGGGCGGGGGTCGGGGACGGTGCGGACACGCTGTTCACTCCTGGGGTCGCCCGGTGGGGCGTGGCGCTCTCGGCCCGGGGCCGGGTCGATGCCTGTAGACTCAAAGGGTCTGATTCCGCGGAGAAAAGCCGCAGGATCATCACCAGTCTAGGCGCGAGAATTCGCCGAAGACGTGAAAGGGCCCGTAAGCGACATCCCCTCCGGTGCTCCGCCGGGGGCGACGGATGTCGGTGCGGATGACACCGCAATGGCCGCGAAGGAGAATACCGATGTCCGATGTGCTGATCGAGCGTCCCGAACTCGAAAGCCTGGGAGTCTACGAGTTCGGCTGGCACGACACCGACGCCGCCGGCGCGGTGGCCCAGCGCGGAATCAACGAGGACGTGGTCCGGGGGATCTCGTCGCTCAAGTCCGAGCCCGAGTGGATGCTGAAGACCCGGCTCAAGGGCCTGCAGCTGTTCGGCCGCAAACCCATGCCCACGTGGGGTGCTGACCTCAGCGCGATCGATTTCGACAACATCAAGTACTTCGTGCGCTCCACCGAGAAGCAGGCGCAGACCTGGGAAGACCTTCCCGAAGAGATCCGGAACACCTACGAGCGTCTCGGCATCCCCGAGGCGGAGCGCCAGCGCCTGGTCGCCGGCGTCGCGGCGCAGTATGAGTCCGAGGTCGTCTACCACCAGATCCGTGAGGACCTCGAGGCGCAGGGTGTCATCTTCATGGACACCGACACCGCGCTGCGTGAGCACCCCGAGTTTTTCGAGGAGTACTTCGGCACCGTCATCCCCGCCGGTGACAACAAGTTCGCGGCCCTGAACACCGCCGTGTGGTCGGGAGGTTCGTTCGTCTACGTCCCACCGGGCGTGCACGTCGAGATTCCGCTGCAGGCCTACTTCCGGATCAACACCGAGAACATGGGCCAGTTCGAGCGGACGCTGATCATCGCCGATGAGGGCTCCTACGTCCACTACATCGAGGGCTGCACGGCTCCGATCTACAAGAGCGACTCGCTGCACTCGGCCGTCGTCGAGATCATCGTGAAGAAGAACGCGCGCGTGCGCTACACGACGATCCAGAACTGGTCGAACAACGTCTACAACCTGGTCACCAAGCGGGCGGTCGCGCACGAGGGTGCCACCATGGAGTGGATCGACGGGAACATCGGTTCCAAGGTCACGATGAAATACCCCTCCGTGTTCCTCATGGGGGAGCACGCGAAGGGTGAGACGCTCTCGGTCGCCTTCGCCGGTCCCGGGCAGCACCAGGATGCCGGCGCGAAGATGATCCACATGGCGCCGTATACGACATCCTCGATCGTGTCGAAGTCGATCGCCCGTGGCGGCGGACGTGCCGGCTACCGGGGAGAGGTCCGCGTCGATCCGAATGCGCATCACTCGGCCAACACCGTGCGCTGTGATGCGCTGTTGGTCGACACGATCTCGCGGTCCGACACCTACCCCGCGATCGACATCCGAGTCGACGATGTGCAGCTGGGGCACGAAGCCACGGT
Source organism: Microbacterium sp. bgisy207 (assembly GCF_965345035.1). GTDB lineage: Bacteria > Actinomycetota > Actinomycetes > Actinomycetales > Microbacteriaceae > Microbacterium. The sequence continues at coordinate 45,847 of NZ_CBDRMG010000015.1, forward strand.
CTCGCGGGTCAGCGAGGAGCAGCTCTTCTATCTGCAGTCGCGCGGCCTTCCCGAAGACGAGGCGATGGCCATGATCGTGCGCGGATTCATCGAGCCGATCGCACGTGAACTGCCGATGGAGTACGCGCTGGAGCTGAACAAGCTCATCGAGATGAGCATGGAAGGCAGCGTCGGCTGAGATGACGACAACAACACAGGCGCCGGCGACGGTGCCCGGATCCACCGCGCACACCGACGGGGGATGGGGCGTCGTCCCCGTTCAGACCCGTTCGGAACGTCCGCGGTCGTATGACCCCGCCGAGTTCGGCGCCCCGACGGGGCGCGAGGTCAACTGGAAGCACAGCCCGATCGCGCGGATCGCGCCGCTGTTCGCGGACGAGCCCGGCGACGAGGGGGCCGTGGGGATCACCATCACCGGGCCGCTCGCTGCGTCGGGGCTGGGCATCGCAGACGCGCCGCGCGGGGAGGCATTCGTCCCCGAGGACCTGCCGAGCGCGATCGCCTGGCAGCGCTCGGCGCAGGCGCTGTACCTCAAGGTCCCGGCGGATGCGGAACTCGACGAGACGGTCGAAGTCGTCTTCACGGGGGCAGGTGCCTCGTTGCGTGCCCACTCTCACGTGGTGATCGAGGCCGCGTCCCATTCGCGAGCGACGATCGTCCTGCGGCACGAAGGCTCGGCGCAGTTCGCTCAGAACGTCGAGATCATCGTCCGCGACGGCGCGAACCTGACAGTCGTCTCGCTCCAGCGATGGGACGATGACGCGGTCCACGTCGCCTCCCACCAGGCTGTCGTGGAACGTGATGCCACCCTCCGCCACACCGTGGTGAGCCTCGGCGGCGCCGTCGTGCGGGTCAACCCTTCTGTCGACCTCGCCGGCGCCGGCTCGGAGGGCAAGGTCTACGGCCTGTCGTTCGCTGACGCCGGTCAGCACCTGGAGAGCCAGGTGTTCGTGCATCACCGCGGTGCGCAGACGACAGCCGACGTGCTCTACAAGGGCGCCCTGCAGGGCTCGAGCGCGCGCAGCGTCTGGGTCGGCGACGTTCTGATCGGACGTGACGCCGTCGGAACGGACTCCTACGAAGCCAACCGCAACCTCGTGCTCACCGATGGCGCCCGCGCGGACTCGATCCCCAACCTGGAGATCGAAACCGGCGACATCCAGGGTGCCGGCCACGCCAGCGCGACGGGCCGTTTCGACGACGAGCAGCTGTTCTACCTGCAGGCGCGCGGAATCCCCGAGGACGAAGCCCGCAGACTCGTCGTGATCGGCTTCCTCAGCGACATCATCCAACGCCTGGGCATCCCCGAGCTCGAGGCAGAACTGACCGCGGCGGTCACCGCCGAACTCGAACAGGAGGCGGCTGCGTGAGCGCCACTCGCGTGTGCTCGCTGAGCGAGCTCGAACAGGATGCTGCCAAGCGCGTCGTGATCGACGGCATCCCGATCGCCGTCGTGAAGGACTCCAATGGCGACGTGCACGCGATCGGTGACACGTGCACGCACGGCGACATTTCGCTGTCCGATGGCTTCGTCGAAGGCGACACGCTCGAGTGCTGGGCTCACGGCTCGGCGTTCTCGTTGCTGACCGGTCGCCCCCTGAACCTTCCCGCGTACGAGCCGGTGCCGGTGTACGAGGTCACGATCGAGGGCGATGACGTCCTCATCGACCCCGCCGTCACCAAGGCCGTCACCACAGACATCCACTGAAAAGGAACCCCATGGCTGTTCTCGAGATCCGCGACCTGCACGTCACGGTCAACACGGATGCCGGCGAGACCGAGATCCTCAACGGAATGACCCTCACGATCCGCACGGGGCAGACCCACGCGATCATGGGGCCCAACGGCTCCGGCAAGTCGACCCTTGCGTACACGATCGCCGGTCACCCCAAGTACACCGTCACGAGCGGCTCGATCACTCTCGACGGCGAAGACGTCCTGGAGATGTCGGTGGACGAACGTGCCCGCGCGGGCCTGTTCCTTGCGATGCAGTATCCGGTCGAGATCCCGGGTGTCACCGTCACGAACTTCCTCCGCACGGCCAAGTCGGCGATCGACGGGCAGGCGCCCTCGATCCGCACCTGGACCAAGGACGTCAAGAAAGCGATGGCGGATCTGCGCATGGACGAGAAGTTCGCGCAGCGCAACGTCAATGAAGGCTTCTCCGGCGGGGAGAAGAAGCGCCACGAGATCCTGCAGCTCGAGTTGCTGAAGCCGAAGATCGCCGTGCTCGACGAGACCGATTCGGGCCTGGACGTCGACGCTCTCAAGGTCGTCTCCGAAGGTGTCAACCGCGCTAAGGCCGAGACGGACATGGGCGTGCTGCTGATCACGCACTACACCCGCATCCTCCGCTACATCCACCCCGATTTCGTGCACGTCGTGGTCGGCGGCCGCATCGTCGAGGAGGGGGGTCCCGAGCTTGCGGACCGGCTCGAATCCGAAGGATATGACCGCTACCTCGAGCCCGCTGCCGGATCCGATGCATAGGATCGAGACATGACCGCGACTCTCAGCCCTGAGAAGTTCGACGAGGTCACCGAGGCTCTCAAAGACGTCATGGATCCCGAACTCGGGATCAACGTCGTCGACCTGGGTCTGATCTACGACCTCAGTTGGGATGACGAAAACGACGCCCTCGTCATCCACATGACGCTGACCTCGGCCGGCTGTCCGCTTACCGACGTGCTCGAAGAGCAGACCGCACAGGCGCTCGACGACGTCGTGGAGCGGTTCCGCATCAACTGGGTCTGGATGCCGCCGTGGGGTCCCGAGCGGATCACCGACGACGGGCGGGACATGATGCGCGCCCTTGGCTTCGCCATCTGACGTCCGCTGACGCAGCGGTCTGCCTCGGCACACGAAGCTTCGGCTTCCGGCCGCGGGGTGACGCTGCGCGGTGGTGCCGGCCGCGGGGACATGCCCTCGCGGGCTCCGCCTGCTCCCGCCAGGCCCGGTGCCAGCCCCGCGGCCGGCACCACCGCTCCGCTCCGTTCGTGGGATGCGGATAACTCGCGGGCGATCTTGAGGAGTTGTCGACGTGCAGGGCGTGACGGAGGCGCGGCGCTAGGCTCGAAGGATGAGCGTGAGCCCTCTCCAGGCGTTGCCGATCGAACGACTGCGTGAACGGACGAGCACGAAGTGGCGTGCGTATCCGGCGGATGTGCTGCCGCTGTTCGTCGCGGAAACGGACTTCCCGCTTGCACCGGCCATCACCCGACGGCTGGGCGAGGCGATCGAGATCGGCGACACGGGCTACACCCCGCCGGACTCCGGTATCCGTGATGCGTACGCGAGCTTTGCTCGCCGACGCTACGGATGGGATGTCGATCCCGCGCACATCCGGTCCACCGGGGACGTGGTCATGGGACTCGTCGAGATCCTGCGGGCGACGATCACGCCCGGTGATCGTGTCGTCATCACGCCGCCGGTGTACCCGCCGTTCTACGACCTCATCCCCGAGGTCGGGGGAGTGGTCGAGACCGTGCCGCTCATCGCGGACGCCGGGTACACGCTCGATCTCCCCGGCATCGAGGGCGCGCTCGCTCGCGGCGCGCGAGCCGTGCTCCTGTGCAACCCGCACAACCCGACCGGTACGGTCCATTCCCGCGACGTGCTCGCGGACCTTGCGGATCTCGCGGCGCGCTTCGGCGCGATCGTCGTCAGCGACGAGATCCATGCTCCGCTCGTTCATGCGCCGGCGCGGTTCACCCCGTTCCTGACTGCCTCGCCGACCGCGGCATCCGTCGGATACGCCGTCGCCAGCGCGAGCAAGGCGTTCAACCTCGCAGGCCTCAAGTGCGCGCTGATGCTGACCGCTGCCGACCAGACCCGCCGCGTCGTGCAGGGTCTTCCCCAAGAGGTCGAGTGGCGCACGGGTCACTTCGGTTCGCTGGCGGGTATCGCAGCGTTCGCCCCCGAGAGCGATCCGTGGCTGGACGCCCTCCTCGCCGCGCTGGACGAGAACCGCCGTCTGCTCGCCGACCTCCTCGCGGAGCACCTTCCGGGGGCGCGCTACGCCATTCCGGATGCCGGGTACCTTGCGTGGATCGACCTCTCCGAGCTTGCATGGGGCGATGACCCCGCCGAGCGGATCCTTGCTCAGGCGCGGGTCGCCCTCCACCACGGGCCGGCGTTCGGTGAGCAGGGGCGAGGGTTCGTGCGACTGAACTTCGGATGCTCTCCCGAGGTGCTCCGCGACGCGGTCGAGCGAATGGGCGCGATCGCGCGCTGAGGCTCAGCCCTTCTTGGCGGCGTCGATCCGCCGCACCAGCGCCCAAGCCCCGGGGATGAGCAGCGCGGCGAAGCCCGCCTTGATGAGGCCGGGGACGATGAAGGGCCACAGCCCGGCATCCAGAACGCCTTCCGGCGAAATCTGCTGACCCATGACGCTCGAGAGGATGAACGCCATGTACGGGACGCCGATCAGGAAGGGGATGATGCTCGCGGTCACGAATCCCGCGAACGCGAGGAGGGGCTTGCGGTCCCACGCGCGCTCGGCGAACCAGCCCGCGACGAACGCCGCCGGAATGAAACCCAGGATGAAGCCGAAGGACGGCGCAAGCAGGTAGGCGGGACCGGCGATGGGTCCGGCGAAGACCGGGAGCCCCAAGAGGCCGACGAACATGTAGGTCGTCATGGCGGCCGCGCCCCGGGCTGAGCCCAGAGCGGCCCCGACGAGGATGACGCCAAGGGTCTGACCCGTGATCGGGATGGGGCCGATGAAGAACGAGACCTTGGCGAGCAGCGCCACGACGGCAACGCCGGCCAGGACCAGTCCGGTGTCGATCGCCAGCGCGCGGGTGCGCGAGGTTGGACGAGCAATGACATCGGCGAGAACTCGGATTCTCGGCGTCGGCGCTGCAGCAGTCGTCATGGTGCTCCTTGGTCGTCGGATCCAGGCGGCGAACGTATTGCGACCTATACTAGGGGGCTGGCTATCTGCCGCCCTTGTACCCTTCTCACTCAACGAAACGGACTATTGCTGTGCTCGCCGTGCACGACCTCGAAATCCGGGTGGGCGCCCGTGTGCTCATGTCGGACGTGTCGTTTCGGGTCGGTCCCGGCGACAAGGTCGGTCTCGTGGGACGCAACGGCGCCGGTAAGACGACGCTGACGAAGGTGCTCGCGGGCGATCTGCTGCCGGCCGCGGGGCGCGTGGATCGAAGCGGGGAGCTCGGCTACCTCCCGCAGGACCCGCGATCGGGAAACCCCGAGGATCTCGCGCGCACCCGCATCCTGGATGCCCGGGGGCTGGGGCAGCTTGCGATCGGGATGCACGAGGCGAGCCTGGCGATGGCCGACGACGACCCGGACGTGGCAGCACGGGCCATGCGCCGCTACGGCTCGCTGACCGAGCGGTTCGAAGCGCTCGGCGGATATGCCGCCGAGGCGGAGGCCGCCTCGATCGCCCACAATCTGGCGCTGCCCGATCGCATCCTCGACCAGCCGCTCAGCACCCTTTCGGGCGGTCAGCGTCGACGGATCGAGCTCGCCCGCATTCTGTTCTCCGATGCGCAGACGATGATCCTCGACGAGCCGACGAACCACTTGGATGCTGACAGTGTCGTCTGGCTCCGCGACTTCCTGGGTACCTACAAGGGCGGACTCATCGTCATCTCCCACGATGTCGAACTGGTCGGCGAAACCGTCAACCGCGTCTTCTACCTCGATGCGAACCGCCAGGTCATCGACATCTACAACATGACGTGGAAGAACTACCTCCGCCAGCGCGTCGCCGATGAGGAGCGCCGCAAGAAGGAGCGCGCCAACGCGGAGAAGAAGGCGACCGCCCTGCAGCAGCAGGCGGCAAAGTTCGGCGCGAAGGCAACGAAGGCGGCTGCCGCGCACCAGATGCTCGCTCGCGCCGAGAAGCTGCTGTCGGGGCTCGACGAGGTCCGACAAGACGACCGCGTCGCCAAGCTCCGGTTCCCGAAGCCGGCGGCATGCGGCAAGACACCGCTGATGGCATCCAACCTGTCGAAGTCGTACGGGTCGCTGGAGATCTTCACGGATGTCGACCTCGCCATCGACCGCGGATCGAAGGTGGTCGTGCTCGGCCTCAACGGCGCCGGCAAGACGACCCTGCTGCGGATCCTCGCGGGCGTCGACCGACCCGACACCGGACAGGTCGAGCCGGGGCACGGCCTGAAGATCGGCTACTACGCGCAGGAGCACGAGAACCTCGACGTCACGCGCTCGGTCCTGGACAACATGATGTCGGCAGCACCCGACATCACGGCGACCGAGGCCCGCAAGGTGCTCGGGTCGTTCCTGTTCACCGGCGATGACGTCCTCAAGCCCGCGGGCGTGCTCTCGGGTGGCGAGAAGACCCGTCTTTCGCTCGCCACGCTCGTCGTCTCCAGCGCCAACGTGCTTCTGCTCGACGAGCCGACGAACAACCTCGATCCGGCATCACGGGACGAGATCCTCGGCGCGCTCGCGCACTACGAGGGGGCGGTGGTGCTCGTCTCCCACGATGAGGGAGCCGTCGAAGCCCTCAATCCGGAGCGCGTGCTCATCCTGCCGGATGGCGTCGAAGACATCTGGGGTCGCGACTACATCGACCTCATCACGCTGGCCTGAACCCGGTTCCGAGAGGATCAGCTGGGGAGCCGGTCGAGGATCTCGTCCTCCTCGGCCATATCGCGGTCGACGCGACGCTGCGTGCGCAGCGGTCGCGGAGAATCCTCCGCGTCCTCGCGGCGGTGGTGGAGCTCGGTGCGGATGACGTACCCGATGAACAAGAACCCCATCACAGCGAACAGAATCCACTGAATCGCATACGACAGGTGCGGGCCGGGGTCTTCGGAGGGGGAGGCCAGCGCATTGGGCACCGACGCCGGGGCGGGTGTCTCGGAGACCATGATCCCGTACGCGCTCGTGATGACGGAGGGATCGCCCCCGAGAGCATCGGCGATCAGCGGAAGGTGGATCGTCGGCACTTGGCCCTCGGGCGCATCAGTGCGTCCCGAACGGGGGAGGGATTCGCCCGGGCGCAGACGGGCGGTGACTTCCACCGTGCCGCCTGGCGGCGCGGGAACGGCGCTGGGGGAGCTGTTCTCCGCCGGTGGGACCCACCCTCGATTGATGAGCAGAATGCGCCCATCCTGGGTCTGGAAGGGCACGAGAACTTCGAAGGCTGCAGTGCCGCCGTGGGGGCGGTTGCGCACCAGGACGGTGTCGTCGGTGAGATAGGTGCCCACCAGGTCGACCGGATGCCACTCGCTGTCGATCGGGAGATCACCCGTCATCGGCACGAGCTCGTTGAGCGGAGCCGGTTCGGCGTCGTAGTTCGCCGCGATCAACGCAAGCTGCCTCGACCGCTCGGTGTTGCGTTCGAACTGCCAGTTCGCGAGAAACCCACACGCGATCGCGAACAGGACTGCCACGCCGACATACGCCGTCCATCGCACCGCGGCGGGTGCCTGTCGGCGACTCACGATGGTTCCGTCGCGAAGGCGTCCACCGTGAGCGGGAAGGAGCGCGCCGCCAGGAACTCGCGGAGGTAGTCGACGTGGTCATCGCACGCGAGCCACGTCTTGCTGCGGTCACCGGTATGGATACGGGGATTGCGCCATCGGATGCTCCACCGCGCCGATTCCCGGCATCCGGCCCGTGAGCACGGCGCCTCAGCGGTCACGTGAGGGCTCCTGCGGGCTCTCGTCGATCCGAATGATCCGCGTGGCGGGCGCAGCGGCACGAGGGACGGGTTCCGCTCGGGGAGCCTCGATCATGCGCTCGGGCCCCAGGGCCGTCGGTGCGGTCATGTTCGCGCTGACGTTGGCGACGACGACGGCAAGGTAGGGCAGAAAGATCGCCATGGCGGCGAAGACCCAGGTGTACCAGCTGTAGGGCGTCACGAACAAGACGAGGGCGAAGCACACGAGACGGATGCCCATCATGATCAGGTACGTCGTCGAACGCTTGCCCGCGTCTTCCTTCGGCGCCCTCGGTAGCGACGTCGCCGGCTGCGGTCTGGTGGGAGTTTTCACGGTCCTTCCAGAGTACGCCGCACCGCCCCGACGGGATCCGTCGGGGCGGCCTTTGTGGCGTGCGTGTCAGGACGTGCGGACGGTCAACTCGCTGGCGTTCGCGAAGATCACGCCGAACCAGGCGATCAGGGCGATGACACCGATGATCGCGAGTCCGAGGGTGACCCAGCCGATGATGACGCCCGCGAGTCCGAGACCGCGACCGTTCTCGCCCGTGCGCTTGATCTGGCTGAGCGACATGTGGCCGGTGATGATGCCGACGATCTGACCGATGACCGGGATAACGAACACGCCCACGAGCGAGGAGACCAGCGACACGATCGCGAGGGTGTTCGTCTTCGGCCCCTGGGGGTATGCAGCGTACGCGGGAGCTGCGCTGTAGGCGGGCGGCGCGGCGGGAGTGCCGTAGGCGGGAGGTGCCGGGGGGACCGGCGGCGGGTAGGAGGCGGGTGCGCCCGGATCCGCGGCGGGCGGTGTCGGGGCCGCGTGTGCCGGCTGCTCGTCGGGGTTCGCGGGGGTGTTCGGGTCGCTCACGATTCGGCCTTTCTGACACGCATCCGCACGATGTTTCGTGCTGTCACCAGCGTTCCAGGAGCCCCATGGTGTGTCAACGTGGACGGTAGTCTGGGGCGGTCCCGCCCGATCGCGGGTCGCACCGACGACAGGAGATGCCGTATGTCCACCGATCACGTCGTTCTCGTCACCGGAGGCAACCGCGGTATCGGCCGCGCCATTGCCGAGCGGTTCGTCGCTGCGGGATACCGGGTCGCCGTGACCGCGCGATCCGGGGAGGGTCCGGAGGGCACGCTGACGGTACGGGCCGATGTGACGGATGCCGCGGCCGTCGACGCCGCCTTCACGGAGGTCGAACGTGAGCTCGGCCCCGTGACGATCGTCGTCGCGAACGCCGGGATCACGAAGGACACCCTGCTGCTGCGGATGACCGAGGACGACTTCGACGACGTGGTGGCCACAAACCTCGGTGGCGCCTTCCGCGTCGTCAAGCGCGCCGCCAAGGGCATGCTGCGCGCCAAGTGGGGTCGCGTCATCCTGATCTCCAGCGTCGTCGGCCTGTATGGCTCGCCCGGTCAGATCAACTACGCGTCTTCCAAGAGCGGGCTCGTCGGGTTCGCCCGGTCGCTCACTCGCGAGCTCGGCGGCCGCGCGATCACGGCGAATGTCGTGGCTCCGGGGTTCATTGAGACAGACATGACGGCCGAACTGCCGGAAGAGACGCAGGCTCAGTACAAGGCGACGATCCCCGCGGGGCGTTTCGCCACACCCGACGAGGTCGCGGGAGTGGTCACGTGGCTGGCGTCGGACGATGCCGCCTACATCTCGGGAGCCGTGATCCCGGTCGACGGCGGACTCGGCATGGGGCACTGACCCCTGTCAGTGCTCCCGAATCGCTGACACGATCCGGTCAGCGAGTTCGCGGGGGATCGAGAACTGGGGCCAGTGGCCCGAGGCGATCTCGACGATCGACAGCTGGTCGATGGCGACGAGTTCCGCCGCCCACGCCGGCTGGCTCTCGAGGTACCCGCTCATCTCATCGGCGCTGGCGGTGCCCATGAGGATCGTTGTCGGGATGCGGTGGCGCCGGGGGTCGCTCAGGGCGATCGGGTCGGTGGGCACGCGTGCGGGGACCGACAGCGCCTTTTGTGCAACCGTCGCGCGCACCGCGTCCGAAAGGTCGTGGATCTCGGTCTCCTCGAACGCGTCCCAGCCCGGGAACGGTACGACGCCGTCGACGACGGGGAACTCCCAGATGACTCCGCCCGGGAGAGGGGGAATGGTATCCACCAGAATCACCCGTGCGATGAGGTCGGGGCGCTGATCCGCGGCGCCCCACGCGACGTTGCCACCGCCGCTGTGGCCCACGACGACGACGGGTTCGCCGAGTCGGTCGATGACGGCAACGACGGCATCCACCCAGTCCGCGATGCCGACCTCGCTCGAGGCCTCGGCGGGTTCGCCGAGGCCGGGAAGTGTGACGGCGTGCGTGTCATGCCCCGCGGCGCGGAGTCGGGCGGCGACGTCGTCCCATGACGCTGCGTCGAGCCACAGACCGGGAACCAGGATGATGTTCATGGCGTCACGCTAGCTCAGGTCACCGACAGGGCGAGGTGGGGAGTCGCCCTGGACCGCGGAGTGCAGTCCCGCAGCCGCGGGGGATCAGCGAGGAAGAAGGGGAAGGATCTCTCGCAGATCCACCGGCTCCACGACCAGATTGGCCTGGTCGCGCACGGCGGGTTTCGCGTTGAACGCGACGCCGAGCCCGGCCACTCTCATCATGCGCAGGTCGTTGGCGCCGTCTCCGACGGCGATGGTTCGCGACAGCGGCAGGTCGAGCGACAGCGCCCATTCCTGGAGCGTGGCGGCCTTGCCGTCGGCGTCCACGATGTCGCCGTCGACGACGCCCGTGAGCGCACCGTCTGACGCGCCGAGGCGATTCGCGCGCCAGCGGTCCACTCCGAGCGGGGGTGCGATGTGGTCCAGCACTTCATGGAATCCGCCGGAGACGACGCCCACGACGCCGCCGCGGGCGTGCACTCCGCCGATGAACTCGGCCGCGCCGGTCGTCGGCTCCACGCGCGCCCGTACCCGCGTGAACGCCTCGAGCGGCACACCCTTCAGCGCCGACACCCGGCTGCGCAGGCTCTCCGCGAAGTCGACCTCGCCGCGCATCGCCGCTTCTGTGGCGGCGGCGACGTCGGCACCGCGTCCCGCCTCGTCGGCGATGAGCTCGATCACTTCGTTGCGCAGCAGCGTCGAGTCGGCGTCGAGGACCACAAGGAATCGGGCGGGCATCACCCGACTACGCTACCGGCCCCGTCCGGCTCACGATGTCCTCGTCAGCGTTCGACGACCACGCCCTTGCCCACGACGGTGATCCCCGAGTCGGTAACGGTGAAGCCGCGCTCCAGGTCGTGGGCACGGTCCACTCCGATCGTCGCACCGTCGGCGACGACGACGTTCTTGTCGAGGATCGCGCGGTGCACCCGCGCCCCCGGACCGACGCGGACATAGTCGAACAGCACCGCATCCGTGATCGTCGACCCTCCTGCCGCGAGCGTCCAGGGGCCGACGACGCTGCGCTCCAGGTGCGTGCCCGACAGCACCGAGCCGAGCGAGACGACCGAGTCGATCGCGGTGCCGATCCGGCCGACCGAGTCGCGCACGAACTTCGCCGGCGGAGAGTTGACGGTCTGCGAGTGGATCGGCCAGTCGGTGTTGTACAGGTTGAAGATCGGCAGCGTCGAGATGAGATCCATGTGGGCGTCGAAGAACGAGTCGATCGTTCCGACATCTCGCCAGTAGGACCGGTCGCGGTCCGTGGAACCGGGGACGTCATTGAGCTTCATGTCGTAGACGCTCGCTTCGCCGCGCCCCACGAAGTAGGGGACGATGTCACCGCCCATGTCGTGGTTCGAGGTGGGGATCTCCCCGTCGGCTTCGACCGCCTCGATCAGCGCATCCGTGTCGAAGATGTAGTTACCCATCGATGCGAGAACCTCGTGCGGTGCATCCGCGAGACCTGTCGGATTCTGCGGCTTCTCGAGAAACTCGCGAATCCGGGTCGATCCGGGCTCGACGTCGATGACCCCGAACTGGTTTGCGAGGGCGATGGGCTGACGGATGCCGGCAACGGTCGCACGTGCACCCGAAGCGATGTGGGCGTCGAGCATCTGCCGGAAGTCCATCCGGTACACGTGGTCGGCGCCGATCACGATGACGATGTCGGGCTGCTCGTCGATGATCAAGTTCATCGACTGCAAGATGGCGTCCGCCGACCCCGAGAACCACCGCTTGCCCAGCCGCTGCTGGGCAGGCACGGATGCCACGTACGAGCTGAGCATCGGCGACATCCGCCAGGTCTGCGAGATATGGCGGTCGAGGCTGTGGGACTTGTACTGCGTGAGAACGACGATCTGCCGCAGCCCCGAGTTGATGAGGTTGGAGATGGCGAAGTCGATCAACCGGTACTGGCCGCCGAACGGAACCGCGGGTTTGGCGCGGTCGGCAGTCAGCGGCATCAGCCGCTTGCCCTCTCCACCGGCGAGGACGATTCCGAAGACCTTCGGCGATGTAGCCATATGCCCACACTATGCCGCTCGGAGACCCCTGTACTAGCGTTCGACACATGCGCGTCGACATCGTCACCAAGGAATACCCGCCGGAGATCTATGGCGGCGCAGGAGTTCACGTTGCCGAGCTGGTCAAGGCCCTCCGAGGCCTTCCCGCACCCCACTCGCCGCGAGGCGAGCCGCTGACCGTCCAGGTGCGGGCTTTCGGGGCCGAGCGCGACGAGGCCGACACCCGCTCCTATGCGACTCCCGCAGAGCTGAGCGGCGCCAACGCCGCGATCCAGACGATGGGAACGGATCTGCTGATCGTGGACGACGTCGCCGGCGCCGACGTCGTGCATTCGCACACCTGGTATGCGAACTTCGCCGGGCACGTGTCCGGGCTCTTGCACGGGATCCCGCACGTGGTGACGGCGCACAGCCTCGAGCCGCTCCGGCCTTGGAAGGCCGAGCAGCTCGGAGGCGGGTACGCCGTCTCGAGCGAGATCGAACGCACCGCCTACCACGGTGCGGCCGCGATCGTCGCAGTCAGTGAGGGGATGCGTGCAGACATCCTGCGCAGCTACCCGGACCTCGACCCGGACAAGATCCGGGTGATCTACAACGGGATCGACACCGAGCAGTGGCATCCGACCGAGGACGCCCAGACGCTCTCGGCGCTCGGCATCGACCCGAGCCGTCCGTCGGTCGTGTTCGTGGGGCGCATCACCCGTCAGAAGGGCTTGCCCTACCTGCTGCGGGCAGCCGAGCGCCTGGATCCCGAGGTCCAACTGATCCTGTGCGCAGGTGCCCCTGACACGCCGGAGATCCTGGCCGAGGTCGAAGGCTTGGTCCGCGGTCTGCAGGAGACCCGCGACGGGGTCATCTGGATCGACCGCCACCTCAGTCGCCACGAGCTGTGCGTGGCTCTGACCGCGGCCACGACCTTCGTGTGTCCCTCCATCTACGAACCGCTCGGGATCGTCAACCTCGAAGCGATGGCCTGCGGTGCCGCCGTCGTGGGCACCGCGACCGGCGGGATTCCCGAGGTCGTCGCCGACGGCGTCACCGGGCGGCTCGTGCCGATCGAGCAGGTCGCCGACGGCACCGGAACGCCGCTTGATGCCGAGGCGTTCGTCGCCGATCTGGCGCGCGTGCTCAACGAGGTCGTCCGCGACCCGGCAGCCGCGCAGGCCTATGGTCGCGCCGGTCGCGAGCGCGCTGCGTCGGAGTTCAGCTGGCAGCGCATCGCTGAACAAACCGCCGCGCTCTACGCCGAGGTCACCGGCGCCGCCAGATAGGCTGGAACGCATGGCTCAGGTGCTCGAATTCTCCGACGTCGTCGTCCGCAGAAACGCCAGAGACATCATCGATCACCTGGACTGGACCGTCTCGGACGACGAGCGCTGGGTCGTCCTGGGGCCCAACGGCGCCGGTAAGACAACGCTCCTCGAACTGTCGGCCTCGCTCCTGCATCCGACGTCGGGCCGCGTGAGCATCCTGGGGGAGCGCGTCGGGCGGACCGATGTGTTCGAACTGCGCCCGCGCGTCGGTTTCGCCTCGACGTCGATGGCCCGTCGCATCCCCGCCGACGAGACGGTGCTGGATGTCGTGATGACCGCGGCCTACGCCGTGATGGGTCGTTGGCGCGAAGAGTACGACCAGGTCGACATCCGTCGTGCGATGCGCGTCCTCGCCGAGTGGCAGCTCGACGATCTCGCGACGCGCACCTTCGGCACGCTTTCCGACGGCGAGCAGAAGCGGGTCCAGATCGCCCGAGCGGTGATGACCGACCCCGAGCTGCTGCTCCTGGACGAGCCCACGGCGAGCCTGGACCTCGGTTCTCGCGAAGAGCTCCTGACGCTCCTCAGCGGTTACGCGGCGGAGCCGACGACTCCCGCCATGGTCATGGTGACCCATCACGTCGAAGAGATCCCCGCGGGCTTCACGCACGTGCTCCTGCTCCGCGAGGGCGGAGTCGTCGCATCCGGGCCGCTGCACGAGACGTTGACCGAAGATGCCCTGAGCACCGCTTTCGGGGTGCCGATCGCACTGCATCAGGGCGGCGGCCGCTTCGCCGCGCGCGCGAAGACGAACTGATCGGCATCCGTATCCGGACCTGGTAGACTCGTACTTTGGTGCCAACGCACCGAAGACTTTCTTTCCCCACCTCGGCAAGGAACCCCATGAAGACTGACATCCACCCCGACTACCAGGCGGTCGTGTTCCGTGACCTCGGTTCCGGCGAGACGTTCCTGACGCGTTCTACGGTCACCAGCGACAAGACGATCGAGCTCGACGGGGTCGAATACCCCGTGATCGACGTCGAGATCTCGTCTGCGTCGCACCCGTTCTACACCGGCAAGCAGCGCATCCTCGACTCGGCCGGTCGCGTCGAGAAGTTCAACCAGCGCTTCAAGAACTTCGGCAGCTCGAGCAAGTAAGCCCAGCCGCCGCACGAAGACCCCGCCTTCGGGTGGGGTCTTCGTCGTTCCGGCACACTCGGATGCGGGGCGCCGCGGAGGAGGCGGGGAAGGTCTCACTAGACTCGTCGGGTGCCTGCCCCGCATCCGTACGCCGCGCGCTTGGACGAGATCCCGGTGACTCGCCGCGACGTCCGCGTGCTCGGCGGCTCGACGGCGTTCTGGGACTACGGGCCTGTCGACGCGCCGGTGACGATCGTCGCCGTTCACGGGTTTCGTGGCGAGCATCACGGCCTCGAACCCGTCGTCGCCTACCTGCCGACAGTCCGTGTCATTTCGCCGGACCTGCCGGGTTTCGGTGAGACCCCGCCGATCTCCGGCCGGCGACACGATGTCGTGCTGTATGCCGAGTGGTTGACGGCGTTCGTCGCGCAGGTCGCTCCCGGGGCGGTCATCCTCGGACACTCGTTCGGCTCGATCGTCGCGGCAGCGGCCGTGGCCGCGGGCCTGGAGACGCCTCGTCTGATCCTCGTCAATCCGATCGGCGCGCCGGCTCTGGAAGGACCTCGCGGGATCCTGACGCGCCTCGCCGTCTTCTACTACTGGGCCGGGGCCCGGATGCCGAACAGGGCCGGAACCGCACTGCTACGCAACGGCGCCATTGTGCGTGTCATGAGCGTCTCGATGGCCAAGACGAAAGACCCCGCGCTCCGGCGGTTCATCCACGACCAGCACGACACCTACTTCTCGCGATTCGCGGATCGAGACGTGCTGCATGACGCGTTCGTCGCGTCGGTTTCACACGACGTCCGCGAGTTCGCCCCGAGCATCACACAGCCCACTCTGTTGATCGCTGCCGACCGCGACGACATCACGCCGATCGAGGCTGAGCGCGTCCTCGCGGGGCTGTTCCCCAGCGCCACGCTGGTCGAGATCGCCGGCGTCGGGCACCTGATCCACTACGAGACGCCGGAACCGGCGGCTGCGGCGATCAGGAGCTTTCTCGCGCTCGACGAGCCCGATACGCGATGACGTTCATGCGGTTGCCGCAGTTGCCGGTGTCGCAATAGCGCTTCGACCGGTTGCGCGAGAAGTCCACGAGGACGCCGTCGCAGTCATCTGCCTCACACACGAGGATGCGATCGTACTCATCCATCCGGATGACCTCGACGAACGCCATGGCGGTCTCCACGAGAATGCGGGTGGCCAGCGGCGCGTCGTCGTCTGAGGCGTGTACGTGCCAGTCGTAGTCGTCATGGATGACGAGCTGGGGCAGCGCCTCCCCGTCGCGAAGCATCGCGTTCACGAGCGGGACTGCTCCTTCACGATCCGTACCCCACAGCATCCGAAGCCGGGTGCGGATGCCGCGCACCGCCTCCCGCTCCTGTCGTGTCCGCGAGATCGTGCCGCTGTAGGGGTAGCGGGCGAGGAACTCGTCGTAGTCCTGCGCGGTCATCAAGGAGTCGTCTGCGTCCCCGAGCGGGAGGGTGTTGACGAGGTCGACCGCCGCGCGGAGCGCCATCTCGGTGTCATGGATAAAGACCATGTTGACTCCTGACATCGGGAGGGGATACTGTGTCGCTCGTGACCAGTGTGTCACGAGTGTCACCCCATTTCACTCCTGACAGGCTGCCCATGTCCGCTCCGACCGCTCCGCGACCCGTTCTCGCTGCTGCGCCACACCGCCACTCGTCCGTGGCAGGCCTTGCTATCGGCCTCCTGTCTGCGCTCAGCTTCGCATCGTCGGGCAGCTTCATGAAGCCCCTGATGGAGGCCGGCTGGAGTCTCGGTGCCACGCTGCTGTTACGGATGGGCGGAGCTGCGCTCATCCTCGCGCCGGTGCTGATCATCACCCTCCGCCGCCGCCCCGGATTCCTCGTCACGCACGGCCTGCTGATCGTGGCATTTGGACTGACGGGAGTCGCGGGCTGTCAGATCTTCTATTTCGCTGCGCTGCAACGGATGCCGGTCGCGATGGCTCTGCTCATCCAATACCTCGCTCCCGTCCTTCTCGTCGGCCTCGCCTGGGCGCGCACGCGGCGCGCACCCTCCCGCCGGATCCTCGTCGGTTCCGCCCTCGCGATCGTCGGCCTCATCCTCGTCGTGGACATCGCCGGCGCGAGCTTCGACCTGATCGGAACGCTTCTCGCGCTGGCGGCTGCGGCGTGTACCGCCGCCTACTTCCTCATCGCTGAGAAGACCGGGGACGACATTCCGCCGCTCGCTCTGGCATCGGGCGGCCTGATCACCGGTGCGCTGCTCATGGGCGTGCTCGTGGGGACCGGCATGTTCGCGTTCACAGCTCCCGCGGTCGATGTCGTGCTCGCCGGCATCAGTGTGCCCTGGTACGTGCCGATCGTGTGGGTGATCGTCGTCGCCACGGCCGGCGGATACGCATTCGGCGTCCGCGCGGGCTCCATGTTGGGCTCGCGGGTGGCGTCCTTCGTCGGGCTGACCGAGGTGTTGTTCGCCCTCCTGATCGCGTGGCTCGTGATCGCGGAGGTACCCACCGTGCTCCAGGCCGTCGGGGGAGCGATGATCCTGGCGGGCGTCGTTCTCGTTCGTTCGGATCCCGGCGAGGCAGCGCGTGAGGAGACGGCTAGCGCTCCTCTCGTGCCAGCTCCATGAGTGGGCCGACGCGGTAACCGATCACCTCTCCCATCACCAGTGATGTCTCGGTGCGCTCGACACCCTCGATGGCGAGGATGCGGGCATCCGTGTCGAACAGGTGTTGTGTGTCCCGACAGGCGACGCGCACCAGCAGATCGATCGTCCCGCTGAGCCCGTGAACCTGCACGATCTCGGGAATCTCGGTCAGTTCAGCGGTGATGCGGGGAAGCTCGGCCTGACGCACCGTGACGCTCAGGAACGCCTCGATCGGGAATCCGAGAGCGGTCGGAGAGATCGCCCGTTCGTACGACAGGAACACACCCGCCTTGTCGAGTCTGGACATACGGGCTTGCACCGTGTTGCGCGAGAGGCCGAGCCGATCCGAGAGGGCGACGACGGTTGCGCGGGGATCGGCGGCGAGCGCGGCCAGGAGCTCCAGGTCCACATGATCGAGAGTGGTCATATCGCGGAAGGCTACCATTCCGCGCAGCTCCGTATTGCTCATGTTGCTCACAATGTCATCACAACACTGAGCGTGCTGCGTAGTGGATTCGACGGAGCGCCTCGGTCTGCGCAGATCACAGGGACATCAGCGAGCCGGCATAGTCGACGAGCGCAAGTCCCTCGGGTGTGGAACGGAAGGTGTAATGGGAGCCGTTTGCGAGGCGCTCTTCACGGGCGGGCAGTCGCCCGCCGCTGACGTGATGGATCACCGAGCGGATGAAGGCGCCGTGAGTGACGACGAACACCCGGGCGAGGTCCGGCCGGAGCGCGAGAGCGTCGACCGTGACCGTCTCCAGCGCGGCGAACGCGCGAGCGTGCAACTGCTCACGCGACTCGGCACCGGGAACCTGCGCGGTGTACCAGTCGCCCCACAGGCGTGCGAAGTCGCTCACGGACTGCCCCTCGGCCTCGCCGTATCCACGCTCACGGAGACCGGGATAGGCGCGTGGGGCCTCGGCCTGCCATTCGTCGGCGATGATCTGCGCCGTCTCGCGTGCGCGCGACAGATCGCTGCTCACGATATACGCCGATGCGGCGTCGGGGAGGGTCTGTGACAACCGCCGCGCGGTCTGCCGGGCCTGCTCGCGGCCGGTGTCGTTGAGAGGGATGTCCGTGCTGCCCTGAATGAGGCGAGCGCGGTTCCAGTCCGTCTCTCCGTGGCGAATCAGTGTGAGGTGGGTCACCTCTCGAGACTACCGGCCAGCTCCCGTTGACCTGCCGGGGCGACAAGCCCCTCGAACAGTGCGGTGAGGACCTCTGAGGTGCCACCGTCGATCTTCACCGTGGCGCGAGCGTCGGCGCGTGTCTGGCCGCGATTGATGATCACGATCGGGATGCGCCGGCGCCGGGCCCGCTCGAGCAGCCGGATGCCGGAATTGACGACGAGAGACGAGCCCGCGATCACTAGTGCGTCGCTGCTGAGGACCAGTTGTTCGGCCTCGCGGAACTTCGTCGCGGGAATATACTCGCCGAAAAACACGACGTCGGGCTTCAGCATGCCCGCGCAGACCGAGCAATCCGGGACGACGAATCCCTCTGTCGTCTCCGGGGTGACATCGCCATCGGGGCCGAGGGGCAGTTCGTGCGTCGTGAGGAGCCAGGGGTTGTCGCCCTCAACCCGCGACGAGAGATCGCGACGGTCGAAGACCTGGCCGCAGCGTGTGCAGAAGACGCGCCGCATCGTGCCGTGCAACTCGACGACCCGACGGCTCCCGGCGCGCACGTGAAGACCGTCGACGTTCTGGGTGATGACCCCGGTGGCGACACCGTGCTCTTCGAGTGCGGCGATCGCGCGATGTCCGGCGTTCGGCTCCGCGGCGGCGAAGCTGCGCCAGCCGAGGTGCGAACCCACCCAGTACCGCCGACGTGCCGATTCGCTTCCGAGGAACTGCTCGACCGTCATGGGCGTGCGCGCGGGTGCGCCTTTGCCGCGGTAGTCGGGGATTCCGGAGTCGGTCGAGACGCCTGCACCGGTGAGGATCGTCATGGTGCGGCCGTCGAGCACGCGCAGCGCGTGGGCGAGGGCTTCGGGAACAGCGGTGGTGGTGCCGTCGATGAGCGACATCCCCGCCTCCTCTGCCTCGCCTTCTGGAGAGTCTAGAGACCGCGCTTTTCGGGGATGTTACGTGCAGCTGAGGTGGGGCCCTGCGGATGGGAGGATCGAAGGATGCATCGCGTCGACATCATCGACGCCGGCGATCCCCGGCTGGCCGACTATCGCGATCTGACCGATGTCGCGCTGCGCCGCAGGCTGGAACCCGCTGGCGGGCTCTACATCGCCGAATCATCGAAGGTGATTGCGCGTGCGCTGCGCGCGGGCCACCGTCCGCGGTCGGTCCTGACGCAGGAGAAGTGGCTCGACGACCTCGGCCCGCTGCTGGCCGCGCATCCGGATGTTCCGATCTACGTCGTCGAGGCCCGCGTGGCCGAGCAGCTCACCGGATTCGCGGTGCACCGCGGTGCGATGGCGGCGATGCATCGACCGGTGATGCCATCGCCGTCCGATCTCCTGCAGCACGCCAGTGTCGTCGTGGTCCTCGAGGACATCGTCGATCACACGAACGTCGGAGCGATCTTCCGCGCGTGCGCCGGCCTGGGCGCCGATGCCGTGCTCGTGTCGCCTCGGTGCGCGGATCCGCTCTACCGGCGAAGCGTCCGGGTGAGCATGGGGACGGTGTTCCAGGTGCCGTGGACCCGCCTCCCGGACTGGGGCGAGACCCGCCGGGTGCTCCACGACGCGGGATTCGTCCTCGCCGCCCTTGCGCTGAGCGACGACGCCGTGCCGCTGGAGGAGTTCTCGCCGCCCTCCCGCGTCGCGCTCATGCTCGGGGCCGAGGGCGATGGACTGACACCGCAGGCGCTGGCCGTCGCCGACACCGTGGTCACCATCCCGATGGCGGGCGGCGTGGACTCGCTCAACGTGGCGGCGGCGAGTGCGGTCGCGCTCTGGGCGCTCAGGCATCCTCGGTCGGGGGCATGACCGATTCGGTCGTGACGATGGGCAGGGGCTTCGGGCGCTTCGCGGTCACGTTGTCGCCCGAGGACTGGTGGCGGAGTCGGCGCAGAACCCAGGGCACCAGGTGGGTCCGCGCCCACACGAGGTCGTCGGCGCGCGCCTCGCGCCACGTGCGCGTCGGAAACGGGTCGGGCTGCATCGGCACCAGGTCGTTTGGAACATTCAGGGCCCGAAGCACCATCCGCGCGACCTCATGATGACCGAGGGAGTTCAGGTGTAGCCGGTCGTCATCGAAGAAGCGCGGATCCTGGATCTCCTTGAGAGACCACTGGTCGGCCACGATGCAGTCGTAGCGATCGGCGATGGCCCGCAGGTTCTCGTTGTAGATGGCGATCTTGCCGCGGAAGGCGCGGAACACGGGGGTGAAGTTGGTGTCGATGCCCGTGAAGATCACGACCGTGGCGCCGGCACTGCTGAGACGGACAACGGCATCCTCGAACACCTGAGCGATCTCGTCGGGATCGGTTCCGGGACGGATGACATCGTTGCCGCCCGCGCAGAACGTGATGAGGTCGGGGGAGAGGTCGAGTGCAGGCTCGACCTGCTCCGCAACGATCTGCGCGATCAGCTTGCCGCGCACCGCGAGGTTGGCGTACGCGAAGTCTTCGGTCTGGGCGCCGAGCACCTCTGCGACTCGATCTGCCCACCCGAGGTGCGACCCCGGGCGCCGGGGATCCGGGTCGCCGATGCCCTCCGTGAAGGAGTCACCGAGTGCGACGAACCTGCGCCAAGGATGGGGCTCGCTGTTGGCGACGAAAGGAGTGCGGTGTTCGTCAGTGACCGGCATGATCTGTCCTCCTGGTCGTCTATCGTAGTCGGGCGGTCGACGCGCGACCGTAGGTCGTCGGAGGGGGAGCGTGCACGAGACACCGCCGATCCCGGCATCCGATCAGCCCCGCGGCAGCTTCGCGGCCGAGCACCTGTCGCCGTCCTACCCGCAGCGCGCGCCCTGGGGGACGGCAGGGCGTCTGCGCGCGTGGCAGGCTGAGGCGCTCGACCGGTACTTCGCGATGGATGGCCCGGACGGCCCTGGCGGGGGGCCCCGTGACTTTCTGGCCGCAGCGACCCCCGGCGCGGGCAAGACGACGTTCGCGCTGCGGTTGGCTACCGAGCTGCTGCGGCGCGCCGTCGTCGATCGCGTCGTGGTGGTCGCGCCCACCGAGCACCTCAAGACCCAGTGGGCCGATGCTGCGGCGCGAGTATCGCTGCGCCTTGACCCCCGGTTCAGCAACCGCCACACCCGCCCTGCGCGGCACTATCACGGGGTGGCGGTGACTTATGCGCAGGTTGCGACGAAGGCATCCGTGCATCAACAGGTGACCGAGTCAGCACGCACCCTGGTGATCCTGGACGAAGTGCATCACGGGGGCGACGCCCTGAGCTGGGGAGATGCACTGCGCGAGGCCTTCGGGCGCGCGACGCGGCGGCTGCTGTTGTCGGGGACGCCTTTCCGCAGCGACACCGCGCCTATTCCATTCGTGGAATACCATCCGACCGCCGAGGGGATCCGGGTCTCACGCACCGACTACGACTACGGGTATCGGCGCGCGCTCGAAGACGGCGTCGTCCGACCGGTGCTCTTCCTGGTCTACGCCGGGCACATGCGTTGGCGGACCCGCACCGGCGACGAGATGGAAGCTCAGCTCGGACAGGACAACACGAAGGACATCACTGCGCAGGCGTGGCGGACCGCGCTGGACCCGAGCGGCGACTGGATCCCCGCCGTCCTGCGTTCTGCCGATCGGAGACTCACCGAGGTCCGGGAGCACATTCCGGATGCCGGGGGTCTCGTGATCGCCACCGATCAGACTGCCGCGCGGGCCTATGCGCAGATCCTCGCAGCGGTGACGGGCGAGGACCCGACGGTGGTCCTCTCCGACGAGCCCGAGGCATCCGCGCGCATCGAGGCCTTCGCCGCGGACACCAGCAGGTGGATGGTCGCTGTGCGCATGGTGTCCGAGGGCGTCGATGTGCCGCGGCTGTCGGTCGGGGTGTATGCGACGTCGGCGTCGACGCCGCTGTTCTTCGCCCAGGCGATCGGCCGGTTCGTACGTGCCCGCCGCCGGGGGGAGACGGCGAGCATCTTCCTGCCGAACGTCCCGCCGCTGCTCGCGCTGGCGGGGGAGCTCGAGCGTCAGCGCGATCACGCCCTCGACCGCCCCTCGGACGAGGACGGCGAATGGTCGGCCGAAGACGACATGATGGCTGCGGCCGAGCGAGAGGATGCCGCATCCGATGCGTTGACCGATGAATTCGAGTTCGCGGCGCTCGGGGCTGTGGCGCACTTCGACCGCGTGCTCTTCGACGGCAAGGAGTTCGGTCAGCTCGCAACGCCGGGCACCCCCGAGGAGGAGGAGTTTCTCGGCCTCCCCGGCTTGCTCGAGCCCGAGCACGTGCATGACCTGTTGATGCAGCGACAGGCGAGGCAGAGTCGGCATCGCCACGCGCGGGAGGCGAAGGAGCGACAGGAGGGTGGATCGGAGGGATCGCATCCGTCGCCGCCGCCGGCTCTGCACCGGACTCTGAAGGAGCAGCGACAGCTCCTGAACAGTCTCGTCGGCCTGTACGCGCGACAGTCAGGGGAGCAGCACGGGCACGTTCACGCCGAGCTACGCCGAATCTGCGACGGTCCCGCGGTCTCGCACGCGACGGTCGCGCAGCTGCAGGCGCGCATCGACGTCCTTCGCGCGCGGGTGAGGTCGTGACCGGCAGCTATCGCTTCCGGCGCACCTGGACAGCGCCCCTGCCCGCGTTGTGTCACCGGGGGAGCGAGCGCTGCTCCCCGATACGCTGACGATCAGTCGAGAGAGGACATCCGTTGACCGCTGAGCCGACCGCCTCGGACCGCCGTCTATGGGCGCAATACCTGGTGGACGAGCGCGCGGAGGCTCGCGTCTACCGCGAACTCGCCGCTCGGCGGGAGGGCGAAGTGAGGGCGATTCTCGAGGCGCTCGCAGACGCCGAGCGCCGGCACGAGTCGCACTGGCTGCAGCTACTCGGCGGCGAGCCGGATGCCCTGCCACGTCCCCGACTGTCCACTCGCGCACTGGCCTGGATGGCCCGCCACTTCGGATCGATCTTCGTGCTCGCCCTCGCGCAGAACGCCGAAGCGCGTTCGCCCTACGACAGTGAGCCCTACGCGACGCCGCAGATGGCGGCGGACGAGAAGATCCACCATGAGGTCGTCCGCGGGCTTGCTGCGCGAGGGCGGCGGCGACTCTCGGGAACCTTCCGAGCTGCAGTGTTCGGCGCAAACGACGGCCTCGTCTCGAACCTCGCGCTGGTCATGGGCATCGGCGCCACCGGTGTCGCCCCGCAGTTCGTGCTCTTCAGCGGCATCGCCGGTCTGCTCGCGGGCGCACTGTCTATGGGCGCGGGCGAGTTCGTCTCGGTGCGGTCGCAGCGCGAACTGCTGGCGGCGACGCAACCGAACGATTACGCAGATGACGTGCTGTCCTTTCTCGATCTCGACGCCAATGAACTCGCGTTGGTGTACCGGGCGCGCGGGATGCCCGAGGCCGAAGCGCTTGCCGCGGCGCGCGCGGTCATCGGTGACGCACAGGCCTCCGGTCCGGGAGCCCTCGGGCGGCGAGGGATCACGGTGGGCGGCGATGACGATGTCGTCGGCAGCGCCTGGGGTGCCGCGCTGTCGAGCTTTCTGTTCTTCGCCTCCGGCGCGATCATTCCCGTCCTGCCGTGGATCGTGGGGCTGTCCGGAGTCGCGGCGATCGTCACGGCGCTCGTGCTCGTGGGCCTTGCCCTCCTGACCACGGGCGCCATGGTGGGGCTGCTCTCCGGTGCTCCCCCTCTGAAACGAGCGCTGCGGCAGCTGGCGATCGGCTTCGGCGCCGCGGCCGTGACGTATGTGCTGGGCCTTCTGTTCGGGGTGACGCTCGGCTGATCTCGGGCACCGCAGGCCGCTCGATGGGAGCCCGGTCGGGGAATAGTGGTCGTTCGGGTGCGGTTGCCGTGTGGCATGAGCGAGTCTTCTGTTGCTGCCCCGGTCAAGGTCGATGTCTGGTCCGATGTGCAGTGTCCGTGGTGCTACATCGGAAAGCGCCGGTTCGAGAGGGCAGTTGCTGCCTCGGGAGTGCCGGTCGAGATCGAGTACCACTCATTCGAGCTGGCACCGGACACGCCCGTGGACTACGACGGGTCTCCGGTGCAGTACCTGTCGGAGCGGAAGGGCATCTCCCCGCAGCAGGCCGCGCAGATGGTTGAGCGGGTGACGACGCTTGCAGCCGGCGAGGGGCTCGCGTACGACTACGACCACATCCATCAGACGAACACGATCAAGGCCCACGAGCTCCTCCACTACGCGAAGGCGCGCGGTGTGCAGGAGGCGATGAAGGAGGCGCTCCTCAAGGCGTACTTCGTCGACGGTGGCCATGTCGGCCGGATCCCCGACCTCGCCGAGCTGGCCGCGACGGTGGGATTGGACCGCGATGACGTCGCCAGGGCACTGGAGGCGGGGGAGTACACCGCAGCAGTGAAAGCGGATGTCGCGCAGGCCGCCGCGTACGGCATCCAGGGTGTTCCGTTCTACGTCTTCGACGGAAAGTACGGCGTGTCCGGGGCGCAGGAGAGCGACACGTTCGCGCAGGTCCTTGCCCAGGTGGCGGCAGAGCGGACGCCGGCGTGAGCGGTTCGCCCCTGGATGCGCCGGGGAGCGCGCAGCCGTTCACAATGCTCGGCGATGCCGGCGTGGTCTGTGACGGCGACACGTGCATCGTTCCGGGCCTCGCGGACGACGCCGAAGGGACCGACGCGGTCTCGTAGCTCGTACCACATCCTCCGACGTTGTGCGAGGGGATGGGGGCATCGGTCCTGCGGCGCGATGCTCGGTCTCGCAGGATGCAGTCCACTCGTTCTCGGGAGCGAGGCTGCCCGCGTGGGTGTCTCCTGAGAGCGAGCGGCCCAGAGCCGGAAGACCAGAAGGGAGCGACCCTGTGTCTACTGCACGAGACATCATGGCCAGCGGCGCGCGAATCGACTGCGGGCAGGGGCCGTGCGGGGCAAGAAGATCGTCGGGGCCGGGGTTTCGCGTTCGCCTCGTGGGTCTGATCGCCGCGATGGTTGCGATCCTTGTGGCGGCACCAGGATGCGGCTTCATCGGCGACCTCGGGCACGAACGATTCCCCGCAAACCCTGACATCTATCGATTCTCGGCCGGTGACGGCGTCAACGTGGAGGGCGTCGGCCCTCTTGCGGTGCGCAACGTCCTGGTGGTTGCGAACGAGGCGGGGAGCGAAGGCAGTCTCGTCGCCGCCGTGGTCAACAACACTGACGAGGACCACATCCTCACCATCGCTGTGGGTGGTTCCGACCGGACCGCGCTCACGCTCCGCATCCCGGCCGAGTCCGTCGTGAGTTTCGGAGATGACCCGTGGCTCGAGGATCCGCCCGTGTTGGAGGATCTTGGAGCGATCCCTGGGTCGATGGTGGAGATCTACTTCCAGGCCGGTCGATCCGAAGGAGTCGTCGAGGAGGTTCCCGTGCTGAGTGGATGTCTGGCGTACCTCGACGGTCTCGAACCCGGTAGCGCCCGAGACTCCGAGGAGTGTCCGGTCGGCGACGAGGTGCAGCCGGTGCC
>NZ_CBDRMG010000016.1:0-67281 GCF_965345035.1 Microbacterium sp. bgisy207
TCCTGGAGATGCGCGGCATCACCAAGACCTTCCCGGGGGTCAAGGCGCTCTCGGGCGTCACTCTCGAGGTCGAGCGCGGTGAGATCCACGCGATCTGCGGGGAAAACGGTGCCGGCAAGTCCACCCTGATGAAGGTGCTCTCGGGCGTCTACCCGCATGGCTCGTACGACGGCACGATCGTCTTCGAGGGCGAGGAGGTCGCGTTCCGAAGCCTCGGCGACAGCGAAGCCAAGGGCATCGTCATCATCCACCAGGAACTCGCCCTGAGCCCGCATCTGTCGATCGCGGAGAACATCTTCCTCAACAACGAGCAGCGCGGCGCCCTCGGCCTGATCGACTGGAACCGCACGAACTTCCAGGCCGCCGAGCTGCTGGCTCGGGTCGGTCTGCGCGACAATCCCCGCACCCCCATCAAGCAGATCGGTGTCGGCAAACAGCAACTCGTCGAGATCGCGAAGGCGCTCTCGAAAGAGGTGAAGCTCCTGATCCTCGACGAGCCCACCGCCGCCCTCAACGACGAGGACTCGGACCATCTGCTCGACCTGATCCTCCAGCTCAAGGAGCAGGGGATCACGTCGATCATCATCAGTCACAAGCTCAACGAGATCAAGAAGATCTCCGACACCGTGACCGTCATCCGTGACGGGAAGACCATCGAAACCATCGCCCGCGACGACGTCACCGAGGACCGCATCATCAAGGACATGGTCGGCCGCGATCTCGAGCATCGCTATCCCGACCATGACCCGCAGATCGGCGAGGAGTTGCTGCGCGTCGAGAACTGGACGGCCCATCACCCGCAGGACCCCTCGCGGGTCGTCGTGGACAACGTCTCGCTGACCGTCCGCGCCGGCGAGATCGTCGGAATCGCGGGCCTCATGGGCGCCGGACGCACCGAGTTCGCAATGAGCCTGTTCGGCCACAGCTATGGGAGCAAGATCAGCGGCAAAGTCTTCATGCGGGGCCGCGAGATCAAGACCCGAACCGTCGCCGAAGCCATCGAGAACGGGCTGGCATACGCAACCGAGGATCGTAAGACCTATGGCCTCAACCTCATCGAGGACATCAAGCGCAACATCTCGATGGCATCGCTGAACAAGCTCGAGCGTCTCGGGCTGGTCAACGACAACAAAGAGTACGCCGTGGCCAACGAGTATCGGCGCGACCTCAACATCAAGGCCCCGAACGTTCTCGTCAAGACGGGCAAGCTCTCCGGTGGCAATCAGCAGAAGGTCGTGCTGTCGAAGTGGATCTACTCCGACCCCGACGTGCTGATCCTCGACGAACCGACCCGGGGTATCGACGTCGGCGCGAAGTACGAGATCTACACGATCATCAACAAGCTCGCCGCAGCGGGCAAGGGGATCATCGTCATCTCGTCCGAACTTCCCGAGCTGCTCGGCATCTCCGATCGTGTCTACGCGATCTCGGAGGGACGCATCACGGGAGAGCTTCCCGTCGAGGAGGCCACGCCGGAGTCGGTCCTCAAACTCATGACCATGGAGAAGGCCCGCTGACGGGCCCCGCAGGAGAACACACCATGTCCAACGACACCCCGAACACCGAGTCCACGGCCGCGGGCGCGCTCATCAACCCGCCCGACAACAGATTCACCCGCTGGTTCAGCAACATCCTCGCTGACCTGGGCAAGAACGGTATCTTCATCGCTCTGATCGCGGTGGTGGTCTTCTTCACCATCACCACGGATGGCATCCTGTTGCGCCCGCAGAACATCTCCAACCTGATCGTCCAGAACGGGTACATCCTCGTCCTCGCGATCGGCATGGTGATGGTCATCATCGCCGGCCACATCGACCTGTCGGTGGGCTCGGTGGCGGCATTCATCGGTGCGGTCTCGGGCGTCTTCGCCGTCCAGTGGGGTCTGCCGTGGTGGCTTGCCATCACGTTGTCGCTGATGATCGGTGCGCTCGTGGGAGCCTGGCAAGGATTCTGGGTCGCCTTCGTCGGCATCCCCGCCTTCATCGTGACGCTCGCGGGCATGCTCATCTTCCGTGGACTGGCGCTGGTCGTGCTCGGCAACGCCAACATCGGCTCCTTCCCCGAGGAATACCGCGCACTCGGCAACGGCTTCGTCACCGGCGTCTTCGGCGAGGGCACGCCCGACCTGTTCACGCTGCTCGTGGGAGCCGCCGCGATCGTGCTCCTCGTCTTGAACCAGGTGCGCTCGCGGGCTGCCCGGCTCAAGTACGGCCAGGACGTCGACCCGATCGTCTGGTTCGTCGTCAAGCTGCTGCTGGTGTCGGCGGCGATCGTCTTCTTCATGTTCTCGCTGGCCTCGTACAAGGGCATCCCGGTGACGCTCATCATCCTGGCGGTGCTCGTGCTCTTCTACGGCACGATCATGAACCGGTCGGTCTTCGGTCGCCACGTGTACGCCATCGGCGGCAACCGTCACGCCGCGGAGCTGTCGGGGATCAAGACCCGGCGCGTGGACTTCCTGCTGTTCGTGAACATGGGCTTCCTCGCAGCCCTCGCCGGCCTCATCTTCACCGCGCGCCTGAACCTGGCCGGTCCCAAGGCCGGTGACGGGTTCGAACTCGAAGCGATCTCGGCGGCCTTCATCGGCGGCGCCGCCGTCCAGGGCGGCGTCGGAACGATCGGTGGCGCCATCATCGGTGGCCTCATCATCGGCGTCCTCAACAACGGCATGTCGATCATGGGTATCGGGATCGAATGGCAGCAGGCGGTCAAGGGGCTCGTGCTGCTGTTGGCTGTCGCCTTCGACGTCTACAACAAGCGGCGCTCCGGAAACAGCTGAGTCCGTTCTCCCGCGAGACGCGTCGTCGCGGATTTCCCGGCCTAGGCTGGGGCGGTGATCATCCTTGCCGCCACGCCGATCGGGAATCTCGGCGACGCGTCTCGGCGTCTTGTGGAGGCGCTGGAGGCCGCGACGATCGTCGCCGCCGAGGACACTCGCACGACACAGCGGTTGTTCGCGGCGCTGGCGATCCAGAACCGTCCGCGTCTGATCGCGCTGCACGACCACAATGAGAAGACGCGCGCGGCCGAACTGGTCGAGCTGGCCCGGGACGACGACGTGCTGCTGTTGTCGGATGCCGGGATGCCGACGATCAGCGACCCCGGCTTCGGTGTGGTGGCTGCTGCGAGCGAAGCCGGTGTCACGGTGACGGTCCTCCCGGGGCCGAGCGCGGTGCTGGCGGCGCTCGCCGTCTCCGGGCTGCCGACGGATCGCTTCACGTTCGAGGGGTTCCTGCCGCGAAAGTCAGGTGACCGGCGCCGCCTCCTCGAGTCGCTTGCGAGCGAGCAGCGCACGATGGTGTTCTTCGATGCGCCCGGGCGTCTGGCCGTCTCGCTGTCCGACATGGCGCAGGCGTTCGGCGCCGAGCGTCGGGCAGTCGTGTGTCGGGAGCTCACCAAGCTCCACGAGGAGGTGCGCCGAGGAACCCTCACCGACCTTGCGGCATGGGCAGCCGAGGGTGTGAGGGGGGAGATCGTCATCGTCGTCGGGGGAGCCGGTAGCGCCCAGATGGCGTTCGAGGATGCGGTTGACTACGTCTCGGACCTGCTTGCCCAGGGCAAGTGGCTCAAGGATGCGTGTGCTGACGTCGCGACGGCATCCGGGTACTCGTCACGCGAGCTGTACAACGCGAGTCTGGAACGATCCGCCGGTCGCGGGTGACGCTCCCGCGGTCCTTGTCACACGCCGCGAGGTGAGGTCTGCCCGAACTAGACTTCTCGGGTGAGTTCCGGCAGTTCCTTCTACATCACGACGCCGATCTACTACCCGAGCGATGTTCCGCACATCGGCCACGGGTACACGACGGTCGCCGTCGACACGCTCGCGCGTTGGCACCGGCAGTCCGGTGACGACACCTGGATGCTGACGGGCACCGACGAGCACGGACAGAAGATGCTGCGCGCGGCAGCAGCCAACGGTGCGACCCCGCAGGAGTGGGTCGACCGGCTTGTCGGCGAGTCGTGGTTCCCGCTGCTTCGGACCCTGGATGTCGCCAACGACGACTTCATCCGCACGACGCAGGCCCGCCACGAGGAGCGCGTGACGCAGTTCGTGCAGGCGATCTACGACAACGGCTACATCTACGCGGGCGAGTTCGAGGCGCTGTACTGCGTCGGGTGCGAGGAGTTCAAGACCGAGGCCGAGATCATGGACGGCACCGGGGCGTTCGAGGGCCTCAAGGTCTGCGCGATCCACTCGAAGCCACTGGAGCTGTTGCAGGAGAAGAACTATTTCTTCAAGCTCAGCGAGTTCCAGGACCGTCTGCTCGAGCTCTACAAGAGCGTCCCCGACTTCGTGCGGCCCGAGTCGGCGCGCAACGAGGTCGCCTCGTTCGTGCGCAGCGGACTGAAGGACCTGTCGATCTCGCGGTCGACGTTCGACTGGGGCATCAAGGTGCCGTGGGATCCCTCGCACGTCATCTATGTGTGGGTCGACGCGCTCCTGAACTACGCGACAGCGGTCGGCTACGGATCCGATCCCGAGCAGTTCGCGCGCCGCTGGCCGGCCTATCACGTCGTGGGGAAAGACATCCTCCGCTTCCACGCGGTGATCTGGCCCGCGATGCTCATGGCTGCCGGCGTCGAGGTGCCGCGCGGCGTCTTCGCCCACGGCTGGCTGCTGGTGGGCGGCGAGAAGATGTCGAAGTCCAAGCTCACCGGCATCGCGCCGACCGAGATCACCGATGTCTTCGGCTCCGACGCGTACCGCTTCTACTTCCTGTCGGCGATCGCGTTCGGCCAGGACGGGTCGTTCTCGTGGGAGGACCTCTCCGCTCGCTACCAGGCCGAACTCGCGAACGGATTCGGCAATCTGGCCTCGCGCACGGTCGCGATGATCGAGCGGTATTTCGAGGGCATCGTCCCGCCGCCGGCGGAGTACACGGATGCGGATCTCGGCATCCAGCGGACCGTTGCGGATGCTGCGGCGAACGCGGACGCCGCGATCGAGCGCTTCCGTATCGACGAGGCGATCACGGCGATCTGGACCATCGTCGACGAGCTCAACGGCTACATCACCGAGAACGAGCCCTGGACACTTGCGAAGGACGATGCGAAGCGTGAACGGCTCGGGACGGTGCTCTACACCGCTGCGGAGGGACTGCGCGCTCTCGCGCAGCTGCTCTCGCCGGTGATGCCGATCTCGACCGAGAAGCTGTGGATCGCCCTCGGCGCGGCCGAGACCCTGGGCCGTCTGCAGGACCAGCCGCTGCGCGAGGCAGGAACCTGGGGTCGGCTGCGTCCCGGAACGTCCGTCAACGGCCTGGCCCCTCTGTTCCCCCGCGTCGAGCAGCCGGCGTGAGCGACGATCGAGGCGTTTCGACTCGCTTCGCTCGCTCAACGACCGGGGCGAGGGTCGTTCGTTGAGCGACGAGCGCAGCGAGGAGACGAAACGACATGACAGAAGACCCGAGCGCCTACGTGCGGGAACGGTCGGCCTCCGGCCGGCGGGATCTGACCTATCCTGACCCGCCCGAACGGCTGGACGTGGCAGTGTACGACAACCACTGCCATCTCGAGATCGTGGACGGCGATGATCCGCTCTCCCTCGACGAACAGCTCGCCCGCGCGGAAGCTGTCGGCATCGCCGGCGTCGTGCAGGCATCCGGTGACGTGGAGTCCTCGCGCTGGGCGGTGTGGGCCGCCGAGCACGACCCCCGGGTGCTCGCCGCCGTGGCCATCCATCCGAACGAAGCCCCCGCCTACGCGGAGGCAGGGCGTCTCGATGAGGCCATCGCAGTGATCGACGAACTCGCCGCCCACCCGCGGGTGCGCGCAATCGGCGAGACGGGGCTCGACTTCTTCCGCACGGATGCCGAGGGCCTGCCCGCGCAATACCGCTCCTTCGAGGCGCACATCGCCCTGGCCAAGAAGCACGGTGTCGCGATGCAGATCCACGACCGCGACGCCCACGACGAGGTGTTCAGCGTGCTCGATCGTGAAGGTGCGCCCGACAGGACCGTGTTCCACTGCTTCTCGGGCGACGCCGACATGGCCCGCACGGCCGCCGACCTCGGGTACTACCTCTCGTTCGCGGGCAACATCACCTTCAAGAACGCGCAGAACCTTCGCGACGCGCTCGCGGTGACGCCGCGGGATCGGATCCTCGTCGAGACGGATGCGCCCTTCCTCACGCCGGTTCCCCACCGTGGGCGCCCCAACGCTCCCTACCTCGTACCGATCACGGTGCGGTTCATGGCCGCACACCTGGGGATCCCCGTGGCGGATCTCAGCGCCCAGATCGCAGCCAACACTCGCGAGGTCTACGGCGCCTTCGCGTAGGGCAGCGCCGCGGGGGTGGCAAGCGTCGTCGAGCCGCCGACGATGCTCCAGGGCAGCACGACCGGGGGTGCTGTGCCCTCCTCGTCGTCCACCGCGTTGCTCTCGATCGTGGTGACCAACTGCGGCAGCAGCAGGCGGGGCGCGGCCTCGGGATGCACACACACGTGTGTGACACCCAGCCGGGCGTTGATGTCGCAGTCGTGCAGACAGAGCGCGACAAGCTGCAGATCGCGGGGCAAGACGATCCCGAGTTCGGACAGCTCGACGAACAGCGTCGGACCCTCCTGCGCGTAGGAGAACACGGCATCCGCTCCCTGGCGCAGCAGCTCGCGCACGCTCCCGGCAAGCTCGCGGCGATCGGGCTCCAGGTACACGATGGCGGTGTCCTGACGCCGCTGGGCGCACCACGTCCGATAGACGGCCTCGCCGATCTCTCGTCGTCGCACGCCGGGACCTTCGGTCAGCAGCCCGACGCGCGCCGCGCCTCCCGCGGCCAGCAGGTCGAGGGCGGCGCGAGTCGCCTCCTCGTATCCGGTCCGAATCCACAGTCCGACGCTGCGGGGCAGAGGCAGGTCGTTCGTGATGAGGGGGATGTGCGCGGCAGCGGCGAGGCTCATGACGGCGTCGCTCTCGCGCGCGTCGGGAGCGTACACGGCATCCACCCGCGCGCTGCGCAGCAGTTCCGGATGTGAGGTGGGAAGAACCGTCACGGTGAACCCGTGCGCGGCTGCCGCTTCGCACAGGGCTGTGAGCTGACGCATGGCGTACTGGGCCTGCGCTGCCTCGCGCTCGGACGCGGGCGGTGCGCTGGCGACATACCCGATCGACATCGTGCGCCCCCGGCGCAGGGCTGCCGCATAGCGATCCGGGGTGTAGCCGAGCGTCGCCGCGACCTCGAGGATCCGTCGACGCGTCTCGGGCCGCAGCGCGCCGCGATCGTTGAGTGCCTGGCTGACGGCTGCCGTCGACACCCCCGCTGCTGCGGCGACGTCCTTGAGGGTGGGGCGCAGGCGCGCGACGGGCGGGGAGGCGTCGTCGCGGTGCCGAGGCATGGTCCCTCCCGGGGGTCAGGCGCAGTCTGCAGTGGGCGCGGCCTGAAGGTCGCGGGCGGGATCGGGGAAGACGGTGGCGATCGCCTGGACCCACCGGTCGCCCTCGCCGGACGCGGCTAGTGTATGGCCGCGCGCGACCAGGTGATGCATGACCACGCCCGCGAAGTGACGCAGAGCCCGCTCGGTATCCTGCGGCGGTGCACTGTCGCGGGCGGGGAGTCGGGAGATTTCGGCATCCAGCAGGCGCTGAACCCACCCTCGTGCCGCGAGGACCGCGGGTGCGACATCATGCACGCGGCGCACGCTCGCGTGTCGGGCTGCGGCAGCGCTGACGATCGCGCGGGCATCCGCGAGCGACGCGATCTCGTCGATCGGGGCGTGGATCCGGATCGTGTCCAGATCCAGGAGTTCCACACCGGGAAGCTGCTGCACATCGGGCGCGACGTTGCGGGGCATCCCGAGATCGATGATCAGGACGTGTGAGTTCGGCGTTGCCGTCTGCTTCCGTGCCGCCGCCAGCTTCTGCGCGTCGAGAGCCTCCCGCGTCGTGCACGTGACGATGACCTCTGCCCGTGCGAGCTCGGCCGCGGGTGTGTCGGGGTCGACGGCGACCAGCCCATGCCGGGCGGCGAAACTCGCGGCCCGACCGGATCCCGACAGGACGCGGATGTCGCCGGCGCCGCGCGCCCGTAGCGCCGCGAGCGCTGCGGCGGCATAGCGCCCCGTGCCGACCAACAGGACCCGGACGCCGGTCCAATCCACGATGCGTGAGGACGCGAGCTCGAGGGCGAGGCGCACCAGCGAACGGCCGGACTCGCCCAGCCGGGTGGAGTTCTTGACCGCTCGTGATGTCTCGCTGGCGCGGTCGAACAGGTGCTCGAGCGATCGGGTCGTCATCCCCGCCGATCGGGCGTCATCGTAGGCGCGACGCACTTGCCCCGCGATCTCGTCTTCGCCCACGACAACCGACTCCAGGCCCGAGGCGACGGCGAAGAGGTGGTGGGCGACGCGGTTGCCCACGGTGATGTCGATCGACTCGTGCAATTGGCGAAAGCCGATCCCCGACGCGCGGGAGATCTCGGTCAGTGCCGCGTCGACCGCGGACTCGGGCGACGGCTCATCGTCCAGGTCGACGTCGAGGTACGCCTCGAATCGGTTGCAGGTTGCGAGCACGACCGCGCCGCCGATCGCGTCGTGGGCCAGGGGAACGCCCGCGCGCAGTTCGTCGCCGACGGATGCGAGACGCTCGAGCGCGTCGAACGGTGTTGCCCGATGATTCGCCGAAAGGCAGACCAGCACTCGCTCTCCTCTTCCCGTGCGTCTCGTCGGTCGTGACGAGGAGTTAGTATATCGATTAACTCCGGCCGGTGAAGGATCCATGCAACTGACTGATCAGCATCCGCTCGTTGCGCATGCGACCCGCGACTCTCGTCTCATCCGCGCGAGCCTCGGCGAGCGACCCGACCTCACCCCGGTGTGGTTTATGCGTCAGGCCGGCCGCTCGCTGCCGGAGTACCGGGCGCTTCGTGCGACGCAGTCGATGCTCGACGCGTGCCGCGATCCGGCCCTGGTCAGCGAGATCACGCTGCAGCCGGTGCGGCGGCACGGGGTGGATGCCGCGATCTTCTTCAGCGACATCGTCGTGCCGCTCGTGCTCGCAGGGCTCGATGTCCAGATCGAGGCGGGCCGCGGACCCGTGTTCGCGGAGCCGGTGCGCACCGCCAGAGATGTCGCGCGCGTCACGGCGATCGATCCAGAACTCGTCCGCGAGCGGGCTGAGCCGATCGCTGACGCCGTGACCCGAACCACTCTGCTGTTGGCCGACGAGAGCGCGACTCGTGGCGAGCCGATTCCCCTCATCGGGTTCGCCGGCGCCCCGTTCACCCTCGCCGCGTACCTCGTCGAAGGCGGCCCCTCCAAGGATCACCTCCGAGCCCGCCGCCTTATCCACGAGGACCCCGCCGCCTGGGAGGCCCTCACTGGCTGGCTCGCAGCAGTCAGCGGCGTGTTCCTCCAGGTCCAGGTGGCGGCCGGTGCCAGCAGCGTCCAGTTGTTCGACTCGTGGGCGGGGTCGCTGGCGCCCGCGGTCTACCGATCGGCCGCGTTGCCGGCCTCGCGCGCCGCTCTCGAGTACGTCCGCGCCCTCCGGCTCCCGACCGGGGCGGGTATGTCCCACGTCCCGCTGGCGCACTTCGGTGTCGGCACGGGCGACCTGCTCGCCGATATCGCGACGCTCGATCTCGACGTCGTCGGGATCGACCACCGTGTCAGCCTGGACGAGGCCGTTGCGCGACTTGCCACCGCTGTCACGGTGCAGGGGAACCTCGATCCTGCCCTGCTGTTCGCACCACCACACGTCCTGGACGCGGCGCTGGACCGGATCCTGGCCGAGGGCCGGGCTGCCCGTGCGCACATCGTCAACCTCGGCCACGGCGTACCGCCCGAGACGGATCCGGATGTCCTGACCCGGCTTGTGCGCCGCGTCCATGAGCGACCGGATGCCGCGTGAGCAGCGTGGGGACACACTCGTCGTCCGATCCCGACGTGTGCATTGTCGGCGGCGGCATCGCCGGTCTCGTGTTGGCCGTGGAAGCCGGTGCCGCGGGGCTTCGCACGGTCCTGCTCGAGGCGGGAGAGCGCGTCGGCGGAATGCTGGCGCCCGTCTCGGTCGGCGACGGGCTGCTCGTCGACGGTGGCGCGGAGTCCTTCGCAACCCGCGCGGACGTCGTTGCGCGCCTGATCGAACGCTGGTCTCTGCCCGTGGAGATCGTTGCCCCGGACCCGGCGGGGGCGTGGCTTGTCGTCCCCGACGACTCCGGCGCCGGGGTGCGCCGGGCCCCGCTGCCGCGGCACAGCATCCTCGGGATCCCCGCGGACCCGGAATCCGACGATGTCGTGGCGCTCGTCGATCCGGTCCGCGAGAGGCTGCAGCCGCTGCCCGCATCCGAGCCGTCCCTGCACGAGCTCGTCGCGTCGCGCCTGGGCGAGGCGCTCGCGACCACGATCGTCGACACCGTCTGTCGCGGTGTCTATTCCGCGCCCGCCTCGCGCCTGCGGCTCTCACGCGTCCACCCGCAGCTGTGGGCGAGGGTGCAGCAGACCGGCTCCCTGACAGCGGCGGTGTCCGATCTCACGACCACCGGCGAGCGTCCGGGAAGCGCGGTCGCCGGCATCCGTGGGGGACTGTGGCGCCTTGCCGACGCGCTCGCCGCCCGCGCGGAGGCTGCGGGAGTGGCCATCCGAACGGACACCCGCGTGACGCACCTCGACAGTGGCCCCGACGGGGTCGACGTGCGTACGAACCGCGGAGGCGTGCGCGCGCGATCGCTCGTGCTGGCCACCGGCCGCGCCGAGATCGACCGGCTCCTGGGTCGTCCGGACGGTGCGGCGGGCTCCCCCGTTCTCCTCGCGATCGCCCGGATTCACGCGCCCGCCCTCGACGGGCACCCGATCGGCACCGGTGCGCTGGTGGCCGAGACCGTTGCGGGGCAGGTCAAGGCCCTCACCCACGCGAGTGCCAAGTGGGAGTGGCTGCGAGACGAGCTGACTCCTCATGAGCACGTGGTGAGGCTGTCAGCCCGGGATGCCGAGACGGCCCGGTTCGACGCGGAGAGCATCAGCGAAGCGGTGACGCGGATCACTGGCGTCGCCGTGCGGCCATCGGCGATCCGAGAGCTCCGGGTCTGCCGCTGGGATGCTCAGTCCGCGTCGGTCTCGTCAGGTGCCGCGCCGCCCCCGCCTCCGGGCATCCACCTCGCCGGCGCCGCCGTGGCCGGGACGGGGCTTGCCGCGGTCATTCCGCACGCCCAGGCCCTGGCCGCGGACCTCCTGGTCCATCCCCCGACATCTTCGAACCCACGACCGATTCGATAGGAGCATCCGTGACCGCTTCCGATCCCCGACCCAGCTACACGCTGTTCGCCGTGCTCGCCGTTCCTCGCCTGCAGCGCCGCGACGTCTCCGAGCTCGCGGCAGCCGTGGATGCCCTCCCCGCGACGGGCGTGACGCTGCGCGGTCTCTACGACGTCACCGGCATGCGGGGCGATGCTGACCTCATGGTGTGGCTGCACGGCGAAGATCCGGCGGCTCTTCAGGCGGGTCTGCGACAGCTGCGACGTACCGAACCGCTGTGGGATGCCACACCGGTGTGGAGTGCGATGGGCGTACACCGCGAGGCCGAGTTCAACAAGCGCCACATCCCCGGATATCTGCGCGGCGAGAGCCCGCGGGCCTGGCTCTGCCTGTACCCGTTCGTCCGCAGCTACGAGTGGTACCTCCTGCCCGAGCAAGAGCGTTCGGCGATGCTCGCTGAGCAC
This sequence comes from Microbacterium sp. bgisy207, assembly GCF_965345035.1. Classification (GTDB taxonomy): domain Bacteria; phylum Actinomycetota; class Actinomycetes; order Actinomycetales; family Microbacteriaceae; genus Microbacterium. The sequence continues at coordinate 11,648 of NZ_CBDRMG010000016.1, forward strand.
GGTCGCAAGGGCAGTGCCTTCCAGGATGTCGTCGCCAACACCGTGTCGACCTTCGCGCTCAGCGACTACGAGTGGCTGCTGCCTCTCGAGAGTGACAACCTGATCAGCCTGGTGGACATGATGCGGGACCTGCGTGCGACGGATGCGCGCCGGCACGTCCGTGAGGAGGTGCCCTTCTACACCGGGCGTCGGGTCGAGATCGAGGAGCTCGTCGAGGTGCTGTCGTGACGGAGAGCACGTTCCGACCCAAGCCGCCCCGCGCGACCGGAGCCTATTGTGCGCCCGGCGCGTCGGTGTGCGGCGCGACGCCGGCCGCGGCGAGCGGTCCCGCCCACGTCGAGGAGCCTGTCGCGTACGACGCGCTGCTGTTGCTCGGGTTCGGCGGACCCGAAGGCCAGGAGGATGTCATCCCGTTCCTGCGCAACGTGACCGCCGGTCGCGGCATCCCTGACGAGCGCCTCGAAGAGGTCGCCCACCACTACCGCCACTTCGGTGGTGTCTCACCGATCAACGCGCAGAACCGGGCGCTCGTGGCGGCTCTGGAGGCCGAACTCGCGCGCCGCGACATCGATCTGCCGGTGTACTGGGGCAACCGCAACTGGATGCCGTACGTGGCCGATGCGGTGCAGCAGTTGCACGCCGACGGACATCGCCGCGTTCTCGCGCTGGCGACCAGCGCGTACAGCTCGTATTCATCGTGCCGCCAGTACCGCGAGGATCTCGCGGATGCCCTCGAGGCGACGGGGCTGGGTGAGCAGCTCCAGATCGACAAGGTCGGCCAGTTCTTCGATCACCCCGGGTTCGTGGATTCCTTCGTCGACGGGATCCGCGACGGACTCGGCCACCTGCGCGCACAGGGGATAGAGGACGCCTCCGACATCGAGATTCTGTTCTCCACCCACTCCATCCCCGTCGCCGACGCCGACCGCTCCGGCCCCCGGGACCGTGACTTCGGAGAGGGCGGCGCGTACGCCGCGCAGCACACCGCCGTCGCCGAGGAGATCGTGCGCCGACTCGGCATCGACAGTTCGTGGCAGCTGGTCTATCAGAGCCGGTCGGGACCGCCCTCGGTGCCGTGGCTCGAACCCGACGTCAACGATGCGATCCGCGAGCTGCCCGCGAAGGGCCGACGGGCCGTGCTCATCGTGCCCCTCGGGTTCTTGAGCGACCACATGGAGGTCATGTGGGATCTCGACACCGAAGCGGTCGAGACTGCGCGCGAGGTCGGGCTCGTCCCCGTCCGCACGGCGACGCCGGGGATCTCGCCGATCTACGTCGCCGGACTGGTCGATCTGGTCCGCGAGCGCCTCGAGGGGACACCGGCCTTCGAGCGCGTGCGCGCGACCTCCCTCGGCCCCTGGTTCGACGTGTGCCGCCCCGGATGCTGCGAGAATGCCCGCCTCGGCTTCCGGCCTGCGCTCGCGGGGCTGCAGCCGTGACGGCGTCGGTACGGTTGGGAACCCGCGGCAGCACCCTCGCGATGACCCAGTCCGGCACGGTGGCGCGCATGCTGACCGCCGCCACGGGGACGCCCGTCGAGCTCGTGCCCGTCACGACCCACGGTGACACGGCGACCGGGTCCCTGGTCTCGCTCGGTGGCACCGGTGTGTTCGCCACCGCGCTGCGCGAGGCGCTGCTGGCGGGGGAGTGCGACATCGTCGTCCATTCGCTCAAGGACCTGCCGAACGCGCCCTACCCCGCGATCACCCTGATCGCCGTTCCGGGGCGAGAGAGCGCTCGCGACGCGCTGTGCACGCGGGAAGCGGTCGGGCTCGACGCGCTCGCACCGGGAGCGCGCGTGGGAACGGGTTCGCCCCGCCGCGCCGCGCAGGTCCTCAGCCGACGTCCCGACCTCGTCGTGGCCGACATACGCGGGAACGTCGATACGCGGCTGCGCAAGGTCGCGGAGGGCGAGTACGACGCGATCGTGCTGGCCGAGGCCGGTCTTCGGCGGATCTCCCGGGACGCCGAGATCCGTGAGGCCTTCGACCTCGACCAGTGGCCGACCTCGGCCGGCCAGGGAGCCCTTGCCGTGGAGATGCGCACGGCCGATGTCGGCACGGATCTCGGCGCTCAGCTGCGCTCCCTGAACGACCCGCGCGCAGAACTGACCGCGCTGGTCGAACGAGCAGTCCTCGCCGAACTCGAGGCCGGGTGCGCGGCGCCCGTCGGCATCTCCGCTCGGGAAGACGGTGACACGCTTGCCCTGATCGCACAGGTGTACCGGAGCGACGGGGGGCGTAGCATCCGTGTCGAGCAGACGGTGCCGGTGGCGCTCGTTTCCGAGCCGGCGGGCCGCAAGGGCATCGCCGCACGCGTGGTCGCCGAGTTGCGCGCGCGCGGTGTCGACGATCTGGATGCCGAGAATCGCGCGATCACCGATCCCGAGTCCGCGGGAGACGCCCACACGCCGACGGAGGGCGGGATGCCGTCGTGAGCACAGACACCGCCCCCGGGCCATTGGCGGGGCGGCGCGTGCTCGTTCCTCGCGGTGGGGCATGGGGTGAGCGCGTGGCCCGCCTGCTGCGTGAACGGGGAGCTGCGCCCGTGATCGCGCCGCTGATCCAGACCCGCGAGCCGCGGGACGTGGCGGCGCGAGACCGGGTCTTCGCCGCTCTCGCGGACGGCGCCTACGACTGGGTGTTCCTCACGAGCGCGGCCAGCGTCGAACAACTCGTCGCCGCCGGCGTGAAGGTGCCCGCCGGAACGCATATCGCTGCGGTCGGCCGGGCGACGGCGCGCGCCGTAACCGAGGCCGGATACGACGTGGACTTCGTGCCGGCGGGGCGCTCGTCGGCCTCGACGATGATCCGCCAGTGGTGCGCGCTCCACGATCCCGACCGGGTGGGCCGCTGTCTCGTGCTGCGCTCGGATCTTGCGATGGCCGTCGTCAGCGACGAACTCGAGGTGCGCGGATACGACCTCGAGGTGTGCATCGCCTACCGCACCGTCGGTGTCGACCTGGCCCCTGACGTGCTGCATGCGGTGCGCGTGGGCGACATCGACACGGTCCTTGTGACCTCCACGAGCGTCGCCCGCGAACTCGCCGAGCAGGTCGGCGCGCTCCCCGCGGGTACCGTGCTTGCCTCACTCGGCCCCGGAACAACGCGGGATGCCGAGCGTCGTGGACTGCCGGTCACCGTGACCGCCCCCGATCAGAGCATCGAGTCCCTCATCCATGCCCTTCCGCCGACGTGATCCCTGCCGTCGAACCGACCACGGAGTTGCCTTCATGAGCACGTTCCCCACCCACCGCCCGCGCCGACTGCGGCAGAGTCCCGCGATGCGCCGGCTCGTCGCGGAGCACACGCTGTCCGCATCCGCTCTCGTGCTTCCGGTCTTCGTGACCGAGCGCGACGAGCCCCAGCAGATCGCGTCGATACCCGGGGTGCGGCAGGAGACGCTTGCGACGCTCCCCGCCGTGGTGCAGGCCGCCGCGGATGCCGGGATCGGCGGCATCATGCTGTTCGGCGTCCCGCTGCACCGGGATGCCGTCGGATCCGGTGCAACAAGACCCGACGGCATCCTCAACCGTGCGATCCGGGTCGCCGCCGACGCGTCAGCCGGACGGCTCACCGTCCAGGCCGACCTATGCCTGGACGAGTTCACCGACCACGGGCACTGCGGCGTGCTCGACGGCCGGGGCGCTGTCGACAATGACGCGACGCTCGAACGGTACGCGGCGATGGCCATCGCGCAGGCCGATGCGGGCGCCCAGATCCTCGGACTGTCGGGCATGATGGACGGCCAGGTCGCTGCCGTCCGCGGCGCACTGGATGCTGCAGGTCGCACGGACGTCGTTCTTCTGGCCTACTCGGCGAAGTACGCATCCGCCTTCTACGGGCCTTTCCGCGACGCGGTCGAGTCGACGCTCGTCGGCGACCGGACGACGTATCAGCTCGATCCCGCGAACGCCCGCGAGGGCGTCCTGGAAGCGGACCTCGACATCCGAGAGGGCGCAGACATCGTCATGGTCAAACCCGCGGGTCCCTATCTCGACGTCCTCGCCGCGGTCGCGCAGCGCTCGCCGGTCCCCGTCTGGGCCTACCAGGTCTCGGGGGAGTACGCCATGATCGAGGCCGCTGCCGCCGCCGGAGCGATCGATCGGGACCGCGCGATCATGGAGTCGGTGCTCGGCATCCGTCGCGCGGGAGCCGCCGCGATCCTCACCTACTGGGCCCTCGAGATCGCCGCACGTCTGCGAGAGGGCGCACGCGCTCTCGGAACGGAGGTTCAGGCATGAGCGAGACCGCGATGTCCTCGAACAACGAGGCGCTGTTCGCCCGTGCCCGTCACGCCATGCCCGGCGGCGTGAACTCCCCGGTACGCGCCTTCGGGTCCGTCGGGGGAACCCCGCGGTTCTTCGTCAGCGCGCGCGGCCCGATGGTCACGGATGCCGACGGTCGCGAGTACGTGGATCTCGTCGCCAGCTGGGGGCCTGCCATTCTCGGCCATGCTCACCCGGCCGTCGTCGAGGCCGTGCAGGCAGCGGCAGCCCGAGGACTCTCGTTCGGTGCCAGCACCCCCGCAGAAACCGACCTCGCGGAGCTGATCGCAGCCCGCGTGGGGGCGGTGGAGCGTGTGCGGCTGGTCTCGACCGGGACCGAGGCGACGATGACGGCGGTTCGCCTGGCACGCGGGTACACCGGGCGTGACCTCGTCGTGAAGTTCTCGGGTCACTACCATGGTCACTCCGACGGGCTTCTCGCGCAGGCAGGTTCGGGGCTGGCGACTCTCGCGCTGCCCGGGTCCGCGGGTGTTCCTGCCTCGATCGCCGCGCACACCGTGGTGATTCCCTACAACGATCCGGGCGCGCTGGCCGAGGTGTTCGCGCAGCACCCGGGGCAGATCGCGGCTGTCATCACCGAGGCTGCTGCGGCGAACATGGGTGTCGTTTCTCCGCATCCGGGGTTCAACGCCCTGCTCGCGCAGACCTGCCGTGAGCAGGGCGCGTTGCTGATCGTCGACGAGGTCCTCACGGGCTTTCGCGTGGGACCAGCGGGATTCTGGGGTCTGCAGGATGCCGCGGGGGAGCGCTACACACCCGACCTGTTCACCTTCGGCAAGGTCGTCGGTGGAGGCCTTCCGGTCGCTGCCGTCGCTGGCCGCGCAGACGTCATGGACCTGCTCGCGCCGCTTGGCCCCGTCTATCAGGCCGGGACGCTCTCGGGGAACCCCGTCGCGGTCGCTGCGGGCCTGGAGACGCTGCGCCGCGCGGATGCCGAGGTCTATGCCAGGCTCGACCGTGCGTCAGCCCAGCTGTCCGCAGCGGTTTCCGACGCCCTCACGGGGGCCGGTGTTGCGCACGTGATCCAGCGCGCGGGCAACCTCTTCAGCGTCTTCTGGGGCCAGGAGGTTGCGGGCGGCGTCGACGACTACGAGACCGCGGTGCGGCAGGAGACCTTCCGGTACCGCGCGTTCTTCCACGCGATGCTCGAGGCGGGGGTGTCGCTGCCCCCATCCGCGTTCGAGGCGTGGTTCCTCACCGCCGCGCACGACGATACTGCGCTGGAGCGGATCGCGGCGGCCCTTCCCGCCGCGGCGCGCGCCGCCGCATCCGCCCGCGCCTGACCCCGCGCCTGACCCCGCACACCAGTCCTGCCTCTTCCGCGAAGCAGCCCGTTCCCGCCGAACCAGCCCGCAATGCGGGCTGTCTGAACGAAAACGGGCTGCTTCGCGGTGTGGCGTCGGGCCGGGGTGGTCAGGCCTTGGCCTTGGCCTTCGGGCGGGTGAAGAGCGTCTCGGTCTGTTCGAGCTCCATGCCCTTGGTCTCGGGAATGCGCAGCCAGACGAAGAAGAACGACAGCGCGGCGAACGTGGCATACATCCCGTACGTCAGCGGGAGCGACCACGTCGACATCACCGGGAAGGTCATGGTGATGAGGAAGTTCGCGATCCACTGCGCTCCGGCCGCGACACCGAGGGCCTTGCCGCGGATGCGGCTCGGGAAGATCTCGCCCAGAAGCACCCACACCAGCGGTCCCCACGAGGCGCCGAATCCGATGACGAAGAGGTTTGCCGCGACCAAAGCGATGGGGCCCCACGCGCCGTCGAGGTGAACGTCTTTACCGGTACCGGTGGCGAACGAGAAGGCCAGTGCCATCGTGCCGAGTGACAGTGCCATGAGCACGGAACCCGTCAAGAGGATGGGCTTTCGGCCGACCCGGTCGACCAGGAAGATCGCGATCAATGTGACGAGCACGTTCGTGACGCTGGTGAAGACGCTGATCAGTGGCGCGTTGGTCATGCCGACCGAGTTCCACAGGCTCGTCGAGTAGTAGAAGATCACGTTGATGCCGACGAACTGTTGGAACACCGACAGGATGATGCCGATCCAGACGATCGGCTGCAGACCCAGCGCCCTGCCCCGGATCGACACCCCGGCGTTCTTCTTGTCGGTCTCGATCGCCGTGATGAGCTCGTTCATCGTCTTGTCGAGATCGACGGGCGGGACCAGGCGGGCGAAGATCGCACGGGCCTCATCGTTGCGCCCCTTGCTGATCAGGTAGCGCGGTGACTCCGGCACCGTGAACGACAGGATGCCGTACACCGCCGCGGGAACCACCGCCACCAGGAACATCCAGCGCCACGCCTCCAGGCCGAGCCAGAGCACGTTGTCGGCACCGCCGGCGATGCCTTCGAGCAGAGCATCCGACAGGAGCGCCGCGAAGATACCGATCGTGATCGCGAGTTGCTGCAGGGAGGCGAGCCCGCCGCGGATCTGCCGGGGTGCCACTTCGGCGATGTAGGCGGGGGCGACCACCGAGGCGATGCCGATGCCGATGCCGCCGACGATGCGCCACAGACCGAGGTCCCACACCGAGAAGGCGAGGCCGGTACCGATCGCGCTGACGAAGAACATCACCGCGCCGAGGAACATGACCTTCAGGCGGCCCCATCTGTCCGCGAGGTTGCCCGCGGTGAGCGCGCCGACGGCGCACCCCAGCAGGGCGACGGCGACGATGAAGCCGGTCACGAAGTCGTTCAGGGCGAAATCGGCCTGGATCGACTCGACGGCGCCATTGACCACCGACGAGTCGAAGCCGAACAGGAATCCACCGACGGCAGCGGCGATGGACAGGCCGATGGCGCGGCGGCCATAGGTGCTGTTGAGGGAGAACGTCCCCGTGGGGAGCGCGTCAGAAGAGGATGTCACGCGACTCACCGTACTCCCGCGATGGCGTCGCGTGACGGATTCGCTCGGTCGGGTTTCGCGACGTCGTTGCGCCGGCCAACTACAGTGAACGCATGCCCGTCACCCTCCTGGGCGCCGCGGAAGTGCGGGCGCTGGCTGCCGACCTCGGCGTGACCCCGACCAAGAAGCTCGGACAGAACTTTGTCGTCGACGCCAACACGGTGCGCAAGATCGTGCACCTCGCCGGCGTGCAGGCCGGCGAGCACGTCGTGGAAGTCGGCCCGGGCCTTGGCTCCCTGACTCTGGCGATCCTCGAGACCGGAGCCGAGGTGACGGCCGTCGAAATCGACCACAGGCTCGCAGAGCGGCTTCCTGCCACGGCATCCGCTCATGGGGTTCCCCAGGGCGCGCTGCGGGTCATCGACGAGGACGCGCTTCGGGTGGTACAGCTTCCGGGTGAGCCCGAGGTGCTCGTGGCCAACCTGCCCTACAACGTCTCCGTGCCGGTGCTCCTGCACTTCCTCGAAACGTTCCGTTCGATCGTTCGGGGTGTCGTGATGGTGCAGGCGGAGGTGGGTGAGCGGTTGGCGGCCCTACCCGGGTCCAAGGTGTACGGAGCGCCGAGCGCGAAAGCAGCGTGGTGGGGCACGTGGCGACTGGCAGGGACTGTGTCGCGCCAGGTGTTCTGGCCGGTTCCGAACGTCGACAGCGTCCTCGTCGGCTTCCAGCGGACCGACCCGCTCGGGTCGGAGACCGAGCGCGCGCTCACCTTCCGCATCATCGACGCGGCCTTTCAGCAACGGCGCAAGATGCTGCGCCAGGCGCTCGCTGGCGTTCTCGGCGGGTCGGCTGCCCAGGCATCCGCCGCGCTGGAGCGAGCCGGGATCGCCCCGACGGCGCGGGGGGAGGAGTTGACGGCTGCGGAGTTCCTTCGCATCGCCAGAGCACACTCCCCGGAGCCGCGCTAGCCTCGAAGCATGACCGACGAGCAGCGATTCTCGCGCAGCCGATACGACCTTCATCGACCCTATTCGGCATCCGAGAGCCGCTACGGCGCCACAGAGTACCGGCAAGTCGGCACCTCGGGGCTCTACCTCCCTCCGGTCTCGCTCGGGCTCTGGTGGAACTTCGGCGACAACATCCCGTTCGACAACCAGCGCGCGCTGCTGCGACACGCGTTCGACTCCGGGATCACCCACTTCGATCTCGCGAACAACTACGGGCCGCCCTATGGCTCGGCCGAGACGAACTTCGGCCGGATGATGCGGGAGGACTTCGGACGGTACCGGGATGAGCTGATCATCTCGTCCAAGGCCGGGTACGACATGTGGCCCGGTCCCTACGGTGATTACGCGTCGCGCAAGTACATCCTCGCGAGCGCGGAGCAGTCCCTGCAGCGGATGGGCCTCGAGTACGTCGACATCTTCTACTCGCACCGGATGGATCCGGTCACCCCGGTCGAGGAGACCATCGGCGCCCTGGACACCCTCGTCCGCCAGGGCAAGGCCCTGTACGTGGGGATCTCCTCGTACTCGGCGGAGCAGACGGCCGTCGCCGTCGCCGTGGCCCGCAGCCTCGGCACCCCGCTCGTGATCCACCAGCCGTCGTACTCGATGCTCAACCGCTGGGTCGAAGACGGCCTGACCGGTGTGCTGCGTCAGGAGGGACTCGGCGCGATCGCCTTCACGCCTCTCGCGCAGGGCCTGCTCACCGACAAGTATCTCCACGGCGGCGCGGCCGATCGCGCACAGAACCGCAACTCGGTTCCCGCGGACAGGGTGTCCGACCGGGGTCGCACGATTCTGGCGGGTCTGAACGAGATCGCGCGTCAGCGCGGCCAGAGCCTTGCCCAGATGGCGATCCAGTGGGTGTTGCGTGACCCGGTGGTCACCTCCGCCCTCATCGGCGCCTCGCGCCCGGCCCAACTCGACGAGAACCTCGCCGCGCTCGAGGGTCCCGCGTTCGACACCGAGGAGATCGAGCAGATCGACACTCTCACCGACGGCATCGACCTGTCGCCGTCGGGTCTGATCTGGGCGGATGCCTCGGCATCGTGACCGCACCGCTTCGCTCCGACGGCGTCCGGGTGCGGGCGCCGGGAAAGCTCAACGTCTTCTTCGAAGTCGGTCCGCTCTTGGACGACGGCTACCATGCCGTCGCATCCGCCTACCAGGCGGTCTCGCTGTTCGAAGACGTCTGGGCGGTGGCAGCCGACGACTTCCGGCTCGACGTGACCGGATCCGTGGACGTGTCAGCAGTCCCGGTCGACGATCGAAACCTCGCGCTGCGGGCTGCCCGTATCCTCGCTCAGCACACGGGGTTCGACGGCGGCGTTCACCTCACGGTCGACAAACACGTTCCGGTCGCGGGGGGAATGGGCGGTGGCTCTGCGGACGCTGCGGCCGTGCTGGTCGCCTGTGACGCGCTGTGGGGCACGGAGGTCGGCTCTGCGGAGTTGCACCGGCTCGCCGCTCGCCTGGGCGCCGATGTCCCTTTCGCTTTGATGGGCGGAACGGCCGTGGGACTCGGGCGTGGCGACCGGCTGAGTCCGGCGCTGGCCACCGGCCGTTTCGAGTGGGTCATCGTCCTTTCGAACGGGGGCCTGTCGACTCCTGCCGTGTACCGGGAGCTCGACCGGCTCCGCTCCGGCGCGGCGATGAGCGGCCACCCGTCCACCGGGGCCATCCGGCTGTCCGGGCGTACGGGGAGGAGCCAGGATGACGCCGATCCGCTGGTCGCTCCCGGTGTGCTGCACGCCCTTCGTGCCGGCGATGCGCACGCCCTGGCGGGCCACCTGCACAACGACCTCCAGGAGGCGGCGCTCTCGCTCCGGCCCGATCTGCGCGGAGTGCTCGATCTCGGCGATCGTTCGGGCGCGCTGGCCGGGCTCGTGTCGGGGTCGGGTCCGACCGTCGCGTTCTTGTCGGAGGATCTCGAGTCCGCCCTGGAACTGCAGGTGACGCTCTCGGCTGCAGGCTATACGGCTCTCCACGTCCACGGTCCCGTGCCCGGCGCGCGGCTGATCTGATGCGCCGTGTGCGCAGTCGCCGACGCTGACGGCCTCTGCGTCGGTCATAACCGCCCGCAGTGTCCCCGGCCTCCGGTAGCGTGATTCGAAGCCGCATCGGCCGTCCCCGACGAACGGAGAACCATGAAGGCTGTCATCGACAATGTCGTCATCGCGGAAGCGTCTCGCGATGAGCTCGTCTCGATCGAGGGGAACTGGTACTTTCCGCCGAGCAGCATCGTTGACGGTGCGCTCGTCGAGAGCCCCACTCCCTACACCTGCCCGTGGAAGGGCGTGTGCCAGTACTACGACATCGTCGCGGACGGCGTCACGCACTCGGACGGGGCATGGGCATACCCGACTCCCTACCCGAGCGCGTTCGAGCGCGTGGGTACCGACTTCTCGGGCTACGTCGCCTTCGGGAAGGACGTGTCGGTCATCGACTGACCCGGTGCGCCGTGATCATCTTCGACGACGTCACGAAACAGTTTCCCGACGGAACCCGGGCCGTCGACGGGTTCAGTCTCACGCTGCCCGCGCACAAGACGACGGTCTTCGTCGGTTCGTCAGGATGCGGCAAGACGACTCTGTTGCGCATGATCAACCGGATGGTGGAGCCGTCGGCCGGTGCCGTGACGATCGACGGCGAGGACATCGCCGACGCTGACCCCGTGAAGCTTCGCCGTGGCATCGGGTACGTCATGCAGAACTCCGGGCTTCTGCCGCACTACACCGTGATCGACAACATCGCCACGGTGCCGGTGCTGCAGGGCGTCTCGCGTGCTGCGGCACGCGCACGAGGCCTCGAGCTCATGGACACCGTGGGGCTTGACCGATCCTTCGCCAAGCGCTATCCCAGCCAGCTCTCGGGCGGTCAACAGCAGCGTGTCGGGGTGGCGCGAGGGCTGGCGGCAGACCCCAACATCCTGCTGATGGATGAGCCCTTCGGCGCGGTGGACCCGATCGTGCGCGCGGAACTTCAGCAGGAACTGCTGCGTCTGCAGGACGAGGTCGACAAGACGATCGTCTTCGTCACGCACGACATCGATGAGGCCTTCCTGCTCGGAGACCAGGTCGTCATCCTCGAGAAGGGCGCGCACATCGCGCAGGTCGGTTCTCCCAGCGAGATCCTCGAGAACCCGGCATCCGAGTTCGTCGCCTCGTTCGTGGGAGTCGACCACGGCAAACGGTCGCTGCACCTGAAGAAGACCGCGACCGGCACGGCGGTGATCGATGGCACGGGCCGGACCCAGGGCATGCTCGACGAGCCCGTGCAGCCTCCCGGAGGCGAGGCGGACGGCGGAGTGGCTCGGCTAGCGGGGGGCAGCTCGCCGTGAGTTGGATCCTCGACAACCTCGGGCTGATCGCTCAACTCTCGGTGGAGCATCTGCGTCAGTGCGTCATTGCGATCGTGCTGGGGTTCGTCCTGTCGATTCCGCTGGGTTACCTCGCGTGGCGCTTCGGGCTGCTGCGGGGCTGGGTGATCACGGTCACGGGGATGCTGTACACCATCCCGTCGCTTGCCCTCCTGATCCTTCTCCCGACCGTGTTCGGGTACAGCGCACTCAGCGACGCGAACCTCATCATCGCGCTCACCCTCTATGCGATCGCGATCCTCGTGCGCTCGGTCGTCGATGGCCTCGACTCGGTCGACGAGGGCGTGCGCGGGGCATCGACGGCGATGGGCTTCTCCGGGGCGGGCCGGTTCTTCCGGGTCGAACTCCCGCTGGCCGGACCCGTCATCCTCGCCGGACTTCGCGTGACCTCCGTCAGCACGATCTCGCTGGCCACCGTCGGCATCCTCGTCGGCGTCACGAATCTCGGCTACCTGTTCACGAACGGTCTGCAGCGGCGCATCATCCCTGAGGTGCTCGCGGGGATCATCGCTGTGGTCATCCTCGCGCTCCTGATCGACCTCGTCCTCGTCGTCGCGGGACGGATGCTCATGCCGTGGACTCGCCGGAGCCGCATCCAGTCGCGCGCTGCCGCGCCGGCGGTGTCGGTAGGAGCGAGCGCATGAATCTCATCATCGATGCGTGGCTCTGGATCGTTGCGCCAGAGCAGTGGACCGGCCCCTACAGTCTCCCGATCCTCTTCGTCCAGCAGCTGGGCTACACCTTCGCCTCGGTCGGCATCGCGACGCTCATCGCCGTCCCTCTCGGGTGGGCGATCGGACACACCGGGAAGGGTAGGGAGATCGCAGTGGCGATCTCGGGCGCGGCGCGAGCGATTCCCTCGTTCGGTCTCCTCATCCTTCTCGTTCTGGTTCTGGGCGTCACGCGCCGCCCTGAGGCGGCGATCATCACGTTCGTCCTGCTGGCGATCCCTTCCCTCTTGGCGGGCGCATATACCGGCATCCAGGCGATCGACCGCGCGACGATCGATGCGGCCCGTGCCGTCGGGATGACCCGCTGGCAGGTGCTGTGGCGTGTCGAGGTCCCCCTCGGCCTGCCGCTTCTGATGGGGGGGTTTCGCACCGCCACCCTCCAGGTCGTCGCGACCGTGACGATCGCCGCTTACGTGAACCTCGGCGGCCTGGGCTGGCCGATCATTCAGGGCATCCCGCTGGGCCGATTCGACCAGGTCCTCGCCGGCGCGGTCCTGGTCGCCGCGCTCGCCCTGATTCTTGATGGGCTGCTGGCCCTCGCGCAGCGCGGCGTCGTGCCGCGCGGCGTGCGCCCGCCCCCGGTTCCACGCCGATCCCGCTCCCGCCGTGCCGACCTGTCCCTCGCCGCATCAAGCTGATCCACCACACCGATCCACCACACCGATCCGATCCCGCACACAGAGCCCGCACCACCAGAAAGAGAAAGAGGCACCATGACCACCACACGCACCCTCCGCGCCGCCGCGCTCGCCGGCGCCGCCGCGCTGCTGTTGGCCGGCTGCGCGTCGGGCAACCCGCTCGATGAGCCCACCGACGGCAGCGGCGACGCCGCGCCCGACACGATCGTCGTCGGTTCGCAGGCGTATTACTCCAACGAGATCATCGCCGAGATCTACGCACAGGCACTCGAGAACGCCGGTTTCGACGTCGAGCGTCAGTTCAACATCGGGCAGCGGGACGCCTACATTCCCGCGCTGGAGAGCGGCGAGGTCACGCTCTTCCCCGAGTACACCGGCAACCTTCTGCAGTACTTCGACCCTGAGACGACCGCTCGCACGGCTGACCAGGTCTACGCGGCATTGCCGGACGCCCTTCCCGAGGGTCTTGTCGTGCTCGATCAGTCCACCGCGACCGACCAGGACTCGTACACCGTGACCTCCGCCTTTGCCGATGAATACGGCCTGGTCTCGATCGCCGATCTGGCAGATGTGACGGTGCCGCTCACGCTCGGCGGCCCGCCCGAGCTCGCCGAGCGCCCCTACGGGCCGACCGGCCTCGCCGAGGTGTACGGCATCGACGTCGGATTCTCGGCGACCGGTGACACCACGTTCGAGGACCTCGAAGCGGGAACGATCAACCTCGCGAACATCTACACCGCCGACCCGCGCATCCAGACGGCGGGCCTGGTCGTGCTCGAGGACCCCGAGGGTCTCTTCCTCGCCTCGAACGTCGTCCCGGTCGTGAACGCGGACGTCGCCGACGAGATCGCCGACGTCATCAACGCCGTCAGTGCCGCCCTGACTCCCGAGGGCCTGGTGGCGCTGAACGTGCAGAGCACGGTCGATCAGATGTCGCCCGCCGATATCGCGTCGCAGTGGCTGCAGGAGAACGGCCTCGCCTGACGCCCCGACAACGCGCAGCGCCCTTCGTCAGAGGATCCGACGGAGGGCGCTGCGCGTGACTGCGATCAGCGGCCGAACAGGCTCGCGAAGAAACCCTTCGACGGTTCGTTCTCGTGGCCCGCGCAACGCTGGGACTTCGGGACGCCGGCGAGGGCCTGCTGCACGTGCTGGCCGCATCCGCCCCACGTGACTTTGCCGCACTTTCGGCAGGTCGTCTGGTAGCACATCGGTATCTCCTTCTCTGGCGGTAACCCGTTCGCGGGCGCGCCGATCAGCGGCCCGGGCAGCGCGCGGACCGAACAAGGGGTGGGGAGCGGTGGCGGCTCAGGCCAGCGACAGGAAGAGCTTCTCGAGCTCCTCCTGGGTCAGCCCCTCGGCCTCCGCGGCTCCCTCGGGGTCGGCGAGGCAGTCCCGCATTGCGGCAGAGATGATCGCGAAGCCCGCCCGGTCGAGGGCGCTGGTGACGGCGGAGAGCTGCGTCACGATGTCGCGGCAGGTGTCGCCGGCCTCGACCGAGGCGATCACGGCGTTCAGCTGCCCCTGCGCGCGCTTGAGGCGGTTGGTGATGCGCTTACGGACAGCTGCCTGCTCTTCGGGGGTGCCGGTGATCATCATGCGGTGACCTTCTCTCTGACAAGGATGTCGGCGGCTTCTGTGCCCCACCACTGGCGGAGGGTCTGGATCCCGCCCGACAGGGATGCGGCGTCGAATCCGTTGCCGACCAGGATGCGGTAAGCGATGTTCGAGCGGACTCCCGCCGCGCACAGTGCCGCCACCGGCCGGCCCTGGGCCGCCTCACGGACCTCGTCGATCCGCTCGCGCAGCTCGGTGTGCGGGATGTTGAGGGAGCCCTCGATGTGTCCGGACGCGAACTCGCGCGGTGTGCGGACATCGAGGATCAGCGCGTTCTCGCGCATCCGGTCGAGCTCGTCGGCGTACCAGAGCTTCAAGCGTCCGTTCTGCACGTTCTCGGCGACCATGCCCACGAGGTTCACCGGGTCCTTGGCCTGGCCATACGGCGGCGAGTAGGCGAGGTCGAGGTCCATGAGATCGGTCGCAGGCAGCCCGGCGCGGATGGCCGTGGCCAGCACGTCGATGCGCTTGTCGATGCCCTCGTATCCGACGGCCTGCGCGCCCAGCACTCGGCCGTCGTCGTCCGCGACGTGGACGATCAGGTGCACCGTGGCAGCCCCCGGGAAGTAGCCGGCGTGCTGCATCGGGTGAAGGTGAAGGGTCGTGTATGCGATGCCCGCGGCATCCAGGGCGGCGCGGTTGGCGCCGGTCATGGCTGCCGTGATCTCGCCCACCCGCACGATCGCCGTGCCGACCGGCTCGGGGATCGCGCGGGCTCCGGTCATGCCGAAGATGTCGTCGGCGATCAGACGCCCGGCGCGGTTGGCGGGTCCGGCAAGCGGCACGGGGCGCTGGACGCCGGTGACGGCATCCGTGCTCATGGCGGCGTCGCCGGCAGCCCAGACATCCGGTGCGGACGTGCGGCCGTGCGCGTCCACGACGATCGCACCCCGCACGGTCTCGATCCCCGCGGCCTCGACGAAGGCGGTGTCGGGGCGCACGCCGACCGAGAGCACGATCAGATCGGCGGGGATGCGGGTGCCGTCGCCGAGCACGACCACGTCCTCATCGGCGCCATGGTCGACGCGCTCTGCGGCGACACCGTCGTGGACACGGATGCCGAGATTGGTCAGCTGCGTCGTGACGACGCTTGCGAGCTCGCGCTCCAGCGGCGGCAGCACATGCGGGGCGAGTTCGACGACGTCGACCTCGAGGCCGCGGTGGCGGAGTGCTTCGGCGGCTTCGAGTCCGATGAAGCCGGCGCCGAGCACGACGCCGCGCCGAGCGCCCTCGTCGACCCAGCTCTTGATCGTGACGGCATCCGAGACGGTGCGCAGCGTCCGTACGCGGGGCGAGTCCAACCCCGGCAGCGGGGGACGGATCGCGGCAGCGCCAGGAGCGAGGATGAGGGCGTCGTAGGTCATGTCCTCGACACCGGATGCCGAGGCGACGGTCACGGTCTTTGTTGCCGTGTCGATCGCCGTGACGTCGTGACCGGTGCGCACATCGAGGTTGAGCGCGGCCCGCAGGGTCTCGGGAGTGTGGAGCAGGAGAGAGGACTCGTGGGGGATCTCGCCGCCGACGTGGTACGGCAGGCCGCAGTTGGCGAACGAGACCTCGGGTCCGCGCTCGAGCACGATGATCTCGGCGGACTCGTCGTGACGGCGGGCGCGGGCTGCGGCGCTCATGCCGGCGGCGACGCCGCCCACAATGACGATGCGCATGGGCACTCACTTTCGTAGGAGAGAGCTTTCGGAGGGAGAGCTTTCGGAGGGGAGAAGCTTCCGTAACTATACCCCCTGGGGTATACCGGGGCCAAATGCGCATCCGACCCGGAAGGACGTCAGGAACGAGCGTGCCCGTCCGTTCTGGCTCAGGTCGATAGTTCGGTGAGCTCGAACCAGCGTTCCTCGAGGGCCGCGGTCTCGGCTTCGACCTCGCGGAGCTCCTCACCCAGGCGAGCAAGTCCGTCGTAGTCGCTGTGATCGTGGAGGGCCATCCGCTCGTGGATCTGCGCCGTGCGCTGCGTGAGTCGCTCGAGCTTGCGCTCGATCGCGCTCACCTCTTTCTGGGCTGCCCGCAGGTCTGCGCCCGAGAGGGCAGGTGCGGCATCGTCGTTCTGTCGGGCCGGCTCGGCGCGCACCTGGCCGGCTCGCGAGTCCGAGTGTCTGCTGCCCTCGCGCAGCCGAAGGTACTCGTCGACGCCCCCGGGCAGATGACGCAGCCGTCCTGCGCCGTCGGTCCCCGGCACGATGGCGTATTGCTGATCCGTGACCCGCTCCAGAAAGTAACGGTCGTGCGAGACGACCAGGAGCGTCCCCGGCCACGAGTCGAGCAGATCCTCCATCGCTGCGAGCATGTCGGTGTCGAGGTCGTTCGTCGGCTCATCGAGGATGAGCACGTTCGGCTGGTCGAGCAGGATGAGCAGCAGCTGAAGACGGCGCTTCTGACCCCCTGAGAGGTCGCGCACCGGTGTCGAGAGCTGCGCGGAAGAGAACCCGAGCCGCTCGAGCAGTTGACCGGGCGTCAGCTCCTGCGCCTTGGAACCCGCACCGATCGTGTAGCTCGTGCGCAGTCGACCGATCACGACACGCACGGGGTCGTCCAGGTGCTCCTCCAGCTCGTCGAGCCGCTGCGTGAGGGTCGCCACCCGCACCGTCTTCCCGCGCTTGACCCGGCCGCCGCTGGGCAAGACGCTCCCGTCGATCAGTCCGAGGAGCGTGGACTTGCCCGCACCGTTGACACCGAGGATGCCCGTCCTCTCGCCCGGCGCGATGCGCCATTCGATGTCGCGGAGGACCTCACGGCCGTCGAAGCCGACGGAGACATCGAGCAGATCGACCACGTCCTTGCCCAGCCGTGTGACGGCCAGCGACTGGAGCGCGATGCGGTCGCGGATCTCGGGGACATCAGCGATGAGTTCGTTGGCGGCATCGATGCGGAACTTCGGCTTCGAGGTCCGGGCTGGCGCGCCGCGACGCAGCCACGCCAACTCTTTGCGCGCGAGGTTCTGGCGCCGGGCCTCGATGGCTGCCGCCTGGCGGTCACGTTCGACGCGCTGCAGGATGTAGGCGGCGTAGCCGCCCTCGAACGGTTCGACGATCCGGTCGTGCACCTCCCAGGTCAGGGTGCACACCTCGTCGAGGAACCACCGGTCGTGCGTGACGACCAGCAGCGCCCCGGCGTTGGCGGCCCACCGCTTCGTGAGGTGGCCCGCGAGCCACGCGATCGCCTCGACATCCAGGTGGTTGGTGGGCTCGTCGAGGATGAGGATGTCCCAGTCTCCGATCAGCACTGCCGCGAGGGCGACGCGGCGGCGCTGGCCCCCGGACAGTGTCGAGAGCGGAGCGTCCCAGTCGAGGTCTGTCACCAGGCCCGCGAGCACATCACGGATGCGGGCGTCGCCGGCCCACTCGTGCTCGTCGAGGTCTCCGACGATCGCCCGCCCCACCGTCTGGTCGTCATCGAGAGTGTCCTGCTGGTCGACGACTCCGATCCGGACTCCACCACGCACGGTCACCTTCCCGGCGTCGGGTTCGAGGCGCCCGGCGATCATAGCGAGCAGGCTCGACTTGCCGTCGCCGTTGCGACCGACGATGCCGATCCGGTCGCCCTCGGCGATGCCGAGAGTCACGGAGTCGAAGACCACTTTCGTGGGGAACTCAAGATGCAGCGCTTCGGCGCCCAGGAGATGTGCCATCCCCTCCAGGCTAGGCGCCGTGCGGGGTGCAGCTGCGCGTCAGTACCAGAAGCTCAGCCGCGGAGCGTGAGCGGTCTGGAACACCCGCGCGATGCGCGCGGGGTGATCGGTCTCGATCCGGCCAGCTCGCGCCAGCGTCACCGCCGACACCCCGCCCAGGAGCAGGGAAGACAGATCGGCCACGCCGAGCCTTACGAGCGGCACGCCTGCCGGTGGGGCATCGACCCTCTCGACGGATGCGACGCCCTCGGCATCCGTCGCCAGCACGACCGTGCCCCCGGCGAGCTCGAGCGGATCGCTCACCTCGAGCGCGATCGTATCGGCGATGTCGTAGCGGCGGCTCGCGAGCGTGGCGGGAACGTCGAGGATGCGAACGTATTGATGATCCGACACGGTGATCGTGGCGGCCCGCTGGTCGGCGATCATCCACCACAGCGGTTCGTCGACGGCCAGCTCCGACGCACGCAGGCGCCCGATGAGGTCCATTTCCAGGAAGAAACGCCACAGGCCCGCGTACGCGTCGTCGGTGGCGGCCAGCAGCAGAGAGACATCGACGGTGGAGTCCGAGAAGCTCTCGACGTTCTCGGTCACGGTGTAGACGGCGACACCTTCGGTCTCTCCCGACGGCGAGCGGTACTGCACGGCGCGCAGGCGCTCGGGCTTCTCGGCATCCGCGCTGGTGCCGAAGACGCGCTCGAGGTGACCGCCAGGAAAGGCGATCTCGCCGGGGCAGTCGAGGCGGACGCGCTCGTGGAGCACCGCGGCGGTATCGCGAGCCTGCTCACGGGACACGAAGTCCACCCGACCGGCAGCATGCGGCCCGTTCCATGCGGCACGTCGCACCCGGAGATCCCAATGCGCCGATGCCGCTGCGGCACCGAACCCGAACCGCCGGTAGATCGTCGATTCGCTGACGGTGAGAACCGCCACGGGCAGTCCGAGAGCGGCCGCGGTGCGCAGCTCGCCGGCCATCAGGGAGCGCAGGATGCCGCGACGACGATGCGTGGGTGCGACCGTCACCGAGCTGATCGCACTGGCGGGGACCGTGCCGCCGGGGACGGTGAGCTCGGTGGACCACGACGCGAAGGTGGCGACGGGGACCTCTGGCTGCGCCGCGGCGGCGTCGTAGACGCCGAGTTTGCGACGGTACGCGGCGCGCTCGAAGAACGCGTGACGCCGGGTCTCGCCGGGGTCCTCGTCGAGGAAGCCGCGCGAGACGGCGGAGAGCCAAGCATCGGTCTGGATGCGCGTCGTGTCGTCGACGCGGCTGACGGAAAGGCCCTGCTGCGCGAGAGACTCCGACATCACGGCGTCCAGTGGCGCGTCGTGGAAGCTCTGTGGGCTGTCGCTCATCATGTCTCTACGCTACGCGGGGCAGACGACATGGCATGCCGGCGCCGCGGGGGAGCGGGCCTCGGCAGCTCAGTGGAAGGCGTACTCGAGGATCGCCACGAATGCCCCGAGCAGCGCCGTTCCGATCGCGCCGAAGATTCGGAGTGCGATACCCGCTCCCGTTCGCGAGTACGCGACGTACCCGAGGAAGGCGAGCACTGCCATCGTCGCCCACAGGGCGTAGCTGGACGCGTCGTCCGCATCCAAGCCCGCCACGCCGGCGATGATCATCGCGAGGGTGGGTGGAAGGGCAGCCCACAGCATCCCCGCGGAGTGGGTGATGGCGTAGCGCGTCGCACGACCCAGCGGGTGCACGCCGTGGTCGGCGAGGGTGTACGCGAAGACGTGGGCGATGAAGAACACGACGAGCGTCGAGACCGACGCGACCACCACCTCCGTCACATCGCTGTAGTGGTCGGAGGTGATCATCAGCAGTGCCGAGTACACGATGAGGCCGTACACGGCGGCCGGCGTGCGAAAGCGCACGTCGAACCACTCGTGCCAGCGGCCGGATCGGTCTTGTGTCTCAGACATCGAACCCCAGGGAGAGTTTGCGCAGCAGTGCTGCGAGGCGGTCGCGGTCAGCGCGGGAAAGGCTTTCGAGCAAGACGGACTCAGCATCCACCAGGCGCGTGATAGCGGCATCCACGCGCGTCCGGCCGTCTGCGGTGAGCGTCACGAGGATGCCCCGTCCATCGCCCGGGTCGGACTCGCGCCGCACGAGTCGGCGACCCACGAGCCGGTCGATGCGGTTGGTCATCGTGCCGGACGAGACGAGCGTCTGCTGCAGCAACTGCTTCGGGCTGAGTTGGAACGGGTCTCCCGCGCGCCGAAGCGCCGACAGGACATCCCACTCCCACGGTTCGAGTTCGGAGCGACGGAAGGCTTCGCGACGCGCCCGGTCCAGATGGCGGGAGAGGCGATCGACGCGCGAGAGGACCTCGAGCGGGGAGAAGTCCAGGTCGGGACGCTGCGCAGTCCACGCTTCGACGATGCGGTCGACCTCGTCGGATTCAGCAGGCACTCCGCCATTATCCCGGTAGGCCGGGCCGTTATCCCGGCTGACGCGTCCTCTGGCAGACTGGAGCGCGGCCGCGTACGCGCCGGTCCGCCGTGGTGTAATGGCAGCACGACAGCCTTTGGAGCTGTGAGGTCTAGGTTCGAGTCCTGGCGGCGGAGCATGGCTGAGCACACCACACCGATCGCCGTCGTGATCCTCGCGGCAGGACAGGGCACGCGGATGAAGTCCGCGACCCCCAAGGTTTTGCACCAGATCGGTGGACTTCCGCTCATCGGTCATGTGCTGCGCACCGCGTCGGCTCTGGCCCCGGCACGGGCCGTCGTGGTCGTGCGACACGAGCGCGATCTCGTCGCGGATGCCGTGAGCGGCCTGCTTCCCGGCGTCGAGATCGTCGACCAGGACGAGATTCCGGGAACCGGGCGCGCCGTCGAGCTCGCCCTGGGCGCTCTGGACGGATTCGACGGCGACGTGCTCGTGCTCAGCGGGGATGTCCCGTTGGTCGAGGCCGGAGTCGTCGAATCCCTCCTGGCCAGCCACCGCGCCGCCGCCGCGTGCGCGACACTGCTGTGCGCGACGCTGGATGACGCGACCGGGTATGGCCGCGTCATCCGCGGCGCAGACGGCGCCGTCGAGCGCATCGTGGAGCAGAAGGATGCCACCGCCGACGAGCTGTCTGTCCGCGAGATCAACACCGGGATCTACGTCTTCCGCGCCGCCGAACTACGCACGAGCCTTGCCGCCGTGGGCACGGCGAACGCGCAGGGGGAGAAGTACCTCACGGATGTGATCGGCATCCTCCGCGCTGCCGGTCAGACCGTCGCGGCCTCCGACGCTCCGGCGGCGCAGGACGCGCTCGGTGTGAACGACCGTGTTCAGCTGTCCGAGGCGGCGCGGGCCCTGAACGCACGGACGGTGCGCCGGTGGCAGCTCGAGGGCGCCACGATCCTCGACCCCGCTACGACCTGGATCGACGTCACGGCGACTCTGGCGCCCGACGTCACGGTGTTGCCCAACACCCACATCCTTCGGGCGACGACGGTCGAGCGCGGCGCAACGATCGGTCCTGACACGTCACTCGTGGACTGCGAGGTGGGGGAGAACGCGACGGTCACCCGCACGGATGCGACGCTCGCCGTGATCGGACGGGGAGCCGCGGTCGGACCCTTCGCCTATCTCCGCCCCGGCGCGACCCTGGCCGCGCAGAGCAAGGTCGGAACCTTCGTGGAGGTCAAGAACTCCACGATCGGCGAGCGCAGCAAGGTCCCCCACCTGTCCTACATCGGGGACACGACGATCGGGCGCGGCGTGAATCTCGGGGCGGGGGCGATCACCGCGAACTACGACGATCTCGCCAAACACCGCACCGAGATCGGTGACGAGGTCCACTCCGGGTCGCACAACGTCTTCGTCGCGCCCGTTAGGATCGGAGACGGTGCGAAGACCGGCGCCGGTGCCGTCATCCGCAAGGATGTCCCCCCGGGCGCTCTGGCTCTGAGCGTGGCCCCTCAGCGCAACATCGAGGGGTGGGTCGAGAACAACAGACCGGGAACAGCCGCCGCCGAGGTCGCCGCGCGGGCCCGGTCCGCACAGGAAGCGGACGATGGCGAGCAAGAACAAGACGGTTGATCTCGACAGAGAAAGCGGCATCGCTCCTGGCCTTGTCGCCAAGACCAAGAAGCGCCTCGTCGTCGCGTCCGGTCGCTCCCACCCGAGTCTCGCGGACGATGTCGCGACGGCCCTCGGCACGGATCTGGTCCCCACGGAGTACCGGACTTTCGCGTCCGGGGAGATCCTGACCCGTTTCGAGGTGTCCATCCGCGGGTGCGATCTGTTCCTCATCCAGTCGTTCGGTCCGCCGGTCAACGAGTGGATCATGGAGCTGCTGATCATGCTGGATGCCGCAAAGCGGGCATCCGCGAAGCGCATCACCGTCGTCGCCCCGTACTTCCCCTACTCCCGGCAGGACAAGAAGGGTCGCGGCCGAGAGCCGATCAGCGCCCGCCTGGTCGCCGACCTCCTGAAGACGGCCGGTGCCGACCGCGTCATGAGCGTCGACCTGCACGCCGCGCAGATCCAGGGGTTCTTCGACGGCCCGGTCGATCACCTCTTCGCCAAGCCGGTGCTGCTGGAGTACTTCGAACAGAACCTCTCCCCCGAGGACCGTGCGAAGCTCACCGTCGTGTCGCCCGACACCGGCCGGGTGCGGGTTGCCGACACGTGGTCCGACAGCCTGGGAGCGCCGCTGGCGATCATCCACAAGCGGCGCGATCCGAACGTGGCCAACCAGGTCACCGTCAACGAGATCGTCGGTGAAGTCGCGGGGCGGGTATGTCTGCTCGTCGACGACATGATCGACACCGGCGGGACGATCGTCAAGGCGGCCCAGGCGCTCAAGAAGAGCGGCGCCGAGCGCGTCATCGTGGCGGCCACGCACGCGGTCTTCAGCGATCCGGCCAGCGAACGGCTGCAGGATGCCTCGATCGACGAGGTGGTCGTGACCGACACCATCCCGATCCCTGACCGGAAGCGCTGGGAGTCGTTGACGGTTCTTCCGATCGCGCCCCTGCTGGCGCGGGCGATCCGCGAAGTCTTCGAGGACGGTTCGGTCACGAGCATGTTCGACGGAGCGGCCTGAGCCCCTGGGCACCCCCGCGCGACCTGCGCCTGCTCAAAGCGTATGCATAGGCATGGACGCAAGGATGACGGTGACGACCCTCAGGAAGGAACGCTCATGACTCGCACACCCTCCCGCCCCATCCGCATGGGAGTCGCCCTCGTCGGAGTCGCTGGAGCGCTCACCCTCGCCGGGTGTGGGGCGACCGACGCGGTGGCCGAGGCCGATGCGTCGCAGCCGGATGCCGCGACGACGTCGGATGCCGCAACGACCGACGAGAGCTCCGCCGCGACCGGCGGGTACGCCGACGGGACCTACACGGCCGAGGGGTCGTACGCGACGCCCGAGTCGGTCGAAACCGTCGTGGTGACGCTCACGATCGCCGATGAGGTCGTCACCGACGTCGAGGTCACCGGAGACCCGCAGGCGCGGGAATCGGAGCAGTATCAGTCGCAGTTCATCGGCGGCATCAGCAATGAGGTGGTCGGAAAGAGTCTCGACGAGGTCTCGGTGACCCGCGTGGCGGGGTCCTCGCTGACCAGCGGCGGCTTCATGCAGGCTCTCGAGCTCATCAAGGCTGAAGCGGCGTCCTGAGGGTGCCGGCCCGATGAGTGGCGGAGCGCGCGGCGACAGAGATGATGTCGCGGCGTGGCGCTTCGAGGCGATCGGAACCCAGTGGACCGTCGATACCGTCGATGCACTGACCGACAGCGATCGCGCCGCGGTGTCGGCGCTCATCGACGCCTTCGATCGGGAGTGGTCTCGGTTCCGGGAGGACTCGACGGTGACCGCGCTGTCCGCACTCGGGGGTTCGCGGCCGCTTCCCGTAGACGCCGAGGCGATGTTCGCCGTCTACGCGGACCTCGACGACGCGACCTCCGGCGCGGTGAGCCCGCTGGTGGGCGCATCCCTGGAAGCCCTCGGGTACGACCGGTCGTACTCGCTGCGCTCGCGCGGAGTCGTGAGCGCACCGCGGGATTGGCGTCGCACGGTGTCCATCCGTGACGGGCTGCTCCAGCTCGCCGAGCCCGCCCTCATCGACATCGGCGCGGTCGGCAAGGGGCGACTCTTGGACCGCGTGTACGAGGAGCTCGCGTCGCGCAAACCGGGACGTCTGACTGTCGACGCGGGCGGCGATATCCGTGCCTCCGCAGCACCCGAGCGGGTCGGCCTCGAGCATCCGTATGATCCGCGGCGAATCGTGGGCGTCGTCGAGCTCGCGGACGCCGCGCTGTGCGCGTCAGCGACCAACCGGCGTGCCTGGGGCGAGGGGCTGCACCACGTCCTCGACGCCCGGACAGGCACCCCGGTGCGCACGATCGCGGCCACGTGGGCGATCGCGGCGAGCGCGATGGTGGCGGATGCCGTCGCGACCGCCCTGTTCTTCGAGGGCGGCGCTGAACTCGCTCACCGGTGGGGAGTCGAGTGGGTGCGCATGACGACGGCTGGTCGGGTGGAGTGGTCGGCCGGCTTCGGGACCCAGAGGTGTAAGGCAGAGTTGTTCACATGATCGGAATTCTCACGGCCGGGTGGAATCGAGTCTTCGCGGTGCTCGGGACGTTCTCGATGTACCGCATGGTGTTCCTCGCGTTGGTCGCGCTGACCGTCGTCGCGTTCGGGGTCTCGTTCTTCGGGCTTGTGGCGCCGACACCGCTCGAGCTGTTGGCGACGCTCGTCGTGCTCGCGCTCGCGTGCGGCGTCGTCGACATCGTGGCCCACCGGATCATCGGGCAGTCGCTGCGCCTGGAGTCCTCCGTCATCACGGCGTTCATTCTGCTGTTCATCCTTCGGCCGTCTCTGGACCCGCTGGCCCTGGTCGGTGTCGCTCTGGCCGGCGCCGTGGCGGCTGCATCCAAGTACGTCCTCGCGTGGCGGGGGCGTCACATCTTCAACCCCGCGGCCGTCGGAGCCGCAGTTCTCACGATCGTGAGCATCTGGGTGCCAGCGCTCGGTGCCTCGGCGTGGTGGGTGGGAACGCCCGTGCTCGCGGCCCCCGTTCTGCTGTTCGGACTCGCCGTGCTCTGGCGCACCGAAAAGGTCCGTGTCGTTGCGCTGTTCCTGCTGGTCGCGGTGGCCGTCGGTTTCGTGCGGACGACGATCCAGTACCAGTCGGCCGGGCTTGCTGTCGACCCGGGGACGGTGTTCTGGTCCCTGCTGTGGTCATCGCCGTTCCTGTTCCTCGGCATCTTCATGCTCTCGGAGCCCCTGACGCTGCCTCCTCGCCGCTGGCAGCAGTTCCTGGTCGCCGGTGTCGTCGGAGTCCTCGCCGGCTGGCCGATCTCACTCGGCGAGGTCACCCTCGGCCAGGAGCGCGCGTTGCTGGTGGGAAACCTCGTCGCGTTCGCGTTCTCGGTGCGCGCCGCCGTTCGCTTGACCCTCCAGTCCCGGCAGATGATCACCCCGACGGTGCGGATGCTGACCTTCAACGCCAAGCGGCGCGTTCACTTCCTTCCCGGGCAGTACCTCGAACTCGACGTCCCGCATCACCGGCCCGATGCCCGGGGAACCCGACGGGAGTTCAGCATCGCGTCGGCTCCCGAGGACCTGCCCACCATCCGGATCGCGTTCCGGGAATACCCGGCCGGCACCGGACCCGCTCCCAGCTCGTACAAGCGCGCCCTTGCCGAGGTCGGCGACGGGGCTTCGCTGGCCGTCACCGGAATCTGGGGCGACTTCGTGTTGCCGTCCCGCGTCGAGACCCCGCTGCTCATGGTGGCGGCCGGCATCGGCATCACGCCGTTCGTGTCGCAGCTGCGCCACCTTCACGCGAGCGGTCAACAGCGCGACATCGTCCTGGTCTATGTGGCCTCCGAGGCCGCGGAACTCGCCTTCCGTGACGACATCGCGCAGTCCGGCGTCCCCGTCGTGGTGTTCACCCGCGATGATCCCGGCCCGTTGCCCGATAACTGGCAGTGGGCGCGTGGGGTGCGGTTGGATGCTGCGGGACTGCTGGAGGTCGTCCCCGATCTGCACACCCGTCACGCGGCAATTTCAGGGCCGCCACGGCTGATCGCCGACCTTGCGCCGGCGCTGGAGCGGGCGAAGTCGGTGACGACGGACGCGTTCAGCGGCTACTGATCGGGGCCGCCTCGACCCTGATGGGCAGGCGGACGGTGAACGTCGTGTCGCCCGGGCTGCTACGCACCGAGATCTCACCGTGGTGTGCGTGAACGATCGCACGGGCGATCGACAACCCCAGACCGGTTCCTCCGGTCTGGCGGGCTCGCGACCTGTCAGCCCGCGAGAAGCGCTCGAACAGTTCGTCGGCGATCGTCGGATCGATGCCCGGGCCGTTGTCGTGCACGTGGACGACCGCGTCCTCGCCGTCGCGCTCGACCGTGAGGGTGACCTCGGTGCCGGCGGGCGTGTGGGTGCGGGCGTTGGCGAGGATGTTGGCAACGACCTGTTGGAGGCGTGAGGCGTCGCCGGGCAGCGTCACAGGCTCCTCGTCGACCTCGAGTCGCCAGAGGTGGTCTGGCCCGGCCACCTGGGCATCCCCGAGCGCCTCCACGGCCATGCGCGTGAGGTCGACCGACCCGTAGACGAGCTCCTGACCTTCGTCCAGGCGTGCCAGCAGCAGCAGGTCTTCGACAAGGCTCGTCATGCGCAGCGACTGCGCCTGGATCCGCGTCAGCGCCGACTCTGTCGTGTCACTTAAGGAGGGATCGCGCAGCGACAGTTCGGAGTATCCGCGGATCGACGCCAGCGGGGTGCGCAGTTCGTGGCTCGCATCGGCGACGAAGCGCCGCATCCGTTCCTCGTTGCGTTGCCGGGCATCCAGCGACGCATCCACGTGGTCGAGCAGCGTGTTCAACGCGTGCCCCACCCGTCCGATCTCGGTGTGTTCGTCGGTCTCTTCGGCCGGGACCCGGTCGGCGATCGAGACGGCGCCCTCGGACATCGGTACGCTCGCCACCCGCTCCGCGGTGTCGGCGACCAGCCGTAGCGGACGCAGGCTCGCGCGGACGATGACCGTGACGGCAAGTCCCAGGAGCACGAGGCCGCCCGCCGTCACGAGCGCCACCGTCGTGAGAATCTGCGCGACAGTGTCGGTCACTTCCGAGATCGGCAGCCCCGCGATTCCGAACAGGCTTCCCGGCTGGCCCGCGAAAGCGACCCGATAGGTGCCGAGGCCATCGATGGTGACAGTGCCCCAGTCCGTCGTGGACGAGGTCACCAACTGCTGGATCTGGGTGCCGGTGAGCGCGCGGACGTCCTCATCGGCCGTGACATAGGCTCCCGTGATGCCGTCACCGGTGCTCATGACCCACAGGAATCCCGGTGGCTGGCGCCCGGCATCCAAGATCTGCTCGGCACTTGCCCCGGGGACCAGCTGCACGCTTTGGACGGCATCACGAAGGCTCGCGTCCAGGTTGTCTTCCAGGATGCTGCGCAGCAGCGTGCTGGTTGCCACTCCGATGAGGATGAGGATGAGTGAGACGATCCCGACGATCGCGACGATCAGGCGTGCTTGCAGGCTCCAGCGATGCCGCCAGTCCCGAACAGGGACCGCGGCCGGGACGTCCTCGCGTGGCGGCGCGGCCGGGGCATCGCCTTCGCGTGCCGGTGTCACGACGTGGGCGCCTTGATCATGTAGCCGACGCCGCGGACGGTGTGGATCAGCGGTTCCTTGCCCTGATCGATCTTTTTACGCAGGTACGAGATGTACAGCTCCACGACGCTCGAGCGGCCACCGAAATCGTAGTTCCATACGCGGTCGAGGATCTGGGCTTTCGACACGACCCGGCGTTGGTTGCGCATCAGGTAGCGCAGCAACTCGAACTCGGTCGCGGTCAGCTCGATCGCGTCTCCGCCCCGCTCCACCTCGTGGCTGTCCTCGTTGAGTGAGAGATCGCCTACCCGCAGGATCGGCTCCTCCTCGCTGTTGGTCGCTGTGCCGGCGCGGCGCATGAGGCCCCGGAGCCGGGCGACGACCTCCTCAAGACTGAACGGCTTGGTGACATAGTCGTCTCCGCCCGCAGTAAGGCCCGCGACCCGGTCGGCGACGGCATCCTTTGCGGTCAGGAAGAGCACGGGGACGTCGTTGCCCGACTGCCGCAAGCGGTGGAGAACGGCCATGCCGTCGAGGTCGGGCATCATGATGTCGAGCACCATGGCGTCGGGTTCGAAATCCCGCACGGCCTGGAGGGCCTCGAAGCCCGACCCCGCCGTACGGACGTCCCAGCCCTCCATGCGCAGGGCCATCGACAGCAGGTCGGTGAGCATCTGCTCGTCATCGACGACGAGGATGCGCAGGGCGGCGCCGTCCGGGCGGCGCAGAGACGGGGCGGGGGAGGTCATGTCACCATTCTGCGGCGCCCGCTATGTGTTTCCTATGGAGCGAACTATGGGCTGTCTGTGAATCCGTGCGCGCGCGAGTGTCCGTCGCGTCGCCAGGAGGCATAACCGGCTCATAGCGAGCGCTGGGATTGCTCATCACGCCCGTCCCTACCGTCATCCCGACGGCCGGCTCTGCGCCGGCGGAAGGAGACTCATGTACTGGACCTACCTGCGGCGCGAACTGGCGGGCCGCACGAAGCAGACGATCATCGTGGCGGCGGGTCTGGCGATCGCCATCGCCCTGGTCATCGTCGTCAACTCCCTGTCCGCGGGCGTGCGGGACGCGCAGGCGCAGGCGCTCGAGTCGGTGTACGGCGTCGGGACGGATCTGACCGTCACGGGCGTGGCAGCCGAGCCCGGCCAGGGTGGGCCGCAGCGCTTCGAGTTCGGCAGCGGTGAGGGTGAGACCGCCGATGGCACCACCTCGGTGTCGCAGTCGCGGCTGACCGCCGACTTCATGCGCGGCACCCTGGACGCATCGACGATCGACACCGTCGCCTCGCTCGACGGCGTCGCGGCGGCATCGGGTGCCCTGTCGCTGACGAACATCACGTTCTCGGGCGAGATGCCCGATGTCACCCAGATGCCGCAGGGCGGCGAGGGCGGACAGGGCGGCGGTCAGCCGCCCGCCGGCGGTCCGGACGGGGCCGGCGGCAGCGCCTTCGATCTGGACTCGTTCACCGTGCTCGGCATCGACCCCGCAGACACCGCGGTCGGTCCGCTCTCCGCCGTCGAGGTGACCGAGGGCCGCGCCCTGACGGCGGATGACGCCGGTTCGCACGTCGCCGTCGTCGACGCCACGTACGCGTCGACGAACGAGATCGCGGTGGGGGAGGCGATCGATGTCGGCGGCACCGACGTCGAGGTCGTCGGCATCGTCGCCTCGACCTCGAGCGACGCCGATACCGCCGCGAACGTGTACATCCCGCTCGATGTCGCCCAGACTCTCGCGGGCCTCGAGGACGTCGTCTCGACCGTCTACGTCCAGGCCGGCTCGGCAGACCAGATCGAGGCCGTTCAGATCGAGATCGAGTCCAGTGTCGCCGACGTCACCGTCAGCTCGCAGTCCGACCTGGCCGCGACGGTCTCGTCCTCGCTGTCGAGCGCATCCGCGCTCATCTCGAACCTCGGGACCTGGCTCTCGATCCTCGTGCTGGCTGTCGCACTCGCGCTCGCCGTGCTCTTCACGATCTCGGGGGTGACCCGCCGAACCCGGGAGTTCGGCACCCTCAAGGCGATCGGCTGGTCGAACGGGCGCGTGGTCGGGCAGGTCGCCGGCGAGTCGCTCGTGCAGGGCCTGATCGGCGGGGCGATCGGGCTCGCGATGGGGCTCCTGGGGATCTGGGTGGTCAATCTCGTCTCGCCGACGATCTCTGCCACGAGTTCGGGCGTGCAGGGCGGACCCGGTCAGGGCGGCCCCGCGCAGGGCGGTATGGGCGGTTTCGTCGGGATGACCCAGTCCGCGGCCGATGTCGTGCTGCATGCCCCGATCACGCTCTCCGTGCTCGTCGCCGCGGTCGGGATCGCCGTCGCCGGCGGACTGCTCGCCGGGGCCTTCGGCGGCTGGCGCGCTGCCCGCCTCAGCCCTGCCGAAGCGCTGCGGTCGGTCGGATGAGCAACGCAACCCCCGCCACGAAGGAAAGGACCACGACCATGAGCATGACCACGACTGCGGGCACCAGCATCCGCGAACAGCTGCCCGCCGCCATCTACCGGCTCGAGAAGGTGACGCGCGTCTACCCGCAGAAGAACCGCAGGATCCAGGCTCTGGGCGGGGTGGACGTCGAGATCCGCGAGGGGGACTTCGTCACGATTCAGGGGCCGACCGGCGGCGGCAAGTCCACGCTGCTCCAGCTTCTCGGAGCGCTGGACCGCCCCACCTCTGGGGTCGTGAAGCTGGGCGAGACCGACCTGGCCACGGCCACGAACACCCAACTCGGGCTCGTGCGCGCGAGGGAGGTGGGCTTCGTGTTCCAGGGGTTCAACCTCATCCCGACGCTCACCGCTTACGAGAACGTCGACATGGGCCTCGAGCCTCTCGGGCTCACTGCCGCCCAGCGGCGGGAGAAGGTCACCGAGGCGCTCGCCCAGGTGGGGCTGGCCGACCGTGCCGACCACCGCCCGGGCGAGCTGTCAGGCGGGCAGCAGCAACGCGTGGCCATCGCGCGGGCAATCGCCAAGCGTCCCCGGGTGCTGCTGGCCGATGAACCGACGGGCAATCTCGACGAGCACATGCGCGACGAGATCCTGACCCTGCTCGAGGGCCTCAACCGCGACGGGCTCACCCTCATCGTGGTGACCCACGACTCCGCGGTCGCGCGGCGCGCACACCGGCGGCTCCGGCTCGAGAAGGGCAGCGTGCGCGAACTCTGAGCCGCAGCATCCCGACGCGCAGGGGCCGCGGCCGGCGATCCCGTATCGCCTGGCCGCGGCCCCTGTCGTGGGATCAGTGGGTGTCGACCGCGGCGATCTCGGTGCGGTCGCCCGACCAGAGCGTGTGGAAGGTGCCCTCGCGGTCGATGCGCTTGTAGGTGTGGGCGCCGAAGAAGTCCCGCTGTCCCTGGATGAGGGCCGCGGGCAGGCGCCCCGCGCGCAGACCGTCGTAGTAGGCGAGGGACGACGAGAAGACGGGCGCGGGGATCCCGGAGGCTGCCGAATGGGCGACGATAGCCCGCCAGGCGTCCTGGGCGCCGGCGAGAGCGTCGACGAAGAACGGCGCGGTCATCAGCACGGGCAGGTCGGCGGCGTCGGCGTAGGCCTCGGTGATCCGGTTGAGGAACCGGGCACGGATGATGCAGCCGCCGCGCCAGATCGCCGCGACCTTGCCGAGATCGATGTTCCAGCCGTAGTGGGCGGCGCCGGCGCGGATGATGTCGAACCCCTGCGAATACGCGACGATCTTCGACGCGTACAGGGCGCGGCGGACCTGCTCGATGAACTGTTCGGGGTCCGAGACCCGCTCGGTCTGCGCATCAGCGTCGGGGCCGGGCAGCACCCCCGCGGTGGAGCGCTGCTCGGGGTGGGACGACAGCGACCGCGCGAACACCGCCTCGGCGATCCCGGATGCCGGAACGCCCAGGTCGATCGCGGTCTGCGCCGTCCAACCGCCGGTGCCCTTCGCGCCGGCCTGGTCGAGCACGACATCCACGAGCGGCGCGCCGGTGAGGGCATCCGTCTGGCGCAGCACCTCGGCGGTGATCTCGATGAGGTAGGACTCCAGTTCGCCGCGGTTCCACTCGGCGAACACGTCGGCGATCTGGGCGGGGGAGTAGCCGGTCGCGCGGCGGATGAGGTCATACGCCTCGGCGATCACCTGCATGTCGGCGTACTCGATGCCGTTGTGCACCATCTTGACGAAGTGCCCCGCGCCGTCGTGGCCGATGTGCGTCACGCACGGCTCGCCCTCGGCGACGGCGGCGATGGTCTTGAGGATCGGGCCGAGCGTCACCCAGGACTCGTCCGATCCGCCGGGCATGAGGGACGGGCCCAGCAGCGCGCCCTCCTCACCGCCCGAGACGCCCATGCCGACGAAGTTGATGCCCGTCTCACGCACTGCCTTCTCGCGGCGGATCGTGTCGGTGAACAGGGCGTTGCCGCCGTCGACGATGATGTCGCCGGGCTCGAAGACGCGCACGAGCTCGTCGATGACGGCATCCGTGCCCGCGCCCGCCTTGACCATGACGATCGCCGTGCGAGGCACGGTCAAGGATGCGGCGAATTGCTCATACGAGAACGTCGCGACAAACCCCGCCTCGGGGTGCTCGGCCACGAGGTGCTCGGTCTTCTCGGGGCTGCGATTGAAGATCGCGACGGTGTTTCCCTCGCGGCTGGCGAGGTTGCGAGCGAGGTTCGAACCCATCACTGCAAGTCCGATGACCCCGATGTTCGCTGTCGCGCTGCTGGTCGCTGCCTGTTCCGTCACGTTCACTCCCTGGTCGTCGATCGGCGGGTGATCGCCGCAGTCAGCCTAGGGGAACGCTCCAGCTCAGTCCTTGCGGTAGGCCTGTCGTCCCATCGACCAGAACGCGGCGACGACACCGACAAGCGTTCCGAGCGTGAGGATGCCGATCACGGCGACGAGAATGTTCGAGGTGACCTGGGCGTCCATCATCCGTCCTTGCTCTCGGGAAGCGGGCCCGTCGGGGCCCGTCACGATGATACCGGCCTCGCTGGTAGACTTGCGGACTGAACTTCGGCGAGGGATGCTCGCGCGCGCAGGACACGCCGCGTCGAGCATCCGTTATCGACGAGGGTGTGCGGCCTCACGGTTTCCTCACGCGCTCTCGCTCGCGGTTGAGTCGAATCCCCACCACGTCCGGGCTGAGAACAGAACCCGGTCTCTGCCCAAGGAGAATGCACATGTCCGAAGACACCACTGTCCACGCCGAGCTTCGCGAGAACTTCGGAAAGGGCTTCGCCCGCCGCCTGCGTGCCGCCGGCAAGATCCCCGCCGTCCTTTACGGGCACGGCACCGACCCCGTGCACGTGGCGCTTCCCGGTCACCAGATGCTGCTGCTCGTGCGCCGCGCGAACGCGCTCGTCGAACTCGACATCGCCGGCACGTCCCAGCTCGCGCTGGTCAAGGATGTCCAGAAGGACCCCGTGCACCAGATCATCGAGCACATCGACCTCGTGGTCGTGAAGAAGGGTGAGAAGGTCCAGGTCGACGTTCCCGTCGTCGTGGTCGGCGAGTCCTTCCCCGGCACCATCGTCAACCTCGACGCGACGACCGTGTCGCTGACCGCCGAGGCCACCCACATCCCCGAGCACGTCGAGGTCGATGTCGAGGGCCTCGAGGAGGGCACGCACATCACGGCTGCCGATCTCGCGCTGCCCAAGGGCTCCACGCTGGTCACCGACCCCGAGGTGCTCATCGTCGCGATCTCGGTGCCGGCTGCCGCGAGTGCCGGCGACGCCGAGGCGGAGTCCGACGCCGCTGAGGCGACCGCTGCCGAGGCCGCCGAGGCCGCCGAAGCCGAGTGAGCTGACGGCCGGTCCGGGCGAGGGAGCGTCGAGTCGTGAGCGATGCCTGGCTCATCGTCGGGCTCGGCAACCCCGGTCCGCAGTACGAACGCACGCGTCACAACGTCGGCCAGCTCGTCATCGATGAGCTGGCCGCACGGCGTAGCGAGGCGTTTCGCGCGCACAAGGCGAACGCGCGCGTCGCCGAGACTTGGCTGCGCCCGGGTGCCGCCAAGCTCGTGCTGGCAAAGCCGAACTCGTTCATGAACGTATCGGGCGGGCCCGTCGCCGGACTCGCACAGTTCTACGGCATCCCTCCCGAGCGTGTCGTGATCGTCCACGACGAGCTCGACATCCCCTTCGACGCCGTGCGCCTCAAGGTCGGCGGCGGTCACGGGGGACACAACGGCGTACGGGATGTCGCGAAGGCTCTGGGCACGCCGGACTTTCCCCGCGTCCGGGTCGGCATCGGCCGTCCGCCGGGTCGGCAGGACGCGGCGGACTGGGTGCTGCAGCCCTTCCCCGCCGCAGCGCGCGAAGAACTGGCGCTCGCCGTCTCGGACGCGGCGGACGCGGTCGAAAGGCTCGTGTCGGACGGTCTGCTCGCGGCGCAGCAGGTGCACCACGCTCCCCGTCCCTGAGTAGGCGCAGCTAGCGGCTGGGACGCCGCGGGCCGCTGGGGCGCCTAGAATCATCCGGTGACATTTCCCGGGATCTCGCGCGCCCTCGATCGGTCCGAACACTTCCGGGATGCTGTGGCCGCTGCGGTCACGGATGCCGATGTCTCGGTCGTCGACGGCCTTGACGCGCCGCTGCTGACGGCGGTGCTGCGCCGCCGGATCGACGCCGGCAACGCTCCCGCGCTGCTGGTGATCGCGCCGACCGGCAGGCGGGTGGAATCCCTCATCCCCGCGCTGCAGGCTGTCGCGCCGGACGCGCGCGTGTTGCCCTTTCCCGCGTGGGAGACCTTGCCGCACGAGCGGCTGAGCCCCAGTCCGGAGACCGTCGGGCGCCGGCTTCAGACGCTGTCCCTGCTGGCAGGTGGCGCAGGCGAGGCATCCGTGTCACCGACGATCGTGGTGGCATCCGTGCGCGCCGCGCTCCAGCCTCTCGCTGCCGGGCTCACCGACATCGAGCCGGTGCGGTTGCGTGCCGGCGGCCGGGGGAATGATCTCGCACGGATCGTCGAGCGCCTCGTGGAACTGGCTTACCACCGCGTCGACATGGTCTCCCGCCGGGGCGAGTTCGCGGTGCGCGGCGGCATCCTCGACGTCTTCCCGACGGTGGCCGACCATCCCTATCGAGTGGAGTTCTTCGGCGACGAGGTCGACCAGATCCGCGCGTTCTCCGTCGCCGACCAGCGGTCGTTGCCCGGCGACATCGACGCCGTCGAGTTGCTGCCCGGGCGCGAGCTGCTGCTGACCGCCGACGTCCGGACTCGGGCACGGGCGCTCGGGGCGCAGCTGCCGGCGCTGCAGGGCATGCTCGAGAAGGTCGCCGAGGGAATACCGGCTGAGGGGATGGAGTCGCTCACGCCGGCCCTGGCGCCGCAGATGGCAACGCTCGTCGACTATCTTCCGGAGCGTTCGGCTGTCGCGCTCGTCGATCCCGAGCGCTCCCGCACCCGTGCTCGCACGCTCGCGGAGACCAATCACGAGTTCCTCGAGGCCGCCTGGAACGCGGCCACCGCCGGCGCACACAGCCCCGTCGACCTCGGTGCCGGAGACTTCCTCACTCTCGCGCGCCTGCGCGAGGCAGTCCACGAGCGCTCCGGCGTGTGGTGGAGCCTCAGCCCCTTCGACTCCGGCGCCGGGGATGCCGCCGCGGAAGGCCTGCTGACGCCGTCGGATGCCGAGAGCGGCGACGAGGCCCCGGTGCGCGTGCCGGCCCGTCCCGTCCCCTCGTTCCAGGGCAACGTCGAGGGCGCGACCGGGTATGTCGCCGACCGAGTCACCTCCGGGTGGACGGTCGTGATCACCGCATCCGGGGTGGGCCTGGTCGAGCGTGCCCGCGATGTGCTCGCCGACCGCGAGATCCCCGCCGCGATCCTCGACGATCCGGATGCCATTCCCGAGCCGGGCCGGGCCTCGCTCGTGCTTGCGCAGCTCGAGCGAGGGTTCGAGCTCGATGACATCCGGCTGGCGGTGCTCACCGAGTCGGAGTTCTATGGGCGCACCATCGGTGGCGACACCCGCGTCGTCAAGAAACTCGCCTCGAAGCGACGCAACGTCGTCGATCCGCTGCAGCTCACGCCCGGTGACCACGTCGTGCACGCCACGCACGGCATCGGCAGGTTCGTCGAGCTCGCCAAGCGCGAGGTCTCGTCGGGCGGACGCACTCCGGTCAAGAGCGTCCGCGAGTACGTCGTGCTCGAGTACGCGCCGGCCAAGCGCGGGTACCCGGGCGACAAGCTCATGGTGCCCACAGATCAGCTCGATCTGCTCTCGCGGTATGTCGGGGGAGAGACCCCGACGCTGTCGAAAATGGGCGGCAGCGACTGGGCGCAGGCCAAGGGGCGTGCGCGCAAGGCGGTGCGCGACATCGCCGTCGAGCTCGTGAAGCTGTATTCGGCGCGGATGGCGGCCAAGGGTCACGCGTTCGGTCCCGACACGCCCTGGCAGCGCGAACTCGAGGAGGCGTTCCCGTTCGCGGAGACGCCGGACCAGCTGCAGACGATCGACGAGATCAAAGCCGACATGGAGCGGCCGATCCCGATGGACCGGCTGCTGTCGGGCGATGTCGGCTTCGGCAAGACCGAGGTCGCCGTGCGCGCGGCCTTCAAGGCGATCCAGGACGGCAAGCAGGTCGCGATGCTCGTGCCGACGACGTTGCTGGTCAAGCAGCACCTTGAGACGTTCACGGAACGGTTCGCCGGGTTCCCGGTCACGGTGAAGCCACTGTCGCGTTTCCAGACCGACAAGGAGGCCCGGGAGACCCTCGACGGGCTCACGGACGGGTCGGTCGACATGGTGATCGGCACCCACCGTATCCTCACCGAGAAGGTGGTCTTCAAGGATCTGGGACTTCTCATCGTGGACGAGGAGCAGCGATTCGGTGTCGAGCACAAGGATGCGCTCAAGAAGCTCAAGACCGGCGTCGACATCCTGGCGATGAGCGCCACGCCGATCCCGCGCACGCTCGAGATGGCGGTGACCGGCATCCGGGAGATGTCGACCCTGCAGACCCCGCCGGAGGATCGGCATCCGATCCTCACCTACGTCGGTGCGCGCAACCCCAAGCAGATCGCGGCGGCGATCCGCCGGGAGCTGCTGCGCGAGGGGCAGGTGTTCTACGTGCACAACCGCGTGCAGTCGATTCAGCGGGTCGCGAGCGAGCTGGCCGAGCTCGTGCCGGAAGCGCGGATCGCGGTGGCGCACGGCCAGATGGGCGAGCACCAGCTCGAGCGGGTCGTCGACGACTTCTGGGAGCGGCGCGCCGACGTCCTGGTCTCGACGACGATCGTCGAGACGGGCCTGGACATCCCCAACGCCAACACGATCATCATCGACCGTGCCGACAAGTACGGCCTCTCTCAGCTGCACCAGCTGCGAGGGCGCGTGGGTCGAGGCCGCGAGCGGGCGTACGCGTACTTCCTCTACGACGACACGAAGCCACTGTCCGAGACGGCTGCCGACCGGCTCGAGACGATCGCCGTCAACAACGACCTGGGCAGCGGCATGCGCGTCGCGCTGAAGGACCTCGAACTGCGCGGGGCCGGCAACCTCCTCGGTGCCGAGCAGGCCGGCCACATCGCCGGCGTCGGCTTCGACCTGTACCTGCGGATGATCGGCGAGGCCGTCGCGACCTTCCGCGGCGAGGATGTCGAAGGTCCCGCCGAGCTGCGGCTCGAGCTGCCGGTGCAGGCCCGGATCCCCGAGGACTACATCGACAGCGAGCGACTGCGTCTGGAGGCCTACCAGAAGCTGTCGGCGGCTGCGACGGCCACGGCGAAGGATGATGCGATCGACGCGGTCATCGAGGAGCTCACCGACCGCTACGGTGAGCCGCCGGCAGATGTCGCGGGACTGCTCTCGATGGCGCGACTGCGCCGCCGGGCGGCGCGCGCCGGTCTCACGGATGTGGTGGCGATGGGGCCGAACCTGCGGATCGCGCCGGCACGCCTCGAGGACTCGATGCGCGTGCGCCTGCAGCGCCTGTATCCCGCGGCCAAGCTGCTGGCCGGCGGCGAGGCCGTCGTCGTGCCCCTGCCGAAGGCTGACGGGGAACCGGTGGCGGATGCCGACCTCATCGCGTGGGTGGACACGCTGCTCGGCCAACTCTGGCCCGAGCCGGTCGCGACCGAGGCCTCCGTGCCTGACGCGACAGAGGCCTGAACGGCCCACAATCGCGGAAATCCGCACAACCACGCATGGCTCGGGCCGATCGACCCGTCGCTGTGCGGATCCCGCCGCGTGTGCGAGACGGCGACTACGACGTCGGCGGCAGAATCTGGCCGATCGGCTCGCGCTTCTCGGCCTGGAACCGGTCCTCCGTGCGCCCTCGAGCCCAATACCCCGACAGCGACACCTGCCCCCGCTCGAGGCCCTTCTCCTCGAAGAACACGCGCCGCAGCTCTTTCATGGCTTCGCGCTCCCCGTGAGCGAAGACATGCACACGCCCCTCGCGCCACTCGATTCCCCGGACGGCGTCGGCCAGGACCGACGTGGCGTGATCCGGGTTGGTGACCCACGCGAGCTCGACACCGGCGGGGCGCGCGAGGTCGACGATCGCGTCCTCGGCGTCCACCTCGATGACGGCGGTTCCCTGAGCGTCGGGCGCGAGCGCCTCGAGTGCCGCGCCGATGGCAGGCACCGCTGACAGGTCGCCCGCAAAGAGATGCCACTCAGCACCCGGATCGGGGGAGTAACCGCCGCCGGGACCCATGAGGCTTATCGTCGCCCCCGGTCGGACGCTTGCCGCCCACGGGCCGGCGAGGCCCTCGTCGCCGTGGATGACGAAGTCGATGTCGATCGCCTGTGCGTCGTGGTCGACACGGCGAACGGTGTAGGTGCGCGTGACCGGCGCAGCGCCGGGTTCGGGGGCAGGGAACCTGAGCTTGACGTACTTGTCGGTCTCGGGCCGGTCCTGGAACTGGGAGAAACCTGCTCCGCCCAGGCGCACCCGAACGAGCTGGCTATTCAGCCACGTCGCATCGAGGACGGTGAGCTCGATCGTCGGCCGGGGAGCGCGGGAGGTCGTTCGGGAGGAGAGTGCCATCCCCTCCACGGTAGTGCCGCACGCCAACCGCCGGGTCTGGCCAGCGCGACTTCGTGGCTGGCTCAGTCCCAGTTCACTCCGCACTCGCGGCAGAGAAAGACAACGGCATCCTGCACATCGACCTCGGCGCGGCGCTCGAACTCAACCGCGAACCACGCCACGTCGTCGACACGCACCTCGTCGGTGCCGCACAACGGGCAGGTCTCGGTGCCGGCGACCGCCTTGGCGCGGCTGACCGAGACGGATGTGGTGCTCGTCGTGATCGCCATGCCCCGACGCTAGCCCGGGCTGCCGACATGGTGCGCAGCGACGCGCGATCGCTGTCGATCAGCCGGTGTTCTGCAGCCCGGCGGCGACCCCGCTCACCGACAACAGCAGAAGCCGTTGTTGATCGGGGTCAGCGGGGGTATCGGACGCGGCGGCATCGCGGAGCGCCCGCAGCGCTCGCAGCTGCAGCAGCGACAGCGCGTCGACGTAGGGGCTGCGCAGCTTGACGGCGCGCTGGAGCACGGGCTTGTTGGCGAGCACCTCGTCGCCGCCGGTGAGACGGATGACCCAGGAACGCGTCAGCGCCATCTCGTCGAGCACGAGTGCCGCGAGGTCATCACGGTCGCCGAGGGCGAGGTAGCGTCGCGCGATCCGCGGATCCGTCTTGGCAAGGCTCATGCCGACGTTGTCGATCATCGTGCGAAACAGCGGCCACTGCTCGTACGCCTCCCGCAGCAGATCCTCGTCGCCCACGGCGTCCAGCGCGGTGCCGAGCCCGAACCATCCGGCGAGGTTGATGCGCGCCTGGGCCCAGGCGAACACCCAGGGGATCGCCCGGAGATCCGCCAGCGACTCGACGGAGAGCCCGCGCCGGGCCGGCCGGGAGCCGAGCGCCAGAAGACCGATCTCTTCCATGGGCGTGACCTGCGCGAACCACGGCGCGAACCCGGGCGCTTTCACCAGTTCGAAGAACCGTTCGCGCGAGCCGGTGTCGAGAGTTGCCGCGACCTCGGCGAATCGGCGGGCCGCTCCGCTGTTGCGCCGTTCGATCGAGGGGGCGGACGCCAGCAGCACGGCGGCGGCCACCTGATCGATGTGGCGCATGGCGATCTCGGGGTCGCCGTAGCGCGCGAAGATCACTTCGCCCTGTTCCGTGAGCTTGAAGCGGCCATCGACCGAATGCGGCGGCTGAGCGAGGATGGCGGAGTTCGCGGGGCCGCCTCCTCGCCCGAGAGCGCCGCCTCGGCCATGGAAGAGCGTCAGTTCGATCCCTTCCGCTTTCGCCCACGCGGCGATCTCCGCCTGCGCTTCGTACAGCGCCAGGGTCGCAGCCACCGGACCGACGTCCTTCGAGGAGTCCGAGTACCCGAGCATGACCTCGAGGCGGCGACCGGTGCGGGACAGGCGTTCGGCGAACTCCGGATGCTGCACGATCTCGGCGAGGATGCGCGGCGCCGCCTGCAGGTCGGCGAACGTCTCGAACAGCGGGATGACGTCGAGGACCGGCAGTCGCCCGCCGTCGCCCACCGCGTAGCGAGCCAGGCGGTGGACGTTGGCAAGATCATCGGCGGATTGCGTGAAGGAGACGATGTACCGCCCGGCAGCGTTGGGTCCGTAGCGCTCCTGGAGGAAGGCGATCGTGCGGAAGACCTCGAGGACTTCGTCGGCCTGTTCCGACAGTTCGCCGGGTGATCCGGCGCCGGCTGCCGCGTCCAGCTCGGCGAGGACCTTCGCATGCACGGCTGAGTGCTGGCGCACCTCGAGCTCGGCCAGATGGAAACCGTACGTCTCGACCTGCCAGATCAGTTGCTGCAGATGCCCGTAGGCCTGGCGTGCGGCGCCGGCCGCCACGAGGGAGTCCTGCACCGTGCGGAGGTCCGCGAGGAACTCGCTCGGTTCCCGGTACGCCAGGTCCGCGTCGCGCAGCCGCGTCGCGTCGATCTTCCGGGCGAGCATCAGCAGGATGCGGCGGTGCGGCTCGTTCGGGGACCGCTTCGCGATCTCGGTGGCGGCGTCCTCGTCTGCGGCCTTGAGGCGCTTCCACAGCGTCAGCAGCGCCTCCGACGGCGGAGTGGTCTCGGCATCCAGGGTCAGTGTCCGTCCGATGCGCTGGGTCGTGCGCTCCAGGCCGAGCAGAATGTGCTCCGCCGCGATGCCGGCAGCCTTTCGGGTCACGGATGCCGTCACGAACGGGTTCCCGTCGCGGTCGCCGCCCACCCAGGATCCGACGCGCACAAACGGCGTGACCAGGGGCGCGCGGCCGCCCGCGTGCTCGCCCTGGAGCAGGTCATCCACGCGGCGATAGACGGCTGGGACGACCGTGTAGAGCGTCTCGTCGAAGATCGCCATGACCGAGCGGACCTCGTCGACCGGGGAGGGCTTCTCGGGACGCAGGGGCGCCGTTCGCCATAGGGTGTCGATCTCCTCCACCATGCGCCGTTCGACGCTCGTCGGGTCGTTGCCGTCGCGCAAGCGGTCGTCGTGCTCCTGGAGCAAGCCCGCGAGTCGGCGGATGCTCGAGGAGACCGCGCGGCGGCGGGCCTCGGTCGGATGCGCCGTGAAGACCGGGTGGAATCGCAGCGCCTGGAGGCGGTTGAGTGCCGCGTCCTCACCGATCTCGTCGGCGAGCCTCGAATACGCGGCTTCAATCGAGTCGGCAGCGCCCTCGCTGTCCGGGCGTCCGTCCCGTTCCCTCACGATCCGCACCCGCTGGTGCTCTTCCACGAGGTTCACCAGGTGGAAGTAGGCGGTGAATGCCCGCGCGACTTCGTGCGCGCGGTCGATCGAGAACGACTCTGCCACCTCGGTCGCGTGGGCGAAGGCCTCCGGCGTCTCATCCGTGTAGGCCTGGATCGTCGCAAGGCGCAGGCGTTCGACGTCCTCGAACAGGCCCGGGGACCCGCTTTCGCGCAAGACCTCGCCAAGAAGCGAGCCGAGCAGACGCACGTCCCCACGCATCTGCTCGGGGATTTCCTGACCCGCCTCGTATCGGCCGACGAGATCGATGGCTTCGGTCCGGGTCAGTTCGTGCATGGACTCCACCGTATCGCCAGGGTGTTTCGTCGAGGTCACGCGCAGCGGGGTAGGACATGCGCGGTCGCCTTCCCGCCGGGCGTCGTCGCGGCGGGCCGGTAGGATGGGGGTCTGGAGAGCCGGGAAGTCTGGTCGGCATCGGCTGCCGCATCCCCCGAAAGGACTCCATGTCGCTGCTTCGTTCTGCGCGTTTTCCCGCCATCATGCTCCTCGCGGCCGCGGCCGCGGGACTCATCGTCGCGAACTCCCCGATCGGCCACAGTGTGCAGGATCTCCAGCACGCCTACGTCGGCATCCCCGGCGTCTTCGAGCTCTCTGTCGGGCACTGGATCGCCGACGGCCTCCTCGCGCTGTTCTTCTTCGTCGTCGCCGTCGAGCTGCAGTTCGAGCTGACGAACGGGCAGCTCAACTCTGCCCGCAAGGCCCTCCAGCCGGCCATCGCCGCGGCAGGCGGGGTGATCGTCCCGATCGCGGTGTATCTCGGCTTCGCGTGGGGGACCGCGTCCGCTGACGGATGGCCGATTCCGACCGCGACCGACATCGCCTTCGCTCTGGGCGTGCTCGCGGTATTCGGTCGCGGCCTGCCGTCGGGGGTGCGGATCTTCCTGCTCGCGCTCGCGATCCTCGACGACATCGTCGGCATCATCTTCATCGCGGTGCTGTTCACCGACGGTGTCAACATCGGTCTGCTCGCGGCCGCCGCGGTCGCCGTCGTGTTGTTCGGGTACCTGAGTCGAAAGCTCGACAGCCGTGCGCGCGGCGCGATTCTCGCGATCCTCGTCGTGCTGGCACTGACGACGTGGGTTCTTGTCTACCTGTCGGGCGTGCACGCGACGATCGCGGGCGTTGCTCTGGGGCTCGCGATGGCCCAGCAGCCGGCGCTGCATGCACGGCATGCGATGGAGCCGTGGGTCAATGTCATCGTGCTGCCCCTGTTCGCGTTCTCCTCCGCTCTCGTGGTCATCCCGGCGGTGTCCTTCGACGAACTCACGCCCGCGTTCTTCGGCATCCTCGTCGCGCTTCCCGTCGGCAAGATCGTGGGCATCGCCCTGTTCGGATGGATTTCGCAGCGCATCGCGCACGATCCTGCGATGCCGCGACTGCCCCTTGCCGATCTGCTCGCCGCCGGTGCGCTCGGCGGCATCGGCTTCACGGTCTCGCTGTTGCTGTCCGAGCTCGCGTTCGAGGGCAACGATCTGCTCACCGACGAGGCCGTCCTCGGTGTGCTCTCGGGCTCTCTCATCTCCGTCGTCATCGCGGGCGTCCTGGTGTCGATGCGGGCGCGCCGCTATCGGGGCCGGGCAAGCGCCGTCAGCGCGACCGGCGAGGCTACGGCGTCATGACCGACCACGCCGAACCCGTCGCTGCGGACCCGCTTCGGCGTGCCGCCGACACCATGAAGGCCGTGCGCGACACCTGCGTGTGGAGTCAGCAGATCGACCACCGGGCGCTTGTGCCGTACCTCGTCGAGGAGAGCGCCGAGCTCATCGACGCCGTCGAGGTCGGGACGCGAGCGGATCTGCGCGAGGAGCTCGGCGACCTGCTCTGGCAGGTGCTGTTCCACGCCGAGATCGCTTCTCGCGACACCGATGATCCGTTCGACATCGATGACGTCGCGCGTACCCTCACCGACAAGATGGTGCGGCGGCATCCGCACGTGTTCGGGGAGGAGACTGCTCGTACGCCGGAGGACGTCCTTGTGCTCTGGAATGCGGCGAAGGCCGCCGAGAAGCGCTCGCGCACCAGCGTCCTCGATGGCGTGAGCGAACGAATGCCGACTCTCGCGCTCGCTCAGAAGCTGCTCGGCAAGGCCGACAGTGTGGGGTTGCGCACGCCGACCGACGCGGAGACAGTCGGGACCGTTCCGCCGGCTTCCGAGGAAGAGCTCGGCGAGGCCCTGCTGCGTCTGGTCGTGATCTCCAGGGCCCGTGGGTGGGATGCCGAACGTGCCCTGCGCGGGCGACTGCGGTCCCTCCAGCGCGAGATCCGAGAGGCCGAGACGGCGCCTGCTGACCTGGAAGAATAGGCCGGTGCCTCCTGTCAATCCGCCGCGCGGCATGCGCGACTTCCTCCCCGCCGACAAGGCCCGACGCGAGCGTGTGCTCGCCATCATCCGCGAGCGTTATCGCGCGCACGGGTTCGATGAGATCGAGACGCCCGTTGTGGAGGACTATGAACGCCTGCATGCCGGGATCGGCGGTGACAACGAGAAGCTCGCGTACAACGTTCTGCGCCGCGGGCTGGACGCTGACGGCATCCGTGCCGCTGCGGATGACCCCGCGGCGCTGTCTGACCTCGGCCTGCGCTACGACCTGACCGTGCCGCTCGCGCGCTTCTACGCCAGCCACCGATCTGAGCTGCCGGCGGTGTTTCGCGCCGTGCAGATCGCGCCGGTCTGGCGCGCCGAGCGCCCTCAGAAGGGTCGCTACCGGCAGTTCGTGCAGTGCGACATCGACATCATCGGCGATGCGTCGGCGCGCGCCGAGGCCGAGTTGATCACAGCGACCCTGGACACTCTCGATGCGCTCGGGCTGGAGGGCGGCGTGATGCGCATCAACGACCGTCGCCTGCTGGATGCGATGCTCGAGCACTTCGGCTTCCCCGAGGCCGAGCGAGCCGGCATCCTCATCACGATCGACAAGCTCGACAAGATCGGGGCGGACGGCGTGACAGCCGAGCTTCGCGAGCGCTCATCCACGCCCGCCGCGGTCGACGTGTTCGCCGAGTTCCTCTCGCGCGAGAAGGGGTCGGTCAGCGGGTTCGGCGAGCAGCAGATCCGCGACGCCCTTCCCGCGGGCCTGCACAGCGAGGCGATTGATGCGCTGGCCGCGATCGGCGGGGCGGTTGCCGGTGCTCGCGGCGACGCCGCGCCGCTCGT
The DNA here is from genome assembly GCF_965345035.1 of Microbacterium sp. bgisy207. GTDB lineage: Bacteria > Actinomycetota > Actinomycetes > Actinomycetales > Microbacteriaceae > Microbacterium. The sequence continues at coordinate 56,237 of NZ_CBDRMG010000016.1, forward strand.
GTTCGATCCCTTCCTCGTGCGCGGCATGGGCTATTACACCGGCACGATCTTCGAGATCGCACACCCGCTGGTCTCCTACTCCCTGGGCGGCGGCGGTCGCTACGACGGCATGATCGGTCGCTTCCTGGGTGAGGAGGTGCCCGCGGTTGGCTTCTCGATTGGATTCGAACGCATTGTCGATCTCGTTGCCGACCTTGCGGACGCCGAACAGTCAGCCGTTGTGCTCGTGCACGACAGGGACGTGCCCGTCGCGGAGCTTGTCGCGATCAAGGCGCAACTGATTGCGCGCGGCGACCGCGTTCGGCTCGAGCAGCGACCGAAGAACCTCAAGCCTCTGCTCGAACGCGCTGTCGCCGACGGGTACACGCAGTTCGCCACGGTTCGTGCGGGGGCGACGGTGCAGTCGCTCGAACTGCGACCTCTGCGATAGCGGGACCAGGCGTTCACCCTGCCGTCACGATCGATTCAGATCGGCCGGGTCCAATCGGGCTATGGGTCGGAGGATGACGGGAGCGTTGGTGCTCGGCTCCGCGATCGGCGTCCTGGCGACCGCGATGCTCGCGGTCCGCGCGGTACTGGATAGGCAGGCGGCGCAGGCGCGACGCCTTATCGGAAAGCCCCTCGGCGAAGACGCAATCGAAGCCGACCGCGTCTGGCGGCGCAAGCTCGGCGGCGAGCCCCTCGACCTGCTGATCCTGGGCGACTCCATCGCGGCAGGGCTCGGGGCGCAGCGGCGCAAAGAAACCTTGGGTGCCCGCATCGCCATTGGTCTGGCCAAGAAGGCGAAGCGCCCGGTGCGATTGCGTACGGCGGCCGTCGTGGGATCGGAGTCCTCGGGCCTCGGCCTCCAGCTCGACGACCTGTCGCACGACTACCGCCCCGATGTCGCCGTGATCGTCGTCGGGGGCAACGACATCACCCACCGTATCCCGGTGTCGACGGCGGTGCATCATCTCGTGGCCGCGATCATCCGCCTGCGGGCGCGGGGCGCGCAGGTGGTCGTGGGCACGTGCCCAGACCTGGGCGCACTGCGCCCGGTTCCCCAGCCGCTGCGTTCGCTCGGTTCGCGCATGTCGAGGCAGCTGGCGGAGGCGCAGTCGGACGCCGCGGTTGCCGCGGGGGCCTATGCCGTCTCGCTGCGGCATGCCGTCGGTCCCTTCTTCATCTCGCAACCCGACGAGATGTTCAGCCTGGACCGGTTCCACCCGAGTCCGCTCGGCTACCGCCGCACCGCGGAGGCGCTCCTGCCCGCGGTTGCCGGCGCGCTCGGGTTCGGGCGCACGAGCGCGGCGACCAGGCACCCGCTCCCGGAACGTGACGTCGCTGCCGCGCAGGAGGCGTAGCGCCCAGGGTCGCGGCGACCATCGTTTGTAGTACTTGTTATATGTGAAGTAGAATACTTTGCATGCTCATCCGGATTGATCCGTCCCGCGATGCTCCCCTCTGGGAGCAGGTCGCCGCGTCAGTGCGGGCGGGCATTGCCACCGGCCGCATCCATGCCGGGGAGCGGTTGCCTGCCGCCCGGGAGATCGCGGCCTCCCTCGACCTCAATCTCCATACTGTGCTTCACGCGTACCAAGTGCTGCGCGACGAAGGCCTCGTCGACATGCGCCGCGGCCGAGGGGCAGTCGTGACCGATGCCGCACACGCCCTGCAGCAGCTGCGTGGTGAGGTGGCGGCGCTCGTCGCCCGCGCCCGCAGCCTCGGGCTTGCGCCCACCGTGTTGGCGTCGCTGTTGGCCGAGATCGATCCGCCCCCTCTCGAGCCTCCCGCGTCCCCCGCCCCTCGTTCGCTCCCTCAGGAAGATCTGACATGACCGTCTCCTCGCCCGCGTTCGCCCGCGCCCGCCGCGCCTACCTGTGGATCGGCGTCGCGGTGCCACTCCTGCTCACCATCGCCGCCGTGACAGTGCAACTGATCGTGCTACCGAACGTGCCTGACCCGGTCGCCGTCCATTGGACCGCGTCGGGTGGTCCGGATGGCTTCGCTGCGCCAGGCCTCGTCCCCGCGCTGAGCAGCGCCTTCGGGGTGGGGGTTACGGCGCTGCTGGCGATGTTCGTCCTCCTCGGTTCGCGCGAAGGTGAGTGGGGGCCGACCATGCGCTTCCTGGGTGCGATCGCGCCCGCGCTGGTTGGCGGCCTCCTTGTGGCTGTCACGTGGTCGTTCACCGCTCAAGCGGGACGTGCCTCGGCCGCGGATGCCGGGTCTGTCGTACCGGCGATGATCGGTGCAGGTGTCGTGGCGGTCATCCTCGGAGTCGGTGCATGGTACGGGCAGCCTCGGGTTGTGCTCAGCGGCGGGACGGCGGCAGCCTCCGCACAGGTCGCGATCACCCCGCTCGCTCCCGGGGAGCGGGTGATGTGGGTCCGAACGGCGGCACTGGGTCGGGCGACGATCACGGCGCTCGTCGGAGGTGCGCTCGTGCTGTTCGCTGCGGCCGGGTACACCGCGGCCACGGGCGGCGCGATCTGGCCCATCCTGCTTACCGTCGCGCTCGTCGTGACCGTCGCCATCCTCGCCACCGCGATCTTCCGGGTGCGAGTCGATGACAAGGGTCTGCAGGTCACGAGCCTGCTGGGCTTCCCGCGGTTCCGTGTGCCGCTGTCGGCGGTGACGGCGGTTCGCATCGTCAGCGTGAACCCCGTGGCGGACTTCGGTGGGTGGGGGGTCCGCAAAGGACTCGACGGACGCACCGGCGTCGTGCTGCGACGCGGCGAGGCGCTCGAGGTCTCGCGCACGGGTGCGAGCACGTTCGTTGTGACCGTGGATGACGCGGCGACCGCCGCCGGCGTCCTGGAGGCTCTCCGCGCTCGCGCCGTTGCGGGAGGCCGCTCATGAGTGCCCGGCTACCCGTCGTCCCGATCCTCGTCTTCGTCGCGGTGGCCTTCGGGCTCGCGTGGCTCGTCGTCCTGCCACTGTGGCGCGAACCGGCGGGCATCGCGTCACCGCTGGCAACCCTCCTGCTTCCCGCGATGATGCTCACTCCAGCGATCGCGACGCTCGTCGTCGTGATCCTGCTCCGCTCACCCCGGCAGGACCGCCGAGCCTTCCTCGGGCTGTGGCCCCTCGGCCCGGTTCGTCGGTGGCTGGGTTATCTGGCTTTCGCGCTCGTCGTTCCCATCGTGATCGTCGTGGCGGCGGTGTTCATCTCGTCTGCGTTCGGATGGGTGCGCCTCGACCTCGTGAACCTCTCGGGCCTCCACGAGCAGCTCACGGCTGCCGTGCCCGATGGCACCGCCCTCCCGCCGCTGCAGATGCTCCTTGTGCTGCAACTCGTCCAGATCCCGCTCGGCGCCGTGATCAACAGCGTGTTCGCCGCGGGGGAGGAGATCGGATGGCGCGGATGGCTGCAGCCGGCGCTCATGCCGCTGGGCACCTGGCCTGCGCTCGTCATCACCGGGATCGTGTGTGGGCTCTGGCACAGCCCGGTGATCCTGCTCGGCTACAACTTCGGCCGCCCCGATCTGAGCGGCGTGCTCTTCATGATCGGCGGATGCGTCATGTGGGGGCTGCTGCTCGGTTGGCTGCGACTGCGCTCGGACTCGGTGTGGCCCGCCGTGCTCGCCCACGGGTCGCTGAACGCGGCAGGCGGCGTCGTCTTTCTTGTCGCGGCAGCCGGAGCACGGCCGGATCTTGCTGTCGTGGGCCCCCTCGGCGCGGTCACCTGGGTCCTGCTGGCGATCGTGATCGCCGTGCTCGCTGCCTCGGGACGGTTCACGGCACCCGTTGGTGAGCGTGGTTGACCCGTGCGCGCACGCGCGCTTGGCTGAGCGCATGACCGAGGACACGACAGAGCTCACTCCCGACGCCTGGACTCGCGTCGACCGGTACCTGACTGACGCTCTCGTCGGCGATCAGCCGGCGCTCGAGGCGGCCATCACGGCCCAGAGCGCCGCAGGACTGCCGGCGATCGAGGTCGCGCCGCTCAACGGCAAATTCCTGCACCTGTTGGCCCGCATCGCCGGAGCGCGCCGGGTGCTTGAGATCGGCACGCTCGGGGGGTACTCGACGATATGGCTTGCCCGTGCTCTGCCCCAGGATGGCCGGGTCGTCACGATCGAGGCCGAGGCCGACAATGCGGCGATCGCGCGGAGCAGCCTCGAGCGGGCGGGGGTCGCTGAACGGGTCGAGGTCCGCATCGGGCGTGCGGCGGAGATCCTGCCGACCCTGGCAGGGGAGGAGGCCTTCGACTTCGTGTTCATCGACGCCGACAAGGAATCGAACACTCTCTACCTGGATTGGGCTGCCCGGCTCGGACGCCCGGGGACTGTCGTGGTCGTCGACAACATCGGCCGCGGCGGAGCGGTCGCAGACCCCGGCGCTGTACGTTCCGACGTCGTCGGCACCCAACGCTGCCTCGAGATGCTGCGCGATGATCCGCGCTTCGATGCGACGGCCTTGCAGACCCTCGACCGCAAGGGATGGGACGGGATCGCGCTCGCCGTCGTGTGCTGAGCTTTTCTCCGCCCGAGCGGGCCTGTGGCGCGGCATCCGTCGTCACTAGACTCGGGAGCGGACCGACGACGCTCCGACACACACCCTCCAACACAAGGAGTCCTTTCGTGGCATTGATTGAGGCTGTAGGCGCGCGCGAGATTCTCGATTCGCGCGGCAACCCGACCGTCGAGGTGGAAGTCCTCCTCGAAGACGGCACCGTCCAGCGGGCGGCCGTCCCCTCCGGCGCGTCGACCGGCGCGTTCGAGGCGTATGAACTTCGCGACGGCGACAAGAGCCGGTACGGCGGCAAGGGCGTGCTCAAGGCCGTCGAGGCCGTCATCGACGAGCTGGGCCCCGCGCTAGAGGGCGTCGAGGCGAGCGAGCAGCGCATTGTCGACGAGATCCTCATCGAGACCGACGGCACCGACAACAAGTCCCGCTGCGGTGCGAACGCGATCCTCGGCGTGAGCCTCGCGGTGGCCAAGGCCGCAGCCGACAGCGCCGACCTGCCGCTGTTCCGGTACCTGGGCGGCCCGAACGCGCACATCCTGCCCGTTCCCCTCTTCAACGTCATCAACGGCGGCGAGCACGCCGACAACGGCATCGACTTCCAGGAGTTCTTCCTCGCCCCCATCGGGGCAGAGACGTACGCCGAGTCGCTGCGCTGGGGCACCGAGACCTACCACGTCCTCAAGGGCGAGCTGAAGGCCGCGGGCTTTGCGACCGGCCTCGGCGACGAGGGCGGCTTCGCCCCCGACCTGCCCAGCAACCGCGAAGGCCTGGACTTCCTCATGAAGGCGATCGAGAAGGCGGGCTTCACGCCCGGCACCGACATCGCCGTCGGCCTGGATGTCGCGGCCACCGAGTTCTTCTCCGACGGCGTGTACACCGTCGAGGGCAAGCCGTGGACGGCAGCCGAGCTCACCGACTACTTCGCCGACCTCGTCGCGAACTACCCGATCGTCACGATCGAGGACGCGCTCGCCGAGGATGACTGGGACGCCTGGAAGTCGCTCACCGAGGCGATCGGCTCGAAGGTGCAGCTGGTCGGCGACGACCTGTTCGTCACCAACCCGAGCCGCCTGCAGCGAGGCATCGACCTGGGTGTTGCCAACGCGCTGCTGGTGAAGGTCAACCAGATCGGCACGCTGTCGGAGACCCTGGATGCCGTGGCTCTTGCCACCTCGAACGGCTACCGCTCGATGCTCTCGCACCGCTCCGGCGAGACCGAGGACACGACGATCGCCGATCTCGCGGTCGCCGTGAACTGCGGTCAGATCAAGACCGGTGCGCCTGCCCGCAGCGAGCGCGTCGCGAAATACAATCAGCTTCTGCGCATCGAAGAAGAGCTCGGCGACGCGGCGGTCTTCGCCGGACGCGGAGCCTTCCCGCGCTTCAAGGGCTGATCGACCCGAAGAGGTCTGACGAGAGGGGAGCCGAGATGACGCATCCGGCTCCCCGTTCTCGTTCTCCGCGCCGGGTCGATGTGCGCGCGTGGCTCGGCGGCATCCGGCTCTCGGGCTTCATGGTCATCATGCTGGGCCTTGTCGTCCTCGCCGCCTTCGTGCTGGTTCCCACGCTCGGCACCTACCTCGAACAGCGGCAGCGGATCGCCGCGCTCGAACAGGCCGTCCAGGTCACCGAGGAGGAGATCGCCGCTCTTCAGACGGAGCGAGACCGGTGGCAGGACCCCGCCTACATCACGACGCAGGCTCGCGAGCGGCTGTACTACGTGCGGCCCGGCGAGGTCGTCTACCTGGTCGATGACGACCTCCCTGACTCGGCCAAACCCGCTGAGCAGGAGCCCGTGAGTGATGAGGTCGTTCAGACCGCGACGGACTGGATGTCGCAACTGGTCCGGTCGGTGACTGCCGCGGGCCTCGCCAAGACCGCCGCGATCCCCCTCATCGGGGTCCCCGATCCCACACCCCTGCCGTCAGAGCCGACCGCGACGCCCTGACAGGTTGGGTAGGTAGCCTGGGGATGTGTCCACACCACCGTTCCCTCCCGTCACCGAGGCAGAACTCGCTGTGCTGCGGACTCAGCTCGGCCGCCCAGCGCGGGGAGTGATCGGGATCGCAGCCCGCTGCGCGTGCGGCAACCCGACGGTTGTCGCCACCGCGCCACGCTTGCCCGATGGCACGCCGTTTCCGACCTTCTACTATCTGACGCACCCGGGTGCCACCGTGGCCATGTCGGTTCTCGAAGCCGACCACACGATGCGCGAGCTGGCCGATCAGCTCGACGCCGACCAGGAGCTGGCGGATGCCTACCGCCACGCCCACGAGAGGTATCTGACCGATCGCGCGGCGTTCGGGGAACCCGACGAGATCGCCGGGATCTCGGCCGGGGGCATGCCCACGCGGGTGAAGTGCCTGCACGCGCTCCTGGCGCATTCCCTCGCCGCCGGACCGGGGGTCAACCCGATCGGCGATCGAGCGCTCGCCCTCTCGACGTGGAGTCCCGATCGTTGCGAGTGCGTCGACCCGGGTGCGGCCCTGCGCGGTGACGGTGACGGTGACGGTGACGGTGCGGAGGGACGCGCATGAGCGTGTCCGGCGGGGCGGGCCGCCGCGTCATCCGGACGGGCATTGCCGCCGTCGCGCTGGCCGGTGTGTTGGCGCTGGCCGGGTTCACCGTCCCGCCCTCGCCGTCGTCATCGCCGTCCGATGCTGATCCGCTGCGCGCCGCCGAGTACTGGCTCGATGATTACGGCATCCGTGACGCGTGGAAGACATCCACCGGTCGGGGCGTGCGGATCGCGGTCATCGACACCGGGATCGGGAAGGGCCCTGCGGAGTTCTCGGGAGTCGTCGGGGGCACCGACCTTTCGGGCCTGGGATCTCCCGATGGCCGCACCCCTGTCGGGGCGCGGGACCCGGACCACGGCAGCTGGGTCGCATCCCTGGCCGCCTCGAGAGGGACAAGTCCAGTCACCGGCATGCTCGGGGTGGCGCCGGAGGCCGAACTGCTGTCGATCTCGGTCGGCTTCGGCGTGTCCGCGTCCGTGCCGTTCACCGAGCAGATCGCGCAGGCGATGTATTGGGCAGTCGACAACGGCGCCGACATCATCAACCTGTCGTTCACGACCAACACGCCCGACTGGGATCGCACCTGGGATGACGCGTTCATGTACGCGTTCGAGCACGATGTCGTCGTGGTCGCCGCCGCCGGCAACCGTGGCAGCGGCACCGCGCTCGTGGGAGCGCCCGCGACGATCCCGGGTGTGCTCGTGGTCGGCGGGGTGGATCCCCAGGGACGCGCAAGTCTGGATGCCTCTACGCAGGGCATCACCATCGCTGTCGCCGCCCCGAGCGAGAACCTCCTCGGAGTGTCGGCCGACGGCACTGTTGTCGAGTGGGATGGGACCAGCGGCGCGGCGCCGATCGTGGCCGGGGTCGCGGCCCTCGTGCGATCGGCCTACCCCGACATGGATGCCGACGATGTGATCAACCGCATCATTCGCACCGCGATCCCACCCGGCGGTGTCAGCGAGCTTCCGGACCCGCTCTACGGTTACGGTCTTGTGGATGCGGAGGCCGCAGTGACGGCATCCGTCCCCGCGGTCAACGAGAACCCGCTGGGCAGTCTCGCCGACTGGATCACGATCTATCGCCGAGCCGACCTGGTGCCCGATCCGGAGCCCACGGTGCCGCCCGCCGCCGTGGAGCCGCTGCCGCCGGTGGAGCAGCAGGCCGCGGGCTCACCGCTTCTGCCGAGTACCGATTCGCTGCTCTACGGGACGCTCCCGCTCGCGGCGGTGACTGTCGCGGCTATACTGGTGGCGCTCGGCGTCACCGCAGCTGTCCGACGCGTCCGATTGGCGTCTCGCGCGCCCCGCCGCTGACCACCCCAGGAGTTCTCCCATCGTGAGCAACACCACGCCCAGGATCCTTATTGTCGGCGGAGGGTATGCCGGCTTCTATACGGCCTGGAAGCTCGAGAAGCATCTCCGCCGCGGCGAAGCAGAGGTGACGATCGTTGATCCGCTCCCATACATGACGTATCAGCCGTTCCTTCCCGAGGTGGCTGCGGGTTCCATCGAGGCCCGTCACTCGGTCGTGTCGCTGCGTCGCCACCTGAAGCGCACGCGCGTGGTCACCGCGAAGATCACCGGTATCGACCACGCCAACAAGGTCGCGACGGTCACGCCGTCGATCGGTGAGCCGTGGCAGGAGGAGTACGACCAGATCGTCGTGACCGCAGGTGCGGTCTCACGGACGTTCCCGATCCCCGGGATCGCCGACAACGCCATCGGGCTCAAGACGATCGAGGAAGCTGTGGCGATCCGCGACAAGCTCTTCTCGAACTTCGACAAGGCAGCGACCCTTCCCCCGGGCCCGGAGCGGGAGCGACTGCTCACCGTCGTCGTGGTCGGTGGTGGGTTCGCCGGTATTGAGGTCTTCGCGGAGCTTCGCTCCATCGCCTCCGCGCTGCTGAAGAAGTACCCCGAGCTGAGCTTCGAGGAAACGCACTTCCACCTCGTCGAGGCGATGGGTCGGATCATGCCCGAGGTGTCGCTGGAGACCAGCAAGTGGGTCATGAAGTCGCTCGGTGAGCGCGGCGCAGCCGTCCACCTCGACACCCAGGTCACCGGAGCTGTCGGTGGCAACGTCGAGCTCTCGACGGGCGAGGTCATCCCGAGCGACCTGATCGTCTGGACCGCCGGTGTCATGGCCAACCCGACCGTTGTGCGTGGCAGCGACCTTCCGGTGGAGGAGCGGGGCCGTATCCGTACCCGTGCCGACCTTCGGGTCGGCAGCGAGGACGAAATCGTCGAGGGCGCCTGGGCTGCGGGTGACGTGGCCGCGGTGCCCGACCTCACGGGTGGTGGGGTCGGCGGATACTGCGTCCCGAACGCGCAGCACGCGGTGCGCCAGGCCAAGCTCATGGCCAAGAACATCACCGCGGTCCTGCGCGGCGAGCTTCCCGTCGAGTACGTGCACAAGAACCTCGGCGCCGTCGCGGGCCTTGGTCTGTACAACGGTGTGTTCCAGTCGGGCAAGCTTGCGCTCAAGGGCTTCATCGCCTGGCTCGCGCACCGCGGCTACCACGGCCTCGCGATGCCGTCGTGGGAGCGCAAGTGGCGCGTCATCTGGGGTTGGTGGAACAACCTCTGGCTCGGGCGCGACATCGTCAACCTCTCGACAGTGCAGCAGCCGAGGTACGTGTTCGAGGAGTTCGCAGCGCGTCCGAAGCCCCCGGCGGCATCGGCGGAGCCCGCCAAGACGCCTGTGGGCACGAAGTCCTGACGCTGCCCGTCGCCGGCGCCCCTGCGGGGTAGCGTGGGATCGCCGACATCGGCGCCCCCGTAGCCCAATGGCAGAGGCAGGCGACTTAAAATCGCTCAAGTGTGGGTTCGAGTCCCACCGGGGGTACACGGCACGGTTCCTGACACGACGCGTCTGGAATGATCGGCGCCATGTACGGGGAACGAGTCGAACGGTGGGAGCGCGCCGTTGAGTGGCCGCTCATGATTGCGGCATGCCTCTTTCTGATTGCCTACGCGATCAAGATCATCTATCGGCCTGTGGGTGTCGTCGACGCGATAGCGGAAGCGACGCTCTGGACAACGTGGGGGCTGTTCGCCGTTGACTACGTGGTTCGCCTGGTGGTTGTGGAGAATCGGTGGAGGTGGTTCTACCGACACCTGATCGATCTCGCCATTGTTGTCCTCCCGATGCTGCGCCCGCTGCGATTGATGAGATTCCTCACGATCATTGCCCTGTTGAATCGAGGCGCCGGCACTCGGCTCCGCGGCAAGGTGGTTGTGTACACCGTCGGTGGCACGGTGCTGCTTATCGTTCTCGCCGGGCTCGCTGTGCTCGATGCCGAGCAGGGGGGTGGTGGCGACATCCAGAATGTCGGTGACGCGGTGTGGTGGGCGTTCGTCACGATTACGACCGTTGGATACGGGGACTACTTCCCGGTGACGCTGACGGGCCGGGTCGTAGCCGTCGGACTCATGATCGGCGGCATTGCGCTGATCGGTGTCGTGACAGCGACGCTGGCATCGTGGATCGTTGAGCGGGTGTCCGATGACACTCAGCGAAAGACCCATGCGACGCAGGCTCAGGTCGAAGAGCTGCGCGACGAGATCCGCGAGCTGAAGTCGATGATCCAGGAACTGCGGTCGGCGGCGTAGGACGTGCCTCAACAGCGCGCTGCGATGTTGCTCTTTTCTGCCGGCTAGGCACGCTACTCGGGCAGACGGCGCGACCACGCGATTTCGCGGTCGAACTGACCCGTCCGGCGAAACAATCGCACCTGTTGCGCGTCGGGCAGCGCCTGACCCAACTGCTCCCGATCGGCAGGCATGAATCCCAAGCCTTGCCAGAACGGTCCCGAGCGGCGGCTGAATAGCCAGGCGCGCTGCGCGCCCTGCTCCGAGGCGTGATGCAAAGCAAATCGCGCCGCTTCCGTGCCTCGGCCACCACACCGCAGCTGCGGGGCGATCGCGACGCTGCGGATGAGCGCGTGAAGACCGTCACTACTCAGCTCATAGCCGGTGCTTGCAACGATTGCGCCGGACTCGTCGCGCTCAATCCAGAGCCGCACGGTCGGCGACTGGAGTCCACTCACGGTCAGATCGACGTGACTCAGGAACG
>NZ_CBDRMG010000017.1:0-58392 GCF_965345035.1 Microbacterium sp. bgisy207
TCTAGGGAGCACGCGAGCGTGCGCTCATGATCGACGTTGCGCCAGATGTCGCGGTGGTTGGTGATCTCGAGCCCCGGCTCGGTGAGTATCGCGTAGCCGATGTGCGAGCTGCCGTTGCCGTAGGCCAGCAGGGGGAGCTCCTGCCGCGCGGCGCGATCGTTCACCTCCGTCAGGATGCGTCGAGCACCCGAATTGAGACGCTCGAACGCTGCCTCGTCCATCTGGGTCATGCACGCGTACCCCGCGGCGATCGAGAGCGGATGCGCGTGATGCGTCCCAGAGATGCTGACGGTGCCATCAGACAGCAGAGCCATGACGTCGGCGCGTCCGCCCACGGCACCCAGGGGCAGGCCGCCGCCGATCATCTTCCCCATGACGGTGAGGTCGGGAGTGACGGCGTACCGGCCCTGTACACCGGCGATGCCCCGCGCGCAGACTGATGGTCTCGTCGGCGATCAGAAGGATGCCGAGATCGCTCGTGATCTGCCGCAGGGCTGCAACGAAGTCCCGGTCGAGCGCGACAAGCCGACCGGAGCCGGACTGGAACTCGGAGATCAGGCACGCGATGTCGTCGGCGGACTCGGTGAGGAGTCGGCGCGTTGCGGACAGATCGTTCTGCGGCAGCAGGACCACATTGTCGACGTCGGACGCGGGGATTCCTGCGGAGTCGGCGACCGCTGAAGCTGCGGAGTCGCTGCCGACCGCATGCTCGGGCTCCGAGTGCGACGACACCATCAGTTGGTCGCTGAAGCCGTGATATCCCCCCTCGAACTTGGCGATCTTCGTACGCCCGGTGAACGCGCGCGCGAGCCGCACGGCGCTCATGCACGATTCGGTCGATGAACACGAGAACTGCACCTGCTCGATCGACGGGATGCGTTCGATGAGCAGCTCGGCCAGCGCTGCCTCACCGGCCCTGGGATTGCCGTGTGAGCTCGTGGAGCGTGCGCACCCGATCATGCTCAACACAGGGAGGCTCGCCGATCTGGGCGCGCATGAGGTGATGACCGCTGTTCCCGCGGAGCGTGGTTCTGCGCGCATTCGGGTCACGGTGGGGGTCGACATGTAGCCCCGGGGAGCTTACATGTCGAACAGGGAATATATGCGAGCCTTCACTTGAACCGGATGCAACCCATCCTCTGTGTGACAAATGTGACCGCTGGACATCGACGCGAATCGCGTGGTTGAGTGTGCCTCCGTGCGGCCGCTCGGCCGTCGATCCGCGACGAGTTCATTGGAGGGACATCGTGCGCAAGTTCATATTTCTCATCGCCAGAATCCTGGATGCGACAGAGAGGAGTGCCGGATGAGCGGCTCCGCACCTTCGTCATCCCCGCGTGCGCTCGCCGGCCGCGTCGTGGTTGTGACGGGCGGTGGGCAGGGTCTCGGCCGCGCATATGCGCGCGCCATCGCCGATGACGGCGGAGTTGCGGTGATCGCCGATGTCAACGAGCAGACGGGGCGGTCTGTCGAGCGAGAGATACATGAAGCAGGCGGGCAGGCGGTCTTCCACCCCCTCGACGTCGGTTCGCAGGAGAGCTGCCGGGCGTTGGGGTCGTTCGTGCTCGATCGGTTCGGTCGAGCGGACGGCCTCGTCAACAACGCCGCGGTCTTCTCGACCATCCGAATGAAGCCGTTCTGGGAGATATCGATCGAGGAATGGGATCGTCTCATGGCTATCAACCTGCGCGGACCCTGGCTGTTGACTGGCGCTATGCGGGACGCTCTTCGCGCCTCACCGTCGGCCTCGATCGTCAACGTTGCCTCCGATGCGGCCTGGCTCGGTCGGCCGGGGTATCTGCACTATGTCGCGAGTAAGGGCGGCGTCGCTGCGCTGAGCTATGCGATGTCGCACGAGCTCGGTTCGGACGGCATCCGAGTGAACACGATCTCGCCCGGTCCGACCTATACCGAAGTCGAGCGCGAGACGGTTTCTCCCGCGCAGAAGGAGGCGATGCTCGCTCGCCAGGCGCTGCCGCGCGAGGCGCACGCCGAGGACATGGTGGGCTCCGTGCTTTTCCTCCTTAGCGAGTCGAGTTCCTTTGTCACAGGCCAGACGCTGCACGTCAATGGAGGGATGCTCCATGTTTAGCGGTTGACAAAATCTGCCTAACAGAATTAGCCTCTTCGAATCAGCTACGCGCGTAGATATTGCAGCTACGCGCGTAGCCTCACCCCCACAGAGGATTTGTCGATGAGGATGTCCCCGCCCCCCAGCCCGTGCGCAGAGGTGCAGCGATGAGCTACGTCACTCGGGCGGACGTGGCGGCGCGGGCGGGGACATCCGTCGCAGTCGTGAGCTACGTCGTAAACGATGGGCCGAGAGCCGTCGCGCCCGCGACGCGACAGCGCGTGCTCCGTGCGATCGAGGAACTGGGCTATGTGCCCAATCGCAGCGCACAGGCCCTCGCAGGGTCTCGACCGTTTTCGTGCGGGCTTCTGCTGCCCGACATCTCGAACCCCTTCTTCGCCGCGCTTGCCCACGCGCTGCAGGACGAGGCGTTGGGACACGGCATCGCGCTGCTGCTCGGCGACTCCGCGGGTGACAAGGGCCGTGAGGAACGACTCCTCACCGCCTTTCTCGAGCAGCGAGTGCACGCTCTGATCGTGGCGGGCGTGGACGACGCGCCCCATCTCGAAGCCGCCGGCCGCTACGGTGTTCCGGTCGTGATGCTCGACCGCGTCACCGAAGCGCCGGGATTCTCGTCGGTCTGCATTGACAACGTCGCAGCCGCGCGGACCGGAACTGAGGTACTGATCGCCGCTGGATATGAGCGCATCGGCCACGTCGGCGGGCCTCATGATCTCGGGATCGCTGATCAGCGCCGTGCGGGATTCGTCGAAGCACTCGACGCCGGAGGTGGGCAGACCCGCCCCGAGTGGGACTTCGCGGCGGATTTCACCAAGGCCGGAGGCTACGGCGTCGGCCGCCGTATCGCGGCATCGACCAATCGCCCGGATGCGCTCTTCGTCGCGAGCGATCAGCAGGCCATCGGTCTTCTCGCGGCCTTCGCCGAGGAAGGCATACGGGTACCTGAGCACATCTCGGTCGTTTCGATGGACGGGACCGATGATGGCCGCTACACGGTTCCTCCGCTCACCTCCGTCGAACAGCCCGTTGACGAGATCGCTCGACAGACCCTCGAGATGCTCACGCACGGCCCGCGCGGTCAACCTCACCGCATCACGGTTGCTCACCGGGTCATAGAGGGCCGCTCGGTCAGGCCCGTGAGCGATGGCCCCGGCGGGGTCAGCTGACCGAGTATCACCATCCGAAACACCACTGCAAAGGAAACTGACATGAGAAGAACTGCGCGCTGGAGCGCCGTTGTCGTCGTCGCAGCCGTCGCGGCGCTGGTGACGTCCTGCTCCTCCGGGGTAGATGGCGGCTCCGGAGATGACGAGAACGTCACGATCACCTTCGTCCACATCTTCGGTGAGGGCTTCGACGACGCCATCGCCGCCTTCGAGGAGGCGAATCCGGGCATCACCGTCGAATCGGAATCCGTCCCGTTCGATCAGCTGATCTCTCAGACGCAGGCCCGCCTGGGCTCTGGCGACAGCTCGATCGACGTCATCGCGGTCGATCCCCCCCGGCTGCCGTCCATGGTCGACAACGGCTACCTCCTCGACGTCAGCGAGGACTTCGCCGACGCAGCCGTCACTCTCTCGGGACCCGGCATCCAGTCAGCCACCTGGGAGGGGGCACAGTACTCGTACCCGTTGTGGTCCTCGGACGGCTTCCTCCTCTACAACAAGGCGCTTCTGGAGTCTGCCGGCATCGCAGCCCCGTCGGGTGAGAACGATGCGCGGATGACGTGGGAGGAGGTGCTCGTAGATGCGCAGACGGCTCAGGACGCCGGTGCAGCGTACGGGCTCGGATTCGAACAGGTCGACCGGTATTACCAGCTGCAGCCGCTCATCGAATCGTTCGGCGCATCCAGTGGCCTGACCGGTGAAGGCAACCTCACTCCCGACGTGAATTCCGACGAGTGGAAGCAGTGGGGTCAGTGGTATCAAGACCTCCACACCACCGGCCTCGCACCCGTCGGTGTGGATGCAACGCAGATGCCAGAGATGTTCACCGGCGGTCAGGTCGCCTACTTCGTGGCATCCTCCACCCGGGTCCGGCAGTTCCAGGACTCACCAATCGCGGATGGGTGGGGTGTCGCACCGCTGCCGTACTTCGCAGGCGGAGAGGTCTACACCCCGACCGACAGCTGGGCGGTCGGCGTGAGCGCGTACAGCGAGCACCAGGACGCAGCCCGCGAGTTCGGTCGATTCCTCGCCATGTCGGTGGACGGTGGAAACCAGATCAGCCAGATCTACACCCTTCCCCCGGTCAACGAGGACGTCTATCCGGACTTCGTCGCGACCCTCGAAGGTGTAGCCCCGGAGCAGGCGCCGGTCATGGATGCCCTGTTCGTCGTGGACTCGCAGGATCACGCGCTGCACCGCCCATCGAGCATCGGATATGTCGAGTTCGAGACGATCATGAACAAGGCGTTCTCCGATATCCGCAACGGCGGTGACGTGAGCGGCATTCTCGACTCTGCGCAGCAGCAGCTCGAGTCCCAGCTCGCGCAGTACCGCTGAACCCGCGGGGCCAGCTCTTGACGAGCTGGCCCCGCTCACTTCAAGGAGCCTGGAATGTCCGCCGCACTCGACACTCACACACGTCACCGTGCGCGCCTACGCGCGCGCAGATCCGCCGCGACCGCCCTCGCGTTCCTGGCACCGGCAATCGTCGGCGTCGTGGTGCTCCGACTCTGGCCGGCGGCAGAGGCACTCCTCACCTCGTTCACCGACAGGCACGGCGACTTCACGTTCGGCACGTTCGAGAGACTATTCACCGATCCGACGTTCCTCGGCTCGCTGCGGGTCACTCTGCTGTTCTCGTTGATCATCAATCCGCTGCAGATCGCGCTCGCACTGTTCCTTGCAGTGCTCTTGACGCAGCGGGTTCCACTCGTCGGTCTCTGGCGCACACTCATCCTGTTGCCGGTGGCGATACCGCAGATCGTCTCTGCCATCATCTGGGGAGTGCTGTTCCGACCTGACGGTCCGTTCAACAGTGTCCTGGTGGCTCTGGGCCTTCCTGCGATTCCGTGGCTGACGAGCCCTGACATGGCGCTGTGGTCGATCATGATCATCTGCAGCTGGGTCGGGGTGGGCTACTGGATGACCTTCCTGGTCGCGGGCATCAAGGACATCCCGGAGTCTCTCTATGAAGCGGCGCAACTAGACGGCGCCGGCCCCTGGCAGCGGTTCACGAACATCACCCTGCCGGGGCTGCGTCGTCCACTGCTGTTCGTGCTCGTCGCCGACACCGTCGCCAACTTCCTCGTCTTCGCCCCGGTTCGCCAGCTCACGCGCGGCGGCCCGGAAGGATCCACGAACCTCATCATGAACACGATCTTCGAGCGCGCCTATCAGCTGGGAGACATGCCGGCAGCATCGGCCGGGACGATCGTCCTCGTGCTGATCGTCGTCGTGGTCGTCGGGATCCAGTTCCGCCTCCTGCCCGGAAAGGACTGACCATGTCCCTCGACGCATCCACGGCACGCGAGCGCCGCTACGGACGGTGGCTGCTCATCGCGGTGCTGCCCATCGTGCTGGTCTCACTCCTGCCGCTGTTCTACACGATCATCTCCTCGTTCCGTCCCGGCAGCGAGATCTTCCAGTTCCTGAGCCCGCTGTCGATAAACACGTTCTGGCCGCAGGAGATCACCCTCGACAATTACACGACCCTGCTCTCGGGTGACTTTCTGCGTGCGCTGCTGAACAGTGTGATCGTCACCAGCCTCACAGTGGTCCTTGGTCTGGCGGTCGCCTCGCTCGCTGCGTTCGGTCTGGCCGTCTTTGACTTCCCGTTCAAGAACACCCTGTTCGTCGTGCTCGTGCTGAGCTTCCTCATCCCCTTCGAGGCCGTCGCCATCCCGCTCTCGTCGATGTTCCGCGATTGGGGCCTCGCAAATACGTACGTCGGGCTGATCCTCCCTGGACTGGGGAACGGTCTCGCGATCTTCCTGCTCCGGCAGTTCTTCCTGGGTATCCCACCCTCTCTGGCGGAGGCCGCACGCATCGACGGTGCGTCATGGCTCCGCGTGTTCTGGACGATCTACCTGCCGCTGTCGCGGCCGTCGCTCGTGGGCGCGGGACTCATCCTCTTCGTGTTCCAGTGGCAGTCGTTCCTCTGGCCGCTCGTGATCGCGCCCAGTCCCGACATGAAGGTGTCGCCGATCGCGATCGCCGACCTCGCCGGCGAAGCGGAGATAGACTTCGGGGCCATGTTCGCCGGAGCGATTCTGACCGCTCTTCTCCCGCTCCTGATCCTGCTGGTGTTCCAGCGACAGTTCACGGCATCCCTCGCGTCCAGCGGGACGAAGGAGTGAGCGCCTCGATGAGACTGGTGATCGATGCGGACCCCGGGAACGGCGTTCCCTTCTCGGACGTCGATGACGGACTCGCCATCGCGCTCGCGCTCGCGCATCCTGCCATCACGCTAGAGGCGATCACGATCGTCGCGGGCAATACGGCGCGCGATGTGGGGTTCGCCGCCGCGGAGGCGCTCGTGGCGCGTGCGGGCACGGGAACTCCCGTCATCCCCGGTGCGTGCGGTCCCGGGGGGACCGCGGTCGACGCAGCGATCTGGCGCGATCGGCTGGATGCTCGACGGGATGCGCCTACGTGGCGTGAGCGGTACGGGGGTGACGAGCAGTTGCCGGACGCACATCCCGCCGGTGACGATACCGCGGCGGAGTACCTGTGCGACCTCGTATTCTCGGCGCCTGGAGAGATCACCATCGCGGCGATTGGTCCGCTCACGAACATCGCCGCGGCGATCCGTCGCGATCCGGGGTTCGCTCGCGGCGTCGCCCACATCGCGGTGATGGGAGGAGCGTTTCAGCACGACCGGATGCCGCAGGAGCTGAACTTCGGCTACGACCCAGACGCAGCGCATACCGTGCTCACGTCCGGCGCGAATGTGAGTCTCATCCCGTTCGACGTCACGGCGCGGACCCTGTTGACACACGAGCGGCTGTCTACCCTTGACGATCGGGATCCGTTCCAGGCTTATCTGAAGGCGACGACCGAACCGTGGCTGCGGTTCTCCGACGAACGCTTCGCGCTGGGCGGTTGCTTCCTCCACGATCCTCTGGTGGTGGCGGCGCTGATCGACCCGACGCTCGTACGCTGGTCGTCGGTCGTCGCGGACGTGGTGCTCGCCGACCCGATCGCGCGCGGACGCCCCGTGCGATGGGACCCGGACGGAGTCATCCTGGGCGGTGGTTCACTCGTGCTTCCGGATGTGCCAGCGATCAGGGTCGCCGAAGACGTGGATGCCGAGCGGTTCGCGACGATGCTGGTGGACGGCATCCGTGCGTTCAGGGTCGCATGAGGCCCGGGACGATGGACGCCGCGAGCCCCGATAGTCAGGAGCACACAATCGAGACCTCCCGGAGATCCGAGGTCGTCGTCGTCGGCTCGGCGAACACCGACTACGTCGTGTACGCCCATCGCCTACCTCGCCCCGGCGAAACCGTCCTCGGAGACGGGTTCGAGCGGCATGCGGGCGGCAAGGGACTGAATCAGGCGGTGGCCGCAGCGGGCATCGCTCGCACGGCTTTCGTAGGGACGATCGGGGACGACGCCGCCGGGGAGGAGTTGCGTTCGGCGCTGCGCGATGTCGGAGTGGACACGTCGCACCTGCGTGTCGGCACCGCTGCGACGGGGATCGCGGTGGTGCACGTGTCGGCAGACGCCGAGAACTCCATCACCGTGATCGCGGGCGCGAACGACGATGTCGACGGCGACCAGGTCTTCGCTGCGCTGGACGCGCTCACGCCTCGCGTCGTCGTCACGCAGCTCGAAACCCCCCTCGAGGTGGCGGTCGCCACGGCGAGGTGGGCCGAGAGCCGCGGGGCGCGATGGATGCTCAACCCCAGCCCGATCGACCGGCTCACCCGAGCTGCGCCCGATCATCCCCTCCGTGCGCTCGTGACGCGTGCGGACCCCCTCATCGTCAACGCAGGGGAGGCTCGAGCGATCTTGGACGCGGATGACCGGATGACCGCGGCGGACGCTGCGGTCGCGCTCTCCCGAACGGTCGCCTCGGTCGTCGTCACGGACGGCTCGCGCGGCTGCCACGCAGGGACCGTCGCCGAGATGACCGCAGTTGCTGCGGAGCGTGTCGCCGCCGTCGACACGACCGGTGCCGGCGACGCGTTCGCGGGAGTGCTCGCCGCGCGGCTGGCGACCGGTGCGACGCTCGCCGCCGCCGCCCGGGAGGCTTCTCACGCGGCAGCGCTGGTTGTTTCGGCGTCTCGCGGGGCGCGTCGCTGATCCTCGCAGGACGATACCGCTCCGGGAAGGCGTGAGGGGGCCGATTCGGCGGGCCGCACGGGGAATAGCGAAAAGAGGCACGATCCTCGCCCGCCGGCACGGTCAGCGCGGGTCAGCGTCAATCGCTGTCGGTGGCATGTGCGCGATGGGTCGCGCCGCGGCGCTGCTCCGCCTCGAGGCGCTCTGCCTCGTCACCTCCCACGGCTTCGCCACGCGCGACCAGACCCGCGACATCCGACAGGGGGATCTCTTTGAGGAAGAGGGAAAGGATGAACGCGAGCGCGATGAAGGGGATCAGGTACCAGAAGACCGGGGCGAGCGCGTCGGCGTAGGCCGTCACGACTCCCTCGCGGAGGGCATCGGGGAGAGTGTTGAGCACAGTCGGGTCGATCGTCGCGGTGGCCTGGCCGGCCTGGTCGGCAGTCGCTCCGGCGTCGGTGAACACAGTGGTGAGGTTCTCGGTGAGTCGAGTGGTGAACACGGTGCCGAAGATGGCGATGCCCAGCGCAGCGCCGACCTCTCGGAAGTAGTTGTTCGTGCTGGTGGCCGTCCCGATGTCGGATGCGGGCACCGCGTTCTGCACGACGAGTACGATGACCTGCATGATCAGTCCGAGCCCGGCGCCGAAGACGAACAGGTAGACGCCGATGAGCCAGATCGGTGTCGTGGCCGCGAGGGTCGTCATCGCGAGCATCGCGGCGCCCGTGATGAGGGTGCCGAGGATCGGGAAGATCTTGTAGCGACCGGTGCGCGTGATGAGCAATCCGGAGGCGATGGAGGTTCCCATGAGCCCGATCATCATGGGCAACATCAGCAGGCCGGATGCGGCAGCCGAGGTGCCGGAAGACATCTGCAGAAATGTCGGTACGAATCCGATCGCCGCGAACATCCCCAGACCCAGCGTCAGTCCGATCGCGGTCGCGTTGATGAAGATCGGTTTGCGGAACATCCCGAGAGGCATGATCGGGTCCTCGGCGCGCGACTCGGTGAACACGAACAGTGCGGCAGCCAGGAGGAAACCTGCACCCCACGCCCAGGTCGACCAGGAGTCCCAGCCGAACTCTGCCGAGCCGCCGAAGTCGGTGAAGAAGATGAGGCACGTCGTGGCAGCCGACAGGAACAGGACACCCGCCACGTCGATCCGTTTCGTGGCCTTCTTGTCGGGCAGGCGCAGCGCGACGATGGCGATGATCAGTGCGGCGATGCCGATCGGGATATTGATGTAGAACGCCCATTGCCAGCTGAGGTGATCGACGAAGAACCCGCCCAACAGGGGGCCGCCGACTGCCGCGAGACCGAAGATCGCGCCGAGCGGGCCGAGATACTTGCCGCGCTCGGATGCGGGCACGATATCGGCGATGATCGCCTGCGAGAGGATCATCAGCCCGCCGCCACCGAGTCCGTGGGCGGCCCGAAAGACGACGAAGGTCCAGAAGTCGCCGGCGAAAGCGCAGCCGATCGATGCGAGTGTGAAGATGGCGATGGCGACGATGAACAGCCGGCGCCGCCCCAGCACATCGCCGAACTTGCCGTAGATGGGCATGACGATCGTCGTCGCCAACAGGTACGCCGTCGTGATCCATACCTGGTGTGAGACACCGCCGAGCTCGCCCACGATCGTGGGCATGGCAGTGGACACGATGGTCTGGTCGAGTGAGGCGAGGAGCATTCCGGCGATGAGGGCGCCGAAGATGATCCAGATCCGCCGTTTGGTCAGCAGGAAGGGCCGGTCTCCCGCGGAGACGGTCTCGATGGGGGAGGTCATAGGTGTGTTCTTTCGGGGAGAGCCTGGGAAGAGACGAGGGTGTTTACGGCCGCCACCCGTCGCTCGAAGTGGTCGCGGAACGTGCTCTCGACGGGATCGGCGAGGAAGTCCGCGGCGGCGTCGCGGGAGAGTACACCGACAAGGGCAGCGGCGACCTGTGCCCGCAGATCGCCATCGGGGAGGCCCTCGCGTTGTTCGATCAGGCGAGCGTCGAACTCCTCCCCCCGTTTCATGAGATCGAGCATGCGGGCGAGCAGTCGTGGTTCGCGTTCGACGGCCGCCGACATGTCCTCGAAGGTGTCGGGAGCCAGGTCGAGCGCGCGCCACCGATGTTCGGCGAGTTCGGCGAGGTCCGCGAGCAGGGTGGGCGAGAGCTCGCCACCGCCGTGGCCGGAGGCGAGGAATCGAGCGATCGCCTCGGCATCCGAGCGCTCGATCGGGATGCCGAGGACCGCGTCGTCCTTCGACGCGAAGTAGTTGAAGAAGGTGCGGCGGGAGACGGCCGCTTCGCTGCACAGCTCTTCGAGGGTGAATCCCGCCAGTCCGCGTTCGGCGGTGAAGTGCCGTGCGACGCGGACGAGTCGCCGCGTCGTCTCGTCACGGCGACGTGTCCGCGACGAATCTGCACTATCGACCATGAGGTGCAGTTTTGCACGATTCATGGCTTAGTGCAATCGCGGCATGTCGCCCGCCGCCGAGGACCGGCGCCGGACGGTCAGCCGTCGATGGGAACGGGGACCGCTCCTGATCCGACGGGGACGAGGCGTGCGAGTTGCGTCACGTGCTTCGGCTCGAGCTCGGCCATGCTCGAGACGCCGAGCAGGCGCATCGTCCGTTCGATCTCGACCCGCAGGATCTCGATCGCCCGGTCCACGCCCTGTTGACCGCCGGCCATCAGCCCGTACAGGTAAGCGCGACCGATGAGGGTGAACTTCGCGCCGAGCGCGACGGATGCCACGATGTCCGCGCCGTTCATGATGCCCGTGTCGATCATGATCGTGGCATCCTTACCGACCTCACGCACCACGCTGGGTAGCAGGTGGAAGGGGATCGGTGCCCGGTCGAGCTGCCTGCCGCCGTGGTTGGACAGGATGATCCCGTCGACGCCGAGGTCGACCAGCCGCACGGAATCCTCGACGTTCTGCACCCCCTTGATGACGATCTTCCCGGGCCACAGGTCGCGGATGACGGCGAGATCGTCGTAGCCGATCGTCGGGTCCATCGCGGCATCCAGCAGCTCACCCACCGTGCCGCCGGTGGTCGAGAGCGAGGCGAACTCCAGCTTGGGTGTGGTGAGGAAGTCGTACCACCACCACGGCCGCGGAATGGCGTTGACGATCGTGCCGAGCGTGAGCTGCGGCGGGATCGAGAAGCCGTTGCGCTTGTCGCGCAGGCGTGCACCGGCGACGGGGGTGTCGACCGTGAACATGAGGGTGTCGAACCCGGCGGCGGCGGCCCGGCGGGCCAGGCCGTACGAGATTTCGCGATCGCGCATGACGTAGAGCTGGAACCAGTTGCGCCCGTGCGGGTTCGCGGCCTTCACGTCTTCGATCGAGGTCGTCCCCAGCGTCGAGAGCGTGAACGGGATGCCCGCGGTTCCCGCCGCCGAGGCCCCCGCGATCTCGCCCTCGGTCTGCATGAGCCGGGTGAATCCGGTCGGGGCGATGCCGAAGGGGAGTGCCGAGGGGCCGCCGAGGATCTCGACGGAGGTGTCGAGATCGGGCGCGGGGGTCAGGATGCCGGGGTGGAACTCGATGTCTTCGAACGCCTGCCGGGCCCGGGCCAGCGACAGCTCGCCCTCGGCCGCGCCGTCGGTGTAGTCGAACGCGGCCTTCGGGGTGCGGCGCTTGGCGATCGTGCGCAGGTCGGCGATCGTCAGCGCGGACTGGAGGCGCCGTTTGCGCCCGTCGAGCTCGGGGGCTTTGAACTTCATCAACTCGAAGATCTCGGCGGGGCGGGGAAGCTGACGCTGCACCATCATGGGGTCCTTCCGGTCATGGGGTCCGGCGGGTCGGAACCGGGTCGTAGCGCCGCGGCGGATGTGACCTGACCACACGGTAGCGCAGATCTTCGAGCTCTCCCGAGACCAGCCCGACGGCCCGGGCCTGGACGAGCACGTTCCCGAGCGCCGTCGCCTCCACGGGACCGGCCAGCACCGGGATGGCGGCACGGTCGGCGGTCCGCTGGCACAGCAGGCGGTTGAGGGAGCCGCCGCCGACGAGGTGAAGGGTCAGGATCCGGCGGCCCGTGAGCGCGGATGCCGTGTGGACGGCATCCGCGAAGGCGTGCGCGAGACTCTCGACGATGGCTCGCGTGAACGCGGCGCGCGTGGTCGGTACCGGCAGCGCGCGCTCCCGGTACCACTGCGCGATCCGCGCCGGCAGGTCACCGGGAGCGAGGAACCGGGGATCGTTCGCGTCGAAGACCTGGGCGGGCTCCGAGACCTCCGCTGCGTCGCCGAGAAGTGTCGCGAGGTCGATCGCCTCGCCGGTCTCCTTCTCCCACTGCCGCACGGATTCGCTCAGCAGCCACAGCCCCATGACGTTGTGGAGGAACCTGATGCGTCCGTCGACGCCGCGCTCGTTCGTGAAGTTCGCCTCGCGCGCGGCATCCGTCACGACCGGGCTCTCGAGCTCCAGACCGACGAGGCCCCACGTGCCGCACGAGATGTACGCCGACGTGTCCGGATCGCTCATGGGGACCGCGACGACGGCTGACGCGGTGTCGTGGGAGCCGACCGCGACGACCTCGGCCGTGACGCCGAGGTCCTCCGTCAGCATCGGGCGCAGCGGCCCGATGCGCTCACCGGGGTCGATCAGGGGCGAAAGGATCGCGGACGGGATGCCGAGATCGTCGCACAGGGCGCGATCCCACTGCCCGTCGTCGATGCGCACGAGGCCCGTCGTCGAGGCGTTCGTGTGCTCCGCGACGCGGCGGCCCGTGAGCTCGAATGCGAGCGCGTCGGGGATGAGCAGCGCGGCGTCGGCCAGGTCCAGCATCCCGGATGCCTGCTCGGCGGCGAGCTGATACAGGGTCGTGAACGGCAGGAACTGCAGCCCGTTGCGCCGGTAGAGGTCCGCGAACGTATGCCGCGCGTGCACAGCCTCGACACCCGCCACGGTGCGCTCGTCGCGGTAGTGGAACGGCTCGCTCAGCATCCGGTCGCCGCGCAGCAGGACATAGTCGACGGCCCACGAGTCGATCCCGATGCTCGCGAGCGCCGGCTCCCGGTGCGCGGCCTTCCGCAGGCCCTCGAGCGCATGGCGGTACAGGCCCGTGAGATCCCAGTGCAAGCCCGAGGCGAGGGGGACGGGGCCGTTCGGGAAGCGCGCGACCGGCTCGAGCGCGAGCGTGTCGGGACCGATCCGGCCGATCATGACCCGACCGCTCGTCGCCCCCAGATCGATCGCCGCGACGCTACCTGTCTCACTCATCGGCATTCCGTTTCGTCTCGCTTCGCTCGCTCAACGATCCGGGGCCCTCAGCTCGCTCAACGACCATCGGGCCTTCGCTCGTTGAGCGAGGAGCGAAGCGACGAGTCGAAACGGCGCCCGCGGCGCCGGGGTCGACGCTCATCGCAGGAACGCCGCAGCCACCCCGGAGTCCACGGGGATGTGCAGGCCCGTCGTGCGCGACAGCTCGGGGCCCGTCAACACGAACACGGCGTCGGCGACGTTCTCGGGGACCACCTCGCGCCTCAGGATCGTGCGGTTCGCGTAGAACTGCCCGAGGTCCTCCTCCTTGACGCCGTAGGTCGCGGCGCGGTTCGCGCCCCAGCCCGACGCGAAGATGCCCGAGCCGCGCACGACGCCGTCGGGGTTGATGCCGTTGACCCGGATGCCGAACTCGCCGAGCTCGACAGCCAGCAGCCGCACCTGGTGGGCCTGGTCTGCCTTCGTCGCCGAGTAGGCGATGTTGTTGGGGCCGGCGAACACGGAGTTCTTCGACGAGATGTAGACGACGTCGCCGCCCATGCCCTGTGCGATCATCGCCGCCGCGGCCGCCTTCGAGACGAAGAACGAGCCCTTGGCCATGACGTCGTGCTGCAGGTCCCAGTCCTTCTCGGTGGTCTCGAGCAGGGGCTTGGACAGCGACAGTCCCGCGTTGTTGACGACGAGGTCGATGCCGCCGAACGCGAGCACGGTCGCATCGATCGCGGCCTGCACTGCTGCCTCATCGGCGACGTTCACGGCCACGCCGATGGCGACATCCGTGCCGCCGAGCTCGGCAGCGACGGCCTGCGCCTTCTCGAGATCCAGGTCGGCGACGACGACGCAGGCGCCCTCGGCGGCCAGGCGGGTCGCGATCGCCTTGCCGATGCCGGATGCCGCGCCGGTCACGAACGCGATGCGGCCCTGATGGGACTTCGGCTTCGGCATCCGCCTCAGCTTGGCCTCTTCGAGCGCCCAGTACTCGATGCGGAACTTCTCGGCATCCGAGATCGGGGTGTACGTGGAGACGGACTCGGCACCGCGCATGACGTTGATCGCGTTGACGTAGAACTCGCCGGCGACCCGTGCGGTCTGCGTGTTCGCGCCGAAGCTGAACATCCCGACACCCGGAACGAGCACGATGAGGGGGTCCGCGCCGCGGATGGCGGGACTGTTCTCGTCGGCGTGAGCGTCGTAGTAGGCCTGGTAGTCGGCGCGGTAGGCGGCGTGCAGTTCCTTCAGGCGCGCGAGTTGCTCGTCGACGGATGCTGTGGCCGGAAGGTCGAGCAGCATCGGCTTGACCTTCGTGCGCAGGAAGTGGTCGGGGCAGCTCGTACCGAGCGCCGCGAGGGCCGGAGCCTTCTCGGAGGCGAGGAACTCGAGCACGGCATCCGTGTCGGTGTAGTGGCCGACCATCGGCTTGTCGGTCGAGGCGAGCCCGCGGATCGTGGGCGCGAGCGCGGCGGCGCGTGCCCGGCGCTCGGTGTCGGGGAGCGCCTCGAAGCCGTCGCGAACCCCACCGAACGGGTCGGATTTCCCGTTCTTGTCGATGTAGTCGGTCGCCGTTTCGATGATCCATGTGGAGTTGGCTTCGGCCTCGGCCGAGGTATCGCCCCACGCCGTGATGCCGTGGCCGCCGAGGATGCAGCCGATGGCCGCCGGGTTCTGCGCCTTGATGGCGGCGATGTCCAGGCCCAGCTGGAACCCCGGCCGGCGCCACGGCACCCACACGACCTTCTCACCGAAGATCTCCCGGGTGAGGCGCTCGCCGTCGGCGGCCGTGGCGATCGCGATGCCGGCATCCGGATGCAGGTGGTCGACGTGCGCGGCATCCACGAGCGCGTGCATCGCGGTGTCGATCGACGGGGCAGCTCCCCCCTTGCCGTGCAGGCAAAAGTCGAACGCGGCGACCATCTCGTCCTCGCGCTCGACTCCCGGGTAGACGTCCACGAGCGCGCGCAGCCGGTCGAGGCGCAGGACCGCGAGGCCGTTCTCGGTGAGGGTGCCGAGGTCGCCCCCGGACCCCTTGACCCACAGCAGCTCGACGGGCTCGCCGGTGACCGGATCGGCATCCGTGCCCTTGGCCGACGTGTTCCCGCCCGCGTAGTTGGTCACTGTGGGGTCGGCGCCGAGGCGGTTGCTGCGCGCGAGGAGGTCGGCAACGGTCGGATTGGTCATTGGTGTGTCTTTCGTCAGAGGCGCGGGGTTCGGTCGTGGGTGCTTCGTTTGCCGCAGATGTCGCTGGCTGGGGGTCGGTTGCGGCGTGTTGCGGCAAGCGAACGGGGGAGCCGGGGCGGGCGGGCGTCGGTCGGTGGTCAGGCGCCCCAGCCGGCCTGGGTGCCGCCGACGCGGTCGGCGGCGATGCGGGCCTGGTAGCCGGATGCCGCGTACGCGGCCATCGGGTCGGCGGGAAGTCCCCGCGACTCGCGCCACTGCGCGAGCGCCGGGCGCACGTCGGTGTAGAAGGCGTCCATGAACACGGCGTTGGCGGCGAGCACGTCGTTGGCCTCCTGCGCGGCCGCGAGCGCCTCGCGGTCGACGAGCAGGGCGCGCGCCGTCATCTCCTGGACGTTGAGTACCGACCGGATCTGGCCGGGGATCTTGTCCTCGATGTTGTGGCACTGGTCGAGCATGAACGCGACGTCCGGGTTGTTCAGCCCGCCGCCGCGGATGACCTCGAACAGGATGCGGAACAGCTGGAACGGGTCGGCCGCGCCGACGATGAGATCGTCATCCGCATAGAAGCGCGAGTTGAAGTCGAACGAACCGAGCTTGCCGAGCCGCAACAGCTGCATGACGATGAACTCGATGTTGGTGCCGGGGGCGTGGTGACCGGTGTCGAGGCACACCATCGCCTTCTCGCCGAGCGCGGCGACCTGGGCGTAGGAGGTGCCCCAGTCGGGCACGTCGGTGTGGTAGAACGCCGGCTCGAAGAACTTGTACTCCAGGACCAGGCGCTGCTCGTCGCCCAGCCGCGCGTAGATCTGCTGCAGCGAATCCTGCAGGCGGTCCTGCCGCGCGCGCATGTCGTTCTGCCCGGGGTAATTCGAGCCCTCGGCCAGCCAGATCTTCAGATCGCGAGAGCCCGTCTCGTGCATGATGTCGATGCACTCGAGGTGGTGGTCGATGGCCTTCTGGCGGATGCGCTGGTCGTGGTGGGTCAGCGCCCCGAACTTGTAGTCCTCGTCCTGGAACGTGTTCGAGTTGACGGTTCCCAGTCGCACGCCGAGGTCCTCGGCGTGCCGACGCAGGGCGGCGTAGTCATCCACCCTGTCCCAGGGGATGTGCAGCGCCACGCTCGGCGCCAGGCCGGTGTACCGGTGCACCTGGGCGGCGTCGACGATCTTCTCGAACGGGTCGCGCGGCGTCCCGGGCGTACCGAACACCCGGAAGCGGGTCCCGGAGTTGCCGAACGCCCACGAGGGCAGCTCGATCGCCTGAGCCTCGAGGATCGAAAGGATGCGGGGGGCGAGCGCTGTCATCGCGGGGTGCTCCGAACTCGAGGCGAATGAATCGTTTCAAGAGTAGGACGGATGTATCGTTTCAGCAATGGGGAGGAGGCCACGAGCGTGGGTGCGAGCGTGAAGGATGTCGCGGCCGCCGCAGGAGTCTCGATCGGGACGGTCTCGAATGTCCTCAATCAGCCGGATCGGGTCTCCGCTGCGACGCTGACCCGCGTGCGCGCCGCGATCGAGGAGCTCGGGTACGTGCGCAACGATGCCGCTCGCCAGCTTCGCGCCGGCCGGAGCCTCAGTATCGGGTTCATCGCGCTGGACCTTGCGAACCCCTTCTTCGCCGCCGTGGCGAAGGGCGCGCAGGAGCGCGCCGCAGAGGAGGGGCTGTTCGTTCTCGCCGCGGCGAGCAATGACACCCCCGAGCGGGAGGTCGCGTACCTCGACCACTTCCGCGAGCAGCGCGTGGTCGGCGTGCTCGTCACACCGGCATCCGGTGACCCGGGCGCGCTGGCCAGGCTCGAAGCCGTCGGCGCGCCGATCGTGCTCGTCGACCGGGATGCGGGCGACGCCCGGCTGAGCTCGGTCTCGGTCGATGATGTGCACGGTGGGTATCTGGCGGTGTCCCATCTGCTCGGCACCGGGCGCAGGCGGGTGGTCTTCGTCGGGGGGCCGCCCACCCTTCCTCAGGTGATCGACCGGCTCGCGGGCGCGAGGCGGGCATCCGCCGAAGTGAACGGATCCGACCTCGAGTACATGGCGACCACGGAGCTCACGGTGATGGCGGGCCGCGAGGCCGCAGCGCGGATCCTCGAACGGGATCCCATCGAGCGACCGGATGCCGTGTTCTGTGCGAACGACCTCGTCGCCATCGGGATGCTTCAGGGGCTCTCGATCAGCGGTGGCGTTCGCGTCCCCGCCGATATCGCGCTGATCGGCTATGACGATATCGACTTCGCGGCCACGGCGATCGTGCCGCTGAGTTCCGTGCGACAGCCTGCCGTGCAGATCGGACGCGCCGCCGTCGAACTCCTGCGTGAGCAGGATGATGATCCCGCGCAGCCCAGGCGAGTGCGCTTCATGCCCGAGCTCGTCATCCGGGAGTCGAGTCGGCCGAGCCCGGCGGTGGTGACCTCCGGCGCTCACGAGCATCCTCGATCTGACCATCCTGATCCGGTTCACGATCGGGAAGGTGCGCGATGATCGACTCGCCGCACGGGTCACGGCGCCGGTCGGGGCGACGATCCACGCCTGGCAGACGGTGACCGTTCGGACACGGAATCGCCACGCCGGTCGGCGTGCCGCGTTTTCGGAGAATTCTCGGCATCAGCGCGCATTCTGTTGGCATGAGCGCGACCAACCCCAGAGACGAATATGAGGCGCTCGCTCACGCCGTCGATCGCCTCGTGCGCCGCATCCCCTGGGCCGACGAGGACACCGTGCGGTTGATGGTGGCCGAAGAGGTTGCGGCGCTTGCCAACGCGAGGCTGCGCACGTTCATCCCGGCGATGGTGGAGGCGCGGGTTCTGCGGAGGCTGCGGGCGCCGGGCCCTCTTCTCATCTCGGGGTGAGCCGCCACAGTTCGATCGCGCCGTGTGGCGGGGCGCGGCATCCGGAACCCGCACGGCGGCGCGACTGAACCCGACCTCATCCGCCGACAGGCGTGCCTGACGTCGGATGCGTCGCGGGGACGGCTCTGCCGCCGGAGCTCAGGAGATCGTGACGGCCGTGCCGTAGGCGCAGACCTCGACGCCGCCGCTGTCGCCGTAGTCGTTCGTCTCGAACCGGAAGGCGACCACGGCGTTGGCTCCCTTGGCCTCGGCTTCGGCCGACAGTCGGGACAGGGCCTCGATGCGGGTCTCGTGGAGCAGCTCGGTGATGCCCTTGAGCTCCCCACCGGCTAGCGCCTTGAAGGACGCGCCGATGTTCGCGCCGATGTGGCGTGAACGAACGGTGAGTCCGAAGACCTCGCCGTGGACGGCGGTGATGGTGTGACCGGGGACGTCGTTCGTGGTGACGATCAGCATGTCGTCAGTCTGCCAGGGCGAGTGTCGGCGAGGAAGAGGTCGCCGGGTCAGTGCTCGTCTCTGTCTGCCAGACGCAGCCGGAGGAACCGGTCCACCTCGTCGGCGGGAAGATCGATCCCGGCCTGGCACAGACGTTCCTGGAACACCTCGCGAAGCCGCCGCCGATCGGCGCGGGGCATGTCCGTGCGCGTCTGCACGAGAAGCCCCCACATCTCCTGTTCCACCGTCGCAACGTGCTGGGCCATCTTCGGGCGGCTCTGGGTGTGGGGGTCGGCCGCGTCGCGTGCGGCGGCATCCGGTCCGACGTCCCGGCGCAGCCGGCGATGAAGCGAGCGCTCAACGCGAGAGTCCTCGCGCTCGTCGTGCAGGTCGGGCAGCGGTGCATCGTCGGCGCGCTCTGCGTACGAGTCCTCGGACGGGGTCTCGACCTCGCCCGAGTCGCCGGGGCCACGCGTCCCGACTCCGGGGGCGTCGTTGCCCCAGGAACGGTCGGGGATCTCTTCCGTGTCGCCCGGTTCGATCTCCACCGCGTCCGCAGAGCCGGAATCGGCGCCGCGCCCGCCCGCCGGTACGGTCGCGGGGGCGGTAGAACGGGAGCCCCGGCGGCTGGGCGCAGTGTCCGCCGCGGCCGCATCGAGCGCGGCATCCGTCTCGTCGGTGCTGCGGCGGGACTCCACGGTCCTGTGCGTGGGGTTCGTCATGGCGAGCTCCTTCCGTGCGATCGGATGCTCAGCCTCTCTCTCCGCACGGTTTCCCGACACCCCGTTGACAGATCGCCGATTGCACGATCCTCCGGCTCCCTCAGCCGGCCGTGGAGAGCTCGGGTGCGGGCTGGTGCTGCGCGGTGGGCGCCGGCAGGGAGCGGGTCGACGTCACGCGGCGGTCGGTGAGTGCCACTTCGTGGGGATCGCCGACCAGCGTCGCCGCACCGGACGCCGCCCGGTCGGATGCCGTCCCCACCCACAGCTCGATCTCGCCCGGCTCGACGCGGCGAACCAGATCCGCTCCTGCGGCAGCGAACCGCCCGCTCGGCACGTCGAACGCGACGACCGCGCTCTGGCCGGGCTCAAGAGCCACCCGATGGAAACCGATCAGCTGTGCAACGGGCCGCGTCGTGGATCGGAACGGCGTCCGCGCGTAGAGCTGCACGACATCGGTCGCCGCGCGTGAGCCCGTATTGGTGACCGTCACGGTCGCATCGAGATGTCCGTCCGTGGTCACCGTGTCGGTGACCGTCAGGTCGGTGTAGCGGAAGCTCGTGTAGCTCAAGCCGAAGCCGAACGGGCGCAGCGGCGTACTGTCGGCCGTCGTGATCTCCGACGGTCCGCCCAGCAGCGGATGCAGATAGCTGTATGGCTGAGCTCCTGCCGAACGGGGCAGCGACACCGGGAGCCGGCCCGACGGCGAGACGTCTCCCGCGAGGATGCGCGCGAGTGCCCGGCCGCCTTCCTCCCCGGGGAAGAACGACTGAACGACGGCGCCGACGGCATCGGGACCGTCCAGCGCCCAGTCCAGGGCGTACGGCCTGCCGCTCAGCACGACGAGCACGACCGGAGTGCCGGTGGCCGCGATCGCCGCCACGAGCTCTCGCTGGACGCCGGGCAGGTCCAGACTCGATACGTCGTTGCCCTCACCGACGGTGCCGCGCCCGAACAGGCCGGCGCTGTCGCCGACCACGACGACGGCGACGTCGGCCTGGGCCGCCTCGTCGACCGCCGCCGCGAAACCGGAGCGGTCCTCGCCCTCCACGGCACACCCGGGGGAGAAGGTCACTTCGGCATCCGTGAATCGCTCGCGGATGGCGTCGAGGACGCTCGGCGCCTCGAATCCGAGGGGGGTGGCGGGGTGGTGGGCCAGGACGTGGTTCGCAAAGGAGTAGCACCCCATCAGCGCGGCATGGCTGTCGGCGTTGGGGCCGCTGACGGCCAGCCGCAGCCCGGGAGCAGCACCCAGCGGGAGCAGTGCATCGTTTCGCAGCAGGACCGCGGACTCCTCGGCGAGGCGCCGCGCCAGATCGCGGTGGGCCGGGGAATCGAGATCCACGGTCGTCGGCGGGGCGTCGAAGGTCTCATCGAGCAGACCGAGCTCCTCCTTCTGCGAGAGGACGCGCAGGACGGCCCGATCAACGAGCGCGGCGAGTTCCGGGTGCTCGGCGATGACCTCCCGCAGCGGGTCCGTGAACGCGTCCCCGGTCGGAAGCTCGACATCCACGCCGGCGCGCAGCGCGAGGACCGCGGCCTGGCCGCGGTCGGCGGCAACCTGATGCATCGTGTGCAGGAAGGCCACCGAGAAGTAGTCCGCGACGGTCACGCCGTCAAAGCCCCACCGCCGGCGCAGCACGTCCGTGAGGTACTCGGGCGTCGCGGCGGCCGGAATCCCGTCGATCTCGGCATAGGAGTTCATCACCGATCGGGCGCCGCCTTCGATGACGGCCATTTCGAAGGGGGGCAGGTACACATCCGCGATCTCTCGCGGGCCGGCGTGCACGGGGGCGTGATTGCGCCCGGCTTGCGACCCCGAGTAGCCGACGAAGTGCTTCAAGGTCGCGTGAACGCCCTGCGACTGAAGGCCACGCACATACGCCGTGCCCACGACGCCGACGACGTACGGGTCCTCCGAGATGCACTCGTCCACGCGACCCCACCGCGGATCCCGCACGACATCGAGCACCGGCGCCAGACCCTGGTGGATGCCGAGCTCGCGCATCGACTGGCCGATCAGCTGCGCCATCTCGCCCACCAGGTCGGGATCGAACGCGGCCCCCCAGGCCAGCGGCGTGGGAAACGTCGCCGCCTGCCACGCCGCCAACCCGGTCAAGCACTCTTCGTGGACGATCGCCGGGATACCCAGCCGCGAGCGCTCACGAAGGCGCTTCTGCTCGCTCCACAGCCACTGCGCCCGCTCGACCGGATCCACCGGACGTGTGCCGTATACGCGTGTGAGATGGCCGAGGCCATGGGCCGAGGCATCCGCGTAGACGGTTGACGTGGCCATCTCGCCCTGGAGCGGGGCCACGATGTCGTCGCCCTGGTCGACCCAGAATCCGACGAGTTGCGCGAGCTTCTCGTCGAGGGTCATCTCGGCGTGCAGCGATCGCACTCGATCGCTGACGGCGGGAGTCGGTTCATCGAACACGAGCAGAGTTTCCTTCGGTACGGGGGACACCGCGGGGGCATCCCGGGTGCGGTCAGCCCTTGACAGCTCCGGTGAGTCCGCCGACGATGCGGCGTTCGAAGAGGCTGAAGAACACGAGGGCCGGGATCATCGACAGCGACGTGAAGGCGAGCACCTTCGCCGTGTCCACCGAGTACTGCGACGCGAACGCCTGCACACCCAGCGGCAGTGTGAAGCTCGCCTCGTTGTTGAGGATGAACAGCGGCAGCATGTAGCTGTTCCAGCTGGCGATGAACGCGAGGATGCCGACAGTGATGACTCCGGGCATCGAGAGCGGGATCACCATGCGCCAGAAGAAGCCGAGTCTGCTGCATCCGTCGATGAACGCCGCTTCTTCGATCTCGCGCGGGAGCGCCTGCAGGAACGGCACCAGGATGATGATCGTTATCGGCAGTGCGAACGCGACCTGCGGGATGATGACGCCCACAAGCGAGTTCATCAGGCCGAGGTTGCGCACCAGGATGTAGAGCGGGGTGATCGCGACCGTCATGGGGAACATGAGTCCCGCCGCGAAGACGGCGTAGAGGACCCCGCGCATCCGGAACTGGTAGCGGGCGAGAACATACGCCGCCATGAGTCCGAGGGTGACGACGAACAGCGTGGTCGCGATCGCCGCGATCGACGAGTTGAGGACCTCGCGCCAGAACACCTCGCTCACGAGGACATCGACGTAGTTCTCGACGCGCCAGGTGGCAGGCAGGCCCGCCGGATCCTGCGTGATCTCGGAGTTGGTGCGGAAACCACCGATGATGATGTAGGCGACGGGAACCAGGATCACCACGACCAGCGCCCACGCGAGGAAGTAGATGAAGAAGTTCCCGGTGCGCTGACCTACCGTGCGGTGCGGTCGGCGCCTGCCGGTCTTTCCGCGAGGCACCGTGAGGGTTGCGGTAGCCATCAGTTCTTACCTCCCGTAACGGCGCCTTCGGTGTCGCGTCGCAGCACGAACCGCTGGTAGAGCAGGGCGACGGCCAGCGAAATGAGGAAGATGACCACGGCGACCGCGCTGCCGTAGCCGAAGCTTCCGGCGTTGCGCCCGGTGACGACCATGTATGTCGCCATCGTCGAGGTGCCGGCGGTGGACGCGACGTACTGTCCCCAGATGATGTAGACGAGGTCGAACAGCTGGAGCGATCCGATGATCGACAGGAACGCCCAGATGCGCAGCGTCGGCCCCAGCAGGGGCAACGTGATGCGCCGCTGGATCTGCCAGTACGAGGCGCCGTCGATCGCCGCTGCCTCGTAGAGTTCCTCGGGAATGCCCTGGAGTCCCGCGAGGAAGAGGATGACGGCGAACCCGATGTACTTCCAGGTGATGATCCCCATCAGCGTCCAGATCGCCAGGTCGGGGTTGGAGAGCCAGTCCTGGGCGAGCGCGCCGAGCCCGATCTTCTCGAGGAAGTCGTTGAGCGCACCGTTGGTGGCGAGCATCAGGCTCCAGCCGGTGCCCACGACGACCTCGGCGATGACGTACGGGACGAAGATGAGCACGCGGATGAGGGACTGACCCCGCATCCGGCGATTGAGCAGGAGCGCGAGCCCGATCGCAATCGGACCCTGGATCACCAGGGAGAGCACCACGATGATCGCGTTGTGCCACAGCGCGGCCTGGAAGGCCGGGTCGCTGAGGATGACGATGTAGTTGTTGAGGCCGACGAAATCGGTGGCGGGGCCGTAGCCGCTCCAGCTGAAGAAGCCGTAGTACGCGGCCATCACGACCGGGAAGATCACGAAGGCCAGGAAGACGATCAGGGCAGGGCCGACGAGGATGCCGATCTCGGCGCGGCTGCGCCACGACCCTCGCCGGCGTGGGCGCGGGGAGGGGGACGACGCCGAGGCGCCGTCCCCCTCTTCCGTGACGCTCACGACCGCATCCGTGACCGGATAGGTTCGTTCGCTAACGGACATGGTGGCCTATCAGCCTCGGGCTGCTGCGTCGTTGACGGCCTGGACGATGGCCTCGGGCGAACCGTTGCCAGCGAGAAGGTCGACGACCGCGACGTTGAGCGCGTTTCCGACGTTCTGGCCGTAGAGCGTGTCCAGCCACAGCACGACATACGGAGCCTCGCTGTAGGCCTCGAGCACGGACTGCAGCGCGGGCGTCGTGACCACGCCCTGTGCCTCGTTGCTGGCGGGCAGCGTCTGGAACGCCTCCGCGTACGCCTCCTGCTGGTCCTTGGTCGCCAGGAAGTTCAGGAAGTCGACACACTCCTCAGGGGCGTTCACCCAGCAGGAGTACCCGTCTGCGCCGCCCATCATGGCGCCGGGCGTGCCGTCGCCACCCTCGATCTCAGGGAAGGGGAACCAGCCGAGGTCGGGCAGGGGCTGCTCGTCCGGCGTGAGCGATGCGATGACGCCGGGGTTCTAGGCGCCCATGAGCTCCATGGCAGCCTGACGGTTCGCGAGCAGACCCGCGGACGATCCCGCGCCCTGCTGCGCGGGCGTCGTCAGGAAGCCGTCGTTGAAGGGCTCCGTGGCGATGAACTCCGCGAGGTCTTCACCCGCGCGCAGCCAGCACTCGTCGTCGAACGAGCGCGTCTGTGCTGCCTGTTCCATGGCCTCCTGCGAGCACTCGCGCAGAGCGAAGTTGTAGTACCAGTGGGCGGCGGGCCAGGCATCCTTCGCGCCGACGGCGATCGGCGTGATGCCGGCGGCCTTCAGGGTGTCGTTCACCTCGACGAGTTCGTCGATCGTGCCGGCGGGTTCGACCCCGGCCTCTTCGAAGAGGTTCTCGCTGTAGAAGATGCCCTCGGGCAGCACCGCCAGCGGCATGCCGAAGACCTTGCCGTCGATCGTGAAGGCGCTCAGCGACGAGGCCATCGCGGCCTCGGCCTCGGGGGAGATCTTTCCCGTCAGGTCCATCACCTGGCCGGCGTCGACGACATCGGCCAGCTTGCCGCCGCCGCGCGCCATGAAGACGTCAGGTGCGTCTCCGGCGTTCAGGGCGGTCTGCAGTTTGCCGTCCATGTCTTCGTTCTGAATGGACTGCACCTCGACGGTGACGTCGGGGTTCTCCGCCATGAAGGCAGCTGCCGCGTCCTCCCAGTACTGCATGCCGTCGCCGGTCGTCGAGTTCTGCCAGACGGTCAGTGTGACCGGTCCGTCTCCAGACTCGCCGCCGGAGCCGCTGCATCCGCTGAGCGCGAGAGCGCCGACGGCCAGAGCGGCCGACGCCGTGAGGACTTTGCTGTATCTCATGTGATTCTCACCTGTTCTCTTCGTTGAGGAGCGGCTCGCTCGTCGAGCCGCTGCTGCGTGGTCACGGACGTTCGCCGGGTGAGCTTCCCGGATCCCGCATCCCGTGGGGCGACGTGGGAACAGTGTCGCCACGCCACCGGAACCATGTCAAACGTTTTCGAAAACCTTTTCCAGATCCGGTAGGGTGACGATCCATGGCGAGACGTCCCACCATCACCGACATCGCTGCGGCAGCGGGGGTGTCGGTCGCGACCGTCTCCAAGGCGGTCAACGGCCGCTACGGCGTGGCCCCCGAGACGGTCGACAAGGTCATGCGTGTCGTCGCCCAGATGGGGTACGAGTCCAGCCTCGTGGCCAGCCGCATGCGGGGTGTGCGCACGGGCGTGGTCGGGGTGCTCGTCGCGGAGTTCGAGCCGTTCAGCGCCGAGGTGCTCAAGGGCGTGGGCGCTGCCGCGGAGTCTCTCGAACTGGATGTCCTCGCCTACAGCACGCCGCGGCGTGTGCACGGGGCGGGCTGGGAGAACACGTCGCTGGCACGCCTGGCCGGAAGCCTCATCGACGGCGCGATCATCGTCACCCCGACCGTGGAGGCGATCGTCGCGGACATCCCGGTCGTCGCGATCGACCCCCATGTCGGCCCCGGCGACGGAGTGCCCACGGTCGAAGCCGACAGCTTCGGGGGAGCGGTCTCGGCGGTCAAGTACCTGATCGAACTCGGCCATCGACGCATCGGGTTCGTGGCGGGCAGACCCGACCTGCGGTCATCTCGTGCCCGTGACGCCGGGTACCGGCGGGCGCTCGCCGACGCGGGCATCCCCTACAACCCCGAGGTCGTGCGGGTCGGGTTCTACGAACAGGATGCCGCGCGTACCGCGGCGCTGTCGCTCCTGGACTCGCCCCGGCGGCCGACGGCGGTCTTCGCAGCCAACGACCTCTCGGCGATCGGCATCATCGAGGTCGCGCGCGAGATCGGACTCGAGGTTCCTCGGGACCTGTCCGTGATCGGGTTCGACGACGTGCTCGAGGCCTCTCGGATGTCCCCGCCGTTGACGACGGTGCGTCAACCCATGCGGCGCCTGGGGGCCGCCGCGATGTCGCTGCTGACGACCTTCATGAACGGCGAGGAGCCGCCGGAGCGGCACGTCCGGCTGGCCACGCAGCTCATTCCGCGTGCAACGACCGCCCCACCCCGGTAGTCAGCGCAGCGGGAGCGCCACCAGGACGGTGATCCCGAGTGCCCCGACGAGGGTCACGAACATCGCCAGCGCGAGCAGGAGTGCGCCGTCGGGAACGAGGGTGTGATCGCGCACCGTGACCGTCGCGAACGAGACCTTCTCGTAGCGGCGGCGCGACCACTGCCACAGGACCGCGGAGAAGATGACCCCGAGGATGCCGGGGACGATCCACCAGCCGTTTCCGAGTGCCTCCGGCAGCAACCGCATCGCCACGACCGACCCGACCGCGATGCTCAGTCCGGTTCGTCGCCAGGCCAGCTCCGTCCGTTCTGGCTGAAGCCCTGGATCGAACAGTTCGCCGCTCACGAGATGATCGACTCAGACGAAGACGATGGCCAGCAGGATGAGGGCAGCCGAGACCGTCACCGCGATGCCCGCGACAGCCCCCAGGAGCGAGCCGGGGAGCGGGCTGTTCAGCCGCAGCGCGCGTTCGCTGCGCTCCCAGCCGAGCCACGCGAGCCCGGGGGTGAGCATCCCCGTGACGATCAGAACGAGGCTCGCCGCCAGTCGCAAACCCGGGTGCAGCGCCAACCCCAGGACTTCGAGGGCGACGCCGCCCGCGATCAGTGCCAGCGCCGTGCGAATCCATGCAAGGAACGTTCGCTCGTTGGCCAGTGTGAAGCGGACGTCCGGTTCCGTGCCGTGCCGGTATACGGACTGCGGGAACCGCGGACTCATCGTTCCTCCAGATCAGTGACGGATGACAACCCTAGCGCGCAGCCGCTCGCCGTGCCCGCCCGTCTGGTGGGCGACGCTATGCCGTCAGCGCGGCGCGCAGCTCGTCCATCGCCTCGACCCAGCCCGTGTCCCCGGCGTCCGCCCACTCCGCCGCGAGCTCGCTCCCTGCGCCGCCGGCTGCCGCGAGCGCTGCCAGGGCCAACGCGACAGTCTCTTCGCTCGGCCTGCCGGCTCGGCCGATGAAGGCTTCCACTTCTTCTGTGTACGCATCGCACTGAGTCGCGTGGCCCAGGCCGTGCGCAACGACCTCGGCCGCCGCAACGGCGATGATCGCCGTCTCCTGATCGATCTCCTCGAGATCCTCGAGGGCGTCGGTCAGTGCGTCGTCGATGAACGCCCAGTCCGATTCCTCTTCGAGTTCCCACGCCCAGTCGGCCGCGACGTCGTTGCCGAACGGCTCAACACTCCATGCACCCATGCCGATCACCGTATGTCCCGCGTGTGAACGGTTTCCCCTTGCCAGGTGGACCCGGCGTGACTCTCGCGGGAAGGCTCACCATGCGCACGGGCGCGTGTCTCCGGCGCTCGGCGCATTCCCTCGGGCGATCAGGCCCCTCCGGTCACGCGGACGCGTCCACGTCCGCGACCGGCAGCGTGATCTGCGCGCACGTTCCGATGGGGTCCGCGCGCGCCAGCTCGATCCTCCCATCCATCCCCGAGAGGAGTTCCTTGACGATCGCCAGCCCCAGGCCCGTCCCCGGAACGCCGCGGCGCGTGCTCGAGGGACTGCGGTAGAAGCGGTCGAAGATGTGGGCGAGGTCCTCCTCCGAAATACCCTCGCCCTGATCGGTGATCGTGACGACCACCTGGTGATCCGTGCGGTACGCGACGACGGCGATCGTGCCGCGATCGGGAGAGAACTTGATCGCGTTGGTCAGGATGTTGGTGAAGACGCGCGTGAGGTCGATTTCGCGACCGTGGACGGGAAGGTCGTCCTCGATCTCGGTGACCACCGTGAGTTCGCGGTGCCGGATGCTGTGCTTGGCGTCCTCGATGCTGCGCTGCAGGGCGAGGCCGGCATCCGTGACCGGGAGCGCATCGGTTGTCGCAGGGCCCCGGCTGAGCTTGGAGACGAGGAGGACGTCGTCGATGACCCCGCGCAGCCTGCTCGCGTTGCGGAGGATCACGTCGACCTGCTCGCGCACGGCCGGGTCCGCCGTCGTCTCGCTGAGTTCTTCCGCGAACCCGAGGATCGAGGTGATCGGGGTTCGAAGCTCGTGCGTGACGCTGGCCACGAAGTCGACCTTCTGCTGCGTGAGCGCTTGGAAGGTCCGACTCACCTGCCGCTCGCGCTCGAGCCGCCACTCCATCTCTCGCTCGGCCTCGCGGAGGGGCCGGAGGTCCTGGACCGACACGAGCAGTACCCGATTGAGCCCTGACCGGTTGACCGCGTCGATCGTGATCGTCGCCGGGGTGTTCCCGGGTGCGACATCCTCCCAGTCGACAGTCACCGACACGTCGTATGTCGCCTGCGCGAGCCAGGGGCGCAGGAGCGCGTCCGCGCGAAGCTGCCACCGGCCCGCATCCGTGCGCTCGAACTCGCTGCGCAGCATCACGACGGCTGCGGCATTGACTTCGAGCACGCTGTACTTGTCGGCTCCCTCCTCCTGGAGGATGACGAACCCGCTCTTGGACTGGCGGAACGCGTCATGGAGCAGATGTGAGATCGCCATCTGTTTGCTCTCCAGAGCGCGGCGATCGTTCTGCGAGGCCGAGATCGCGAGCGTCGTCGCCCCCAGGCAGATCGTGAAGAGCTGAAGCGCCGTCGCCGTCGGGATCTGCGACGCCAGCATCGGGTACACGCCGCCGCCCATGACGGTGAGCCCGGCAGCGGTGCCCACGACCGCCAGCAGTTGCACGGCGACGAAGAACATGGGTTCCGCCACGGCGGCCCAGGCGATGAGCGGCATCGCCAGAATCGGCACCGGGACCGGCGTGCCGGGAAAGAACGCGAGAGCCGTCGCGCCGAGCATCGCCACGGTCAGCATCGCACTGCGCCACCAGTGTGGAGACGGTGACCTCGGAATCGCGATGAGACCGAGGGGAGCGATGAGGACCATCGCTGAGAGGTGCGATGCGCCGATGGTCCAGAAGGCGTCCAGGAACGCACCGCCGGTGAACTCGCGCCCGATCCCGATGAGGGCAGCGACAAGTGCCGCCCCGCTGATCACCGCGACCGCGAAGCGCCCGACATCCATGAGGGTCGTCAGACGCGGGCGATCGGACTCACCCGAGACGGCGGTGCCGACAAGCCATGCTTCGGCAGCTGTGCCGATCCCGCCCAAGACCACGACCAGCAGGGGTCGGTCGGCGACCGCGGAGCCGAGGGCCGAGGCGAGCCCGACACCGATCGCCGTCATCCATCGCCACCGCACCGGGGATGCTGCCGCGGCGACCGCCCCCACAGCTGCCGAGGGCCACCACCAGGCAAGTCCCGTCGGCCCCGCCTGCTCGAGGGCGAAGACCACCGCGAGCAGACCGCTCAGGACGACGAGGCCTGCGACGGCGACTGTCCTCCATGCCGGTCGCGCCATGCGAATCGTTGCCGCAACGCTCGGCCGCGTCATCCCGATCCTTTCTGACGTCCCCACCCCTTCGCACTAGCATGGCTCAGGAGGCGCGCCTTTGGCAGATAACAGGCGGGCTTTCGTGGATCGGGAGGGTTGCGTGGCGAGGATCATCGTCATCGATGACGACGCGGACATCGTCCGTCTCGTTGCGATCCGACTCTCTCGCGTCGGACATGACGTGGCGGAGTACTACGACGGAACCGCGGGTCTGGATGCGATCCGATCCTCGCGCCCGGATCTTGCCGTGGTCGACTGGATGATGCCGGGTCTGGATGGAATCGGTGTTGCACAGGCGGTGCGCGCGGACCCGACCCTCGCTGACATGCCGTTACTGCTGCTCACCGCCCGGTCGGATCCTGCCGAACACGACTACGCCTGTGCCCAGGGTTTCTCGGCAGTTGTGACCAAGCCGTTCACCAAGACGGAACTGCTGAGCGCTGTGAACGCGCTCATCCCTCCGAACGAGCAGGACTCGACAGCTGAGTGAGCGGGTCTGCGAGCAGGCCCGCGAAAGCAGCCTCGGCGGCCCCGATCAGCAGCCGGTCATCGGCGAGCACGGCGGCGCGGATGTCGACGTCTTCGGCGTTCGCGGGCATCGACTGCGCGCGGACGAGGTCGGTGAGCTGGTCGGTCGCGCCCTCCATGAGCATCGCGAGGAACCCGCCGAGGACGATCGCCCGGGGGTTCAGGACGTTCACCGCGTTGGCCAGTGCTGTTGCGAGGATCCGTCGCTGCCTGTCGGTCTCGGCGGCGACGGCGGGGACGTCGGATGCCCTGAGCGCCGCCTCGAGTGTGGGGTCGTCCGCACTGCCGAGGCGGAGCGCCTGCAACAGCCGGGCGCGGCTCACCTCGTCTTCGAGGACGCCATCCGGAGCCTGCTGATCAGTCGTCGCCGCGATACCGGGCCGGTTCTGTCCGAACTCGCCGGCGTAGCCCGACACGCCACGGACCGGCATCCCATGGACGATGAGCCCACCACCGATGCCGCTGGCCCCGCCGTTGAGGTAGACGACGTGATCGAGCCCGCGCGCTGCGCCGTAGAGGTGTTCG
Organism: Microbacterium sp. bgisy207; assembly: GCF_965345035.1. Classification (GTDB taxonomy): domain Bacteria; phylum Actinomycetota; class Actinomycetes; order Actinomycetales; family Microbacteriaceae; genus Microbacterium. Next base: position 30,987 of record NZ_CBDRMG010000017.1, read on the forward strand.
GCGACCGCGCCGAGCGTCGCATCGTTGTCGACGGCGGTGGGCAGTCCCGTCGACTCGGCGATGAGCTCCCGGATCGGCGCGTCTTGCCATTGGAGGTGCGGGGCGGTGCGCACCAGTCCATCGCGGGCGCGCACGAGGCCCGGAACGGCGACGCCGACGCCGACAATGCGATTGTCGGCGAGCGCGGAGGTGCGCCATCGCTCGACGGTCTCGGCGACGAGGTGAGCGGTCTGGTCGGGAGAGACGAGTTCGGTGCGCTCGAGACGAACCCGGGCGGCGATCGACTGGTCGAGTCCTACGGCCCCGATCGTGACGGCATCCACCTCGGGGTTGACGGCGATCGCGACGATCCGCGGGTCGGCCGCGACGATCGGCGAGGGGCGACCGACGCGCCGGGAGGGATCGGGCGCTGTCTCGGTCACGAGCCCGGCCGTTGACAGTTCGGTGACCAGATCGGCGATGGTGGACCGGTTCAGCCCCGTCGCCAAGGTCAGCGCCGCGCGCGACCGAGGACCCTCGAGATGAACCAGTCCCAGGATGCGGGCTAGGTTTCGGGTCCTGACGTTGTCGTTTCCCGGCTCGATCATGCGTTCACTGTAGGGGATGGCGGCGGCATCCGTCGTGGTATAGGTTGTTGCTGACAACATTTCCATCCGCGTGCTGTGCAAAGGAGCGGTCATGCCCACGCCCACCCCCGCCGACAAGTTCTCATTCGGCCTCTGGACCATCGGCTACAACGGGGCTGACCCGTTCGGTGGCCCGACCCGGCCCGCACTCGACGTCGTCCACGCCGTCGAGAAACTCGCCGAACTCGGCGCCTACGGACTCACGTTCCACGACGACGACCTGTTCGCGTTCGGATCGACGGATGCCGAGCGCCAGACCCAGATCGACCGCCTCAAGAGCGCTCTGGCCGACACCGGTCTGATCGTGCCGATGGTGACCACGAACCTCTTCTCGGCTCCCGTCTTCAAGGACGGCGGTTTCACCTCCAACGACCGGCAGGTGCGCCGATTCGCGTTGCGCAAGGTTCTGCGCAACATCGACCTCGCCGCGGATCTCGGCGCGAAGACGTTCGTCATGTGGGGCGGACGCGAAGGCGCCGAATACGACGCCGCGAAAGACATCCGTGCCGCCCTCGAGCGCTACCGCGAGGCAGTCAACCTGCTCGGCGACTACGTCACCGACAAGGGCTACGACATCCGATTTGCGATCGAGCCCAAGCCCAACGAGCCCCGCGGCGACATCCTGCTGCCGACGGTCGGACACGCGCTCGCGTTCATCGAGTCCCTCGAACGGCCCGAACTCGTGGGTCTGAACCCCGAGGTCGGACACGAGCAGATGGCGGGCCTGAACTTCGCCGCAGGCATCGCGCAGGCGCTGTACCACGGCAAGCTCTACCATATCGATCTCAACGGCCAGCGCGGGATCAAGTACGACCAGGACCTCGTGTTCGGGCACGGCGACCTGCACAACGCCTTCGCCCTTGTCGACCTGCTCGAAAACGGTGGCCCGAACGGCGGACCGTCCTATGAGGGGCCGCGCCACTTCGACTACAAGCCCAGCCGGACCGAGGATGAGACCGGGGTCTGGGACTCGGCTGCCGCCAACATGCGCACGTACCTGCTGCTCAAGGAGCGGGCGCAGGCGTTCCGCGCCGACCCCGAGGTGCAGGAGGCGCTCGCGGCCGCCCGCGTGCCGGAGCTCTCGGTTCCGACGCTCGGCGAGGGCGAGTCGTACGACGACCTGCTCGCCGACCGCTCGGCCTTCGAGGACTTCGACCCGGCGCAGTACTTCGGCGCCAAGGGCTTCGGGTTCGTCCGCCTCCAGCAGCTGGCCACCGAGCACCTGATGGGCGCCCGGGGCTGACCACCGCCGCGGCGCGAACCCCGAACCGCAGCCGGCAGGGAGGTCCTCACGAGCGGAAGGACCCGGACGGCGGCCCTCGCCGTCCGGGTCCTTCGGTTCCGTTGTTGAGGAGGCGCCCGCACGGGGGAGGAACAGGCCGGCGTGAGCCGGGCGACGCGAGCCGCCGAGGATGTGATGCCCTTCGGGGCAGAAGGAGAGGCAGGCATGACGCTGGTCATGGGAGTCGACTCGTCGACCCAGTCATGCAAGGTCGTGATCACGGATGCCGACACCGGCGCGATCGTCCGAGAGGGCCGCTCGCGGCATCCGGGCGGAACGGAAGTCGACCCGGAGGCATGGTGGACAGCGCTCCAGCAGGCGATCGGTGCCGCCGGCGGCATCGATGACGTCGCAGCGTGGTCGATCGGCGGACAACAGCACGGGATGGTCGCTCTGGATGCCCAAGGCCGCGTCATCCGTCCCGCTCTGCTGTGGAACGACACGCGCTCGGCGGGCGCTGCGACGGAGCTCATCGCGGAGTTCACTGCGGACGCGCTGGCCCGACGTACGGGACTGGTCCCGGTCGCGTCGTTCACGATCACCAAGGTGCGGTGGCTCCGCGACCATGAGCCCGAGAATGCGGCACGTGTGGCGGCAGTCGCGCTGCCCCACGACTGGCTGACGTGGCGCCTGCGGGGCTTCGGGCCTGTCGATGAGTCGCCCCGAGGTCCTGTCCTGGATGAGCTCATCACCGATCGCTCCGACGCATCGGGAACGGGATACTGGGCGCCGGATGCCTGGCGCGCGGCCCCGGAAGGCCGTGCGACCGCGGACGGCTACGACCGCGAGCTGCTGGTCGCCGCGCTCGGTCACGACGCCGTGCTGCCCCGCGTGCTCGGACCGCGGGAGTCGGTCACGGATGCCGACGGCCGCCGCGTCGGCGCGGGAGCCGGTGACAACGCCGGGGCGGCGCTCGGTGTGGGCGCGGTTCCCGGGGACGTCGTCGTTTCGATCGGCACGAGCGGGACGGTCTTCGCCGTCAGCGAGCAGCGGACGATCGATCCGTCGGGGACGGTCGCGGGGTTCGCGGATGCCGACCGGCACTACCTTCCGCTGGTGGCGACCCTCAATGCGGCGCGGGTGCTCGACGCCATCGCCGGGCTGCTCGGTGTCGATCACGCCGGCCTGAGCGCGCTGGCGCTCGCTGCCCAGCCCGGCGCTGCAGGTCTCACGCTTGTTCCGTACTTCGAGGGCGAACGCACGCCGAACCTTCCCGACGCGACCGCGTCGCTCACGGGGATGACGCTGGCCTCGACAACTCGCGAGAACCTCGCGCGTGCGGCTGTCGAGGGGATGCTGTCGGGCCTCGGCGCGGGCGTGGAGGCACTGCGGGCTCTCGGAGTCCCTCTGCGGCGGGCGCTGCTGATCGGCGGCGGCGCCCAGTCCGACGCCGTCCGCCAGATCGCGCCGGCCGTGTTCGGGATGCCGGTGGAGGTCCCCCCGCCGGGCGAGTACGTCGCCCTGGGCGCCGCCCGTCAGGCGGCATCCGTGCTGGCCTGACCTGCGCCGCGGCGCCCTCTCCCGCCGTCCCGCGGGGCGGAGCGCGACTGCGGAACGCGGACATGAGGACGCGTGCGGTTCACAGCGATCTCGTACGCGGGGTTCCTAGGTTGGAGACATGAGCCACGCTGCGGCCCCGCTCCGCCCGTCAGAGCCTCCGATCGACGACGAGGTGACGGTGTCGCTCTCGCAGCTTCGCGCCGCCCGCGACGAGGTGCAGCGGTTTCTGCTGCCCTACCAGTTCGGGCTCAAAGAGATCGAGACGAAGGTGCAGATCCTTCGCGACGAGTTCCGCCAGCTTCACGACTACAACCCGATCGAGCACATCACCAGCCGGGTGAAGTCAGCCGACAGTCTCGTGGCGAAGGTCGGCCGCAAGGGCATCGACGGGGACTTCGAGTCGATCCGCGCGCACATCACCGACATCGCCGGCGTCCGGGTCACGTGCAGTTTCGTCGCCGACACGTATCGCCTCTTCGACCTGCTCACGCAGCAGGACGACATCGAGGTGCACTCGGTGAAGGACTACATCGCCTCCCCGAAGCCCAACGGCTACAAGAGTCTGCACGCGATCGTCCGCGTTCCCGTGTTCCTCTCGACCGGCCGCGTGGACGTGCCGGTCGAGGTCCAGTTCCGCACCATCGCGATGGATTTCTGGGCGAGTCTCGAGCACAAGATCTACTACAAGTTCGACCGCCAGGTTCCCGAGTCCCTCCTCGCGGAGCTGCGCGATGCGGCAGCCAGCGCGGCGGAGCTCGACGAACGGATGCAGCGCCTGCACCGCCAGGTGCACAGCATCCACCCCTCCCCGACCGCTCGCACCCTCGAGGTGTGAGCGCCCTTCTCCCGCGTCCCCCGAGGCTGCACGCGCTCGCGATCCTGTGCCGTGCGCGGGCAGCGGTTGCAGATCGGCAGGACGGGCGCAACCCGGGGCAGCGCGTCATCGCGCTCGACTAGTGTGGAAGCCCCACCAGGAAGGGGTGCCGTGCAGACATGGCCAGGGTCGGCGTATCCGCTGGGTGCGACTTTCGACGGGAACGGAACGAACTTCGCTGTCTTCAGCGAGGGCGCCGAGCGGGTTGAGCTGTGCCTGTTCGGTGAGCGGGGGCGCGAGACGCGCGTCGACCTGATCGAGGTGGATGCCTACGTCTGGCACGCCTACCTCCCGAACATCGCCCCGGGGCAGCGGTACGGCTACCGGGTCCATGGCGAATACGACCCCGCATCCGGCAAGCGCTTCAACCCCAACAAGCTGCTCCTGGACCCGTACGCGAAGGCGGTCGACGGCCAGGTGACATGGGGCCAGTCGGTCTTCGGCTACACCTTCGGCGACCCCGACTCCCGCAACGACGACGACTCCGGCGCGGACATGATGAAGGGCGTCGTCATCAACCCCTTCTTCGATTGGGGAGGTGACAGGCCCCCGCGCACGCCCTACTCGGAGTCCTTCATCTACGAGGCCCACGTCAAGGGCCTGACGATGCGTCACCCGGACATTCCCGATGAGATCCGCGGGACCTACAGCGCGATCGCGCACCCGTTGATCATCGAGCACCTCAAGCGTCTGGGCGTCACGGCGATCGAACTGCTTCCGGTTCACCAGTTCATCAACGACTCGATGCTGCAGGAGAAGGGCCTGTCGAACTACTGGGGCTACAACACCATCGCGTTCCTCGCGCCACAGAACACCTACTCCTCCTCGGGCCAACGGGGCCAGCAGGTGCAGGAGTTCAAGGGGATGGTCAGGGCCCTGCACGAGGCGGGCATCGAAGTGATCCTGGATGTCGTGTACAACCACACCGCCGAGGGGAACCACCTCGGTCCGACGCTCTCGTTCCGCGGGATCGACAACGAGGCGTACTACCGGCTCGAGAACGACGACAAGCGGTACTACACCGACTACACCGGCACGGGGAACAGCCTGAACGTCGGGAACCCGCACGCGCTGCAGCTGATCATGGATTCCCTGCGGTACTGGGTGCTCGAGATGCACGTCGACGGTTTCCGTTTCGATCTCGCCGCAACGCTGGCCCGCGAGTTCTACGACGTCGATCGCCTCGCGACCTTCTTCGAGCTCGTGCAGCAGGATCCGGTGGTCAGCCAGGTCAAGCTCATCGCCGAGCCCTGGGACGTCGGGCCCGGCGGCTATCAGGTCGGAAACTTCCCCCCGCAGTGGACGGAGTGGAACGGCAAGTACCGCGACACCGTCCGCGACTTCTGGCGCGGCGAGCCGCAGGCGCTGGGCGAGTTCGCCTCGCGACTGACCGGCTCGAGCGATCTCTACGCGCACTCGGGGCGCTGGCCGGTGGCATCCATCAACTTCGTGACCGCCCACGATGGCTTCACCCTGCGCGATCTCGTCTCGTACGAGAACAAGCACAACGAGGCCAACGGCGAGGACGGCCGCGACGGCGCTGATGACAACCGGTCGATGAATTTCGGCGTCGAAGGCCCGACGGATGACCCGGCCATCAATGAACTGCGGGAGCGGATGCAGCGCAACTTCATCGCCACGCTGCTGCTGTCGCAGGGTGTGCCGATGCTCCTGCACGGTGACGAGCTCGGGCGCACGCAGCGCGGCAACAACAACGGGTACGCGCAGGACAATGAGATCACCTGGATCGACTGGGAGAACGTCGATGCGAGTCTGATCGACTTCACGTCCGCGCTTGCCCGCCTGCGCCGCGACCACCCCACGTTCCGCAGGCGTCGTTTCTTCGATGGCCGTCCTGTGCGACGCGAAGAGGTCGAGCGGATCCCTGACATCGTGTGGCTTCGTCCTGACGGGACGCAGATGCAGCCCGAGGACTGGGACTCCGGATTCGGCCGGTCGATCGGCGTCTTCCTCAACGGCAACGGCATCCGTGAGCGGGACCGGCGAGGCGAGCCCATCACCGACGCCCACTTCCTCGTCCTGTTCAACGCCGGCGACGAGCCCGTCGAGTTCACCCTCCCGGATGTCGAGTTCAGCCCGAACTGGGACGTGCTGGTCGATACCGCCGGGGTGCTCGGGCACACCGAGCCGGTCCATCCCGGAACCGTCGTCGAGCTGGCGACGAAGTCCGTCGTCGTGCTGTGCGAGCACGTGGACGAGGAGATCGAGGTCGACCGGTTCGTCGCCGCGTCGCTGGCCGCGGGGACCGTCCCGATCGACGAGGTCCCCGGCGCCGCCCCGAAGGAAGAGCTGCCGAGGTAGTGATGCATCCCACGTCGACGTACCGCCTACAGATCCGCGCCACGTTCGACCTGGATGCCGCAGCGGCCGTCACCGGATACCTGCGCGAGCTCGGCGTCGGATGGGCGTACCTCTCGCCGCTGCTGCAGTCCACGGCGGGATCGGACCACGGCTACGACGTGGTCGACCCCTCCCGCGTGGACCCGGCACGCGGCGGCGAGGAGGGGCTGACGCGCTTCGCCGCCGCAGCCCGCGCCGAGGGCCTCGGCATCCTGATCGACACGGTTCCCAACCACATGGGCATCTCGGATCCCCCGCAGAATCCGTGGTGGTGGGATGTCCTGCTGCGCGGGCGCGACTCGCCCCACGCGCCAGCGTTCGACATCGACTGGGAGTTCGGCGGCGGAAAGGTGCGCGTTCCCGTCCTGGGCGCCGACGCCGACGAGGTCATCGACCAGATGCAGATCCGCGTCGATCCCTCCCCGACCCGGCTCGCACCGCACGGCACCGTGCGGTACTTCGACCACGTCTTCCCCCTGGCGGCGGGGACGGCGCCGGCTGAGGCGACGTCGTATCCGGATGCCGTCCGCCAGGTTCTTGCCCGGCAGCACTTCGAGCTGATGTTCTGGCAGCGGGAGGCATCCGAGCTGAACTACCGGCGATTCTTCGCCGTCTCCAGCCTGGCCGGTCTGCGGATCGAAGACCCGACGGTGTTCGACCAGGCGCACGTCGAGGTCGCCCGGTGGTTCCGGGAGGGCCTCGCCGACGGACTGCGAATCGACCATCCCGATGGCCTCGTCGATCCCGGCGGCTACCTCGAGCGGCTCGCGACGCTCACCGGCCGCCGCTACACGCTCGTCGAGAAGATCCTCGAGCACAGCGCGACCGACCATCCCGAACTGCTCCCGGCATGGTGGGATGCCGACGGGACGACCGGCTATGACGCGATGGCCGAGATCGACCGAGTCTTCATCGATCCGGCGGGCGAGGGAGCTCTCGACGCGCTCGATGACCGCCTTCGGGAAGCGACCGGCCTACCGCCTGCGCCCTCCTGGGCGGAGCTCATCCACGGGACGAAGCGAATGATCGCCGACACGATCCAGGGCAGCGAGATCCGCCGGCTCGTGCGGTGCCTGCCGGACCCGATCGAGGATGCCGAAGACGCGCTCGCCGAGATCCTCGCGTGCTTCCCGGTCTACCGGTCCTATCTCCCCGCGGGCCGTGACGCGCTCGAGGACGCGCTTGCCGCGGCATCCGTTCACCGCCCCGATCTCGCGCCCGCCATCGAGTCCCTCGGCGCGGTCCTCGCCGACCCGGCTCTCGAGGTTGCGCGCCGCTTCCAGCAGACCACGGGGCCGGTCACGGCCAAGGGCGTCGAGGACACCGCGTTCTATCGCGCGACGAGGCTGGGCACCCTCACCGAGGTCGGCGGCGACCCGTCGGTGTTCTCGCTCAGCGTCGAGGACTTCCACGCCGCGTTCGCGCGGCGCCAGGCGCAGCGGCCGAACGCGATGACGGCGCTGTCGACCCACGACACCAAGCGCGGCGAGGACGTGCGCGCTCGACTGTCGGTGCTCGCCGAGATCCCGCACCGGTGGGCGGCGACGTTGGAAGACCTGCGCCGTGTCGCCTCCACCGGCCATGGCCCGTTCGACAGCCTGCTGTGGCAGGCGATCATCGGCTCCTGGCCCGCGACCCCCGAGCGACTCCACGCCTACGCCGAGAAGGCGGCGCGCGAAGCTGCCGAGGTGACGACGTGGTGGAATCCGGATGCCGACTTCGAGGCCCGCATGCACGCCGTGGTGGACGCCGCATTCGGGTCCGCGCGCGAGATCGTCACGGCGTTCGTCGACGAGATCGCCGACCCCGGCTGGAGCAACGCACTGTCGGCCAAGCTCGTGCAACTGGCCGGCCCCGGCGTTCCCGACGTCTACCAGGGTTCGGAGCTGTGGGAGACCTCGCTGGTCGACCCCGACAACCGTCGCCCCGTCGACATCGAGCAGCGCGCCGCCATGCTGGCAGAGCTCGACCGCGATGCGCGTGACGGGCGCACGCCCGCGATCGACGCATCCGGCGCGGCGAAGCTCCTGGTCACCTCGCGTGTGCTCCGGATGCGGCGGGACCGGCCCGAGCTGTTCACGCGCTATCTTCCCGTCGAGGTGCTCGGCACAGCATCCGGGCACGCGATCGCGTTCGATCGCGGTGGTGCCGTTGCCGTGGCGACCCGCCTTCCGGTCGGTCTCGCGTCGCGGGGAGGGTGGGGCGACACGCGGATCCTGATCCCCGGCGGAGTGTGGATCGACGCGCTCACCAACCGGGTCTATCCGGGCGGCGAGCTACCGCTCGCGGATCTGCTGGAGCGCTATCCCGTCGCCCTGCTGACCCGCGAGACACCGTATGAGCACCGAGACGCGCCATGAGCACCGAGGCGCCGCGGCGCGCAGGGCGCCTCGTTCGCATGAGCGTGTCTCGCCCGTGATGGAGGAGAAGCAATGATCGAGGTGTGGGCTCCCCGAGCGGAGCGCGTGAGGGTGCGGCGCGCTGGTGGCGGGGACATCGACATGTCGGCCCGGCCCCGCGGGTGGTGGTCGGCAGAGGTCGATCTCGCCGATGGCGAGGAGTACGGATTCGTCCTCGGTGACGGAGATGCCCTGCGCCCCGACCCGCGGTCGCGCCGCCAGCCCCGCGGGGTCCACGACGCATCCGCCTTCTTCGACCCGGGCGCTTTCGCGTGGACCGACGCGGCCTGGACCGGCCGCCAGCTCGCCGGCGGGCTCATCTATGAGATGCACGTCGGTACCTTCACGCCCGAAGGCACCCTGGATGCCGCCATCGATCGCTTCGGCCACCTCATCTCCCTCGGCGTCACACACGTGGAGCTGTTGCCGGTCAACGGGTTCAACGGCACCTGGAACTGGGGCTACGACGGCGTGCTCTGGTACACCGTCCACGAGGCCTACGGTGGCCCCGCCGCATACCAGCGCTTCGTGGATGCCGCGCACGCCGCCGGGCTCGCCGTCATCCAGGACGTCGTCTACAACCACCTCGGCCCGAGCGGGAACTACCTGCCCGAGTTCGGGCCGTACTTGAGGGACGCCGCGCGCAACACGTGGGGGCTGTCGGTGAACCTCGACGCCCGAGAGGTGCGCGATTACATCGTCGAGAACGCCCTCATGTGGCTGCGCGACTACCACGTTGACGGGCTGCGGTTGGATGCCGTCCACGCCCTCCACGACGAGAGTCCGACGCACATCCTGCAGGAGCTGGCCGAGGCCGCCGATGCGCTCTCGGCACACCAGGGGCGGCCGCTGACCCTCATCGCCGAGTCCGACCTCAACGACCCGACGCTGATCCTGCCGCGGGAGGCAGGGGGCTACGGGCTGACAGCGCAGTGGAGCGACGACTACCACCACGCCCTCCATGTCGCCGTGAGCGGCGAGACCGTTGGTTACTACGAGGACTTCGGAGCTCTCGGCGCGCTGCCCAAGGTCTGGACAGAGGGCTTCTTCCACAACGGCACGTACTCGTCATTCCGGGGGCGCGACCACGGCTTCCCGATCCCGCCCGCCGTGCCGACCTGGCGCCTGGTGACGTTCGGTCAGGACCACGACCAGATCGGCAACCGCGCTGCTGGCGACAGGCTCAGCCAGACCCTGTCCACCGATCGGCTCGCCGTCGCGGCAGTCCTGACCCTCACCACTCCCGGCACGCCGATGCTGTTCATGGGCGAGGAGTGGGGCGCCTCCACGCCCTGGCAGTTCTTCACGTCGCATCCCGAGCCGGAGCTCGGCGAGGCCACCGCGAAGGGCAGGATCGAGGAGTTCGCGCAGATGGGCTGGGACCCGGCGATCGTTCCCGACCCGCAGGATCCCGAGACGTTCCGCCGCTCGAGGCTGAACTGGGACGAGGCATCGACATCCCCCGACGTGGGCGTCGATCATGCCCGGCTGCTGCAGCTCTACCGCGATCTTGCCGCGCTGCGCCGGGCGCGGCCGGAGCTGGCCGACCCGTCGTTCGCGCACTGCGAGGCGCTCTCCGGAGGCGGCGCCGAGGGCGAGGACCCCCGCGCGCGGTGGTTCGTGCTGCAGCGTGGCGAGCTGTCGGTGTTGGTGAATCTCACGGGCGCTTCCCACACCTTCGCTGTGGCCCCGGATGCCGGCATCCTGCTGCACACCGGTGCGCCCGACGGGTCGGGCCCCGCCGAACTCGCGGCGGCCGCGTTGCGGCACGAGTCGAGGGATGCGGGATCCTTCCTCACGCTCGCGCCCGACTCCGCGGCCATCGTCGGTCCACCGACCCGCTGAGCCCCGATCGTGAGACAGCTCTCGCTATCGTGAAGGAATGTCCGCGAACCTCCTGATCGTCCCGCTGCTGGCGGCGCTCGCACCGCTGCTGACGCGGGTGATCGGACGGTGGTTCGCCGTGCCGATCGTCGTCTTCGAGCTCGTGCTCGGCATCCTGGTCGGGCCCTCCGTCCTCGCGTGGGTCGAGCCGATCGAGTTCCTCGCGACGCTCGCGCAGTTCGGACTGGCGATGCTCTTCTTCGTCGCGGGCTCAGAATTGGACTTCGCTGCCTTCCGAGGCCGCACCGGCCGCAACGCCGCGGTCGGGTGGCTGCTGTCGCTGGGCATCGGCATCCTCATCGGGCTGCTCGTCGGTCCGCTGGGGGCGGCGATCATCATCGGCATCGCGCTGTCCTCGACGGCGCTCGGTACGATCCTTCCGATCCTGCGCGACGCGGGGGAGTTGAAGACCCCGTTCGGCAAGGCAGTCGCCGCGGTGGGAGCCGTCGGCGAATTCGGTCCCCTCGTCGCGATCTCCGTCTTCCTCGGTGGACGCGACCCGGGCGTCGCCTCGATCGTGCTCGCGGCGTTCCTGCTGATTGCCGGGCTCGCGATCTGGCTCGCCTTCCGCATCCCGCACGGCATGATGCACCGGGTCGTGAGCGCGACACTGCACACGTCGGGGCAGTACGCGATCCGCGTGGTCTTTCTGATTCTCGGGGCGCTGTTGGCGCTGAGTATCACTCTCGATCTCGACATCCTGCTCGGCGCCTTCACGGCAGGGATCGTTTGGCAACTGATGATGCGCGATGCGTCGGAAGAGAACCGCGAGGCCGTGGAGAGCAAGATCGAGGGCATCGCGTTCGGCTTCCTCGTGCCCATCTTCTTCATCTACACGGGCGTGACGTTCGACCTGGCGGCGCTGCTGGCCGACCCGATGCTGCTCCTGTTCGTGCCCGTGGTGCTGATCGCCCTGCTCGTGGTGCGCGGGATCCCGTCGATGTTCGTGGCGCCGCCCGGCGCGACGGTGCGCGACCGGCTCGCGCTCGGCCTCCTCGGCGCGACAGGCCTGCCCATCATCGTCGCCGTCACCGCGATCGGCGTCGACGAGAACCTCCTCACGTCTGCGCAGGCCGCGCTCTTTGTCACCGGCGGGATGCTGTCGGTGCTGCTCTACCCCCTCATCGGCATGATGCTGCGCGGCGAACGCGTCAGCCGCGTGCCCGCCGAGCTCGATGATGCGGTCTGACGCCGTGCGACCCGCCGAATTCCGCGACCTCCTGGGCTGGGCCCGCACCGAGCTCGCGGGCGCACCCCAGGACCTCCTCGGCGAGGTCGTCACGCCACGGATGCTCGGCATCCCTCGCGCGCCGCGCGTCGCGCTGCGAGCCCAGGCGTGGCACCTCGGGGTGCTGCTCCTCGGAGAGGACGAGGTGTACGCGACCGGCGAGATCGTGCGGTCGCGGGAGCCGGCGCGGCGCGGGTACACGGCGGAGTCTCAACGGGCGCGGGCGAGCCTGGCGGAGGCAGCCTTTCGTGGGGGCATCCTCCCCGGAACCGCTGTCCATCTGGGCTGGCGAAGGATCGACCTCGAGACCCTCGCCGGCGCGGCATCCGTCGACAGCTCGCCACTCGCGGTGATCGACGGGCAGGTCCGGGTGCGCTGGAGCGCGTCGGGCGGTTTCGCGGACGCCGACAGGTACGTGCGTGAGCGGGTCGAGCTGCTTCGGCACCCGCCGCAGGGAGCTACCTGATGGGCAGGTCAGCTGCGGGAGGAACGGATGCTGCGACCGCGCACGATCCCCACGAACGCCTCCACCTCGGGCGTCGTCCGTTCCGCGACCCACGCCAGACCGACGCTGGAGAGGGGCCCGTCCCCGAGCGGACGATAGGTCACATCCTTACGATGATGCAGGCGGGCGAGCGACATCGGGACGATCAGGATGCCGACGCCCGTCGCGACCAGCTCGGTCGCTGACGCCGTGTCCGCCGGCGCGGCGAACGCGGGAGGGCTCGTGCCGGGCGCGGCAGCATGCAGGACGTCGTCGTCAGGGACGATCAGCACCTCCCCGGCGAGGTCGTCGAGGGTCAGTTCCTCCGCCACGGTCAGCGCCGAATCCGTCGACATGACCACGACGGGGACTTCGTCGTAGAGGGCGATGACGTGCAGATCGGCCCTGTCGATCGGGAGTCGGACCAGTGCTGCATCGACGTGCCCCGCGACGAGCTCCTGCCGTTGCGAGGCGGGATCGAGCTCGACCAGTTCGATGGTCGTCTGCCGCATCCGTTGCCGCCAGATCGAGATCCACTTCCCCGGGGTGGCGCCGGGAACCGCGCCCAACCGGAACACGGCGGCGGGAGCCGGGGAGGGCGCAGTGCGCGAACTGTCGGGTCGGTCACGCCTTGCCATTCCGTCAGGCTACCCGCACCGCTGCGCGAACCCCTCGCCCCGGCTCAATGCGCCGGCAGGTTCGGTGTTGCGCAGCTGGACCGTCGCCCTTCGGGCGGCGGCGGGGTAGGGTGCGGTGCATGGTCGTCGGGATAATCGCATCCGTTCTCGCCGCGCTCGCCGCCGTGCTCCACGTCTGGATCTTCGCGATGGAGAGCATCTCCTGGCGGTCCCCACGGGTGTGGCGCCGCTTCGGCGTCCGAGACCAGCAGTCGGCCGAGACACTGCGTCCGATGGCATACAACCAGGGTTTCTACAACCTGTTCCTGGCCATCGGTGCTCTGCTCGGCGTCACCCTGTTCTGGGCAGCGTCACCGGTTGCCGGACTCGCGCTCGCGCTGTTCTCGCTCGGGTCGATGGTGGCCGCTGCGATCGTCCTGGCCACCGGAGGCGCACGCTACCTACGGCCGGCGGCTGTGCAGGGCACACTGCCGCTTCTGGCCGGGATTGCGTTTCTGTTCGCCTGAGCCCACAGAACGCGCCTCACGCAGCGGACACGCAGGTGCCCCGCCCGCGCGCCTCAGGCGGCGAGCCGGAGCCCTCGGCGGTCGGTGGCGACCCGCTCGTTCTCGCTGACGGTCTCGTCGTCGCCGAGGAGTGAACCCACGGCGACGCGAGCGTGGGCGCCGATCACGGTGCGAACGCCGATACGCGAGCCGGCGCCGATGGCCGCGCCGGGGCCGATGTGCGCGTGAGGCGCGACGACGACCTCCGGTCCGATGAGCGCGTCAGCTTCAATCCACACGCCACGGCCGATCCGTGCGCCCGCGGCGATCTGAACTCCCGGTTCGACATAGGCTCCCGCCTCGACGACCGCCGTGGGGTGCACTTTGGCCCCGTGCGCGATCAATCCCCGCCCGTTGGCGTGCTTGCGATACCGCAGCGTCTCGCCGTGGTCGTTCTCGATGTCGACGTAGTTCTTGCCCACGATCTCCTCCACGGGGCCGTTCGGCCCCAGTACGATCCCCAACGCCGTGATGCGGAGATTCATTCCCCTGCATCCGTTTGCCGATAGTGGTTGCGTAGCGGCCATGGTGGCGGATGTCGGGTCGGTCGTCTCCCGGCTTGACAACTGTTCGGAACCGATGCGATATCGGATTGGCACAGAATGGGATACATGCCAGCCGACGATCTCGGTGCCGCGCGCGACACCGATCCGGTGACCCCGGATCCGTCCCCCACTCCCCCTGCGGAGGCGAGTCGAACGCTCGTCTTCGATGAACGCGCCACCGCGCATTCGCCCGCCGAGGACCTCCTGGGCATCCTGACCGGCACGTTCACGGCATCCCTGGGGCTCTACCTGCTGCAAACGTCGGAAGCGGTCACCGGCGGGACGGCGGGGCTGTCCCTGCTCATCCAATACGCATCCGGCCTGCCGTTCTGGCTGCTTTTCCTGCTGATCAATCTCCCGTTCGCGGGGTTGGCGGTGTGGCAGAAGGGGTGGAGCTTCACGATCCGGACGGTTGTCGCGATCGCGATGGTCTCGGGCTGGTCCGTCGTGCATCACGCCCTCTTCCGGATCGATTCGCTCGACCCGATCTACGGCACTCTCGGCGGCAACCTGCTCGCCGGGGTCGGTCTGCTCATCCTGTTCCGCCACCGGGCGAGCCTCGGCGGCATCAACATCGTGGCCCTCATCGTGCAGGACCGGTGGGGACTGCGCGCGGGGTGGACGCAGATGATCTTCGACGTCATCATCGTCGCCACGGCACTGCTGGTGGTCCCGTGGCCGAACGTGGTGCTCAGTGCCGTGGGTGCGGTCGTGCTCAACCTCGTCCTGGCGATGAACCACCGGCCGGGCAGATACATCGGCCACTGACGGTCTCCGCTGCCCCGTGCCTGCGGACCTCATCTCTGGCAGCGCGGGCACCAGAAGACGTTGCGCTCCCGCGTGGGGTCTGCCCCGAGCGCGCCCACCCGGATAGGCGTTCCGCACCGGCGGCAGGGCTGCCCTTCGCGTCCGTAGACCCAGGTTCGCCGGCCGCGCCGATCGTCGCCCGTGAAGGTGCGCTCGACCCGGTCGCGGTTGGCTCGGATCATCCGCGTGCCGACACCCAGCAGCGCTGGCGCGTCGACATCGTTTGCCGGTGTGTCGGGGCGGATGCCGCGGACGAACAGCATTTCGTTCGCGTACACGTTGCCGAAGCCGGCGACGTTGCGCTGGTCGAGCACCGCGACGTGGACCGCGCGCGGGTCAGCGCCCACGCGGCGGGATGCCTCGTCGAGATCCCACGCCTCGCTCAGGGGGTCGGGTCCGAGGTATCCGACCGTCTCGTTCTCGCGCGCGGTGGGGATGAGCGAGATATCGGCGAGGTCGAACCCGACGGCCTCGGCGTGTGTCGTGGCCACGATCGCCCGCGCGCGAAACCCCGCAACCCTCCACCGTTCTCCCGGCCGGTAGAGGTGCCATTCCCCTTCCATCTTCAGGTGCGAATGCAGGGTCCAGGGCCCGATGCGGGCGAGGAGGTGCTTTCCTCGCGGCACCACGGCGTGCACCGGGTCGCCCGTGAGATCGGCGGTCGCTAGCTGCGGCACCCGCAGCTCGAAACGGGTCACCGTGTGGCCGGCCAGCGCGGCGTTGAGCATCCGTGCCACGCGGAAGACGGTGTCTCCCTCAGGCACGAGGTGGGCCCGATGCCTTGCGCAGAGTGAGACCCCGCGGCGTCTCGACGAAGCCCGCCTCCCGAAGTGCCCGTGCCAGAGCCGTGCCGAACACCGGTTCACCGCCCACCTGCTCGACGGTGAGCGTATCGAGGTGTCGGGTGCGCGCGGTCGCCGCGAGGTGTGCGGTCGCGGCCGCCAACGCGTGCTCGTCGGTGGTGAAGACGAGAGCTGACTTGCCGCCGCGTTCGAGGTAGAGGACGAGCTCGCCATCGACGAGGGTCACGAGGGCGCCGGCCTTGCGGCCGGGGCGGTGTCCGACACCGTCGAGGGTCGGCCACGGCAGGGCGGCGCCATACGCGTTCGCGGGGTCCGTGGCGGCGAGGGTGATCGCTGTGAGGGGCGCGGGGTCGGGAACGGCAGCGAACTCGCGCAGTCGGTCGACCGTCGCGGATGCGGCGAACTGTGCGCCGCCGAGCTTTTCGACCAGATAGCCCCGTCGACAGTGGCCCGCACGCTCGGCATCCGCGAGAGTGCGATACACCTGCGCGAAGCCACCGGGCACTCCCTCGCTCTGGACCGGGCCGCGAGTCACGACACCGTACCGGTCGAGCAGGATGCCGGCGGTGGCGGCTGCGCGCACGGTGACATCGGGCTCGGGCTCGGGAAGAAGCGACCAGCGTCCACCCGCGGCGGCGCTGGTGCGAGGGGCGGCGCCGGGAGTGGGCGACATCACGGCGCGCGTCGCGGCAAGCGACGATCCGCGGAACATTCGAGCGCGGGGAGCGCGCCGCACGCTGCGATGAGCCTGGGACCCGCCCGACAGAAGTCCGCGGACGGGCGCGAAGGTGTCGTTCGTGACCCGTCCCGCCCAGGTCAGCACCCACAGCGCGTCGATGACCGACTGCTCGTTGGGAGCCTCGGTCAGGGCACGAAGCTGCGCCGCGAAGTACGCACCGCCCCCGGCCAGCGCGTCCAGGATGCGGGACTCCAGCGATTCGGCCGGGATGTCATCGGCTGATCTCGCGGGCAGGCTCAGCGACACCGTCTCGGCGGGGTGCAGCGCGATCCATCCGTCGCGGCCAGGAAGCGTGCCGTGCCCGGACCAGACAACCTCACCCGTCGCGGTCAACTCATCGAGCAGGCTCGGACGGTAGTCGCGCACTCTGGACGGCAGGATGAGCGCCTCCCACGCGCTCGCCGGGATGGGTACCCCCGCGAGCTGCTCGATCGCCGCGAGCACCCCATCGACACCCTCGAGAGGGCGAGTCAGGTGCTGCCAGGCGGGCAGGAACCTCGCCAACGCCGCCTGCGGCACCGGCTCGATGCTGCCGCGGATCGCGGCGAGTGACCGCATCCGCAACCGGCGCAGCACTTCGGAATCGCACCACTCGTTCTCGCCGCCATCGAGCGCTGACGAGGCGGGTAGGAAATACCCGCTTGTGAGGCGGCCCTGTGCTTCGAGCCGTTGCAGTGCCAGGCGGGCGACAGCGGCGCCGATCCCGAGGCGGCCGGCGACGGCATCCGTCGTGAAGGGAGCATGCGTGCGGGCATAGCGGGCGACCAGGTCGCCGAGCGGGTCGGCCACGGGCTCGAGGAAGGCCACCGGGATGCCGACCGGGAGCGGCAGTCCGAGGGCATCGCGGAGACGGCCCGCGTCTTCGATCGCGGCGACCCTGTCGATTCCCGCGATCGTGACCGGAATCGCGCGGCGACTCGCAACGAGAGTGTCGAGGTGCGCGGCTGCCTCGGCGACGGTGGCGATGGCTGCGTCCGCCCCCTGCGTACCGGCGGTGTCCGACGGTGAGGATTCTGCATGCGGGACGGATGTCGGGGTCAGTCGCTCAGCGACCTCGGCGACGGACAGGGGTCCCAGGAGCCGGAGCAGGTCGGCGACGCCCTCGAGCCCCCGAACGCGTCGATCCGGCGCGAGGTGCTGCGCCTCGGTCTCGAACTGCGCGATGACCTCCGGGTCGAGGAGTTCACGCATCTCGACGGTGCCGAGCAGCTCCGACAGCAAAGCCGGGTCGACAGCGAGAGCGGCGGCGCGACGCTCTGCCAACGGGGAGTCGCCCTCGTACATGAACGCCCCGACATACCCGAACAGCAGGTCGCGCGCGAACGGCGACGGTTGCGCGGTCTCGACCTCGATCAGGCGGATGCGACGGTCGGCGATCGACCGGATGATCCGCAGCAGGGCGGGCACGTCGTAGACATCCTGAAGCACCTCGCGCAGCGTCTCGAGGATGACGGGGAAGGTCGGATGGCGGCGGGCGACCTCCAGCAGTTGCGCCGATCGCTGGCGCTGCTGCCAGAGCGGGCTGCGCCGGTTCGGGTTGGTGCGGGGCATCAGGAGCGCGCGGGCAGCGCACTCCCGGAACCGCGACGCGAACAGAGCGGAGCCTCCGACCTCCTGGGTGATGAGCGGCTCCAGCTCGTCGTCGTCGAAGACGAACAGGTCGGCGCCCGGTGGTTCGCTCGTCGTGTCGGGAACGCGAGCGATGATGCCGTCGTCGCTGGCCACCGCGGAGCCCTCGACGCCGAGACGCTCCCGAATCCGGGCATTGACGGCAAGGGCCCAGGGTGCATGCACTTGCATTCCGTACGGAGAATGCAGGATGACGCGCCAGTCGCCGACCTCGTCGCGGCCGCGCTCCACCGTCAGGCTCCGGTCGGTGGGGAGCGTTCCCGTCGCCTCGCGCTGGTCGGCGAGGTAGGAGAGCAGGTTGGCCTTCGCGTTGGGGTCGAGCCCGGCATCCGTCAGCCGGGCGTCGGCGGCGGGCGGCGCCGCGGCGGCGATCTCGCGCGTGAAGGCGCCGAGGGCCTCGCCGAGCTCTGCCGGCCGGCCGATGCCGTCGCCGTGCCAGAACGGAACGCGGCCGGGCTGACCGAACGCGGGCACGACGTTGACCCGGTCGTGTGTGATCTCCACGATGCGCCAACTCGTCGTACCCAGCGTGAACACGTCGTTCACACGCGACTCGTACACCATCTCTTCGTCGAGCTCGCCGACCCGCGCGTTCTGGGTTTCGCCTGCGACGAAGACCCCGAACATCCCGCGATCGGGGATCGTGCCGCCGCTGGTCACCGCGATTCGCTGCGCACCGGGGCGGCCGGTCAACGTCCCCGCATCCCGATCCCACACGACCCGCGGACGGAGCTCGGCGAACTCGTCCGACGGGAACCTCCCCGCGAGCAGGTCGAGCGTGGCTTCGAACGCGGATCGGGGGAGCGCGCGAAACGGCGCACTGCGCTTGACCGTCTCGTACCACTCTTCGACAGGGAGCGGCGCCAGAGCCGCGGCTGCCACGGTCTGCTGGGCCAGGATGTCGAGCGGATTCTGCGGCACCTGGATCGCCTCGATCTGGCCCGCCAGCATCCGCTCGGTCACGATCGCCGTGTGCAGCACGTCGGAACGGTGCTTGGGGAACAACGACGCCCGGCTGATCTCCCCGACCTGGTGACCCGCGCGGCCGATGCGTTGCAGGCCGGAAGCCGCGCTCGGCGGCGCCTCGACCTGGATGACGAGGTCGACCGCGCCCATGTCGATGCCCAGCTCCAGGCTGCTGGTCGCAACGACGCACCGCAGGATGCCGGCCTTGAGTTCCTCCTCCACGAGTGCCCGCTGCTCCTTGGAGACGGAGCCGTGGTGCGCTTTTGCGAGGACGGGCTCGGCCCCGGCAGTCTGTCCGCTCTGCGCCGGCATCGCCGCCGCGATGGTCGGCTCGGGCAGATCGATGCCGAGGCGTTCGGCGTAGATCTCGTTCAGGCGTGCCGTGAGGCGCTCGGCCAGCCGCCTCGAGTTCGCGAACACGATGGTGGAGCGGTGCTCCAGCACTCGATCGACGATCGCTTCTTCGACGTGCGGCCACACCGAGCCGGTCATCTCGGTGTTCTCAGGGCGCGCGGATGCTCCGCCGGGCGGAGCGAACCAGTCTCCGCTCTCGGGGGCGGATGCCGATGATGTGGCATCCGTCGATCTCACCCCCGGGCCGCCGGTGGCCGCGGGTGCCGCGGGAGGGGGGTTGAGCATGTCCTCCACCGGCACGGTGACCCTCATCTCGAACGTCTTCGAGGCCGGCGGAGCCACGATCTCGACGGGAGCCGCACCCCCGAGGAATCGCGCGACCTCGTCGATCGGTCGCACCGTCGCCGACAGCCCGATGCGCTGCACGGATGCCGCATCCGGGTTCTCGGCGCGGATCATGGCGTCGAGCCGCTCGAGACTGACGGCCAGGTGCGCGCCGCGTTTGGTCGCGGCCACGGCATGGACCTCGTCGACGATCACCGTGTGGACGCCCGTGAGCGTGCGACCTGCCTGGCTCGTGAGCATGAGGTACAGCGACTCGGGCGTCGTGATCAGGATGTCGGGCGGTGAGGCAACGAGCTTCCGCCGATCGGCGGAGGGCGTGTCGCCCGATCGGACGCCGACCGACACCGCAGGCAGGGTGAGCCCACGACGTCTCGCCGCCTGGTCGATGCCGACCAGCGGCGAGCGGAGGTTGCGTTCGACGTCGACCCCGAGCGCCTTCAGGGGCGAGATGTACAGGATGCGGGTACCCGCGGCATCCTGCGGTGCTTCGGCCTTTTCGCGGAAGACGCGGTCGATGGCCCACAGGAACGCCGAGAGCGTCTTGCCGGATCCGGTCGGTGCGACCACGAGAGCGTGTCGACCGGCGGAGATCGCCTCCCACGCCCCCGCCTGGGCGGGAGTCGGTGCGGCGAAGGCGCCCCGGAACCAGTCCTGCGTGGCAGGACCGAACCTCTCGAGCACATCCGCCATCCCCCTATCTTCGCCCGCCCCGCCGACATCCGGGACGAGGCCGGGGAGCCGCCGTCGCGCCGACGTCCCGCCGCTAACTCCTCAAAACCGGCGCAGGGTGTTGCGTGGGGCGCATGGGACCGGGCTATGCGGGCCGATCTTGAGGAGTTCGCGACGCCCGAACCGCCCCGACCCAGGATCCCGCGGCTAGCGCAGCCGGGGGATGAGGTCCTCGGCGGCGAAGCGGATGAAGCCGCGGACGTCGCCGCCGGTGCAGTTGAGCACGAGGTTGTCGAACCCGGCATCGAGATAGGCGCGGGCTGCTTCGACGTGCGGCTCCAGGTCAGGGCCGACGGGCATCTGGGCGCGGATGTCGTCTTCGCCCAGGTGCGCGACAGCAGCGTCGAAGTTGACCGGGTTGGGAAGCTCCGCCATCACCTTCCACCCGAGCAGCCCGAACGTCGCGGTCTTCGCTGCAGCAGCTGCGGCAGCATCCGCATCCGGTCCCCACGCCATCGAGACCTCGCCGTAGATCGGCCCGGTGCCACCTGCGGAGCGGAAGCCCGAGACGAGATCGGCATCGGGTTCGACCGCGAACAGTCCGTCACCGAGGTCGGTCGCGACAGCCAGGGACTGGCCCCCGCTGGCTGCCACGCAGATCGGGGGGAGGGTCTCGGGCAGATCAAAGACGCGAGCATCCTCGAGCTGCAGGTACCGCCCGTCGAACGACTGGTAGCCGCCCTTCCACAGCATCCGGATGATCTGCAGGGCCTCGCGCAGCGCCTCGTGCCGCTTGTCGACAGCGGGGAACGGTTCGCCGGTGATGTGTTCGTTGAGCCGCTCGCCGGAGCCGACTCCGAGGGTGAAGCGCCCGTCCGAGATCAGCTGCAGCGTCGCTGCCATGTGCGCGACGATCGCCGGGTGGTAGCGGAAGGACGGACAGGTCACCCCCGTCACGAGGCCGAGGTGCGTCGTCCGCGCGGCGATCGCGCCGAGTGTCACCCACGTGTTGGGGCTGTGGTGCTGCGTGCTCAGCCACGGGTGGAAGTGATCGCTGAGCTCGACGAAATCCAGTCCCGCGTCCTCGGCGAGCACGGCCAGCTCGACGACCTCGGCGGGGCCGAGGTCTTCCGTGGCGAGCTTGAGTCCGATGCGGGGAGCGGATGCAGCGGTCATGCGGTCTCCTTCGTCGTGGGGTCACCCGCGGGCGACGGCGGTTCGGGGGAGTCGGATGCCGGGGGCACAGGCGCGAGCGGTCGCGTCGCGGGACCTTCAATGACTGTTCCGTCGGGCGCGAAACGCGAACCGTGCAAGGGGCAGTCCCACGACCGCTCAGCCTCGTTCCACGTAACGACCCCGCCGAGATGCGTGCACACTCCGGATACGCGGCACGTGACCCCGTCGACCGTCGCCTCGGCCACGGGACGGATGCCGCGCCGTCGCTCGCCCGCGAGCGCTCCGCCCCACCCCTTGACGTACCAGCCGCCGACAGCCGCGTTGGCGCTCGCGTAACTGCCGATGTCGGGCAGGCTCAGCGCGTGCGCGCGGAGCTCTCGTGCCCACTCCGGAACGTCACCGGTGAGCTGCCCCGTCAGCGCGAGTGCGGCGGAGACGGCGTTGCTCATGCCCCACTTGTTGTATCCGGATGCTGCGAAGAGCCGGCCGCGGCCGCCGGGCACGGGTCCCGCGACCGGAAGCCGGCTGACGGGTCGGTAGTCCTGCGCGCCCCACCACGTCACGCGGGAGGAGACGCCGAAGGTGCCGCGCGCCCATCGATCCAGCTTTGCGAGTCGCTCAGCGGTGTCCTGGTCACGGCCAGGGGTGTAGGAATTGCCGCCGACGAGAAGGACCTCGGCGCCGTCGGTGTCTCGCGCTGTGCGCAGCGAGCGCGAGGTGGGGTCGACCGAGAGGTACATCCCCTCCGGCATCCTCCCGTCCACGCGGTACGCGCCGACGAACTCACGCGTCGGCTCGAGGGTTGCGAAGAACAGGCCCCGGTCCAGCACGGGTGTTCCGGTGGCGAGGATGACACGACGCGCCGTCATCCGGCCTGCGGAGGTCGTGACCCGCACGGCCTCGCTCCCGACGTCCGCGGTCACGAGTCGGCATCCTTCGAGGATGCGGCCCCCGGCATCGCGCACGCGCGCCGCCAGCACCGCGAGCACCTCCATCGGATGCAGTTGGTCCTGATCGGCCAGCCAGAGGGCGCCGCGTACGGGGAACGGCAGTCCGCTCTCATCGCGACCATCGACGGCGGATCGGACGTCGACGCCGGCGATCCTGCTGGCCTCCGCCTCGCTGTCCAGGGTGTGCAGGCCGGTATCGGTTGTCGCGTAGGTGTAGGCAGTGCGACTCTCGATCGCTCGCGGATGCTCAGAGAGAGCCGACCGCAGCCAAGCGATGCCGGCGCGGTTCGCCTCTGCATAGGCACGCACGGCGTCGTCGCCCGCATGGCTGCGCACCTGCGAGAGCGTGCTCCCCTGCAGCATGCTGAGCTTGCCCGTCGTCGCGCCCGTCGTCAGGGCGCCCACGCGGTGGGCGTCGATGACGACGGGCGCGAGGCCCGCCTCCGCGAGCATCGTCGCGGCGGACAGGCCGGTGAGGCCTGCTCCCACCACCAGGACTTCGGTGCTGCCCGGGACCTCGTCGTCGGTCGGAATGGGAGGAGCCGTCCGATGCCAGAGGGACTCGGGAGGGGGGAACGATCGCGTCACCCTGTGGACGCTAGGCGCCGCATCCGTCCTTTCCGAGGGCCTTGACAGTGTGGCGATCCCGCACCTCGGGCAGTAGCTGTGCCTGACGTTTCCCTGAGATGTCAAGGCCCCCCGTGCTGCCGGCGTCGCTTCCGTAGGGTCGATCACTCCAGGTCGCACCGCGGCCACGACCAAGGAGGAGCTATGTCCGCATCCGCGCCCGCCGCCACTCGCCGATACGGCGGCTCGCTCATCCAGATCGTCGCCCTCGTCTTCGGCGTCGTCTTCCTGCTCGTCGGGATCGCCGGCTTCATCCCCGGCCTCACGCAGAACTTCGACACCATGATGTTCGCCGGGCACCACTCGGAGGCGATGCTGCTCGGGGTCTTCCAGGTTTCCGTGCTGCACAACGCCGTTCATCTGCTCTTCGGAATCGTGGGACTCGCGGTGGCAGCCAGTGCGGTCGCAAGCCGCCAGTACCTCATCTGGGGAGGCGTCATCTATGCCGTGCTCTGGATCTACGGTCTGTTCACGGCGGGCATGGCGGATGCCTGGAACTTCGTGCCGCTGAACACCGCCGACAACTGGCTGCACCTCGGATTGACTGTGGCGATGATCCTGCTCGGCATCTTCGTCCCCCGGGGCAGCGCCGTGCGGGCCGACCCCGCAACGCAATAGAACGCAGACTGCATGGCGCCGCGCGAGGGCTTTCCTCGCGCGGCGCCACGCAGGATGCTCGGGCCGCAGCAAGGGGGAGATGCCGTGACCGACCGAGTCCTCATCGCCCTCGTCGTCGTCGGTATCCTGGCGTGCGCCCTTGCGGCGTTCTCCCTGTCGGCCGAGCGGCGCGGCATCCCGCGGCTGCTCGTCGCCCTCTGCCTGGGGCTGCTCATCGGACCCGAGATCCTCGCCGTCGTCGATCCGACAGTGCTCGGATACGGCTCGGCGGCGGCGACCGCCGAGATCAGTCGGGTCGTGCTCGTCGTGACACTCTGCGGCGTGGCGCTCCGACTCCCGGGGCGCGCGTGGCGGTCACGGCGGCGCTGGATCGTGCTCAGCATCGCGCTCGGGATGCCCCTGATGTTCGTCATCGCAACGGGGGCTGTCGCTCTGCTCGGGCTCCCCCTGCTGGTGGCCGCGGCCGTCGGTGCGGCGATCACCCCGACCGATCCGGTGGTCATCACACCGATCGTGACCGGGCCCGAAGCCGAGCGGCGGATCCCGACGTCCGTGCGCTGGGACCTCTCGGCCGAAAGCGGCCTGAACGACGGCCTGGGCTACCTCCTGCTGATGCTCCCGGTGCTCCTGCTGACCCGTCCTGCTGACCTCGCCTGGCAGGAGTGGGGCTCGACAGTGCTTCTCATCGACGTTCTCGTCCCGATCGTCGGGGGGCTCGCGATCGGCGCCGTCGGGGGACTGCTGTACACCCACACGGCGGAGCACGCAGAGGCGGAGCCGACATCGCGAGTGCCCTTCGCGCTGTCCCTGGTCATCGTCACATTCGCCGTGCTGCGCCTGGCAGATCTGGATGCCGTGCTCGGAGCCTTCGTCGCCGCTGTGGCTTTCGCCGTCATCGTCCCAGAGCCCATCCGCGCCTCACTGTCCGAACACGTCGAAGGGATCTCGCAGTTCCTCATCGTCCCCGTCTTTGCCCTCATCGGCACGCTGATTCCGGTCTCGTGGCTGCTCGGTCAGAGCCCGTGGCTGGTGCCGGTCCTGCTGCTGGCACTTCTGGGCCGGCGCCTTGCCGCCGTCTGGATGCTACGACCCCTGCTAGGCCGCGTTCAGTCGCTGCCCGAGACCGCGTTCATCTCATGGTTCGCGCCGGTCGGGGTGTCGGCACTGCTCTACGCGTCACTGGCAGCGCAAGAGACCGGCACCGACGACATCCGTCGCATCGTGCTCGTCGCGATCGCGCTGTCGGTGCTGGTGCACGGACTCTCGACGCTGCCGGCGAGTCTGCTACTGGATCGTGCGCGCGCCCGGGCTGCGCGCCGAGGGTGACAGAAGACCCTCCGGTGCCGCCCACGAGCGAGTACCGTGGCGGTGAGCGAAGGAGCGGTCATGGCATTCGATCAGGTGGTGCACGGGCGGCAGGACGATTTCGAGGCGCGGCGCACTGACCGCGGTCGGTTCACATTCGCCAAGCACGTCGTTGTTCCCAAAGAGGGCACTCAGCTGCATGTCTCCTTCATGGAGATCCCGCCGGGCCAGTCGGCGTACCCCTACCACTGGCACGCAGGGATCACCGAGGCGTACGTCATCCTGTCGGGCACCGGTCGGGTGCGTACCCCGGATGCCGAGTTCGACGTCGGCCCCGGGGAGGTCGTCGTCTTCCCGCCCGGGCCGGCGGGTGCGCACCGGATGACGGCCACCGGCGGTGAGCCGCTGCGGTACGTCGACCTCGACACGACCTCCGATCCGGACGTGATCGGCTACCCGGACTCGGACAAGACGATGGCGTACACGACCGTCCGCCCCACGATGCTCTTCCGTGACGACGACGCCGTCGACTACTACGACAGCGAGCCCGACGCCGGATGACGCGGAGCCGCCCCGCTGCCCTCGCCGCCGTCCTGATCGCCGCAGTTCTCGTCGGCACAGCCGCCGCACCCGCGCTCGCCGAACCGGGCACTGGTCCGGGCGTCACAGACCCGCCGCAGGTCTCGACCGAAGCAACCGTCGTCGCGATGCGGCATCAGAGCGGTCTGTTCGGATCGCAAGAGACCACCATCACCGACCCGCAGACGCCGTATCCCACGACGATCACCGGAACCGGCGGGACGTTCTCGACAGCGCAGATCGTGCTGAACGATCCGCGTTCGAGCAGTCCCGGCGACATCCTGACCTACTGCATCGATCTGGCCACGGAGACCGAGATCGGCGTGCACTACGAACTCGGCGACTGGACCTCGGCCAACGTCCCGAACCTCGACTACGTCACCTACATCCTCAACAACTACTACCCCGTGGTGCCGGGTGCGCCGGCGTTGTCGACGGACGCCGAGAAGGTCGCGGCGGTGCAGGGCGCGATCTGGTACTTCACCGATCAATTCGTCGTGCCGCAGTTCGGCTATCCGGCGCAGCACGCGGCGATCCGCGACATCGTCCAGGCAACCCAGACGGCTCTGGCCGGGGGGTCGCCCCCCGCGCCACCGCTTCCCACCTTGACCATCACCCCCGACGCCGGGACGGCACCGACGACCGGAGACGTCGTCGGGCCGTTCGCGGTGGGCGGGTCAGTGAGTTCGTCGACGATCGAGGCTCGGGGGGTGGATGTGTTCTCGGATCCTGCCGGTACAGTCCCCGTTCCGGACGGCGCATCAGTGGCGCAGGGAAGCTCGCTCTGGACTCGGTACGCCTCGACGGTCGCTGACGAGGGCATCACGCTCGAGACGTCCCAGACCGTCGAGGCCGGAAACGTCTTCCTGTACGACGGTGGCAACCCGGGACGCACGAGCGCCCAGAAGCTGATCCTTGCCGCGCAGGCCACGATTCCGATCCGGGCCAGCGCGGCGATCACACCGATGGCTGCCGGCTGGTTCGCCGCCGATGTGACGGTCGCCGGATCGGCAGCAGGGCTCCAGAGCGCGATCTCGGTGACGGCGCGCTGCGACGACGGAACAACCGTCGTCGAGGGGTCGGGAACCCTCGCCGCCGGCGCTCCTGCCGGAACGACCCGCGTGGTCACGCTCTCGGCCGTGCCCGCTGGGTCCACGTGCACCCTCGCGCAGACCGCGGACGGCCACACCGCGGATGCCGTGCTGACCTCGACCACGACGATCCCCGCATCCGTCGTCGCGGTCGCGAACGTGACCGTTTCGGCAGCAATCACCGACACTTTCACAGCACCGACGCCCACACCCGCACCGACGCCTACACCGACACCGAGCCCGACATCGACACAGCTCCCCGATACGGGCGCCGGAGTGCTGCCGGCATGGCAAGCTCCCGCGGTGCTGCTGGCGGCAGGATTGGCCGTGATCGTGCTGGACCACCGTCGCCGACGCTCGCGTGCGGGGCGCGAGGGCTAGC
>NZ_CBDRMG010000018.1:0-44658 GCF_965345035.1 Microbacterium sp. bgisy207
TAGCCAAGGCAGTACGGATGACGCGACCGAGCTGCTGCGCGGCCTGGTCGCGCGGTCAGGGGGCCTCGACGATGTCGAACGCGTGTACGTTCCGGGGGTTGTGGCTCGATTCGCACACGCGACTGTCGAGGGCTGGCCTGAAGGCTTCGGCAACAGGTTATTGCGCGGCTCGCCCGCGCCGGTCCTGACGCCCCGCGAGCGCGCGGTGCTCGAGCTCCTGGCCACCGACCTCACACGCGCACAGATCGCCGAGGCCCTGTTCGTGTCGGAGAACACGGTGAAGTCGCAGCAGCGGACGCTCTTTCGCAAGCTCGGGGCCACCACCCGCGTCCAGGCGCTGCTCACGGCTCACCGCCTCGGTCTGCTCTAGGCCACAGAGGCCGGCTCCACGTGTGAGACGCGGCGGAATCGTGCGCCGGTCCGTGGCAGCACAGTGAGTGTGAAGCATCACAGCACAGGGGTGAAGAACCGGGTGAATTCGGGCGGCAGAACCGTTTTGCGCTAGCCCACACCTCAATACTCGGGCTGAGGAGTAGCCAGCTCGCGGCCCGAGCGGGACTGGCGGTCTCCGCGCCTGCGCCTGCGCGGGCACTGTGTGCTGCCCTCCCTCGCTCCTGACCGGTGCGACCCGACAGAAGACGGTCATCCGATGAACGCCCCTGCGCCCTCCGTATCCGCTGCTCCCGCGACCCGCCGCGCGTCCCGTGAGCGCAGGCGCCGGGGTTGGATGCGCCGGGTCTCCCTCGCACTCACGCCCGCGGTGATCGCGAGCACCGTGGGTCTTGGCATCTGGGGCGCGACGACGGCGGCGTCCGCTGCTGCCCTGCCCGATCCGACGACCTCGATCGGACTGGTGCAGACCGGCGGCGCGTTCGGCGATGCCGACACCAAGCCGTTCATCCTGGCGGGCGAGGATGCGACGTTCGACGTATCGATCACGAACACCTCGACCACCAACGGCTACAACGCGTCGCTGACCGTCCTGCTGCCGAGCGGGATCGATTTCGTCTCTTCGGGGGGGATGGGTAGCCCCGTCGTGTATCCGAGTGGCGCCTCGCTCCCCAACAGCGCGAAGACGCAGGCCGGCGACCCGCTCGCGACAGTGCCGGCGGGCATGCAGCTGTGGGTGTTCCAGGATGTGGCAGACCTGCCGGGCACGGCGACGTATCCCTCGTCCGTGACCGTCCGACCCGACGCCGACCTTTTCCCGGTGGGAGCAGAGCCCGACATCACCCTGGCCGGCTACATCTCCGCCGACGCGGCCCTCCTCCCCGTCTTCGACGGCTCGACAGGGGTCGGCGGCACCGCAGCCGCGGCGGAGACCTCGGGTGGCACCAGCACGACGGACATGCCGGTTCAGGCACTGCGGCTCACCAAGTCCGAGCCGAGCCCCGAGATCGAGCTGTTGCGCGGAGTGCACGACCACCAGACCGTGTACACCCTCACGGTCGAGAACACGCCGCAGGGCGACACGGATGCCGTCACCATCGTCGACTTCCTCCCCGCGGGGCTCGAGTTCCTCGCGTGCGCGAGCGTCGACAACACCGCCGACTCGCCCCTGCTGTACGACGCGGGCGGGAGCCTCGGCGGATCCCTGGAGTACCCGGCTGCCGGCCCCCTCACGGGAACCTCCCCCGCCGACTGCCTGGCGCCGGTGAGCGTCGAGACCGTGGACTCGGGTATCCCCGCGGGGCTCGATGCGGGCGTGTACACGAAGGTGACCTGGAGTCTGCCCGATCTCACCGGAGGCACGGCGCAGGCGACCGACCTCAGCGCCGCGGGTGTGGCCGGCACGTACGTCATCCGCTACGTCGCCGCGGTGCCGCTGTTCGAGAACACGATGGACTTCGTCACGGCGGCCGGCACGGGCACGCCCGACCCTGCAGGGCTCGGGCAGGCGTCGAACCTCAACAACAACGCCGGCGCCTCGACCCGCCAGGGCCAGGGCGCGGGCTTCGGCGACGGCATCCTGTACGAGAACCTCGCGACCGTCGCCGGCACCTATGCGGGCCCTCTCGCTCCGTCCACGCCGGCGGCGGCGAGCGACACGGATCTCGAGCAGATCCAGGCGATGGACCTGCGGGTGCTCAAGAGCGTCACGACTGCCGCGGGCGGCGACTTCGTCACGGGCGGCCTGGCCACCTACTCGCTCGACATCGCGACCAGCGAATACACGAGCGCCGGCGACCCGAGCGATCCGGATCCGATCGAGCTGGTCGACACGTTCGCCAACGGCCTGTGCCCCGTCCTGCCGGGGCCTGCGACCGCGAGTATCACGGGCGACCCGCTCCCGGCCGACTGCCCCTATCCGTCGACGGATGCCGGCGCGACCCTCACCGGCGCAACGGCGACCGCGATCGACTACGACGCCGCCACCGGCACGTTCGAGGTGAGCTACCTCATCGATCCGGCGGCGCTCAGCGCGAACGACGACCATGACGTGAGCTACACGGCGCTCATGCGCAGCACGTACGACACGGATGATCCCTGGG
This sequence comes from Microbacterium sp. bgisy207, assembly GCF_965345035.1. GTDB lineage: Bacteria > Actinomycetota > Actinomycetes > Actinomycetales > Microbacteriaceae > Microbacterium. Next base: position 2,493 of record NZ_CBDRMG010000018.1, read on the forward strand.
TCGGGCCCACCACCTCGGGCGACAGTCTGGGCAACACGGTCACCATCACGGGCTGGACAGACGCGATCCCGGCCCTGACCGGCGTGACCAACGGCGCCGGCGTCCCCGCCGACGGCACCGAGGACGTGTGGGACGACTCCGAGGCGACGCTGGATTCGGCGTTCTCGGCCATCTCGAAGCAGGTGCTCCCCCGCGACGCCGTGGTCCCGACGCCGGGAGTGGCCCCGACTGCCGCGACCTCGTGCGATGTCGCCCCGGGCGCTCCGTGGGCGCAGAACCAGACGGATGCCGCGGACCCCGCCTTCCACGCCGGGGATGTCGTCTGCTACGAGCTCACTGTCGAGTTCGCGAACGAGATCGACGTTCGAAACCCCCTGGTCACCGACTTCCTTCCCACGGGCGTCACCTACCTCGACTCCGCGATCTACAGCGGACCGGGCGGCACCACCGGCGGTGTCACGATCGACAGTTTCTCGCAGAGCGGTCAGCGACTGGACTGGCGGGTCGGCGCCGTCGGCGCGGGCGGTGACCGCTACGTTCCGCTGAACTCGACGCTTGTTCTGCACGTGCTGGGTCAGGTGACCTCCAACACACCGTCCGACAGCTCGGCACTCGACAAGCCGCAGAACCTCATGAAGTACCAGCAGGAGAACGTGCTGGGTGACCTGTTCTTCCTGCGCGACGCGTCCGAGATCCAGCTCGGTCAGGGTCCGACCCTCCTCAAGGGCGTCCGGGACGTGGACGGTGACGCTACCCTTCCCGCGCAGAGTCAGAACGACGCGGACGGGACCGTGTTCGATTCGAACCGCGACGGCATCCAGGTCGCTGCGGGCGACGTCGTCACCTACCGCGTGGACCTCTCGGGCGGTGACTTCGACGCCGATCTGACGGTGTGGGATGCCCTGCCGAGCGGGATCGACAAGGGCGACGTGTCGGCGATCAGCAATGGCGGCACCGCGCTGGATCCGGGCGACCCGGGTTACCCCACCGATCTCGAGTCCTCCTCCAGCGGCCGCTCGGTCATCGTGTGGACAGGTGTCGCGGTCGCGGCGGCGCCGGGTACGGCGACCCTCACCTACGACGTCACGATTCCCGCCGACGCGCGCGTGAACGTCGACTATGACAACACGGCGTCGATCACGCAGTACGACGTCGAGTTGAACACCGGCGACACCCAGACGCTCTACCCGACCGATTCCCTCGATGACACGACCCGCCCCGTCGACCAGACCGTACCCGGCGCGAACACGCGGGACGACTCGTCGGTCTACACACCCGACCCCGCTGTGGACAAGGAACTCCTCTCGACCGAGGTCGGCCCGAACACCGGTCTGGGTGAACAGAACCTCGACCCGAACAACGGCTCGAGCCAGGCCGTGCAGGGCGAGCTCATCACCTTCGAGTATTCGGTCTCGGTCCCCGCGCACACGACGGTCACGAATGCGGTGCTGCGCGATCGCGGAACGCTCCTGCGGGGCAGCACGACCGTGCCGTACACGGTGCACGGCACGCCGACCTGGGCAGCCACGGCGCTGACGGGCGCGACCGCGGGTGACTTCTCGCTCTCTGCGACGGGCGAACTGAGCTTCCCCGGCTCCTACTCGAACACCTCGGATGACCCGCAGGTGTTCACGGTGACGCTGACTCTCTTCGTCGGCGACGCGGGCAGTACGAACGCGACACTGACCAACCGCGCGTTGTTCACGAGCGATACCTGGGACGGGCAGCACGACGCCTCCGTCACCTACATCGAGCCGAACCCGCAGATCACCAAGTCGGCGTCGCCGGCATCCGATCTGACGACCAGCGACACGATCACGTACACGCTGAGTGTCGCGAACACCTCGAATCGCCCGATCTCCTACGACAACGTGATCGTCGACACCGTGCCGGCAGGCCTGATCGTCGACATCGGCTCGGCCTCCGTCGCGCCCACCGCGTACGACGTCGGCGTGACCACCGGGGCGGGCGGCACCATCACCTGGAACGTCGCCGAGATCCCCCCGACCGCCTCGATCACGTACGAGGCGAGCATCGATCCCTCCACCGGCGGTGGCGAGAGCTACACGAACACTGCCGCCGAGACCGGCTACACCCTTCCGTCGAGCCTCGGCGGCGACGTCACGAGCCGTCGCGGCACCCGCACCTCGACCGATGACGCGACAGTGAGGGCCGTGACCGCCGAGATCGCCAAGGGCGTGCGGACGACGGGCACGACGGATGCGTTCACGAGCGGCGTCTCCGAGCCGCTCGGCGAGACCGTCGAATACCAGGTGGAGGTCACCCTCGAAGCGAACATCAACTACTACGACCCGGTGATCTCCGATGATCTTCCCGCCGGAGTCGTGCTGCAGGACGCGACGATCACGGGCCCGACCGCGAGTCCGTCGACCGGGGTCAGCGGAACGTGGGACTACACGCTGGATGCCGGCACGAACACCGCCACCTGGACCTACGACGACGGCGCCGGGAACGACATCCTGTCCCAGCCGGTCGACCGGGTGCTGACCCTCACCTACGAGGTGCTGCTCGACGGCGGGGCGGTCGCCGCGAACATCGACGACCTGCCCAACACCGCCGTGTTCGCGTGGAACACGACCAACGACGACCCGTCGACCCGCACCACGATCGACGACGACGCGAACGTCGACGTCCTGGATCCGCTGCTGGGGATCGCCAAGACGGTCTCGGATGCCACCCCGAACCCGGGCGAGAGCTTCGACTACACCGTGACGGTGACCAACACCGGCGAGACTCCCGCCTACAACATGGTCGTGAGCGACGTCATCCCCGCGGGTGTCGTCGTCGACCCCGCCACGATCACCGGCGGCGGAGCGCTCACGGGCGCCGACCCGGTGCTCGGCGGCGGCACGATCACGTGGGATCAGACCGACCTGCCGGGTCCGCTGAGCAACGCCGCGCCCGGCAACACCGTGCAGTTCACGTACTCGGCGACGCTGACCGCGAGCGCGAACCTGCACGACGGTGACACCTTCACCAACACCGCGTCCGTCGACCACTACGAGTCGTTCCCCGACGACGGTCGGGAGTACGACCCGACGGATGTCGAGGACACCGCGACCGTCGACCCGGCGCTGCCGGACGTGGCATTGGCCAAGACCGTCACCGCGGGTGATCTCGCCTACGCGGGCACGCCGTTCAGCTGGACGATCACCGCGACCAACAACGGTGACGGCCCCGCCCAGACGGTGGAGCTGGTCGACACGCTGCCGGTGAACTGGGAGTTCCAGACCATCACGAGCGCGACGGTGGCCGGCTCGACAGTCTCGCCGACGACGACGGTCACCGGCAGCGGCGACCCCGGCGACCCCCAGCAGCTCGCGTGGTCGTTCGGGACCGCGGCACCCACCGCTCCCGTGCTGCAGCCGGGCCAGTCGATCATGATCGTCTTCACGACGATCCCGCGCGCCGCGGCACTCGTCGACGCGGGCGTCACACAGGCCGGTCCGCCGATCGTCCGCCCGCCGCACACGAACGCCGTGGCGGGCACGACGACCGACACCTCCGGAGCGACCGAAGACGCCGACGGCGACTACACCGGCCCGGACGCGACCGCGGATGCCTTCATCCACTCCGCCGACCTGCAACTGCAGAAGGACCCGGGTACGGGCCTGATCGCAGGCGGCGCCGCCGGTACGGCGTGGACGATCACGGTGACCAACACCGGTCCCGACGACGCCGTCGGCCCCTTCACCGTCAGCGACACCTGGGGAGATGCCGGCGCACTGCCGGACGGCTTCAGCGTGACCGGGGTTTCGGGCGACGGGTGGGACTGCGCTCTCGTGTCGACGACCGGCTTCGACTGCGCCCGCACGAACAGCGCCGACACCCTGGCTTCGGGAGCGAGCTTCCCGGTCATCACGGTCACGGCGCAGGCTGCGGCATCCTTCGACCCGGCTGACTCGCCCGTCGACAACACGGCGACCGTGACCGGCGCGACCCACGACCCGGACCCGTCGAACAACACCGACGACGCCGAGGTTCCCGTCACCGCGTCCGCCGACCTCGTGATCGACAAGACCGGCTCGAGCTCCGTGAACGCGGGCGGATCGGTGACCTGGACCCTCACCGTCACGAACGACGGACCGTCCGACTCGGTCTCGACGAGCGCGAACCCGATCACCGTGACCGACACGATCCCCGCCGGGATGCTGAACACGACGCTGGGCACGCTCCCCGCCGGCTGGACCGCGTCGGCTCCGGGCCCGTTCGCCGCCGGTGACACGGTGACCCTCACCCTCGCAGACGGGGAGCGGCTGACGGCCGGTCAGGTCACCACCTTCACGCTGACCGGCACGATCGAGTCGTCGTGGCCCGCGGGCACCGGCATCTCGAACACCGGCACCGTGACCCCCGGCGAGACTCCCGATCCGGACCCCGACAACAGCGACACGGATACCGTGACTCCGGGGATCGATACGACGCTCGGGATCAACAAGACCCGGGTCGTCTTCGACGGCTCCGCGTGGGTGCCCGCCACGGCGGCGAATCCGGTGGTGCCGGGCGCCCCCGTGACCTACCTCGTCGACGTGACCAACACCGGCACGGCCGATGCGCGCGCGGTGACGGTCGACGACGAGGTCGCCGACTACTTCACGTACCAGTCGTTCGAGTCGGTCACGGGCACCTGGACGCGCACCTCCTCGGCCTCGGCACCCGGCGACGACCAGACGTTCGCCCTCACCGGCGACCTGGTCGCGGGCGGGTCCGCGTCCTTCCGGGTGACTCTGGTGCTCGACGCGACGGTCGAGACCGGCGCGACGGTCGAGAACACGGTCATCGCGCACGCCGACAACGCGACCAACGACCCCGACGACACCGACTCGACCTCCGATTCGGAGCGTTCGGCGGATCTGTCGATCGCGAAGACCCACACCGGCACCGTGCACGCGGGCGATCCGATCCAGTACACGGTCACGGTCACCAACAACGGCCCCTCGGCATCCTCGGGTCCGATCGTGATCACCGACACGGTGCCCGCCGGCTTCGGCTACGAGACCGGCAGCGCGACGGTGAGCGTCGCGGGCGGCGCGGCCGTGGCGACCGAGCCGGCCGTGTCGGGCCAGACCCTCACCTGGACGGTCGGGGATGCCTCCTCGAGCCTCGCCAACGCCGCGACGATCGTGATCGTCTTCTCGGCGACGACGGATGCCGACCTCACACCCGGCTCGTACACCAACGAGGCGGATGTGGACGGCCCCGACGACGACAACCCGAGCAACGACCACGCCGACGATCCGACGGCCCTCGACACGCTCACGAACCTCGTGATCACCAAGACGCCGGATGCTGGGCCCTACATCGCCGGCACGGACGTGGGCTACACGCTCACGATCGAGAACCAGGGTCCGTCGGTGGCGCGCGACGTCGTGGTCACCGATGCCGCACCGGTCGGGATGACCGTCACCGCCATGTCGGGCAGCCGCTGGACATGCGATGTCACCGTGACGCCGGCGGCGTGCGAGATCGCCGATCTGCCCGTGGGGACGACCACGATCTCGGTGACGGCGGCACTGTCGGCATCCGTGCTGACCGGCACCGACCTGACGAACACGGCGACGGTGGCGACCTCGACACCGGAGACCTCCACCTCCGACAACACGGATGACGCGACGATCCGGGTCGACACTCTCGCCGATCTCGGCATCGTGAAGACCGCTGTCGATGACGCGGGCGACCCGGTCACCGACGCGATCGCGGGCGAGCACGCCCGGTACCTCCTCGAGGTGCACAACTACGGGCCCTCCAACGCCGTCGCTCCCGTGACGATCGTGGACACACTGCCCGAGGGCATCACGTTCGTCGGGCTCGTCGATGGGACCGACTGGTCGGCCGTTGCCGATCCGGTCGATCCGGTCAGTGGTACCCAGACCGTCACGCTCACCCGCCTGCCCTCGGGCACGGGGCTTGCGGCGGGAACGGATGCCCCGGCGGTGACGCTCATCGTGCAGCTCGACCCGTCGATTCCGGTCGACCCGGTCACCGGCACGACGGTGCTGACCAACAGCGCCACGGTGAGCTCGGGAACTCCCGAGCCCGCACCCGACCCGCACGAGAACACCGACACGGCGGATCTGCAGATCGCCCAGGCGGTGAACCTGTCGATCGTGAAGACCCACGACGCGAACGACGTGCGCATCGGCGATGACCTGCCGTTCGACCTCGCGGTCCGCAACGACGGTCCTTCGACCGCGACCGGTGTGACCGTCGTGGACACGATCCCCGCGGGCCTGGAGTACGTGGATGCCGCCGGCAGTGACCCCGCGTGGACCGTCGTGGCGGACCCCGTGGCCGCCGATGGGACGACGACGGTGACCGCGACGCTCACGGGCGATCTGGCGCCGGCGACCGACGCCCCGACCCTCTCGCTCACGGTGACCGTGACGGCGGCGGCCTACGACGAGGTCGTGAACGTCGGTGTCGTCGCGGCCGACCAGCCCGAAACCGACCCGACCGACAACACCAGCGATGACCCCGTGACGGTGCCGCCGCAGTCGACCCTCGTGGTCACCAAGACGGCACTGGGCGGGCTGCAGGTCGGGTCGAAGGGCACCTACGTGATCGCCGTGACCAACAACGGGCCCACCGAGGACCCCGGTCCGATCGTGGTGACCGACGTGCTGCCGCGCGGGCTGAGCATCGTGTCGGCCTCGGGCACCGGCGCGACGTGCGACGCCTCCGGTCAGACGGTGACCTGCACCCTCACCGATCCGCTCGGCGTGGGACAGACGGCGTCGATGACGCTCGTGGTGAGCGTGGCGAACGGCGCCTACCCCGAGGTGACCAACACGGCCACCGTCACCACCCCGACCGAGCAGCTGCCCGGGTCGACGCTCACGGCGTCGACGACCACCCCGGTGGCGGCCGACCCGCTGGCGGGCACGGGAGGAACGCTGCCGTGGTGGCTGATCATGGCGACACTGATCCTTCTGATCGCCGGTGGCGGATTCTTCGCGGCATCGCGTCGGCGAACGGATGCGTGAGCGAAACCGCGTCATGAAACACACCACCCGGCATCTGTAGGAGCGTGAGCACTCCTGCGAGCCACCACGGCCATGGCCCTCCCGACCGCGAATCGTCGGGAGGGCCGTGGGCGATCAGGTTCACGGCCCGCCGCTGGCGCCTGGCCGTGATCCCGGCCCGCACCGGTGTGCCGCGTCTGATCGAGGCCACCCTGCGCGGACCGTGGCTCGAAGTCGAGGACGCATCCCGGCTGCGGCGCTGGCAGAGGGGTACCGCAGAGATCACGTGCGCGTCGCCTCGCCGGGCACCGTGGACACGGGCGCTTCCCGCCCGGATGCTGCTCGTGTCGCCGTGTGCACGGAGCCTCCCGGGCGAGCCGGACGGAGCCACCGATACCCCGCACGTGCGCACCGTCGTGTTCGACTGCGCCGGGCTGACGACCACGGACTTCGCCCAGCTGAGCCGCCTCGTGCAGCTGTTCACAGAAAGTGCACTGTTGCGCGATGCGGCGTTGCCGCCCAATCTGGAAGACAGTCGTATCTGGGAACGGCTCTCCTCCTTGTCCCCTCGAAAGGCGAGTTGACCGTGTCCCGCAGTGGTCTGACGACGCTCAGCGACGATGATCTCGTCGCACTGTCGCGCCGGAATGGCTCAGCGGCCTATGCCGAGCTGTGGCTGCGTCACAGCGCCGCCGCGCTTGCGGTGGCGCGCGCGTTCACGACGTTGGATGCCGACGATGTCGTCTCCGAAGCCTTCACACGGGTGTTCGCCCGCATCAAGGCGGGCGGCGGCCCGACCATGGGGTTTCGTCCCTACCTGCTGACGGCGGTCAAGAACGTTGCGCGGGAGTGGGGCTCCCGCGCGGCGGAGACCTCGAGCACGGATGTCGCGGAGCTGCCCGCCGAGATCGACACCGCCCGCGCGGTGGAGGCCTCGCTGGAAGCAGGGGTGACGGTATCGGCCTTCCGCTCCCTGCCCACCAGGTGGCAGGAGGCGCTGTGGTACAGCGATGTCGAGGGCCTGAAGCCTCGTCAGTTCGCGCCGCTGCTGGGGCTTGCCGCCAACGCCGCGTCGGCTCTGGTCATCCGTGCCCGCCGCGGCTTTCGTGATGCGTGGGTGAACGGGCAACTGCTCGCCGCCGACAGCGACGAGTGCCGCGGGGTGCTGTCGATGCTCGGCGCGCACACCCGCGGAGCCCTGAGCAGCCGGGACGCCCGGACCGCCGAGGCGCATATCGCGACGTGCGCGAGGTGCGCGCTGGCGTGGGAGGAAGCGCAGCAGGTCTCGAGCCGGCTCGCCCTCGCCCTGCTGCCGGTCGTCGTCGGTGTTCCCGCTGCCGCTGCCTACGGTGCCTGGTTGCAGTCCAGCGCTGCCGCCGGCGTAGCCACGATCGCGGCCGGCACGACCGCAGCCGGTGCGACCGCCACGAGGGTGCGGCCGCGCACCTCCCGCCTGTCCCGCTCGGCGCAGGCGGGAGTCGTGGCGGCGGCAGCGATCGCCGCCCTCGCGCTGGGCGCGGGTGTGTGGGCCGCGGTGGGCACGGGGCTCGGCGCACCGACAGCCGCGCATCCGCCTGCCGCGGACGCCGCTCCCCCGCCGTCGGCCGACGACCAGGCAGGGGGCGTCGACATCCCCGATGCCCCCGCGCCGTCGATGGAGCCTCCCGCGCCCGAGGCCGACGATGCGGGCGCTGACGAGAACGGACCGCCCCGACCTGCCCGCCCGGAACGGACACCGGCGCCCGTGACCTCCGCGCACCCGGGTGCGGTCGTGCCTCCCCTCCCCGCACCGAGCCCCAGCGCCTCGCCGACCGCACACCCCACTCCCAGCCCGACCCCGACGCCCAGTCCCACTCCGACGGCCACCCCGACCCCGACGCCCAGTCCCACGCCGACCGACCCGCCGTTGCCGGCGCCCCAGTTCGTCGTCGACGCGAGCGCGGGAACGCACGTGTATCCCGAGCTGTCGGGAACGGATGCCGAACCCGGTGCGACCGTCGAGGTGCTCGATGAGGCGGATGTCGTCCGCGCAACGGTGATCGCCGACGATGCGGGTGCGTGGACGGTGACGGATCTGTCGGGCGGCGCATGCACGACGGATGCGTCGGCCTATCTCCCCGCGGGTGATCATGTGCTCACCGCCCGGCAGACCATCGATGGCCGCACGTCTCCGCTGTCGACCGGCGTGACAGTATCCGTGACCGAACCGCCCGCCTTCGTCTCGCCGGGTGAGGGCGAGGTCGTGTCGCGCTCGGGATTCCTGCTGTCGATCACGGGGACGCCGACCGCATCCGTCCAGCGCATCAAGCTTCCCGATCCCTCGCCCTGCCGACCGACACCGATGGTGCTGGATGCCTCCGGCTCGTATGCGCAGGAGTTCACGCTGCCCGCCTCCGACACGACGGTGACGATCGGCATCCGCTACATCGACCCGGCGACAGGTCGCCACGGCGTCGCGTCGTTCGTGACGTTCACCGCCGGGTAGCGCGCCACCGCACCGCACCGTTCGGTCGCGCCGAGGTGGGCACGCGCCCGGGAGCCGCACGGGATTCTTCGATTCCGCGTCACGATTTCCTCTCCCCGCCATCTGTGGTGGTGACGGGAAGGATTTCGATGTTCATGCCGAACCGACAGACCCACGGTCCCCACTCGACTGGCGCCGCGCCGTCGGCCGATGCCCTGCGCGGCACAGAGGTGCCCCCCGAAATCCCCTCGACAGAGGTGCCCTACGAGATCCCCTCGACGGAGGTGGTCGCCGCGAGCCTCGCTCCCCCGGCAGCGGGGCAGGCCCCGCCGACCACCGCCCCCGAAGTGCTGACGGCACTGATCGACCAGGTGGATGCCGCGTGGGCACGTGACGACGCCGCGACCGCGATCCGGCTGCTGACGGTCGGGCTGTGGCCGCTGTTTCTCGACCGTCCGAGCGAGCTGCGTCGACTGCTCATCCCCGTGCCCGAGGATGCCGCACCACCGGCCCTCCTGTTGGCCAAACGATTCGCTCTCCCCGTGCTCGATAGCCCAGAACGCATCCGCCTGCTCAGCACCCGTCCCTTGGATGCCGCACCCGCCGCGAGCCTCGATACCCACGCCGACCAGGGATGGCGTATCGCGCAGCGCATGCTCGCTCACCGCCTGCGCGGGGAGTTCGACGAGGCACGCGATGTGGCCCAGCGACTGCGTCAGCACATTGAGACCGAGGCCGCGCGGGAACCTGCGCAGCTTCCCCAGTTCCTCGCCGCCGCGTACTCGCAGATGGGCACGACGGAGCTGCTCGCCGGTGACACGGCAGCGGCGCTGTCCCACTACCGCCGGGCACTGGCAGCGGCCGACGGTGACGAAGATCTCGGCATCCGCCGCGACGCACTGGTCAAGCAGGCGTGCGTTCTCGCGATGGAGGGCAGGCTGCGCGAGGCCGAGACGATGCTGACGCGCGCTGACACCCATCGGCTGCCCAACAACGCGTATGCGGAGCGCATCCGGGCCCGCATCCGTCTCGCTCGTGCTCTCGTCGCCGTCGAGCGGATGGACGAGCGCGCGCCCGACCTGCTCGCGAGCCTCGATCGCGACCTGCTCTTCGAGTACTGGCCGCTCGTGCTGCTCGCGGAGGGCCGCTGGCGTCTCGCGTCCGGGAACCCGGCGGGCGTGCTCGATCTCGTCGACGCCGCCACCGAGAGCCGCCCGCTCCCGGAGGGGTCGCTCGGGCTGTGCGTCGCGACGTTCCTGCGCGAGCAGGCGGGCGAGACGCTCGGGATGCCCCCGGCGCAAGCGGTCCGCGACCCGGACTCTCTCCCGTGGCTGTGCGCACTCGGAGCGGTGCGCGCACTGATCACCCGGGCCGACCCGCTCGTGGCGGTGCACGCGGCGCGCTTCCTCGCGCACCGGCGCGGTGTCGGGCCGTCGGTGCGACTGGAGGCGCTGTTGCTGACCTCTCTGGCGCTCCAGCGGGCGGGACTTCCCGCAGACGACCGGGTCGGTGCCGCAGCGGCGGCTCTGGCACGCGACGAGGGGCTGTGGCGGCCGCTTGCCGTGGTGCCGGCATCCGTGCGCGACGAGCTGCCCCTCACCCTCCCGCCGCATGTCGGTCAGGCTGTGGTCCCGACCCCGCCGCCTGCGGTCGTGCTGACCCCGCGCGAGCGGGAGGTGCTGGCGGCGCTGACGGGTACGGAGTCACTCGCGCAGATCGCGCGGCGCCTGCACGTGTCGGTGAACACGGTGAAGTCGCAGGTGCGTTCGCTCTACCGGCGCATGGGGGTCTCCTCGCGTCACGAGGCGATCGCGGAGGCGACCCGGCTCGGCCTCGTCTCGCTCCCCCCGGCGCTCTAGCCGCACACCGCGGGGAGACGGTCTGCTACGCGGGCGCGACGACCGGGATGCCCACACCCCTCGCCGCGTCCGCGAACCTCTCGTCATACGTGACGACGGTGTCGACGCCGAGGCGGAGTGCGCATGCCAGATGGAGAGCATCGAGCGTGCGCAGCGCCGTGCCGAGCAGCAGACCTGCGTCCCGGTAGACCGTGGGGGTGAGTCCGTAGAGAGTGACATGATCGAGCAGGGCGGAGATGTCCAGCTGGGGGATATCGTGGCGCACCGCAACACGGCGCAATTCGGTCTCGAGCAACAGCCCGGCAACGAGTTCCACCGCGCCCTCGTCGACCCAGGAAGCAAGCGCAGCTGACTCGGGCTCCTCGATCATGAGCTTCGCGGCAGCGGAGGTGTCGAGGTATGCGCGGGTCACCGCTCGGATCTCAGCTGGTCGAGGGTCTCGCGAACGTCACCTCGGATGCCGTGACGCGCGAGCAACCGAATGTCGCGCGAGGCTGTCGCACGGCGGACGACGGGCAGTTCGGCAACGTGCTCGCCGCTGGGCACAATAGCGGCGACGGCCACCCCGTCATTGGTGACGACGTACGTCTCGCCGTCTTGCACGCCGCGCAGCACGCTGGCGCTGTTGTTGCGCATCTCGCGGTGGCTGATCGTCGGCATACGCCGAATCTATCATCTGTAGCACGTGTAGCACAGGCGTCTCGAGGCGATTGTGGACGCGTGAGGGGCACCGCGCGTGAGCGAGGAGAGGCGGCTAGGCGCCGACGGTTCCGATGACGAGCATGCCGACGAACACGGCGTTGAAGACGACGTGCGTGAGCACGGCGCCCCAGATGCGGGAGGTCGCAATGACGAGTCCGCCGCAGACGAGACCGACGAGCGCGATCGAGACGAGGGACCACCACGCGTAGACCTCGAACACGAGGTGCAGGCCGACGAACAGCACGGTCGTCGCGGCGATCGCAGCGAACCCGGCCCAGGAGCGCGAGTCCGTCATCCGTCTCACTGCCGTGAAGATCGCCACCAGCAGCACCGCCCGGAAGAAGAACTCCTCGAGCAGGGGCGAGATCACGATCGGCGCGAGCACACCGTCGAACCAGAAGGATGCCGGGAGCCGGCCATCGACCGTGGCGATCGAGGGCCACGCCGCCGTTCCGGTGCCGGCGATCTCCAAGAAGCCCTGCACGAGACGCAGGAGGACACCCAGAACCAGTCCGTACAGCAGGTCGAACGGGTGGAAGCGCAGCAGCGTCCGGGGCCGCGAGCGCACGAAGGCGAGCATGATCGCGGCAAGCATCCCGCCCCAGAGTGCGGCGAGGGAGAGCCCGGAGCCGAGCGTCCCGCCCAGGAGCCGGTCGGCGAGGGTCGACAGCAGGATGCCGGCGCCCAGCAGCAGCACTGCCCAGCCGACGAGTTCCCAGTCCCAGCGGGCGACGGATGACCCGCCCGACCGCCAGGTGTGACGGGCGCTCTCGCGCCGCCCCGAGCCCCGGGAGGAGCGCCGCTCGGACCCCCGGGATGCGCCCCCGGAAGACCCCCGCGACGAGCTGCGATCCCGCGAACGTATCGTCCCCGCGCTAGACTCCGTCATAGGCGCCAGGGTACCTGTCGGGGGACGTCCTCGCCGGTTCGGCGCCGGAACCACACGCTTCCATCCGCTTTGCCGACGCGAGCGGATCCTGTTTCGCCCGCCGCATCAGCCGACACGCGAGGACCGCCGTGGCCTACCGCTCGAGCACGCCGAGACGCCGCTCACGGGGCAGTGTGCCCACCTGGGTGTCGGTCGCGATCGTCGCGGTGCTGATCATCGCGGTCGGCGGGCTCAGCTGGCTCGCGATCACGCGCACGCAGACCCCTCCCCCGACGGAGGCGCCACGCATCACCCCGACGATGGGTGTGACGACCCCGAGTGCGACGCCCACCCCGACGCCGACGCCGACGGTGGAGGCCGCGGCCGGCGCCGCCGAACGGTTCCTGGCGACATCCGAGGGCGTCTTGTGGCGCGCGACCGCGGGGGCATGCGGGTCGGTCGAGCCGCTGCTGGAGCGTTCGACGGATGCCGGTGCGACGTGGTCGGATGTGACGCCGCGGTATCTGGGCATCGGTCAGGTGCTCTCGCTCTCGCCGTACACGGGCGATCAGGCGCAGATGGTCGCCCTGATGGGCGCGGACTGCACCCTGCAGGGCATGCGCACCTTCACCGACGGGCAGTTCTGGGAACCCAACGATGAAATCCTCGCCTCGTCGACGTATGTGGACCCCGCGAATCCCGTCGCGGTCGTGACCCCCGCGGGAACGCTCGACGCCCCCTGCGCGACCCCGACCGGTGTGCGCGCGGGCGGCGACACGACGGCGGTGATCTGCGGGTCGGCTGCCTCCCAGTCGACGGATGCCACGACATGGTCGCCTCTTGATCAGCCGGGCGTGCTCGCGCTGACCGTCGCCGGCGATGGCCAGATCACGACCGCGCGAGCGGATGCCGCATCCTGTGACGGGCTGGTCGTCGCGGAGCCGGATGCCGCATCCTGCGTCCCGGGCCTGCCGACCGATGCCGCTGTCGCGATCACCCTCGACGGTGACGGCGTGCCGTGGGTGTGGGCAGGCGACGCCTTCACCCCGGCCCGCTGAGCGGGACCACTCGAACGGGTGACGCACCTCGACACCGGCCACGAAACCCACCGTTCACATTTCACCCCCTAGTGTTAGTTCTGTCGACACGCGTGGGGACGGGGACGTCGATACCCGAAGTTAGTTGACCAAAGAGATCTGGGAATCAATGGTCGATGTCCTTGTGGTGTGCACCGCGAATATGATCCGGTCGCCCCTGGCTGAGTTGTACCTGCGCGACAGGCTCGCGCACCTGCCCGTCACCGTCCGCAGCGCCGGCACGCATCCGGGCCCTGGCGATGGCATGACCCGGCGAGCCCGCGACGCCGCGCGAGACCTCGGTCTGTCGATGACGGATGCCGAGGCGCACCGACCGCAGCGGCTCACGCGCGAGCTCGTCGAGCAGGCTGACATCATCCTCGGGGCCTCCCGTGTGCACCGCAGCGCGTGTGTGCGGCTCGATCTGAGCGCGTTGGGGCGGTCGTTCACGATGCGCGAGTTCGCGAGGCTTTCGGCCGCGGTGGATGCCGGGTCTCTCGCGAACGCGCTCGCGCGGGCCGGCGACGATACGGATGCGCGTGTCCGCGCCGCGATCGAGCAGGTGCGCGAGATCCGCGGGACGACGAACCCGCCGGGTGACCCTACGGCAGATGACGTGTTCGACCCCGAACTGTCCCGCCGCCGTGCTCACTACGCCCGCGCGGTCGACGAAATGGTCCCCGCGTTGGATGCGCTTGTGGCCTACGCCGATCTGGTCAGTCAGATGGTCCCGTCCCGCTGAGCAAAGCCACCCACGCAGAGAGCTAGCTCCCTGGCACCGACGCGTGCCCGCGGCCTTCGTGCGGCGCACCCGCGGCCTTCGTGCGGCGTACGCGCGGCCTTCGTGCGGCCTTCATGCCGCGTAGTCCGGCCGTCATGCGGCGTAGTCGTAGCGCGCTCGGCCGCCCAGTCTGGGCGCGCGGCAGGGGTCAACGTGTGCGGGCGGGATGAACCAAACCCGCGCCGTGATGCCGGTGCCGTCGATCCGGATATCCCAGCCGTTGTCATGGATGCGATGGTGGCAGCTGTCGCAGAGCAGGACCCCGTTGTCGAGATCGGTGGGCCCGGCGTCTCTGGCCCACCATCGGATGTGATGGACCTTGGTCATTCCTGGTGGGAGTCCGCATCCAGCGCATCCCCCGTCGCGTTCGGCGAGCGCGAGCTTCTGCGCTCTGGTGAAGAGCCGCTTCTCGCGACCCCAATCGAGGATCTCGCCGCGGGAGCCGAGGACGCAGGGGATGATTCCCCCGCCCGCTGCCATCCGCCGGGCGGTGGCGACGGTGACGGGCTGGTCGATTCCATCGATGAGCGCCGCCCCCGCACCGGTGGTGAGCTGGTCAAGGGTCATGCGCACGATGACGGTGGCCCCGTGGACGGGCGCGTCGTTAGTGTCGCATCCGAGGAAGTGGGACGCGATCAGCGCGAGCGCGTCGGCCTGCATCTGCGGCACCGTACGCCGCGGCGCATCCGGGTCGGTGGGAGCGAGCGCTGACTGGCCGCCAGGCCCTGCGCCTTCGCCCGCTGTACCGACCCCCGCGCCCGCTGCACGGGCCCCGGCGCCACTCCCGCGCTGCGCGTCGGTCTGCGCGCGAAACTCCGCCGACACGAGTGCTTCGATGGCGGTCTTCACCGGGGCGGCGGTTTCGGGGTCGAGGGTCGCGCGCAGGTGGAGCATCCCGGCGCGTTCGAACATGTGCACCGATCGGTCGGCGCGGAGTTCGGACTCCTTGGGCTCGAGCCCGTCAGGGTCGAGGTGCGCCTCAGCGCGCGCGATGACCTTCGCGAGCTGGTCGAGGGTGAGTCCAGCGGCCTGCTGCACGAGGGTCTGCTCGGCGGCATCCAGCGTCTCGCGGTCGCACCGGAACGCGACCCGGTCGAGCATCGCGATGATCGCCGACGCAGCGGGCATTCCGATGCTGCCGGAGGCGAGCCCCGCGGCAACATGCGGATGCCGAGCCGGCGCGTCCTCGCCACTGAAGGTCCGCCGGGGCGTCGTGGCCTCCCCGACCGCAACCAGGCGCGCAGCATCCCCGTTCGTGGTTCCCGTGGTGGCAGCGACGAGCGCGATCGGATTGCGATAGCCGTGCTTCTTCGCGAGCCCGTCGGGTCCAAGCTCGGGGCGCGATTGCCGGGCGATCTCGGATGCGACACGGGAATGCACGGCATCCAGGTGTCGACGCAGACGACCAAGGCTCTCGTTCGCCGCCACCAACTGCGCCTGGTCGAGCGACTCCACCGCCAGGCGCTGCCCGCTCGCAGAGACCGGCCACGCGTCGCCGACGCCGGCGATGGCGTCGAGAAGAGTGACCAGCGGATCGTTCATGTATACGACACTATAACCACCCTCCGACATTGAGATAAGTACAAATATACGACTCATGCACTCGGCCAGGATGCTCGCCTGGGGAGGAAACGACACCCCAGGTATCCTCACCTCATGCCGATCGAGATCCTCACCGTCTGCACCGGCAACATCGTCCGCTCCCCGCTCTCGGAGCTGTACCTGCGTCTGCTGCTGGCCGACCTCCCGGTCGAGGTCGCGAGCGCCGGAACCCAGCCGCGCCCCGGCGAGGCGATGACCGAGCAGGCATGCGAGATCGCGACTGAGCTCGGCATCCCGGCGGCGCAGGTCGACGCCCATGCGGCACAGCGGGTCACCGAGCCGGTGCTCGCCGGTCGTGACCTGGTGCTCGCGATGACCCGCGCACACCGCAAGGCCGTCGTCGAACTCGATCCGTCGCTGCTGCGCAAGACCTTCACCATCCTCGAGTTCACTCGCCTGTCCCGTCACGTGACGGATGCCGAGATCCGCGACGCCGCGACGGATGCCGGTGACGATCCCCAGGCCCGCTTCCGTGCCGCCCTGGCCCGCGTGCTGAGCGTGCGCGGCACCGTGGATGCCCCCGGCGATCCGGCAGAGGACGACGTCCTCGATCCCGCGGGCCGCAGCTGGAGCACCTACGAGACCTCGATGAGCCAACTGCTCCCGGCCGTGGAAGAGGTAGCCCGCGTCATCCGTGCCGCGCTCTCCTGACCACGAGACGGCGATTGGCGGCCCGCGGGTTAGTCGACGAGGCTGCGGATGTCGTCAGCAGAGAGCCCGCCGCCGATGGCGTCGCCGTCGGTGTCGAGCACCCGGTCGAACAGCTGGGCTTTGCTGGTCTTGAGCGCCATGACCTTCTCTTCGATCGTGCCTTTGGAAATGAGCCGGTACACGATGACGGGCCGTGTCTGACCGATGCGGTGTGAGCGGTCGATGGCCTGCGCCTCGACGGCCGGGTTCCACCACGGGTCGAGCAGGATGACGTAGTCGGCCTCGACGAGGTTGAGTCCGACGCCTCCGGCTTTGAGTGAGACGAAGAAGGCTGGCGCGTCGCCGGTGCGGAACTGGTCGATGACCGCCGGACGGTTGGTGGTCGACCCGTCGAGGTAGAGCGAGGCGATGCCGGCATCCGTCGCGGCATCCCGCGCGCGAGTGAGGAAGCGGGTGAACTGGCTGAGCACGAGCGCCCGGTGCCCTTCGGCGGATGCTTCGCGCAGCAGACCCACGAGCGCGTCGAGCTTCGCGGATGGGGCGTCGCCCTCGTCGACGAGGTCGGGGGCGAGCGAAAGTTGACGAAGCAGGGTGAGCGAGCGGAAGATCTGGAACCGGTTCGCCTCGACGTCGTCGACCAGCCCGAGCACTTTCTGGCGTTCGCGAGCGAGCCGCCGATCGTAGAGTCGCCGATGGGTGGGGTGCAGGTCGAGCACGAGTTCCTGTTCCTGCTTGGGCGGGAGTTCGGCGACGACGAGCTCCTTTGTGCGGCGCAGCAGGAAGGGACGGATGCGGCGCTGCAGCGTCCGCAGCCGTTCATTGTCGCGCTCCCGCTCGATGGGGGTGCGGAAGTGTTCGGTGAAGGTGCGACGGCCGCCGAGAAGTCCCGGGCACGCGAGCGAGACGAGCGCCCAGAGTTCGAGGAGGTTGTTTTCGAGCGGTGTCCCGGTGATGACGAGCGTGAAGGGTGCGTCGAGCATCCGCGCGCACTTGTAGCCCTGGGATGACGGGTTCTTGATCTGCTGCGCCTCGTCGAGGATGAGTCCCTGCCAGTCGAGCGCGGCGTAGGCGTCGAATTCGAGTCGGAAGAGGGCGTAGCTCGTGACGACGACATGCGCTCCGGCGACCTCGTCGCCAAGCGCCGCGCCGCGCTTGTTTCCCGTCGCGGTGATCGTGGCGACGCGCAGGTCGGGGGCGAAGCGGGCGCATTCGGCAGCCCAGTTGCCGACGACGCTGGTGGGGGCGACGATGAGAAACGGCGGATGCTGCGCGTCGCCCGTCTCGAGCGCATCGACGCGGGCTTTCTCGATCATCGCGATAGTCTGCAGGGTCTTGCCGAGGCCCATGTCGTCGGCGAGGACCCCGCCGAGCTGGTGCGTACGCAGGAAGTGCAGCCACGACAGTCCGGTGCGCTGATAGTCGCGCAGATCCGCGCGAAGGGTGTGGGGCGGCTCGATGGCGGTGAGCTGGTCGTGGTTGTTGAGGCCACGCACCCGCATCCACCATTCGATCTCTTGCCTGGCGACGACGCCGAGTTCGACGAGCTCTTCCCAGAGGTCTGCCTGGTAGCGGCTGACGCGCGCCGAGGTGATGGGGCGATCCGAGAGCGCGCTCGCTTCGGCGATGATATCGCGCAGCCGCTGCAGTTCGGGGGTGTCGAGGGGAAAGTAGGTGCCGCTGGGCAGCACGAGGATCGGCTCGTTGTCGCTGAGCGCGCGGAACAGTGTCGCAAAGTCGACCTCTTCGCCCTCGATGCTCACCTGCACGCTGAGGTCGAACCAGTCGTTGGTGCCGGGCTGGGCGGTGACCGAGACATCCGGCGCCTGCGCTGCGGCTCGGAAGCTCGGGGCCTCGACGTCTTCGATGACGTGCAGCCCGTCGAGCGTGCGGAGTCCCGGCAGCACTTCGGCGACGAAGAGCACGGCGGCAGCGCCGCGTAGAGTCTGGTCGGGCGGGGCGGCGGAGCGGGAGGCATCCGTGCCCGCGGCCTGCACGACGGTCTCGGCGTGCGCGCCGGCCGCGCGTCGCACGGCCTCGAGGATGCCGGACTCGCGAATCGGATCGGGGCGGATGCTGCCGCCCAGCCTGTCCCAGCGCCAGGTGAGGTGCGCCTGGCCGTCGCCGTGGTCGACGCGAAGTTCGAGCACGGCACGCGGCGGCGCGGGTACGGCGTAGCTGCCGTCGGGCGAGGTGACCGGTGCGATCGCGTGCAGCCGCGGGAGGTAGTCGCTCTCGAACCGATCCCGGCCGTCGGTGTCGATCGAGATGGGCTTCGCGGCGGTCAGCAGCTCGCGCATCGGCTCCGACAGCGGCGGGTCGATCGGATGCAGCACGATGCGTTCGCCCGCAGTTCCGGCCCCGGCGACGCGAGCGATGGCGATCGGTGGCGCACCGACGAACAGCAGCTCGCCGCCCGAGGTGTCGGCATCCGTACCGCCCGCACCCGACTCGCCTCCCGAACCCGACTCACCCTCCGCACCACCAGCACCTGACTCGCCGTCGGCACCGCCCGCACCCACCAGCTCGCCGCGCACCGAGAGGCGCTTGCGGTTCTCGGCGACCGTGATGCGCGGGGTCATGGGCTCACCGTCGAGGCGGACCGGATGCTGCGCCTTGCCCGGCGACACGAGCGCAACGCCGGCGGCCTGCAGATCGGTCAGCAGCGACCACAGGGTCCGTGAGGGAAGCCGGTCGAGGTGCATCCACTCCTGATCGCGGTAGTTGTAGCCCCACGAGTAGGAGTCGGCGTCGAGCATGTCGAGTTCGCGCAGCAGCGCGAGCGCACCGGGATCTGCTCGCAGCCCGTCGAGGTGCCCCCAGCGCGCCTGGCCCTTGATCCAGGCACCCCGCGTGCCGCGCATCCCGGGCCGGGCGACCAGGCTCGGGCTGGGGGGCGTTCTGTTCCAGCGCGTCGTCGGCGGCGTCTGGACCGTGATGAAGACGCAGAGCTCGACGGCGTTCTCGTCGGATGCCGGCAGCAAACCGTCGAGGGCGCGCTGCCACGGCGGCACGGTCTGACGGGGCCCGGATCCCCCGCGCCCGCCCGCCGCAGGCCCGAAGGCCCCCGTGCTCGTGCCGGGGTCGGCATCCGAAAGCGCCAGCAGCACGGCGCAGACATGCGTGCACCCGGGAGCGTGCTCACAGCTGCAGTAGGCGCTCAGCGTTCCGCGAGCCGGCTCGATCTCGAGCGAGACCACCAGCACGTCATCCCCGTGCGACGTAAGATCGCGCACGACCGCGTCGACCGAGGTCTCGGCGCTGCCTGCATCCAGCTCGACGAGCGTGACCCGACCGGCCGCATTCAGACTCCAGGCGCGATCGTAGTTTGCTCCCCCGACCGCGCGAGCAACCTCATGCCAGTAGTCCATGCGTCCATCGTCGCAGACTCCACCGACATCGCTGCATCGCCGCCGTGGGGATGCCCGGCGACCCACCAACCGACCGCCCAACGTTCTACAATGAAGCACGTGGACGAGGTGGGGATTCGAGCACTCAAGCAGAATGCGTCGGCCGTGGTCGCGGCAGCGGCGGCGGGCGAGACGCTGTGGATCACCGATCGCGGTCGTCCGGTAGCTCAGCTTTCACCGATCCCAGAGTCGGGGCTGCAGCGTCTGATCAACGCGGGCAGGGCGCGCGTTCCGAGCCGCTCCCTCAGCGCCCTGCAGCCGCCGGCTCCCGGCGAACCCCTGTCCGCAGACCTGGCGGACACGCGCGACGACGAGCGCTTCTGAGATGGCGTGCTACCTCGACACCTCGGCAGTGGTCAAGCTCGTGGTCGCTGAGACCGAGTCGGCGGCGTTGCTGACATGGCTTCAGGCACCGGATCGCGTGCCCGTGACAAGTGACCTCTGCCGCACCGAACTGCTGCGCGCAGTGCGCGGTGGCGCGCCCGAGCGCATCGTGCGGGCGCGGGAGGTGCTGGACTCGCTCACGGTGCTGCAGCTGAGCACCGCGATCTTCGAGCGCGCGGCAACCCTCCAGCCGGCTGCTCTTCGATCATTGGATGCCGTGCATCTCGCGTCCGCTTTGGAGCTCGGCGATGATCTTCGCGCGGTCGTCACCTATGACTACCGGCAAGCCGACGCCGCCGCCGCTCTCGCGATCTATGTCGCACAGCCCGGTCGCGACACCCCGAGATTGCCGCCGCCACCGACATCCTGTTGATGGGAGCGACGAACGCCGATTACTCGTCGTGCGGAGCGTCACCCGCGGGAGCAAGACGCGGTGCGAGACCCGCCGCGAGTGCGTAGATACGGTCATCCAACCGAGACACCCGGTCGTCAAGCCGCGAGAGGCGGTCGCCGAGGCGAGAAATCTCCGTCGCGAACTCGGCTTTCAACTCGACGCGGGTGCGTCGCGCAGACGCCGCTACGGTTGTCGCGAGGCCCACGATGCCAACTGCGAGCGCGACGATCACGGCAAGTGTGTCCATCCCCACGCCGACCTCCATGTTCTCCAGTGTGCGCCAGAGAAGGGCGCATATCCGCGGATGAGTTCGAGTTCGGCGCGCAGGTCTCTGGATCAGGAACGTCCATCGGTTCCGCAGCCAGGATGCCTGCGGCGATCGCGGCCTTCGCGGGCGTCGGGCGCTCAGTCGAGGGCCGGCCTGCCACGCTGCGGGGCGGACTCCACTTCTCTCGCGATGGCAGCCACCCATTCCCTGCGCCAGCGACGAATGCGTTCGCGTTGTGCCTTGTTCGCACCAGAGCGGGCGCCCAGCAGATCGAAAGCCGCGTCGACGTGGCTCACGAGCTCCAACTTTGGGCTGGCCGACGCACGCGCGAGTATGCGACACGCCAACGACGCGTCGACGCCTGTCTCGAGAAGGCGCAGGATCTCCCTTGCATCCTTGAATCCCTTTTCGGTGTCGGGCCTATCCAGCAGTGCGGCCATCTTCGAGACCGTGTGAGCGTCGATCGTGAGCAGTCGCCATTTGCCTTGGCCGAGGTCTTCCGTGTGGTCAGCGAGAACCTCAACCCGTAGACGGAGCTTTCCGCCGAGCTCGGACTGGTGTGGAATGTACACATCGACGTGGACACCCTCGACTTCACCGCGCCACTTTGTTCCTTGCAGATGGCTGGACTCCGACAGCTCCGACAAGGCGCCTCTGACCTTCTCCCGCACCTCATGTGAGCCGATGATCAGGTCGATGTCACGGCTGATGTCACCGCCGACGCGAGCGAACGTCGCCCACCCTCCGATAAGGATCGACGGCTCGAGTTCGTGGCCCAGGTAGTCGAGGACGAACCTCAGATGTCCCTCGTCATCGAGAGGCACCTCAGCCAACGCGTTCCTCCGCCCGCGCCCAATCGTCAATCGCGAACCATTCACGCCACAGGGCACGACGGAACTCGCTGGCCTGCCATCCCGGCTGGGCGAAGAGATCCGCGTAGGTCTGTGCAGGACTGGTGAACCCGTCGTTCCACCTCGCAAGCGTGTGCTGGTCGACCGTGATCACGAGCGCATCGTCGCCGGGAGGAAGTCCATCGAGATCCGTATTGAAGGGCACGTAGACCATTGCGATTCCGTGATTCGCGATGAGATTGCGACCACCGAGGTGATGAGCCGCTGCACGAGTACCCCCAATCGCATATTCAGGCGTACGCGCGACGAGGTCTTGGGCCGCGGCGAACCCGGTTCCGCGTGTGCCCGCGAGTGTTCGAGCTGCCGCGAGCAGCATGAGAACCCGTTCCGGATCCGACACACTGAAGCCTCCACCGGGGTGTTTCGTCACTGCACCGATCGCAGCCGGACGAGACAGTGCCTTGTAGGTGATCTTTTCCCCGACGCCGGCTTCCCACGCGAGATCACCGGCGTTCTTCCATTGCCTCCGCCCGGCGAGGGCAGCATCAACCAAGGTCCGCCAGACGGCATCCGTTTCGCGCATCACTTTCCTTCCCCGCTGATTCTACTCACTGGTGGAATCAAGAATCTACCTACTAGTGGAATCAAGAATCGACCGAGAAGGAGAAGCGCGGATCGCCTGGCTCGGTATTCCTAACTATCTTCCTTTCTTCCTCACTTGGTAGAATCCGCCTATGGCGCTGAACATTAAGGACCCCGAAGCGGATCGCCTCGTGCGGGCTCTCGCCGCCGCAACAGGGGAGAGCATTACGGTTGCCGCGCGACGGGCGTTCGCAGAGCGCCTCGATCGAGTCAGGGCACAGAGCACGACACCTGACGTGCAGGCCGACCTCGAGGCGATCATCTCCCGAGGGCGCGATCGGACGACGCTGGATGCGCGCTCTGCCGACGAGATCATCGGCTACGACGAGGCAGGGCTTCCACGATGACGATCGCCCTCGACACCTCGGCGTTGATGGCGATCGTCCTCGGCGAAGAGGATGCGTCACATTTCGCCCGCGTAATCGCCGCGAATGCCGGCGATCTGCACGTGAGCGCAGCGACATTCGTGGAGGCGACGATCGTGGCCGAATCGCGTCAGGGGCCGGCGGCTACGCAGGACCTCGAAGCACTCATTTCTCGTGCTCGCGTCACGGTCGCGCCCTTCGACGCCACACAGTCCGCGATCGCCACGGCAGCGTGGCGACGATTCGGCAAGGGTCGCCACGCCGCCTCGCTGAACATGGGCGACTGCTACTCCTATGCTCTCGCGCGGAGCCTGAACGCCGCACTGCTGTTCAAGGGTGAGGATTTCGCGCAGACCGACATCGCCGCCGCGATCTGAGCCACTTGTCCCCCTCCCCAACGAAGAGCGCCGACGCGATCTTCCGCACGGCTCATGCGAGCGCGAATCCGCGAGTTGGCGATCGCGAATCCGCGAGTTGGCGATCGCGAATCCTCGACTAAGCCGCGTTCGGCCGCGCTGATGACCGCCAGCCCGGCGTCGCCCATCCACGTGCCCTAACGAGCACACGCGCTTCGCACAAGACCCTCGGGGCGATGCCGAGCGACCTCGTAGTGTCACGACCAGCGGCCCAGCGAGATCGGATGGGAGACGGCAGTGGGTGGTGATCGCTATGTGGAGGCGTTTCGTCAGCTCTCGATGAAGGCACGCGATGCCGGGCTGATGCGTCGCAGGTACGGCTTCTACTGGACGATGCTGCTCGTGTGCACGACGGCCACCGTCGCAATCCTGGTCGGCGTCGTCCTGCTCGGCGCAACCTGGTTTCAGCTGATCCTGGCCGCGCTGCTCGGGATCGTGATGGCGCAGTTGGGGTTCCTGGGCCACGAGGCCGCGCACCAGCAGATCTTCATCTCCCGGGGCCGGAACGAATGGGTATCCCGCGTGCTGGCCGGACTGTTCACCGGCCTCAGCTACGGCTGGTGGGTCGACAAGCACAGCCGTCATCACGCCAACCCCAATAAGGAGCGGGCGGACCCGGATGCCGAGCCCGGCGTCCTGTCATTCACCCCGGGAGGCACCGACCAGCGCACCGGACTCGCGGCCACGCTCGGCCGTTATCAGGGCTACTACTTCCTGCCGCTTCTCCTTTTCGAGGGCCTCACCCTGCACGCGGACTCGTTCCGGACGATCCTCACCGGCAAGAACGTGAGGTTCCGCTGGACGGAGATCCTTTTCGTCGGCATCCGCGTGTTCGGCTACCTGGCGCTGCTGTTCGTCGTGCTCCCGCCGCTGATGGCCATCTCGTTCGTGCTGGTGCAGGTCGCCGTGTTCGGCCTTCTGCTCGGCGGGGCGTTCTCACCGAATCACATCGGGATGCCGACCGTTCCGCACGACGCCGATATCGACTTCCTGCGACGCCAGGTGTACATGTCGCGCAACGTCCGGGGAGGACCTCACGTGCATGTCCTCATGGGGGGTCTCGAGTACCAGATCGAGCATCACCTCTTCCCTCGGGCGCCGCGCCCGAACCTCCCCGCCCTCCAGAAGCTGGTGCGAGCGCACTGCGCCGAGCACGGGATCCCTTACGCCGAGACGACGCTTGGCGAGGCGTGCCGAACGATCATCGCCTACCTCAACCAGGTCGGGCTCAAGAATCGCGACCCGTACACCTGCCCCCTCGTCCGGCAGTACCGCGGCTGAGCCGCGCCACACCCAGGAGAGCCCATGAAGGTCACGATCAACCCGACCACGTGCATCGCCTCCGGCACCTGTGGGCGTCTGGCGCCGAGGGTGTCCGCGAACCGCGACGAGGACGGCGGATTCGTCAGCGTTCTCAACGAGAATCCCCCGGAGACCGAATGGGCCGCCGCGCGGGAGGCCGAAGAGCTGTGCCCGTCCGCGACGATCCGACTCCAGGACGAGGACTGAGCTCTCGACGGCTGCCCTACGCGGGGTACGGGGACGGCGCAGCACGCCTTGACAGCGCCTCGATCGCCTCCCGAGCAAGTCGAGTCGAAACGCCCCCACCACCCACCCGTTGAGCGAGCCCCTCTCCTCCCCGATACCGACTGGATACCAGCACGAAATACCGGGTGTGTGAGGATAGTCGGCAGGAACCCCAACCGAGAGGCACCATGGAGCTCCGCGACTACCTGCACATCCTGCGCAAGAACTGGCTCATCATTCTTGCGCTGACACTGGTCGGTGTCGGTGCCGCCGCCGCATATTCCCTCACACGCACGCCGCTGTATGAGTCGACGAGCACCGTAGCAGTGTCGACCCAGACGTCCGGGGCGATCCAGGAGCTGCAGCAGGGCTCCTCGTTTACGCAGGCGCGCGTTGCGACGTACGTCGTCGTCGCAGAGTCACCTCTCGTCCTCGACCCCGTCATCAACGAGCTCGGCCTGGACATGACAGCCGAAGAACTGGCCGAGATCACGACGGTCTCTGCGCCGCTCAACACCACGGCTATCAACATCTCCGTGCAGGATGCCGACCCTCAGCTTGCGGCAGACGTCGCTAACGCCACCGCAGCAAGCCTCGGCGACGCTGTCGAAGATATCGAGACAACAGCGGGGCTCACCGCAAGTCCGGTGAAGACCACGGTAATTCGTCCGGCCCTGCCCGCGATGGTTCCAGTAAGCCCGAATGTTCCTCTGAACCTCGCGCTCGGCGGCCTGATCGGTCTGGCGCTTGGTGTGGCGATCGCGATCCTGCGCACGGTGCTCGACACGAAGGTCCGCACCGCGCGCGATATCGCACAGCTCTCGGATCGCCCACTGATCGGTGTGATCCCCTTCGACCCGAAGGCGGCAGAGCGGCCGATCATCCTCGAGGCCGACCCGACGAACCAACGCGCGGAGTCCTTCCGAGCCTTGCGCACAAACCTGCAGTTCATCGAGATGGATGGCGGCACGAGCTTCGTGATGACCTCGAGCATCCCGAGCGAGGGCAAGTCGACAACGGCGGTGAACCTTGCGATCGCCCTGGCGGATGCCGGCAAGCGCGTCGCCCTCATCGACACCGACCTGCGCAAGCCCAAGGTCGCCGACTACCTCGGCATCGAAGGTGCGGTGGGGCTCACGGACGTTCTCATCGGACGGGCAAACATCACCGACGTCATGCTCCCGTGGGGTCGTCGCCCGCTCTACGTGCTCCCCGCCGGCAAGGTGCCGCCGAACCCGTCCGAGCTGCTGGGGTCGTCGCAGATGAAGGCGCTCCTCGACGACTTCGCGAAGACCTTCGACGTGGTGATCTGCGATGCACCGCCGCTGCTTCCCGTGACGGATGCTGCAGTGCTGTCGCGCCTCACCGCCGGCGCAATCGTCGTCACCGCCGCCGGCCGCACGACCACCCACCAGCTCGACGGCGCTCTCGAGGCGCTCGAGACCGTGGGTGCGAAGGTCGCGGGCCTCGTAATGACGATGGCGCCGACGAAAGGACCGGACTCTTACATGTACGGATACGGATACGGATACGGATATGGATACGGAAGGAATCAATGAGTCACAACTTGAGTGATCGCATGTCATCGTGCGCTTGGCCAAACGGCCAAATCACGCGGTTCCGAGCTCAGAAAGCTACAGGATGACTCCTGCCCCAGGATTACCACCAACCGTCACACCGCAGGATCTGGAGGCCTCATGACATCCGGCCCATCGATTGTGATCGTCAACCAGCACACGAACAATTTCGGTGATGACGCAGCTGGCCGAGCCCTGATCGAGGGACTAGCCGCACTCAACCCGAGCAAGATAGACGTGTTCTATATTTGGCACGCGAATAGCAAGACGCTTCCGAAGTACTTGGCGATCCAAGCCAACCACGCGCCTGACGTGACTTCGGGGATCAGCGATACCCGCCGCCACCTCGCGTGGCAGGTCTTCCGTCGTTTCGCTCGACTCGCCCCCTCACGCGAGGTTGACCTACTGCTCGAGAAGACGCGCTCCGCTGAGGCGGTGCTTGTCTCTCCCGCGGGGTCGAACCTCGGTATCTACAAAGACTGGATGTACCTGTTCGTACTACTGATCCTGGTGCTAGATGGTACCCGGCCGATATTCGTCCAGAATACGGTCGGGCCCAGCAACTCCCGCCTGTTCAATGCTCTCGCAAGGTATGTCCTGAAGCGATCGCTCGTCTTCGTCCGAGAGCAGAGGTCCCAAGAATATCTCGCGTCGAAAGGCATCACGTCCGTGCTCGGGGTGGACACTGCGTTCCTCCTCCCCGAAGCGCACAACTTCACGACCAACGAGGAAAAGTACGTAGCCGTAGTTCCAACGCAACTGAGCAACTGGCACAGAGACTTCCAGGCCGACAAGCGCGCCAGCTATCTCGACGAGATCATAACCGGGATCGCTCGGTTCTCCAATGAGCAAGGTATCCCAGTGAAGATACTCCCGCATCTTTATGGCCGTCATTCGGAGGAGCCCTTCTTGCTTAGGTTCCATTCGGGTTTGACGGAGGCAGGCTGCAACTCCGAGATCGCCTCTATTGAGTCGCTAGGTGACTACCGGGGAGTCATTGCTCGTTCTCTGGCCGTAGTGTCCATGCGTTATCACGGCCTCGTGCTGGCCGGCCTCGAGAAGGTCCCCTGTATCAGTCTCGCCTACGAAAACAAGATGAGCGAAGCGGCAAGTTACCTAGGCCTACTTCCTCTCGCCCTCTCCGTGAACGTGGCGTCATCCGATGGGATCACCAGAGCCTTGGAAGACGCCGTGACGAACCGCGATCATTGGAGGAAAATTCTCGATGGGCGGGTGCCCACTTTGCGACGGATTGCCTCGCTCCCGCTGCTTCCAATCTTCGCCGACGTGCTGCGCGAATCTCACGAGTCCGAGGAAGTGCCGAGTTGACGCAAGGCGTGATCTGCATGGCTGTGTACCGGCCAGACCCCTCGCTGCTTAGACGTCAACTTCAATCCCTCCAGTCACAGACCCTCCAGGACTGGACTTGCATCGTTGGGATCGACGGTCGCGATCCAACCGTCTTCAGGCTGCTCCAAGAGTTCGTTCGGGAGGATAAGCGGTTCAAGCTCATTGAGTTTGAGCATAACGTCGGCTTCTACCGAAATTTCGAGCGGATCGTGGCGATGGCAGTGGGCGCGAGCTGGGTGGCCTTGGCCGATCAGGACGATTACTGGTATCCCGACAAGCTCTCGACGCTTGTTTCCCGGCTAGGTCGCGGAGGCGTGCTGGCGGTATCGGCACAAGCGCGTGTGATTGACGAATCTGGGCGCGAGCTGGCGAGCACGACTCGACGATCAACCGGGCTACGGGGAACGATGATTGACAATCAATTGACGGGAAGCCTGGCTGTAGTCGCCGGTGAAGTGATATCCGCCAGCGTTCCGTTTCCGCCTCCGACCGATGCCGCCTATCACGATCACTGGCTCGCGGTGCTAGCCCTGGTGCTGGGATCAATTGAGATGCTGGATGAGCGCATGCAGGACTACGTGCAGCACGACTCCAACGTGCTCGGAGAACATGGGCGACGAAGCCTGCTCGGCCGACTTCTGGGCAACGTTCGGCGCCGCGTCGGTCCAAGGCATCTCGCTACCCACCGTTGGAACTGGCGCGTAACGATGGCGACATGGGCACGCCATCGGCTCGGAGTAAGCAACGAACAACTAGACCTTTTCAGCAAAGGTCATATCACACCCCAGTTGCTATCCAACACCTTCGCCGCCGTCGCGCGACGAGAAGCACCCGTCGGGCGATCCGCCGCGCTTCTCATCGGCGCGGCGTTCTGGCGAGAAGCCGACCGCGCGATCCCCCCTTTGGAATCGGCAGGTGCCGAGCTCAGCGAGCAGTGACTTGTCGATGCCGCTGGCGGCGTCGAGTACGAAGTCGTCCAGCGCGGTCCCTGTGGGAGGTTCTCCAACCGGAACTTCCCGGCGAAGCGGCATGCGTCGGTCGCGGTGACCTCGGCTTCACGGGGCCGAACCGCGTAGCACCCGAGCCGCTACGAGCACCAAAGTCGCCCACGTCACCAATACTCGAGCGAAGACCGCGAACGCCACCAGCACCACGCTCCCCGACGCCGCGGCAGCGACAAGGACAATGGCGTAGGGGACAGCGAGCGCGAATTGCACAAGTGCGGGAGCAAACTCGAAATGAGTTGCTTGCAGTAGGCCGATGTACGCCTGGGAAGACCAGTTGATGACAGTCGACGCACCAAGCGCGAGCGCCACAGCCCGCAGGTCTCCAGCAAAGGCGTCGATCCCGAGAATGTCAAAGAGTGCGTCTGGGAGTAGCACAGTCAAACAAGCTACCGGCACCGCAAAAGCTAGGGTGACTGCCGGAAGCCGCCAAGCATACCAAGAACGAATGCGCCGAATCTCTGTCTGCATGTTCCTAACTAGCCAGGGGAATACCACCGCCATCACCGAGCTCGGCAAAATGTAGGTCTTCATCAGCAACTCAGATAAGGCAACGTAGGAAATCCAAACATTATCGGGGACGCCGCCTATGGTCAGAGCGAGGCGGTCCGCGTAGAGGAGCGCGGGTCCAAGAAGACTCGACAGAGCAATCCACAAGTAGGCCTTGTCCACCCGAAAGTGCTCGCGTCTCCCCAGACCCTCGCGTTGGGTGGCGGGACGGTACCGGGAGACACTGGCTGCCAGCAGCAAGAACAGCGTCACCCTCCCAACAATGATCGCCAAAACCGCGAGCGCAAGGCCGACCCGAGTCGGGATCAGGATGACAATAGCAGTTGGTACGGCGTACACAACAACTGCATTGAGCGTCTTCAGACCTGCGACAACACCGAAAGCTCCTTGCGCTTCAAGCGCCCCCACTAACGGGAACTGCAGCGTCGCTAGAACCGGGAGCACCAGGAGCAGCCAGAAGAACGCGTCGGCTCCGACGAGCGTGAGACCCGCCGCGAGCACAGCCGTTGTAGCCGTGCCTGCAATCACACTCGCAGAGCGCAGAGTTCGGGAAACAACCAATGGAGAGATTCCGGACGCCGCCAGCTTTGACGCAGTTCGTGTGAGTCCGAAATCCGTCAGTGTTAGCAGCCCGAGAACCGTCCAAATGCCAAGGACGGAAATCGCAAGTTGTGGCGCCGATGCCCTCGCCAGCCAGACCGTCGCTAGGGCACCGATCATGGCTGGCAGTGCACTACCAAGCAAAGAGACACCTAGGTTCGATGGCCGTCTCAATTCATTGCCTCCTGCCGGCGAAACCTGCCGCGCTGGATCGTCGTTACAACCACCGAATCCGTAGCCTACCGCGGAGAAGGACTAAAACGAGCTGGAGCGACAGCGCCGAATACGCAATCATGTTCTCGAAGAAGGAGAAGAAGACAACCGTTGCGAGAATCGCTACACCCTCCTCGTACACGTCCGTCCCTGCAAGGAGGCGCATCACCAGAATACAGACGACCGCGACCCACATGAGAAGTAGCACTCCCCCCAAGAGACCTGCGTAACCTACCGCGCTACCGAAAAGCGTCGATGCCGTCAGATTTGGCGCAATTAGAAACGCCGACTTATCGAATCGTGGCACGCTGAACAACTCCGCGAATCGCTGACCGACCGCGTCCGGGACGAATCCGTGCACCAAGAGTCCCGCGAGGTCGCAACTCTGACCACACAGACCTCCGCCCGCGTATGCGAATGCCTGATTTAGGTTCGCAACAGGCGAGACGAAATACATATATAGCCAAAGAGACGAGGGAGGCAACCCTGTCTCTGAGAAGCGCTGTGTAGCACCGGATAAGTTGAGGATCGCGCTCGACGAACCCTGCTGAGACGTGGCCTGCTCAATCTGAAAGCTGAGCCGCACATCCCCGAAGCCTCCGAAGAACAGCATGAATGCGATAGCGAAAGCCAAGGCGAAAACCATGCTCGCTGCGTTTAGTTTGTACCGCCGCAGAAGCAAGAATGCACAGGCGAAGACGAGGAAGGATAGAGCACTACGATTGCCTATGGAAGTTACAAGTAGAGTGAGCCAAATCCAGCCTATCCATACCCACTTTCCACCTCGTGTGATGGCGGCACGAAAGAGCCTGACTGCGTAGTATCCTGTAAGACAAAGCGCGAATATATGCAAGCCCTCAATGCCAAACCCATATATATCGTAGGCGCCTCCGCTCATTACCAAAAGTAAGGGTACGCCACCGCTCGCCGCGTATGCGACGAAATAGTAAGCCGTGATCGCGAATACTGTGACTGCACGCACGGGGGCCGCAGGGTCCGCAGACCTTGTCGTTGGCACTGCCGTCGCCAGTACAAGAAACAGCAACCCCACGAAGGACAAGAAAAGCGCGGTGTCGCCCCGGAGAGGTCCAAACAGGCGGGTCCAACCGAGTCCGTAGAGCGAGGTCGCGACTACGACCCATGCCACCATAGCTGTGAACGGGGACCGCATGATCTCTCCGAGTGGCGGCAGGTGCCGCCTCGGAGTCCGACGTCGGCTCCTCAAGCGGCCTATCTCTGGGGCGGCGACGCGGAGGCTCAAGGGCGCCACACTCTGGCGACTGCGTCCTTCGCCCGCCGCGTTACCGCCAATGTCGACCCGGCGGCCGCGATGACGATACTTCTCAGCTGCGGCGCGCTCCAGACGCGACCATATGACTCTTGAGTGCCCAGCGGGTCCGATACGCTCTCACCAGACACTCCCGCCAACTCGAGCAGATAGGAGACCCCTCGCGCGCTGTCTGGCTCGAGGTGTGCCCCCTCAGCCCATTCGTTCCATGCGTTGACGAAAACCAATCCCCTCCCTCCACGGGCTTCCTCGACGCGTCGGGATGCGCGGTACCACTCCCCGAACGTAGTGGAGTTCGATCCAACGTAGATGGTGGATCGCGACTTGCGCCGAGGCGTATTATCCCACGCAGGCATGACACCCCGGTGCCTCGTGAATGACATAGGGTCTCGCCTGCGCATGAACCTCTTCGCAGTGCGAACATAGCTCATCAGTCGCCCTCGGAATTCCGGGCTAACGCCCTTGAGCGGCTTGATAAGGGCAGAGCCAAGCGTGTTCGCACCGACAGGTGGGAACTCGACGACTGCATCAAACCCGTAGTCGCCCGGTCGAATGCCATGCCGTGTCTCCGCCGCTATTAGATAGAGGTCGTCAATACCACTGCTCCGAGCGAGGGCGCGCAGCGCATTCGCAGTTCGGACAGGATTCGGGATGAGGTCGACACGATGCACGACCAGAATCGGTCGACCGTCCATCTTCATGTAGTGAGGAGCCAGGAAGTGTGGCTCCAAATCACGATAAAGCGCCTCCTCGAACCCCTCCACATATGACTGCTCCATGAGCACTTCTCGGCTCTTCCCATCCCAGCGGCGGGTCCAGCTTTCATTCGCCCACGAAAGACAGTAGGGAAGAGCGGTGTCGTCGCGCCTCCAATCCTCTAGCGGTCGCTCAAGAAGTCGACGGCCACCGAACCAATAAAAGTAAATACAGAATCCGTCGATGCCGTGGTCGCGAGCGAGCTTGGACTGCTGCGCACGCGTGGATTGATCGTCAAGCGAATAAAAACCCAATTCTCCCGGTTCAACGGGTTGAACGTGCCCCTCGAACTGTGGCCGCGACGCGAGAACGTTGGTCCATTCGGTGAATCCTTCCCCCCACCACTCGTCATTCTCGGGAATCCTGTGGTACTGCGGCAGATAAAACGCTATCGTCCGGACCTTCATCCTGCTTCGACTCTCCGCCAGGTTCTCCTAGCCATCATTGACATCCATTTCGACTTCCAAGGCGAGATCGGCGCGAGAAGGAAGGGATAGGTGAAATAGAACTGGCGCATCGACCGCAGTTCCCACCCCCAGGCTCTCATGTTGGCGCTGGCCGTCGCCCGGGCCCAACCATGGGTCCATCGCGCGGCTGGGGCGATCACAACTGGGTAGCCGCACCGCCAAGCGCGAAGACCCAGATCGTGATCCTCGTAATAGAGAAAGTACCGCTCGTCCCAGCCACCGAGCTCTCGGAGTAGTTCGGTACGGCCGCCTACTGCGGCTCCCATAACCCACGCACAATAGGTCGGCTCCGCGAGTTGCTGAGGGGCGACATACCCTGCGGAACGAGCGCCTCGCGGCGACAAACGATTGAGAATCTTCGATGATAGATAGGGTAGACCTCGCGCGTTGGGCTGCAGACTTCCGTCGGGGTTCACAAGCTGTGGCGCGACGAGCCCTCCAGTGGAGGATGCAACACGAGTGAGCTCTCCCCATGCACTCTGATCAATCCTGACGTCGGGGTTCGCAAAGGCGACGAATCTCGTGGTCACATGAGGCAGAGCGCAGTTGTTTCCTGCGCTGAACCCTCGGTTGTCCTCGTTCGCAATCACCAGGTCGGCGCGCACCCGTGCGAGGTCGACTGTTCCATCGGTGGACCCGTTGTCAACCACGATCCATCGAAAATTGCGTGATCTCGGATCTGCTGGCCAATTGGCCAGTAGGTCATCCCTACTGTCAAAGGTGACTGTTATCACCGTCCAGTCTGCCGCAACGTCCAAACGAGCTCTCCCTTCGATCTGCGCCCGTGATGCTAGCGCGTCCCGATGACCTTGGTGTTACGGTGACGACTGGTCTCCGCGGAGGGGCGTGAGGAACGAAC
This sequence comes from Microbacterium sp. bgisy207, assembly GCF_965345035.1. GTDB lineage: Bacteria > Actinomycetota > Actinomycetes > Actinomycetales > Microbacteriaceae > Microbacterium. Next base: position 36,357 of record NZ_CBDRMG010000018.1, read on the forward strand.
TGGTGACAGGTTTGGTTTAGGCCGCGAGTGTGAGCGGCTCGGTTAGCTTGGCTTCAAACTCGATGGGCGTCAAGCCGCCGAGGGTGTCCTGTGCTCGCTGGCGGTGGTACTTCCGTTCGATCCAGACGACGATGGCGAGGCGCAGCTCCTGCCTGGTGGCCCAGCGCTGCTGGTTGAGCACGTTCGTTTGAAGAAGTGACCAGAAGCTCTCCATCGCCGCGTTGTCCCCGGCTTATCCGGCTAATCGGCCTCGGGTCTGGGTTTGGCCGGGTAACGCGATCAGTCTCGGGTGAGACGTCGGAGTTGCGCGTCGTGGTGGCGGACGGTGTCGGCGAGAGTCTGGACGGCTTGGCGGAGGGTGGTTAGTTCGTCGGTGATCGCGGTGATGCTGCCGTCAGCGGCGGCTTCCTGGTGGTGTTCGATGATGGTGCGGAGTTCGGGATTGCGGTAGATCGTGGACCTGGAGATCCCGGCGTGTTCGGCGACCTTGGCGATTGTGATGGGATGCCCGTTTCGGGCGAGGTCGGCGCAGGCGCGTTCGATCTGGTTCAGCGTGGGACTGGTCATCCGGTCTGTGTCTCCGTGTCGGCGATGAGCGCGTCGAGGCGGGCGATGAGCTTGTGGTGGCGGTCTGCCTCGTCGATCCATCCTCGCTGTTCCGCGTCGCGGGCGAGAGCGTCGGCGTCGACGCGTTGCGCGGCGAGAATCGGCAGCGATGAGGGTTCTGACCGGTAGGACGGGCAGTGCTCGCAGATGTTCGCGTAGCTGCATGCTCCCTGCGCTGGGGCGCGGAGGCAGAACCCGCCGGCCATCCGCGACTTCAGCAGCGGGGTGTCTTTCCAGTCGCGCCCGCCAGTGATGACCGTCAGCGGCAACTGGGTGCGCCCGGCCGTGTCTCCGGCAGCAGCGGCGGTGGTGTTCTGTTTCGCGAGGTCGAGGGCTCGTTCGTATTCGGTTCGGACCGTCGCGTCGAACAACCGCCCGTAGCGGAGGCTCATCTCCGCGGACTGGTGGCCGAGGAGGGCCATGAGGGCTTGCAGGGAGACGCCAGCATTGACCAGCGCGGTCGCGTAGGTGTGTCGCAGCTGGTGGGAGGTGACGTGCCCGAGGCCCGCGGTCTCGGCGGCGTGATCGAGCTCGCGACGGACGCCTTGCTGTGTGAGCCGGCGGCCGAGGTAGGTGAACAGGAACTGCGCGGGCCGCCGGTAGCGCGGATGCGGGAGTGGTCTGCCGTGGGAGCGGATCTGGGCGACCCGGTCGATCACTGCGAGCGTCTCGGGATCGAGCGGGACCATGCGTTCGGTAGCGACCTTGCCGAGCGGGACCTTGAGCCATGCCCCGTTCCCGTCGAGCTCGTGAACGCAGTCCAACTCGAGATCAAGCAGTTCCCCGATCCGCAGCCCGCAGGCCCGCTGCAATCGCAGCGCCAGTGCGGCCAGCTCGTTATCGGGATGCTCCGTCAAAGCGGCGGTGAGGCGCCGGTCGGCGTCGATCGGAAGGTAGCGGGGCAGCACTTGCGGGAGCTTCGGGATGTCGTCGCGGAACAGCACCTTCCGCGGTGGCGCGGCGTCCCAGCCCCATTCGGTGATGTCGCGCAGGAACGTCGCGACCGCGACGACCCGCCGGTTGCGGTCCCCGATGCTGATCGGGGCCCCGTCCTTGTCGCTGACCGTGTCGACCAGCGACGCGAGGAACGGCTCGATGTGACGGCGCCGATCCAGATCCCGCACGGAAGTCAACGCGGGGTCGGTGTCGGTGAGGAAGACCCCGAAGTGCTTCAGCCGGGTCGCCGTCGCCGATACCGTCTTTCGGTCGCAGGTCGCGCGTTTGCGTTCCAGGTAGCCGACCAGCTCCGCTCGCAACGGCGCGGAGACCTCGGCGAGCCGCTCCTCGTAAGGGACCGGGCCGCCGGTGCGGGGCGGGGAGTCGAGGACACCGAGGTGGAACAGCACCATGTGCGCCATGCTGATCGCCGAGAAGTAGTGGCGATGCGAGATCCCCGTCGCCAGCTCCCGTTCCCGGCAGGCCGCGGCGAACTCGTGCAGGTCGAAGGTGGTGAGTTGCCGCATCGGCTTCCCGGTCTGGATCAGCAGCCGGATCGGGGCCTGGGAGCCGGTCGCGAGCCGGGTGCGAGCGGTGAACCCGAGCTGCTCGGCCTCGTGAAGGAACCCGTCGATCTCGGCCCGCAGCGGGCTGGTCTGGATCTCCCGCCAGAGCGGTGACAGCTTCCGTGACAGCAGATAGTCGTAGCCTGGCCGCAACCCGCCGTGCAGCATCAGGAACGTGATCACCGGACGCGTCGCCGACCCCGCCGACAACCGCTCCGCAAGCGGCGTCGCGGCCCAGTCCTGCGGGTCCGACCAGGTCTCGAAGAACCGTCGCGCCGCCCGCTCGTAGGGGAGATTTCCTCGGCCCGTCGCCGTCAGATGACGCAGATACGCGTCCCGGAGATCGGAGCCTCGCAGCGACGCGATCGGGGCGTCACCGCTGCTGAGCGCGGATGCGTTCGCGTGCCGCATCGAACTGGGCCTTCACATGAGCAGGAGCGAGGTGGACGTAACGGGCGGTGGTATCGACGTGCGCGTGACCGAGGAGCGCCTGCATCACCGCGAGATCGACACCGGCCTCGGCGAGGACGGTGCCGAACGTGTGACGCAGCGCGTGCGGGTGCCCGCCGGTCACCCCGGTCAGACCCCGGTGATAGCGGAACACCGTCCGCAACCCCGCCGCCGTCAACGGGCCGCCCCGATGCGGGCCCTTCCCGACCAGGAACAGGATCTCGGAGCCCGATTCGGGCCGCTCGGCGAGGAGGTAGACATCGATCACTGACGCGACATCCGCATCCAGCGGGACACGACGCTGCTTCGCGCCCTTCCCGGTGACAGTGATCCAGCGGCCGCCGATATCGACGTCCTTCACGTGCAGGCCGAGGACCTCCATCGACCGCAGCCCGCACCACAGCATCAGCCCCGCGATCGCCCGATCCCGCCAAGTCCTCAGACTCCCCACCAGCGTCGCCGCGTCCTGCGGCGACAGCGCGACCGGCAGCCGTCGCGGCTCCCGCAACCGCAACGCGGACCGTGCTGCGGGGCGGCGGACCATGTGAGCGAGCATCCCCGACCGCTCCCCGCTGGTCCGCCAACGCGCTTCCCTGCCCCGCGGGACCGGGTTGCGTCTGGCAGGGTCCCGCAGTCCCGCATACGTGAACAGCCCTGAGATCGCCGCGAGCCGGCGGTTGATCGTCGTCGCCGCGTAACGATCCAGGGGGCGGCCGTCCATCCCCACGACGTTCGGTCCCGGCCTGCCGGGCAGCGTCGCCTCGCGACATGCGCGGAGGAACCCGAGGAGGTCATCGGTCGTGACCTCCTCCAGCAGGCGGTCCTGCCCGGTCAGCCAGCGGCAGAATGCGAGCAGGTCATACCCGTACGACCTCACCGTCGCCGGCGAGTAGTTCCGATCCAGCAGATGCGCGAGGTACTCCTCCACCAACCCGAACCGCGGTGCGTGCTCACCGGCGAGCACCCACTCGCCGTCACGCTGCTCGAGCCGCAGGACCTCCTTGTCCGTCATGCGACACATGTTGCACCCGCGACCCAGAAGACCCACGCACCTCATCGCGCTCGGCGTGTCGCCGCAAGGGATCCAGGATGGAATAGCCGGTTAAGAGGGAGGCGCCGACGCGGCCCATCGATCCGACCATGTCGTGGCGGCGCAGCTCGCGGGCCATGGCCCGGCTGCGGAACTGGCTGCCGCTGTCGGCGTGCAGGATGCATCCGGCGACCTCGCCGCGGCGGGCGACAGCGTTTCGGACGGCGTCGACGGCGAGCTTCGCGGTCATCCGGTCCGAGATCGAGTACCCGACGATGCGGTTGGAGAACACGTCTTTGATGGCACAGCAGTACAGCTTGCCCTCGGTAGTGCGATGCTCGGTGATGTCCGTGAGCCAGACCCGGTTCGGCGCGTCGGCGCGGAACACCCGCTGCACGTGGTCGTCGAACACAGGAGGGCCGGCTTTCTTGCCCTTCCCGCGCCGGCGGCGTTGCGCGGACGAGAGGATCCCGGCCTGTGAGCACAGCTTCCACGCCGTTCGACGGCTCATCCGCCACCCCGCTCGGCGGGCTTCGTCGGCGAGGTATCGGTATCCGAAGGTCGGGTCGTCGTGGTGGGCGTCGTGGAGCGCGTTGATCCGATGCGCGCGGAGCACGTCAGCGTCGCGGACCGGGTCGCCTCTCCACCGGTAGTAGGGCTGGCGGGCGAGCTTGAGAACCCGGCACGACACCGTCACGGGGATCCCCGCGTCGGCGAGCTCAGATACGAGCGGGTACGTCATTTTGGGGAGCCACCGAGCTTCAGGTTCGCCTGCGACAGATACGCCGCCGCCCGCCGAAGGACCTCGTTCTCCTGCTCGAGCAACCGGATCCGCTTCTTCAGCTCCCGCGCCTCCGCGGCGTCCGCCGCGGTCTGACCAGGACGATTGCCCTCCTCGACATCGGCTTGGCGGAGCCAGTTCTGCAGGGTCGCTTCGCTGATCCCGAAGTCGGCGGCGATCCGTTTGATGGTGACGCCGCTCTCACGGCTACGAGCGACCGCGACGACATCCTCGCGGAACTCTCTGGGATAGGGACCGGGCATGACGACATCCTCCCCGCCAGCGCCTCCCGGCACTAACGATCAGCTGTCACCGATCCGTTCCTCACGCCCCCGATCCCCTGCGCAGGCATCTATCGCCTCCGCTTGTTTACATGCCAGCAACCAGTAGCAGGTAGAAACTTGGGTGGCGCTCCCCCGTCCCCAACCGAGAAGAGGAAGACGTGAAGGGCATCATTCTTGCTGGCGGCTCCGGCACCCGGCTGCATCCGATCACTTTGGGTGTGTCCAAGCAGCTCGTTCCGGTCTATGACAAGCCGATGGTCTACTACCCGCTGTCCACACTGATGCTGGCAGGAGTCCGCGACATCCTCATCATCACGACTCCACACGATGCAGAGCATTTCGCACGCCTACTCGGTAACGGCTCGCAGTTCGGCGTCAACCTGACCTTCGCAATCCAAGCGTCGCCTGACGGGCTCGCTCAGGCGTTTACGATCGGTGCCGACTTCATCGGCGACGACAAGGTCGCTCTCGTTCTGGGCGACAATCTTCTCTACGGGCCAGGTCTAGGATCGCAGCTGACTCGCTACGCGGACGTCGACGGCGCGGCTGTGTTCGCGTACTGGGTGGCTGAGCCTCAGGCTTACGGCGTGGTTGAGTTCGACGCAACCGGGCGCGCCATCTCGATCGAGGAAAAGCCGGTTGAGCCGAAAAGCAACTACGCCATTCCAGGGTTGTACTTCTACGACAATGATGTGGTCGCGATCGCGCGGGACTTGAAGCCGTCGGCCCGGGGTGAGTACGAGATCACGGATGTGAACCTCGTGTACCTGGAACGCGGCGCATTGCAGGTCGAGGTCCTTCCGCGCGGCACGGCGTGGCTCGACACCGGCACGTTCGACCAGATGCTTGACGCTGCCGAGTACGTCCGCACCATCGAACGGCGCACGGGTATGAAGATCGGCGCGCCTGAAGAGATCGGCTGGCGCCAGGGCTTCTTGACGGATGCCGAGCTCGAGGCCCGCGCTCACGCGCTGAAGAAGTCCGGATACGGCAGCTACCTGCTCGACCTGCTGCAGAGGGGCAAGTAATGGCACGCACGCTTCTGGTGACTGGTGGTGCGGGGTTTATCGGGTCGAATTTTGTGCATCATGTGGTGGAGCACACCGATGACTCCGTGGTGGTGCTGGACAAGTTGACGTACGCGGGCAACCGCGCATCGCTGGAGGGGCTGCCTGCCGACCGCGTGCGGCTGGTCGTCGGCGACATCGCTGACGCCGCCGTCGTGGACCCGCTGGTGGCGGATGCTGATGCCGTCGTGCATTACGCGGCGGAGTCTCATAACGACAACAGCCTGCATGATCCGCGTCCGTTCTTGGATACGAACATCGTCGGGACGTACACGCTGTTGGAGGCGGCCCGGAAGTACGGGACGCGGTTTCATCACATTTCCACCGATGAGGTGTACGGCGATCTGGAGCTTGATGACCCGGACCGGTTCACCGAGAGCACCCCGTATAACCCGTCGTCGCCGTATTCGTCGACGAAGGCCGGGAGTGATCTGCTGGTGCGGGCGTGGGTGCGCAGTTTCGGGGTGCAGGCGACGATCTCGAACTGTTCGAACAACTATGGGCCGTTCCAGCATGTGGAGAAGTTCATCCCTCGGCAGATCACGAACGTGATCCGCGGGATCCGTCCCAAGCTCTACGGCGCCGGCGAGAACGTGCGGGACTGGATCCACGCCGACGACCACTCCTCGGCGGTGCTGACCATCCTCGAGAAGGGTGAGATCGGGCAGACGTACCTGATCGGCGCCGACGGGGAGAAGAACAATAAGACGGTGGTCGAGTTGATCCTCACCCTGATGGGGCAGCCGCAGGATGCGTACGATCACGTCACCGACCGGGCAGGTCACGACCTGCGGTACGCGATCGATTCCACCAAGCTGCGCACCGAGCTGGGGTGGACCCCCAGGTTCCAGGACTTCGAGGCGGGTCTTGCCGCGACCATCGACTGGTACCGCGCGAACGAGGCATGGTGGGCGCCGTCCAAAGACGGTGTCGAGGCGTTCTACGCCGCGAAGGGGCAGTGACCGTGACGGAGTACGGCAAGGCGTTGTCGGTGACCGAGACGCCGATCCCGGGGCTGGTGGTGTTCGACCTTCCCGTCCATGGCGACGCGCGGGGCTGGTTCAAGGAGAACTGGCAGCGCGAGAAGATGACCGGCCTGGGTCTTCCCGATTTCGGCCCGGTGCAGAACAACATCTCGTTCAACGACGCCGTTGGCACCACCCGCGGCATCCACGCCGAACCGTGGGACAAGTGGGTCTCGGTCGCGACCGGGCGGATCTTCGGCGCCTGGGTCGACCTGCGCGAGGGCCCCACATTCGGCGCCGTCTACACGACCGAACTCGACCCGTCCAAAGCGATCTTCGTCCCCCGCGGGGTCGGGAACTCGTACCAAACCCTCGCACCTGACACCGCCTACACCTACCTGGTCAACGACCACTGGTCCCCCACCGCCGAGTACTCGTTCCTGAACCTCGCCGACGAGACCGCCGCGATCGACTGGCCCATCCCTCTCGAGCAGGTGCAGATCAGCGAGAAAGACAAGAACCACCCCCGCCTCGCAGACGTCACCCCCATCGGGCCGAAACGGATCCTCGTCACCGGCGCGAACGGGCAACTCGGCCGCGCCCTGCGCGACCAGTTCGGCGACGCAGACCACATCGAGTACGCCACCCGCGAGAACCTCGACCTCACCAGCCCCGACCTGGCCACCGCACGCCGGTGGCGGGACTACGGCACCATCATCAACGCCGCCGCATACACCGCCGTCGACACCGCCGAAACCCCCACCGGCCGTCGCGACGCGTGGGCCGCGAACGTCACCGCCGTGACCGCCCTCGCGCGCATCGCCACCGACAACGGCATCACCCTCGTCCACATCTCCAGCGACTACGTTTTCGACGGCACCTCCGACACCCCCTACACCGAGACCGACCCCATCGCCCCACTCGGCGTCTACGGCCAAACCAAAGCCGCCGGCGACGCCATCGTCGCCACCGTCCCCCGCCACTACATCATCCGCACCAGCTGGGTCATCGGCGACGGCCACAACTTCGTCCGCACCATGGCCACCCTCGCCGAACGCGGCATCAACCCCACCGTCGTCGCCGACCAAACCGGACGCCCCACCTTCACCACCACCATCGCCGCCGGCATCCAACACCTCCTCGACACCCGCGCCCCCCACGGCACCTACAACATCACCGGAACCGGCCAACCCACCACCTGGTACGACATCGCCCGCGCCGTCTACCAACACACCGGCCACGACCCCGCACGCATCACCCCCGTCACCACCGATCAGTACTACGCGAACGCCGCCGGGCCCGTCGCGCCTCGCCCCGCGCACAGCACCCTCAACCTCACCAAACTCGAAACCACCGGATTCACCACACCCAACTGGCACGAGTCGCTCAAGCTCTACCTGACCCGTGAACGGACGTGACTCAAGTGAGAAACATCCCCGTGGTACCGTCGGCTCCGCAACGCCAGCGCAAGCACAAACCTCAACGTAGGAGCCGAGATGGGTCGGGTATCAGACGCGTCACTGTCTGCGTCTCTAGCCGCTGAAGAGGAGCGCGCGACCTCGAGCGCCCACCGGGTGACCACCCCCACTGGGTCGGTACTGACGATCAAGAACGGCT
>NZ_CBDRMG010000019.1:0-40056 GCF_965345035.1 Microbacterium sp. bgisy207
TCCTCTGGGTTGTGTCGGGCGGCTCAGCACCCCCCGACACAACCTTCGATCGTTCTTAGCCGTTGATCTCGGCTTCGGTCCAGTACCCGCTGTCCACGAGGACCTCGGTGATGTTGTCCTTGACAACGATCGCCGACTCCAGCAGATACGACGGGACGACCTTCACGCCGTTGTCGTAGTCCGTCGTGTTGTTGACCTCAGGAGTCTCGCCGTTCAGCAGCGCGACCGCCATGTCGACCGCGACCTGCGCGAGCAGGCGGGTGTCCTTGAAGATCGTGGAGTACTGCTCACCGCGGTTGATCGCCTTGACCGAGTCGAGCTCGGCATCCTGACCCGAGATGATCGGCCACTCGGGCCCGACTGAGTACCCGGCGTCCGTGAGGGCCGAGATGATGCCGCGCGAGATGCCGTCGTAGGGCGAGAGCACCGCGTTGACCTGCGAGCCGTCCGAGTAGTACGCCGTCAGGATGTCCTCCATCCGGCTCTGGGCGGTTTCGCCGTCCCACCGCAGCGTCGCCGCCTGCTCGAACTCCGTCTGGCCCGACTTCACGACGAGCGTGCCGTCATCGAAGTAGTCCTGCAGCGTGTCGATCGCGCCGTTCCAGAAGAAGTACGCGTTGTTGTCGTCGGGCGAACCGGCGAACAGCTCGATGTTGAACGGGCCGGCAGGTGCTCCCTCGATCGGGGTGCCGTCGAGTTCGGTCAGTCCGAGGCCGTTCAGGATCGACGTGGCCTGCTGGACGCCGACCTGGTAGTTGTCGAACGACGCGTAGTAGTCGACGTTCTCGGTGTCACGGATGAGGCGGTCGTAGGCGATGACGGGGATACCAGCATCTGCCGCCTCTTGGAGGACGCTCGTGAGAGTCGTGCCATCGATCGAGGCGATGATGAGCGCCTCGGCGCCCTTGGTGATCATGTTCTCGATCTGCGAGACCTGCGTCGGGATGTCGTCCTCGGCGTACTGCAGGTCGACGGTGAACCCCTGCTCCTCCAGCTCCGACTTGACGGCGTCACCATCCTGAATCCAGCGTTCCGAGCTCTTGGTGGGCATCGCGACGCCGACGAGGCCGCCGTCTCCGCCGCCGTCGGTCGATCCGCCGCCACCGGAGCCGGAGCATCCGGAGAGCAGCAGGGCACCGGCGGCGAGCGTTGCCGCTCCGGCGAGCAGAATCTTCTTGCTCTTCACAGTGATTTCCTTTCTGAAGGACATCGTTGTCTTGGTGTGTGTGTTCAGTTGTGGGGCATTCAGGTATTCAGTTGTGGCTGAGCCCCGACCCGAGGGTGTGGGCGTCAGGGACCGAGGTCGCGCGCCGTCGCGCGCGGTCGTGCAGCGCGACCGCGACGGCGTCGTCGATTGCGAGGGCCTCGACCGGACCGGTTGCAGAGACGAGAACCGCGTGACGCGCGGCGACTTCCAGCGAAGAGGCTCGGCGTAGCGCCTCGCGCAGATCCGATCCGACGGCAAAGACGCCGACGGCGCGCACCAGAGCGACTGCCCGTCCGGACGAGAGTTCGCTCACAACCGCCTCGCCGATGGCTGCGGGATCTGCCAGGTCCGGGGCGATCACCGGCACCGCCCCACCGAAGTCCTCGGCGGCGGCGGTGGTGAGGCACGGCAGCGTCTCGGCGCGGGCAGCCCAGGCCAGGGCGAAGGGTGAGTCGGTGTGAACGATCGCGTTGGCGGTGGGAACGTCCCGATAGATGCGGGAGTGGACGGGGGCATCCGCTGATGGCAGTCGGTCGCTGCCGAGCACTTCGGGCAACGCCGCACCGTCCAGATCGCAAACGACCATGCGCTCGGGCGAGATCTTGTCGAGGAATGCACCGGCGGGAGCGATCACGAACAGTTCCGCGGCGCCGATGCGCGCCGAGACGTTTCCGCGGGGGCAAGCGACGAGCCCGCGCTGCTCCAGTTCGGCCTGTCGGTGCGCGACATCGGCCCGGGTGCGGGCGATCGCGACCTCGGCCTTCACGCCGGCGGCGTATCCGTCGGCGGTGCCCGCTGCTTCCTTGGGCGGCATGGGTGAACTCCTTCGTTCCGATCAGTGTCGATCGGTGTGACAGTCCATGTGACCGGTCACATTGCGAAACTATAGCCTCGCGTCAGTCCCGGGTGTCAAGCACGAAAGGTCTCGGATTGATAACGCACCCGCGAGAGCAGATGGTCACGACCGCGACGGTCTCAGAGCCGGCCGAGGGCTCCCGTCGAGGCGCGCGGGATGAGCGTGGGGGCGATCGTGCCGGGAGCATCCGCGGCAGCCGAGGTGGTCGCAGCGTCCAGCAGGAGGGAGACACAGCGTCGACCGAGCTCTGCGAAATCCTGACGAACGGTCGTCAGTGGCGGCCAGAAGTGGGCGGCTTCGGGGATGTCGTCGAACCCGACGATGCTGATGTCTCGCGGTACCGAAAGCCCCTCGTCCCGAACAGCGTGGAGTAGTCCGAGCGCCATCTGGTCGTTCGAGGCGAAGACGGCGGTGAAGTCCCGAACCCGCAGGAGCTCACGCCCCGCGTGATAGCCGAACTCCGCCGTCCAGTCGCCGAGGATCGGCGCCGTCATGGGAAGGTCGTGGGCGTCCATCTCGTCCAGGAAACCGCGCATGCGAGCCTCGGCTTCGATCCAGTCCTGGGGGCCCGCGATGTGGTAGATCTGCCGGTGTCCCAGCTCGATCAGGTGCCGCGTCGCCATCCGTGCACCCGCGATCTGGTCGACGGAGAGCGTGTGCTCGGGACCGAGAACCGCCGACTGCAGCGTCACATAGGGAACGTCGATGCGCTGCGACGCGAGAGCGCGGAAGACGCGTACCTGCGGCGCGATGACGACCAGCCCCTCGATGGATTGCGCCGTCAGATGGGCGATCCCCGCGGTGATCGATTCCGGGTCGGCAGCATCGATGTTGGCGGTGGAGACCCAGTAGCCGCGTTCGCGCGCCGCCGATTCGATCGCCGCAATGCTCGAGGCCGGGCCGTACTGCGTGGACGACGCGGCGAGGATGCCGATCGTCTGGGAGCGACTGGTGACGAGCATCCTCGCCGCGCGATTAGGCGTGTATCGCAGTTCGCTCATGACCTGCAGGACGCGTTCGCGAGTCTCGGGGCGGATGCTGGGATGGTCGTTGAGAACGCGCGACACCGTCTGGTGAGAGACTCCGGCCATCCGCGCAACATCGCGGATGCTCGGCGGTCGTCCGCCGGTACCCTCGCTCATCGCACGCCTCCCGGGTGAGCACGGTCACATCCCTGTGTGCGTGTTCTCCGCGCCTCTTGTGTCATGTTAGCGGTCGCCGTATGTGACAGTCACATTGGTCCGCGGGCGTCGCGGAGAGTGTCGGACGCGCCTGTCACATTTGTCACATTGCCCGCGACGCATGCACCGGTCCGCGAGTGCCCCGACCCCGACCGGTACGCTGAGCCGATGGCGGACTTCCTGCGGCACCTGCCGCTCAGCGGACGCCCCCGCGAGGACGAGGGCGTCGTCTCGAGCGATCGTCGACGGGAACTGGACGCCCTCATCGAGAACGTGACCTCGCTGATCGGCGACAGACCCCTGTGGACGGACTTCGCCGCGCAGGCGGGGCTGTCCCGCGAGTGGCAGGTCGCCGGCGGGGATGTCGCAGCGTTCCGAGCTGCTCTGCGTGCACGTCGCCGCGGCATTCGCGTTGTGGCGCGAGCGCTCGCTGCCGCATTGCGCACCGCGAAAGAACTCGGTCAAGACCTCTCCGTCGACCCGATGACCTCCGGTGCCGTGGCACTCTACGCGCAGGCCGTGGGTCCCTTCGAACGTCGAGCAGTCGTGGCCGGACGAACCGTACGCGCCACGGACGCCGACTGGGCCTTCGGCACCGGACCGGTCGTGGAGGGCACGTCCCTCCAGATCGCGGGGTTCCTCCTCGGGATCACGGACGATCCGCCGACGCCGCCGCGGAACGCGCGATCCGACAAGCCGGCAGCCGGTCGCGAATAGGCTGTCGTGGTGACCACCGCCGTCGAGAGCCCCGCGCGCCCGACGGTCTACGATCGCCTAAGGGCGCGCGTTGCCACCTCCCCTCGGCTACAGATCGCGGTCCCTGCCGTCGTGACCGCTGTCGCCGGCATCCTGCGCTTCTGGAACCTCGGGCATCCACACGAGCTCGTCTTCGACGAGACCTACTACGTCAAGGATGCCTGGACGCAGTGGAACCTCGGATACCCGGCGACCTGGCCTGATGACGCCGACAGCCGGTTCGCCAGCGGCGAGACCGACATCTTCCTCGAGGACGGCAGCTACGTCGTCCACCCGCCGCTCGGGAAGCTCCTGATCGGCGCGGGCATGGCGTTGTTCGGCGCCGACTCTTCCGTCGGATGGCGCTTCGCGACGGCGCTGTTCGGAACCGTCGCGGTCCTGCTGCTCTACCTGGTGGCCCTCACCCTCACGCGCTCGATCGGTGTCGCGACGGCGGCATCCGGCCTCATGGCGATCGACGGACTCGCGATCGTGCTCAGCCGCGTTGCCCTGCTGGACACGTTCGTCATGTTCTTCACGCTGCTCGCGTTCTGGTTCGTGCTCCTGGACAGGCGATGGCTCCGAGAACGCGAGTGGGCCCGCAGAGGGGTACCGGCGACGGATGCGACAGACGGCGGGCCCGCGCCGGTGCGACGCTGGGGGCCGGTGTTCTGGGCGCGACCGTGGGTGGTCGCGGCCGGCCTCGCGGCGGGTGCGGCGACCGCCGTGAAGTGGTCGGGCCTCTACGTCCTCGCCGGCATCGGGATCTATCTCGTCATCACCGACGCCCTGGAACGGCGTCGACGTGCCATCGAGTTCTGGCCCGCAGACGCCGTCGCGCGCCAGGGACCGGTGACCTTCCTGCTGCTCGTTCCCCCCGCCTTCCTCGTTTATCTGGTCTCCTGGACGGGGTGGCTGGTCACCGACGGGGGCTACGACCGGCATGCGGTCGACGCCGGCTCGGCCACCGGCCTCTGGTCGTGGGTGCCGCTGCCGCTGCAGAGCCTGTGGGCGTACCACCAGTCGATGTACGGCTTCCACGTCAATCTGTCGGCAAGCCACAGCTACGCGAGCCCCGCGTGGCAGTGGCCCCTCCTGGCCCGTCCGACCTCGATGTTCTATCACAGCGACCCGCTCGGAGAGGCGGGGTGCACTGCCGCCGCCGGGTGCGTGCAGAACATCTACTCGATGCCGAACCCGCTCGTCTGGTACGCGGCCGTCGCCGCATGCGTCTACCTCGCCATCCGATTCGTTCGTCGACGCGATCCGGCCTCGGGCTTCGTGCTGACCGGGATCGCGGTCACCTGGGTTCCATGGCTGCTGTACCCGGAGCGAACCGTGTTCCAGTTCTACACGGTCGTGATGCTGCCGTTCCTGCTGCTGGCGCTCGCGCTGGCGCTGCGCGATCTGGCGCATCCGGAGGGCGCGACACATGCGAGACGGGTGACCGGGCAGCGGGTCGTCGCTGTCTTCCTCATCGTCGCGGTCGTGCTCGCTGCCTTCTGGTACCCGATCCTCACGGCGACCAGCGTGCCCTACGACTTCTGGCGCCTGCACAACTGGTCGCCGACCTGGATCTGAGTGGCCCGCACGGGGTCAGCACACCCCGTGCGGCGGCCGGCCTCGTCCGTCAGTTGACCTCATCCGGGTGCGCCGATACACGACCCGAGCCGTCGCCGGGGTCGAGGGCGTCGATCGCGGCGATCTCGGCATCCGTCAGCGCGAAGTCGAAGACATCGATGTTCTCGGCGAGGCGCTCACGCCGCACCGACTTGGGGAAGACGATGTTCCCCTTGTCGAGGTGCCACCGCAGCACGACCTGCGCGGGTGTCTTGCCGTGCGCCGCCGCCGCATCGGCGACCGCGGCAGTGCCGAACAGGTCGTACTTCCCCTGACCGAGCGGCCCCCAGGCCTCGATGCGGATGCCGTGCGCCTGCGCCCACTCCACGACCTCGCGCTGCTGATACGCGGGGTGCAGCTCGATCTGATCGACGACGGGTGCCACCCCGGTCTCCGCGACGATGCGCTCGAGATGCGGGACGAGGAAGTTCGAGACGCCGATGCTGCGGGTCAGGCCCTCGTCGCGCAGTTCGATCAAGCGCTGCCAGGCGTGCAGATAGTTGTCGCGGGCGGGGGTCGGCCAATGCACCAGGTACAGGTCGACCGTATCCAGACCGAGCTTGTCGAGGCTCTCTCGGAGCGCGGCCCGGGGCTCATCGCCGTCGTGGCGGTCGTTCCAGAGCTTCGTGGTGATGAACAGCTCCTGGCGGGCAATCCCGCTCTCCGCGATGGCCGCGCCGACACCCTCCTCGTTCCCGTAGATCGCCGCGGTATCGATGTGCCGGTAGCCGAGCTCGAACGCCTCCAGCACGGCGCGTCGGGTGTCATCGGCGGGCACCTTGAAGACGCCGTAGCCCAACTGAGGGATGCGGTTGTCGTCGAGCAGCGGCAGGGAGGGGATCGTCATGTGTCCAGCCTAGGTGGATGCCTACAGCGCTGGCTCAGGGCGGCGACTTAGGCTTGGGGCATGAATCGACCGGCTCGCCGCGCCCACGGGGGGCGCCGGGGCGCGTGGGGTCTCGGTGCCTAGCCGGCTCCCCGCCGCGGCGCCCGTTCTGGCCGGCTTCAGCTACGTGCGCCCACTCGGGGCCGGCGGCTTCGCCGACGTGTTCCTCTACGAGCAGGACATGCCCCGCCGCGCGGTCGCCGTCAAGGTTCTGCTCGAAGACATCGTCGACGAGGCGCTGCTGCGGATGTTCGCGGCTGAGGCCGACGCCATGGCGCACCTGTCCGCGCACCCGTCGATCCTCACGATCTACCAGGCCAGCGTCTCGCCGGACGGGCGACCGTACATCGTGATGGAGTACTGCCCCGCCTCGTTCGCCGCCCGCTATCGGCGCGAGACGATCCCCGTGGACGAAGTGCTGCGAACCGGCGTGAAGGTCGCATCCGCGCTCGAGTCGGCTCACCGGGCAGGGCTGCTCCACCGCGACATCAAGCCCTCCAACATCCTGCTGACCACCTACGGGATGCCGGTGCTCTCGGACTTCGGGATCGCGGCATCGGTATCGGCCCGCGAAGGCGTCGAGGTCTTCGCGATGAGCGTGCCGTGGAGCGCTCCGGAGATCATCGACGAGCGCACGAGCGGCTCCGTTGCCGCCGAGGTGTGGAGCCTCGGCGCCACCGTGTACTCCCTCCTGGCCGGTCGCAGTCCCTTCGAACGCCCGTCGCACAGCGAGAACACACGAGACCACCTGAAATCACGCATCCGTCGTGCCGCCTACACCCCGATCGATCGCCCGGATCTTCCTCCCGGGCTCGAGGAGGTGCTGCGCCGCGCGCTCGCGAAGAATCCCGCCGATCGCTTCGCGACGGCCGCGGAGTTCGCCCATGCCCTGCAACTGGTGCAGTACGAAGGCAACATGCCGGTCACTCCCCTCGAACTGGCCGAGGCGGCACCGCTGCCCGAGCGGGAGCCTTCCGATGCCCCGGCTTTCGTGCGTCCGCGGGTGCCGCACGAGTCCGCGCGGCGACGGCAGGCCCGCAGCCGCCCAGTGACGGAGCGCGCGCCGAGCGACGATCTTCCCGAAACGGTCGCGCGACGGCGACCCGTCTGGCTGTGGCCCGCGGTCGCGGGCGGAGCGATCGTCGTCGCGGGCATCGCGGCGGTCGTCGTCGGGAGCGTGATCTGACATGGCGCGCGGGCGCGAGGGACGGCAACGCTCCGCCGTGCCGCGCTGGGTCCTCGGCAGCGCGCTCGGCCTGACCGCCGCGCTCGTCGCGGGCCTGGCCGTCGCGTGGCCCGGCTACGACGCGCAGCAGACACCCCTCGATGATGGGACGATCTGGGCTCTGCAACGCTCGGGCGGCGGTCACTACGCTCGCGTCAACGCGGAGATCCGCGAGCTCGATACGGTCAAGCAGCTCACCCAGCCCACCACTCTCGCGCAGACGACCGACGCAGTCTGGGCCTTCGCCGCCTCCGGGACCAAGGTCGCCGCGGTCGATCCCGCCACTCCTGCGGACCTGGACACCGCCGGCGCGGACGCGTTCGCCGCCACCCCCTCGGGAACCCGGGACGTCGTCACACACGGCGAGTCGGTGGCCTATCTCACCGAAGCGGGCGAGGTCTTCGTCGGGCAGCTCTCGCGACCGGGCGCGGCGCGCCTGGACACCGGCGACGAGGACGAGCCGTTCCCTGCCGACGCGATCAGCCTCGGAGGAGCCGGAACGCTCGCGGCGTTCTCCGCCGACGCCGGTCAGGTGCTGCGTGCCGACCCGGTGAGCGGGCGCATCCTCGGGGTCGATGCCGTGCCCGAGCCGCCGGGCGAGGGCGCCTCGATGACACTCGTGGGCCAGACCTGGGTGCTGCTGGATGCCGAAACCGGGCGACTGTGGATCCGGGGCCTGTCCGCTCCCGTCGAGACGACGCTGCTTCAGGACGCGCGACTGGCGGCGCCGGCCGATGCCGGGGATGAGGTGTTCGTCGCCGACTCGCAGGGGCTTGTCGCCGTGACGCTGTCGGACGGCTCCCCGCGGCAGGTCACGGGCGGTGTCGAGGTGCGCGGGGTACCTGCTGCACCGCACCCGCTCGGCGAGGACGTGTTCGCCGCATGGCTTCCCCCCGCCGGCGGCGGGACGCTGTGGTCCTTGACGGCGGGTGAGTCAGCCCTCGAGTATGCGGGCGCCGAGGTGGGCGCCGATCCGCTCCCGGAGTTCTTCGGGAACGGCCGCCGCCTCATCCTGAACGAGACCCAATCGGGCTGGGTGTGGACGATCCCCGACGGCGACCTCGTGCCCTCCTCCCAGGCGTGGCAGATCGACGAGCAGATCAGCGCGGCGCAGTCCGATGACGCGGTGGCACCCGAGGTCCTCGAACCCAAGCCGCCGGTCGCCGAGGACGACACGTTCGGGGTGAGAGCCGGACGCGCTGTCGCGCTTCCGGTGCTTCTGAACGATCACGATCCGAACGAGGACGTGCTCAGCGTGATCCCCGCCTCCGTGTCGGCGTCGGCATTCGGGCAGCCGGCGACGACGGATGCCGACCAGCTGCTGACCTTCGATGTTCCGGCGGATGCCTCGGGGAGCGCAACGTTCCAGTACCGCATCACCGACGGCACCGCGGTGGATGGGCTCACGTCCGCGCCAGCCACCGTCACGATCACCGTCGTGCCTGAGAGCCAGAACGGCGCCCCGGAGTGGTGCGGTGCCCCGCGGTGCCTCGCGCAGTGGCCGGAACCGACCACGACGCCCGGCGGAACGATCAGCTTCCCCATCCTCGACGCCTTCGTCGACCCGGATGGCGACGCACTCTACGTGTCGGCAGCGTCCGTGGACGCGGGCCCGGGTTCGGTCACGGTCGATCCCGCCGGCGTACTGACGTACCAGCATCCGGATGCCAACGCTGACGTGGCGACGACAGCATCGGTCACCGTGACCGTCTCCGACAGCCGAGGTGCGCAGACGCGCCGGGCCCTCACGATCACTGTGGCGCCCGCGCCGCGACTCGAGGCCGATTCGTTCGCAGTCACCGCGGTCGCCGGCCGCCCGGTCACCGTCGAACTGCGCGACCGCGTCCGCGGCGGCTCGGGATCCCCGCTTCTGACGGCGGTGAGCGCGGGCGACGACGAGTCCGGGATCGGTATCAATTCCGGTGCGCTCTCGTTCTCGTACACCGCAGAGTCCCCGGGATCGACGGTGCTGCAGTACACGGTCCGCGACGGCGAGACCGAACAGACGGCAACCGTGCGCGTCACGGCGATCGCGCGCGAGGACGCCGAGCTCTCGGCGCCGCCGCTGGTGGCGTTCGTGCGTCCGAACGAGGACACGACCGTCGACGTGCTCGACGCCGTCTCGAACCCCGCCCACCTCGTCCTGCTGGTCAGCGATGTCCGCCCCCAAGCGACCGCGGGCGCCTCTCTCAGCGTGGATCCGGTCGGACAGAGCACGATCCGAGCCAGCGGCACGACGGCGGACGGCTCCCCCGGCGAGATCGGCGTCGTCCGCTACACGATCTCCGACGGAACCGAGAACCCCGCGACCGCGGTGACGGGTCAGCTCACGGTCATCCTGCTCCCGGCAGCGACCGCCGATCCCCCGATCGCGGTCGCCGATACCGCGACCGTGCGCGCCGGGGGGCAGATCGACATCCCGGTGCTGCGAAACGACTCGGCTCCGACCGGGGGGCTGCTGGCGATCGACCCCTCCCGCGTCGTCAACGAGACGGATGCCGGCCTGGCCTTCGCGACCAGCCGCACGCTGCGCTATCTGGCGCCCGACAGCCCCGGCGTGTACAGCGTGAGCTATACCGCGTACCGGGTGGGGTACCCGGAACTGACGGACAGCGCGCGGGTCACCATCACGGTCCTCGGCGACGAGACCAACACCGCTCCTGCGCCCGCCACGCTCGAAGGACGCGCGCTCAGCGGAAGGTCGACGACGATCACCTTCGATCCGTTCGGGATAGACCCCGACGGCGACAGCGTCTCCCTGGACGCCGTCGTCGAACAGCCCGTGGGAACCGACGGCACACCCGCCGGCACTGCGAGCGTGTCAGCCGACGGCACGAGCCTCATCTACACCGCGCCGCCGTCCTGGAGCGGGCAGGCCTCGTTCACATATCGGGTCCGCGACGGACGCGGCGCCACGGCGACCGGACTCGCCCTCGTCGGCGTTCGCGACGCACAGTCCGACCCGCGCCCGGTGACCTTCTCGGACTATGTCCAGCTCGAAGGCGGGCAGGGGTCGAGCCGCGAAACCACCATCACCCCGCTGGAGAACGACGTCGACCCGTCCGGCGCGGAGCTCACCCTCACCGAGGTGCGTCCGAACGCCCAACCCGGGACGGCGGAATACGACGACCTGGAGTCGCTCCTGGTGGGCGTGTCTGTTGACGAGGGGACTGTCACCGTGCGGTCGGGGGACGTCCTGGGAACATTCTCGTTCGTCTACACGGTGACCAACCCCGCCGGCGACACCGCGATGGGCCTGATCGTGCTGAAGATCGTGCGCAATCCCGTGCCCGACTATCCGGAAGTGCGCGACACCGTGCTCACCGCTGAGACGATCGACGGCTTCGATGAGGGCATCGACGTGCTGACGGGCAAGGTCACCTGGGCGGGCGGCGACCCGGACTCGCTGGAGCTCGACCTGTGGCGCGAGACGCCGAACGCGACAGTGAGCGGTCGACGGATCGCGGGCACGGCGCAGCCCGAGGCGATGGTGATCGCGTTCCAGGTCACGGGCGCGGCGGCCGATGGGTCCTCCGTCACCTCCTACGGGTTCTTGCGTGTTCCCGGTGAGTCGGACCTGCGTCCCACGCTGCGCACGGGGACGGGCGCGTTCTCCGTCGGCGAGAACGATGCAGTCGACGTCGACCTCTCCGCGATCATCGCTGTTCCGCGCGGCAGCGAACTGGAGCTCTCCTCGAGTGCAACGCCGGGGGGCGCCCGGGCCGGAGCGTCGTGCGAGCGGGAGGGCTCGACGACGCTGCGCTACACGGCGGGGGCGGGAGCCCCCTGGAGCGACACCTGCACCATTCAGGCCCGACTGGTGGGCGCAGAGGACTGGACGGTGCTCACGGTCAGGTTCCTCATCGAGGCGGAGGCGCCGCAACCGATCCTCGCGGCAGCATCCCGCACGTTGAGTCCCGGCCAATCAGCGGTCTACGACCTGCGACAGCTGACCTCGTGGACCGGCACGCCCGACTGGGCATCACTGGTCTACGCGGTCGAGGCGCCGGGGGACCAGTTCCAGGTGTCGCTGACCGGGTCGAGTCTCGAGGTCATCGGAGCCGACAACGCGAACCCGGGGCGCGCCGAGGTCGTCACCGTGCGGCTCCTCAGCCATCCGGATGCCGAAACGGCGGCGCTCACCCTCGTGGTGGGGCCCGCGCCCTCAACCCTCCCCAAGGCGGGAACCGTCACACAACAGTGCTCCCAGGCCGCCGGCTCGACGTCGTGCGACATCCCCGTCATCGGCATCGCCGGCGAGGTGAACCCGCTTCCCGGCACGCCGCTGCGCCTGGTGTCGGTGACCAGCCCCGCCAACTGCACCGACGTGACCTTCTCGGTGGCCTCGGCATCCGCGGTGCGCGCGACGTGGGCATCCGATGCGCCGGGCGCCTCGGATTGCACGGGCACCTTCGAGGTCACCGACGCGCAGGGCCGTCTCTCCACGGGCGAGCGGACGGGAACGGTCGTCTTGGACCTCCGGGGCCTGCCGGCGGACCCGGCGACGATCGAGTGGACCGCCTTCGACGCCTCCAGCGTGACGCTGCGCGTCACCGGCGGTGGCGGGTCCTACCCGGCGGTCGAGTCCTTCCGCGTCAGCGGTGGCGGCCAGGAAGTGACGTGCGGTGCGGACGGGCTGTGCCCGCCGATCACCGCCGAACCGGGAACGAAGGTCCGCTACCAGGCGTGGGCCGTCAACAGCGTCGGAGAGTCCCGCACGCCCACGAACGCTGTCACCGCCTGGCCCTACGTCGCGCCGGAGGCCCCGACGAGCGTCTCAGCCACACCCGTGCCGACGACCGACGGCACCGGTCACGTCGCGGCGATCACCGTCAGCGGATTCGACTCGACCACCGGCTCGGTCCGAGTAACCAGCCCCGTCACCGGCGCCTCCGAAACGCTCGGCGTCCCGCAGGGCGGCGGCGAGGTCGTTTTCCCGAACTTCGTCGTGGGGGCCAACCGGGAGACGACGCTCACCGTGACTCCCCTGTCTCGTTTCGACTACCCGCCGATTGCCTCGGGAACGACCGAGGGCTCGTCAACGTCCGTCGTCGCCTACGGCATCGGAGCTCCCCGGTTGCAGCTGCGCCTCGAGCCGTCCGATGACGGCAGCGGGGAGGTCCGAGCTATCGCGAGCGTCACCGCGAACGGCGTCGGGACCGAGCTGTGGGTCGGGATCACCACCGGTGCCGCCTGCACGGTCGAGTTCGTCGGGAACGTGACCGGCGGGACGGTCGACGAACTCCTCGCCGGCACCGTCTGGGAGGACACGTCGGCGCGCGCGTGCGCGGAGTACCGCGTCGGAGCCACCTCGTTCGGCGTCGCCACGGCCGGCCCGGTCACGGCGCAACCGACGGAACCGATCCCGCCGCCCTCCGGGACCGCGACCTACACGATCGCCTCGGGACCGACCGTGTCGGGTCAGACTGCCAGCTGGTCGCAGGTGACCGGTCCCTCGTTGGAGCATCCGCGCTACGAGACGCGGTTCGGTTCCTCGCGCACGACCGACTTCGCGAGCCTCTTCCGCACCGGCGATGACCCGGGGACGATCGAGGCGTGGTGGTGCGTCGGCGACGTCTGCTCCGCCGACAGCACGACGATCACTCCGACCGGCGCCGCCTACACGACACAGGTCGTCTTTCCGACCACCTGCGACGACGCTGGCGAACCGTCCGCGACGATGGTGGATGCCGCGCCTGCCGACTACAGCATCGCCACGGCGGGCACACCGGACGCCGGCGGGACCGAGACGTCGTGGGAGATCACCGTCTCGTTCTCGGGTCGACTGAGCGGCCTGGACGCCTACACCCATACGGGCCTTGTCTGCCCCACCCCCACACCGTGATCCGCGAGAGGACCCCATGACCGTCACAGCAGACCAGGTGACCAGATTTCACGACACGTTCCGCGTTCTCGTCGAGAACGTCGAGCAGGTCGTGCTCGGCAAGCGCCACGTCATCGAGCTGGCGTTCACCGCGATGATCTCGCAGGGCCACCTTCTGCTCGAGGACTACCCGGGGACGGGGAAGACCTCGCTCGCCCGGGCAATGGGCCACAGCGTCGACGGCGTGAGCTCGCGCATCCAGTTCACCCCCGACCTGCTCCCGGGGGACGTGACCGGCATCACCGTCTACGACCAGAAGCGGGGCGAGTTCGAGTTCCACCGCGGACCGGTGTTCGCCAACATCGTGCTGGCCGATGAGATCAACCGCGCCAGCCCGAAGACGCAGTCCGCTCTCCTGGAGGTCATGGAGGAGGGCCACGTCACCATCGACGGTGTGACCCGGCCCGTCGGGCAGCCCTTCCTCGTCGTGGCTACGCAGAACCCCATCGAGCAGGCCGGGACCTACCGTCTTCCCGAAGCGCAGCTCGATCGGTTCCTCATCAAGGCCACCCTGGGCTACCCCGATCACGCCGCGACCCTGCGCATCCTCGAAGGAACGGCGGCCGAGCGCGTCGAGCTCTCGCCGGTGGTCTCGCTCGACGGCATCCGAGGAATGGCCCTCCTTGCCCGTGAGGTCTACGTCAGCCCACTCGTCCTGGACTACATCGCACGGATCGTGGACGCCACGCGCGCCGCTGTCGAGGTGCGCCTCGGCGTCAGCGTTCGTGGCGCCATCGCGCTCACCCGCGCCGCAAAGACGTGGGCGATCGCGCACGGTCGGGGTTTCGTGACGCCCGACGATGTGAAGGCCCTCGCCGAGGCCGTGCTCGCGCACCGGCTCGTGCTCGACCCGGAGGCCGAGTTCGACGGTGTCACGGCGCGCGCGGTGATCGGCCAGGTGCTGCTGGATGTCGCGCCGCCGACACAGCGCGAGGCGACATGACCGGATCCCCCTCGACCCTGACGCGCGAGGCGACCTCGACGCAGGCGAGCGGTCGCACGCGCATGACGCAGACGCGCGGCACGACGGTCATCGCGATGCGTGGAGTCAGCGTCTGGCACCGCATCAGCCAACGGATGGTCCAGGCATGGCACCGGGTGCGGGGTGTCGTCCGTCCGGGCGGGTGGCTCGCACTCATCGCCGCCACGGTGGGCCTTGGCGTCGGCATCCGTTTCGGGATCGCGGAGCTGGTGGCAGCGGGCGTGCTCGCAGGGGTACTGCTGCTGCTGGCGCTCCCCTTCCTCCTGCGCGCACGACCGTACGAGGTCGATTTCGAGCTCGCGCACGACCGGGTGGTGGCCGGATCGAGCGCGCGCGCACGCATCACCGTGCGCAACGACGCCGTCGCCGTCGCCTTGCCGGGCACCGTCGATATTCCCGTGGGCGCGGGTCTCATCGACATCGCGGTGCCGCTGCTGCGACGAGGAACCTCCCACGAGGAGGCCATCGAGATCCCCGCGCCCCGCCGCGGGGTCGTCACGATCGGGCCGATCAGCTCGGTGCGCGGCGACCCCCTCGGGCTTCTGCGGCGAGAGGCGACGTGGGCCCAGACGCACACTCTCTACATCCACCCGCGCACGACGTCGATCCCGCCGACCTCGGCGGGATTCATCCGTGACCTCGACGGTCGCCCCTCCCCCGTTCTGGTGGACGCGGATATCTCGTTCCACGCGATCCGTGAATACGTGCCCGGGGACGCGCAGCGGCACGTGCACTGGAAATCAACGGCGAAGACCGGCACCCTCATGGTGCGCCAATACGAACAGTCGAGGCGATCGCGGATGGTGATCGCGATCGACACGGACCACCACAGCTTCCGCGACGACGAGGAGTTCGAACTCGCCGTGAGCGTGGCCGCCTCGCTGGGGATCCGCGGCGTGCGCGACGGGCGCAATGTCCAGGTCGTCGTCGGGGAGGAGATACCCGAGTTCGCACGAAGCCGCGTGCGCTCGATCCGCGACCTTCCCACCATGACCGAGCGCATCCTCATGGACGCGCTGGCGGGTATCGAGAGCCACGATGCCGTCAACCCGCTCGCCGAGGTCGCGGCGCTCGCCGTGGAGGCGCACAGCGACGTGTCGCTCGCCTTTCTCGTGGGCGGTTCCACCATGACGGCGGCAGCGTTGCAACGTGCTGCGCTGGCGTTTCCGCCTCATGTCGGGGTGGCCGCGGTGATCTGCGACCTCGAGGGCGAGCCTCGGCTGCGCCGACTCGGCGAGGCAACGGTGATCTCCATCGGCGTGCTCGACGACCTGCGCCAGATCCTGCTGCGGGGAGCGCAGTCGTGAACTCGGCGACCGGGAGGCGCATCCGACAGACCCGGCGAACGCGACTGACCCTGGGGACGGCGGCGTTCATGGCGACCGCCGCAGGGATCGGGGCGGTGGGAATGTGGCCGATCTACGAGGACGAGTGGTTCGTCGTCATGGCCACCTCCGCCATCATCCTGTCGATCGCCGCGGGCCTGCTGGCGCTTGTGCGCTCCTGGGCGTGGTGGCGCACGGCCGTCCTCTTCGGCGTCATCTTCGTGGTCGCGGGGATACCGCTCGCGGTTCCGGCGGTCCTGACCGATTCGAGCCAACTCCTGTCCGCACTCGTCGCTGTCGTCAGCGCGCCGATCACGGGGCCGAACAACCTGCTGACGCTGGAACTTCCGCTGGGCACCTATCAGGCAACCCTCGCTCCGGCGTTCCTCGTCCTCGTCGTGGCGCCTGGTACGGCGCTCGTCCTCGGTGCCGGGAGCGCACGATGGTGGGGTGCCGCAGCCCCGGTCGCCCTGACTCCGGCGGCGTTCGGGATCGTGTTCGGGGCGACGAGCGCAACGAGCGGCAGTGCCGGGCTCCTTTCGGCAGCGGGCGTGCGAGAAGCCGCGATCGGAATCGCTGCCTGCGCGACCCTCCTCCTCTGGTTCCTGTGGCGCGCAGCGACAGTGCGCCGTCTGGCATTGCGAGACGCCGGCGGCGTCCGGCAGCGTCCCGCTCGCCGCGCGGCGATCGGCCGGGCCGGGATGGCGACCGGGATGCTCGCGGTGGGTGTCGTCGTCGCGATCGCTCTCACGCCGATGCTCACAGCCGCGCATCCTCGGACCGTTCCCCGCTCGGTGACCGAACCGGTGATCCGGATCGCGCAGGAGCCGAGCCCCCTCTCGACGTATCGGGCGATGTTCGGTGCGCAGACCTATGACGAGGTGCTCTTCCGCATCACGGCGACCGGAGCCGACCGCGTGCGGCTGGCGACCCTGAGCTTCTATGACGGCCAGATGGCGCGGGTGACCGACCCGGGGACGGGACTGGCCGACCAATCCACCGCGTACATCCGGGTGCCGTCGGCTCGGATGCCGGTCCTCGGCGACAGTGTGCGTGCCGACGTGGTGATCGACGCGTACGCGGGCATCTGGGTGCCGACGGTCGGTACGGTCAGGGCGATCGCGTTCGAGGGCCCCGACCGTGCCTCGCTGGCCGACGGGTTCTTCTACGACGCCGCCGCGGGATCCGGGATCAACACCAGCCCCGCGTATGGCGCAGGCACCGCGTACACGATCCTTGCGAGCCCCGACGCATCGAGCGCCACGCGGATGGAGCTGAGCGCCGCGACACCGCCGCGCTCTGCGCCGACCCTGGACGAGACCGTCGTCCCGGCGAGCCTGACGCAGTGGATCCGTCTTCAGGAAGCCGGGGGTTCCGGCGCAGGACTCGAGGAACTCATCACCCGTCTTCGCGAGCGCGGATACCTCAGTCACGCCCTCGAGACCCCGCCGGCGGATGCCGCGTGGGTGACCGATCTGGGTGACTACACGTTCGCGCCCAGTCGCGCGGGGCACTCGACCGACCGCATCGACAGTCTCTTCACCGCGCTGGTGGAGCGGCAGACGCAGCAGCCGGGAGCGACGGATGCCGAACTCGTGGCGGCGGCAGGAGATGACGAGCAGTTCGCCGTCGCGGCGGCGATGATCGCCGACCAGCTGGGATTCCCGTCCCGGATCGTGCTCGGCGCGCGTCTGCGAGACGCGGATGCCGCAGCCGGTGCCGTCGCGCCGCCGTGCGAGGACGGGGAGTGCCGCGGGCGCAACATCACGGCGTGGGTCGAGGTGCAGGACGTCTCCGGCGCCTGGATTCCCGTGGATGTCACGCCGCAGCACGAGATTCCGATGGACGCGGTCATCGACCAGCGCCGCGACCCCGAGAACGCGACGGACGTCGAGAGCGAACGGGCCGAGGTCGTACAGCCGCCGGATGCCGACCCAGCCGACGCGGATCCGCGTACAACCGACGAGGAGGAGACGGGTCTAGACCTGTCGGTGTTGGTGGCCGCGATTCGGCTCGCCGGCGGCATCCTGCTCGTGCTGGGCGTCCTGCTCGGTCCCCTCGCTGCGATCGTCGCCGTGAAGGCCTGGCGGCGCCGGCGCGGGCGCCGCGCACCTGCCCCGGCCGACCGTATCGCCGGCGGCTGGGACGAGTGGGTGGACGCGACGATCGACCGCGGCGCATCCATTCCCGCCGCACACACGCGGACCGAGATCGTCGAGGCAGCGGGTGGATCACAGGATGCCCATACGCTGGCGACGCTCGCCGATCGTGCGAGTTTCGCATCCGATTCGCCCCGGGACGAGGACGCTGCACAGTTCTGGCTCCTCGTGGACCGGGAACGGGAACGACTCGGCGGGCTCGGGTCGCGAAGGGACCGCCTACGCGCCGCGCTTTCGCTGCGCTCCCTGCGACGCGGACGGCGATCCCGGCGTGGTCGGCGCGCGTAGCGGATACGATCGAAGGCTATGCCCACGTCCGAGCCGGTCATCCTCTACCCGCCGGAACTGCCCGTCAGCGCGGCCCGGGACGAAATCGCTCGCGCCATCGGCGAGAACCAGGTCGTGATCGTCGCCGGGGCGACCGGATCCGGAAAGACGACACAGCTCCCGAAGATCTGCCTCGAACTCGGCCGCACCCGGATCGCGCACACGCAGCCCCGGCGCATCGCGGCCCGCTCGATCGCGGAGCGCATTGCGCACGAGCTGGAGGTTCCGCTGGGCTCGACGGTCGGCTACCGCGTCCGGTTCACGGATGCCGTCAGCGACGACACCCGGATCACTCTGATGACCGATGGCATTCTCCTCAACGAGATCCACCGCGACCGGTTGCTGCGCCGCTACGACACGATCATCATCGACGAAGCGCACGAGCGGTCCCTGAACATCGACTTCCTCCTCGGCTACCTGCGCCGGATCCTCCCGAAGCGCCCCGACCTGAAGGTCGTCGTCACGTCGGCCACGATCGACCCCGAGAGTTTCGCCCGGCACTTCTCCCCGAGGCCGGCGGACCCCGATGCGGCGGCCCCCATCGTCGAGGTCTCGGGTCGCACGTACCCGGTCGAGATCCGCTACCGCCCCCACGATGAGAACGCCGAGGACGACATCGACGGGCTCGTGGCCGCGCTGCGCGAGCTCGACAGGGAGGAGCGGGGCGACGTGCTCGTCTTCCTCCCGGGAGAGTCCGAGATCAAGGACGCGATGGATGCCGTCCGCGGCATGTATGCGAACGATCCTGCTCCGACCGAAGTGCTACCGCTCTACGGGCGTCTGAGCGCCGCCGAGCAGCATCGGGTGTTCGAGCCCTCCCGCACCGCCGGCGTGCGCAGGCGCGTCATCCTCGCGACCAACGTCGCCGAGACCAGCCTCACGGTTCCGGGAATCCGCTACGTGATCGACACGGGAACCGCGCGGATCTCCCGCTACTCGGCCCGCTCGAAGATCCAGCGGCTCCCGATCGAGGCGATCTCGCAGGCCTCGGCGCAGCAACGCTCGGGACGCGCGGGCCGAACCGCGCCCGGTATTGCGATCCGCCTCTACAGTGAGGAGGACTTCGCGGGGCGTCCCGAGTTCACCGAACCCGAGGTGCTGCGCACCAACCTCGCGGCCGTCGTTCTGCAGATGATGGCGCTCGGCATCGGGGATGTCGCCGCGTTCCCGTTCCTCACCCCGCCGGACTCCCGCGGTGTCAAGGCCGCGATGGAACTGCTTCTCGAGTTGGGCGCCGTCAGCGAGTCCCGGCTCACGAAGGTCGGACGTGAACTCGCGCGGCTTCCGATAGATCCGCGACTGGCGCGAATGCTCGTCGAGGCCCGCAAGCGCGACGTGCTCCCCAGCGTGCTTCCGATCGTCGCGGGCCTGTCGATCCAAGACGTCCGAGAACGTCCCGAGGATCAGCGCGAGCAGGCGGACCGCCTCCACGCCCGTTTCACCGACCCGACCAGCGATTTCCTCTCCCTCCTCGGGGTGTGGAACTACCTGCAGGAGAAGCAGGCCGAGCTCGGGTCGAGTGCGTTCCGGCGCCTGTGCCGGGCGGAGCACCTCAACTATGTGCGCGTTCGCGAATGGGTCGACGTGCACCGTCAGCTCGCCGAGCTCATGGGGGTGCGACGCGCGAAAGCCCGGGTCGATGCCGACCCTGACGCCGTCCATCGCGCCATCCTGTCGGGTCTGCTCTCCCAGATCGGCATCCTCGACGAGCGCGCGACAGCCGCAACGCGCGGTGCCACCTCCGGTGCCCGGCGCAGGCCCTCCGCGGAATACCGGGGGGCCCGTGGCGCCCGCTTCGCGATCTTCCCCGGTTCGGGACTGCGCAAGAAGAGCCCGGATGCGGTGATGGCCGCCGAGCTCGTCGAGACATCGCGTCTGTTCGCTCGGACGGTGGCCGCTATCGATCCGGAGTGGGCCGAGGATCTCGCCGGCGATCTTGCGCATCGTCAGCTCGGTGAGCCGCACTGGTCACGATCTGCCGGGGCGGCGTCGGCGTACGAGAAGGTGACCCTGTTCGGGGTGGAGATCGTCCGGAAGCGACGCGTTCAGCTCGCGCGCTTCGATCGTCCCCTCGCGCGTGAACTGTTCATCAGGCACGCGCTCGTCGACGGTGAGTGGGAGGTGGGCGCGCTCGACAAGCGGCTCACGGCCTTCGACCGTCGCAACGCCGACCTGCGGCGCCGGCTCGAGAAGCTCGAAGAACGCGAGCGGCGCCGCGACATCCTCGCCGGGGACGAAGCGGTGTTCGCGTTCTACGACGCACGGATCCCCCGCGAGGTGTTCGACGTGCGCTCCTTCGAGACGTGGTGGCAAGAGGCGTCCGGGCGCTCGCCGCGGCTGCTCGACATGTCGGAAGCCGACCTGCTCGATGGCGGGCGAAGCGCCACCGGCGACGAGTATCCGTCCCGATGGACTCAGGGCGATCAGGTGATCTCCCTGGCATACCGGTTCGAACCGGGCGCCCCCGACGACGGCGTCAACGCGGTCGTTCCCCTTGCGCTGCTGGCGGGCCTGCGTGACACCGGATTCGACTGGCAGGTGCCGGGCATGAGAGACGAACTCATCGCCGCGCTGATCCGCGCACTTCCCAAGTCGGTGCGACGACATGTCGTCCCGGCTGCCGACTGGGCCGCGAAGCTGTCCGCGGACCTTGCCGGAGAGGGCCCGGAAGACCACGCGGGACTCCCCCGCACGACGCTGCGCGAAGCCCTGGCCGCCCGTATCCAGCGGGTCGCGCACCAACCGGTCACCGCAGCCGACTTCGACCTCGACCGCGTGCCACCCCACCTCGGGATCGTCTTCCGCGTGGTCGACCAGCGCGGCCGTGCTCTCGGCAGCGGCCGCGACCTCACCGAACTGCAGCAGCGCCTCGCGGGGGAGGCCCGCGGTGCCGTCGCCTCGTCGCTGACGAAACCGGCTCGCGCCCCGATGGCGGCCGCTCGGCCGCAGGCGCCGGGAGCATCGGACACCTTCCGCGAAAGCGACGGCCTGACGGATTGGAGCATCGGCGACCTCCCCGAAGTCGTCGACACCCGCGTGGCCGGCGGCGTGGTCCGCGGCTACCCGGCTCTCATCGACGAGCGCGACAGCGTCGCGGTGCGGATCGAAGCCACCCCGGATGCCGCCGCCGAGGCGACCCGACACGGAGTGCGGCGACTCCTGCTGCTGACCGTTCCCTCACCGGCCGGGTACGTGCTGGACCACCTGACCTCGGCCGAGAAGCTCGCGCTGGCCGCGTCGCCCTATCCCTCGGCTCGTGCGCTGGTCGAGGATTGTCGAGTCGCCGTCGCCGACACCGTCCTCGACCGTATCGGCGGCTCCCTTCGCAGCCGCGCCGCCTTCGACGCGGCGCGCGATGCGTTCTCGGCCGAGATCACCGACTCGCTGTTCGCCGCCGTGTCGCTGGTGGCCCGCATCCTCACCGCCCAGCGCGAGGTGGAACGCGCCATGAAGCAGCTGAATGCCATGACGCTCCTGGCGGCCGTGACGGATCTGCGGGCGCAACTGTCAGGACTCGTGTTCCCGAGATTTGTGCGCGCCGTCGGTCTGTCACGACTCGCGCACTATCCGCGCTACCTGTCCGCCGCCGCGGCCCGGGTCGCGGGGCTGACCGAGAACCCGGGGCGTGACCGCCAGCGACTCACCGAGTTCGAGCGAGCGGCGGCCGCGTACCGCGACGCGGGAGGGACGGTCCCGCCCGCCCCGGATGCCTCCCCGGCACTGCGGACGGTGCGGTGGTTGCTCGAGGAGTACCGCGTGAGTCTGTTCGCTCAGCAACTGGGCACTGCCGAACCCGTGTCGCTGCAACGGATCACGAAGGCACTCCGGTGAGTCCGTCACGCAGTGACACACGGCGCGCGGACAGGGGCCCCGGCGTGTGACGATGGCAGGATGACGACTCCTGCGCCCGGCCCCGATGCGGCGTTCGCGACAGCACAGGTGCAGGCCGGCTATGCCCCCGGCATCGCCCAGAACACCGCCGTCGTCCCGATCTACCAGTCCAACGGCTACGAATTCCCCTCGCTCGCCCAGGCACGCGACGTGTTCGCGCTGCGCAGCCTCGGCAATGTCTACAGCCGCAACGCGAATCCCACGCAGGCGGTGCTCGAACAGCGTGTCGCAGCCCTCGAGGGCGGGCGCGCAGCCGTCGCGGTCGCCTCCGGCCAGGCCGCCGCAGCGGCGGCGATCCTCGCTCTGGCCTCGGCGGGCGACCACGTCGTCGCCGCCCGGCAGCTGTACGGCGGCACCGTCGATCTGCTCTCGGACTCGCTGGGGAGCCTCGGGATCGAGGTCACCTACGTCGACCAGGACGACCCGGATGCCTGGCGCGACGCGGTACGTCCCCGGACCCGCGCCCTGTTCGCCGAGACCATCACCAACCCGCTGGCGACGGTCCTCGACATCCGTGCCGTCGCCGACATCGCGCACGCCGCGGGGGTGCCGCTCGTCGTCGACAACACGGTGGCCTCGCCCTATCTCGTGCGCCCCGGAGAGCACGGGGCCGACATCGTCATCCACTCCGCCACGAAGTACATCGGCGGGCACGGTGTGGCACTCGGAGGCGTCGTCGTCGACATCGGGTCCTTCGATTTCGGTGCCGATCCCGATCGCTGGCCTCAGTTCACGACACCGTATCCTCGATTCGGCGACCTCGTGTTGTGGGACCGCTTCGGCGAGCAGGGACTCGCGCTGACGGTGTACATCAAGACGCGATTCGTGCACGACTTCGGCACGACGCTGCCGGCGTGGTCGTCGTTCCAGTTGCTCCAGGGCCTCGAGACGCTCGATCTGCGAATGCAGCGCCACTCCGAGAGCGCACTGGCCGTCGCGCGGTTCCTCGAGCAACACTCCGAGGTCGAGCGCGTCTGGCATCCGGGGCTGGCGTCGAGCCCCTGGCACGTGACGGCTCAACGCTATCTGCCGCGCGGCGCCTCGTCGGTCTTCTCGTTCGATCTCGCCGGCACGGGTGACGCCGAGGTCGATGACCGACGCGTCGAACGGGTCATCGACGCGCTTCGCGTCATCCGACTGGTCGCCAACATCGGCGACGCGCGGAGCATGGTCAACCATCCGGCGTCCATGACGCACCTGCACCTCACACCGACCCAGCTGCGTGAGGCGGGGATCTCACCGCGCACCATCCGTCTCTCGATCGGGCTCGAGGACCCGACCGACCTCATCGCGGATCTCGCGCAGGCGCTGGGCTAAGACGCCACGATGAGCGCGCGGTAGAAGCCGATGCCACGCAACCAGACGTCGACGCGGATCCGCTCGTTGTGCGAGTGGAGGGCGTCGCGCTCGGACCGCGTGAGGTGGAACGGCGTGAAGCGGTATACGTTGTCGCTGATGGCGGTGAACCACCGACTGTCGCTGGCACCCAACTGCACGTAGGGCGTCGTCACGATGTCTGCCCCGAGCGTCGAGACGACCGCGCCGGCGATCCGCCGCCACGGCTCCCCCCGCCACGGCGAGACCGGCGAGGGATTCGAGGCATGTCGCACCTCGAGTTCCACCCGGTCGTCGGCGATGGCTCGCCGCACGTGCGCGGTGGCACTGTCGATCGTGTCGCCGGTGAGCAAGCGGATGTTGACGGATGCTTTCGCCGTGGTCGCCAGGACGTTCTCACCCGGTGCACCGCTGAGCTCGGTCACGACCGCGGTCGTGCGCACCATTGCGTTGGTCTCGGGACCGCCCAGGGCGAAAGCGCCGGCCAGCAGCGGGCCCGTGATCTCGCCCCGGCGGAACAGAGTGCGCAGCGGCTCAGGAGCGTGCGGCGAGAGGGTGGCCAGCATCGCGCGCACCGGCGGTGCCAGGCGGGTCGGAAACGGCCTGCGTCGCAGCCGGTCGATCGCCCGGGCAAGGCGCGCTGTGGCCGGCATCGCGGGCGGCGTCGAGGCGTGGCCGCCCTGCTCCCGGACGGTCATCACGAGCGTCATGACGCCGCGCTCGGCGACACCGACCATCGCCGTCGGGACGTCGATGCCGGGGATGATGCCCTCGACGACGGCCCCGCCTTCGTCGAGCACGAGTCCTGGATGGACGCCGCGCTCCGACAGGTGGGCGACGATCGCGCGGGCGCCGTCGCCCGCCGTCTCCTCGTTGTGACCGAAGGAGAGATAGATGTCTCGCGCGGGAGTGAAGCCCTCGGCCAGGAGCGCTTCGACGGCTTCGAGGATCGCCACGAGCGCACCCTTGTCGTCGATCGCACCACGGGCGTGGATCTCGGCATCCTGGCCCTCACCCACGATCTCGGCGGCGAACGGCGGATGCTCCCACTCGTCGTCGACGACAGGAACCACGTCCATGTGCGCCATGAGCACGAGAGGATCCTCCGACGAGGTGCCCGGCCACCGGTACAGCAGCGAATGCCCAGCGATGACGTCGCGTTCGAGCCGCTCGTGGATCTGCGGGTAGAGGCGCTCGAGCGCACGGTGGAACCGCTCGAAGGCCGCGGCGTCCATGCGCGACTCGTCGGCGTACGACACCGTGGGGATGGACAGCAGTTCCCGGAAGCGATCCAGTGCGGTGCTCATTCTTCGAGGCTACCCGCGACAGGTGCCCAGACGCCGTCCGGGATACCGTGCATTGACCGCAGGCCATCGTGAGTACGCTCGAGGTATGACAGGACTGCGTTGGGGAATTCTGGCGACCGGCGGTATCGCACACGCCTTCACGAGCGACCTGCGTACCGCGGGCTTGACGGTTTCGGCCGTCGGGTCGCGGCGCCCGGAGGCCTCGCGGGAGTTCGCCGCGCAGTTCGAGATCCCGCACGCGCACGGGTCCTACGAGGAGCTCGTCGCCGACCCCGACGTCGACATCGTCTACGTCGCCACGCCGCATCCGATGCACGCCGACAACGCGGTGCTCGCCCTGGAGGCCGGCAAGCACGTGCTCGTCGAGAAGCCGTTCACGCTCACCGGCGCCGAGGCAGAGCGCGTGCGCGAGGTCGCGCGCGCCCGCGGGCTGCTGGCGATGGAGGCGATGTGGACCCGGTACCTTCCGCACATGGTCCGGATTCGCGAGATCGTGCGGTCCGGGAGTCTGGGCGAGGTCCGCGCCGTGTTCGCCGATCACACCCAGCGGATATCCAGTGACCCCGGGCACCGGCTGAACGCGCTTGCGCTCGGCGGCGGTTCGCTGCTCGATCTCGGAATCTACCCGGTGTCTTTCGCCTGGGACATCCTCGGCGCCCCGGTCACGGTGACTGCCCGCGGACGGCTCGGCGAGACCGGCGCCGACAACGAGGTCGCGACGATCTTCACGCACGCGGACGGCGCAATCTCGACCTCCGTGTCGACCTCGCGAGCTGTCGGACCCAACACCGCGCACATTCTGGGCACCGATGCACGCATCGACATCGATCGTGTCTGGTACACGCCGACCTCCTTCCGGGTCGCGGCTCCGGACGGAACGGTGCTCGAGGAGTACCGCAGCGACATCCAGGGACGGGGCATGCAGTACCAAGCCCTCGCCGCGGAACGCTTGCTCGCAGAGGGCAAGACAGACAGCGACCTCTTGCCACTGGACCAGACGGTGGCCATCATGCACGTGCTCGACGAGCTTCGCGCTCAGATCGGCGTGCGTTATCCGGGCGAGGCGAGCTGATCGCGGGCGTGCCGACAGCTGCTCGAGCCCGCGCGGGGCGCTCGGGGAGCGCAGTCAGGCGACGGTAGCGGCCGCGCGGAATACGGGGAGCCGGCGTTCCGGCGCTACGGTGTAGTGCCGCCCGCTCGGAGAGGTCCACCGCAACGATCCGTCGCCGGTCTGCATCACCCGCCACCCGCCGTGGTGTTTGACGGTATGGTGCCCCTGGCACAGCGGGGCACTGTTCGTGACGGATGTCTCGCCGCCGTGTTCCCACGCGAGGGTGTGATCGATCTGGCATCGGGAGGCGGGGATTCCGCATCCCGGCCCCATACACCTCTCCGCCCGCCACTTCGTCAGCGCCACCATCTCTGGCGGCGGCCGATA
This sequence comes from Microbacterium sp. bgisy207, assembly GCF_965345035.1. Classification (GTDB taxonomy): domain Bacteria; phylum Actinomycetota; class Actinomycetes; order Actinomycetales; family Microbacteriaceae; genus Microbacterium. Next base: position 26,359 of record NZ_CBDRMG010000019.1, read on the forward strand.
TCGAGTCCTCCCGACCGACACGACGACACCGGTCTCAGGGTGGGTCAGCACCCTGATCCATGAGGTCGCGGCACCGGCGAGTTCCCGCGCCCGTTCCATTGGTATGGGACCGATGCCCTCCACCACCGCGGGCTCCTGCGCGCCGGCGTCAGAGGCACCGAGCAGCGCCAGAGCGGGGACGGTGACCACGACCGTCGGACGGATGCCTCGGACCTCGCTCGGGTGGGCGGGAGTGACACCATCGATCAAGAGGTCGCAGAGCAGGTCGGCGCGAACCTCGTCGAGCGACCGCTCGTCGCCTGCGGATCCTCCGTGGGGCGTGACCCCTCCCGGGCGATCCCCCGAGGTGCCGTCGGCCCGTGCCCCGAGCAACACCTTCCCCATGGCCGTGAGCCGAGCCTGGATCGCGTGCGCTTCGACCGAGGGCAGCAGTGCATGCAGCCAGGACATCCCGTCGGCATCCGGCTCGATAACGACCCGCCGACGTCGGATGGCGTGCTCGTGGCGGACCGAGAGGGTGGGCGCGAGCTCGCGATCGATCAGGCGCCGCAGTGCCCGCCGAAACGGACCGACCGCAAGCGACTCCGCCAGCTCGCGCACGTTCTCGACAAGCCGTCCCGCAACCTCGCGGTCCAGGGGCGCGAGCTCGTCGACGATGATCGTCGCGTGGCGCTCGGTCATCCGAGCGTGAGCCAGCGAATCCCAGACACTCGGAAAGTCGTGAACGAGAACCTCGGCGCGGTAGAGCAGCATGCCGGCCTGGCTCTCTGTGATCCGGAGGGCGGTAGCCAGCTCCAAGCGCACGGATCGCTCGATGAGCTCTCGTGAGCCGCCGCCGTAGCGTGTCACGTCGTCGAGAGCCTCCCGCCGCAGGTGGTCGATGCGGGCCAACCGCTGCGCAGCGAACACCGCCTCGAGGTCAGCGACCTCCATCACGAGGGCGACCGCATCCGGCGGCTCAGGAGCACAGCCCGAAGCCTCGGGCATCATGTCCGTCTCGCGAAGGACGTCATCGTCCCCCGCGATATCGTCGGCGATCGCCGCGCACCCGAACTGCTCCATGTCGCAACACTAGGAGGGGGTTCCGACATTGCTGCGGGCCGGCCGCGCGCCGTCCACATCGGGGCGATCCCGAGGGACGGATGCGGTCACCGACGCGTCGACCACCACGCCCACGCCACGAGCACGGGCTGGAAGAAGAGCCGCGCCATGCGCTTCGTGTCGGTGTCGAGTCCGAACCCGTCGCGTTTCTCGAGGTATTGCGAGATATTGCCGGGAAAGATCGCGATGAAGAAGGCCGCGAGGATCGCGCCGACCCGGCGACGTTCCTTCGGCAGCGCCACCAGGGCGGTGCCCAGCATCACCTCGACCACGCCGGATGCCACGACGATCGCATCTTCGTCCAGCGGCGAGAGCTCGACCGCCCACGGCGGTACCTGCGCCCGGAACTCCTTGCGCGCCACCGTCAGGTGCATCACCCCTGCGAAGACCATCGCCCCGGCAAGCATCCACCTCAGCACTGTTCGCATGCGCCCAGCCAAGCCCGGGCGCTTCGCAATGTCAACGACGTTGACGCTGGCGCGACGGCTGAACCGAGCGTCAGCGTTCGGGAGAGAGCGCCACCGCGAGCGCCCACACCACCAGCAACGGCTGGAGGAGGAGCCTGGCGAAGCGGCGCGTGTCGGTGTCCAGCAGCGGCGCCGACCGCCCCGTGCGCCACTGGTGGACGTTGCCGGGGAAGACCGCGACAAAGAAGGCGGCGATCGCAGCGCCCAGGCGCCCTCGTTCGCGAGGAAAGATGACGAGCCCGGCGCCCAGGGCGATCTCGACGGCGCCCGAGCCCACGACGATCGCGTCCTTGTCGGTGTGCAGCATCCGTGTCGCCCAGTCCGGCACGACGATGCGGTAGCCGCGCCTGCCCCACGTGAGGTGGGAGACGCCGGCGGCCACGAGCAGACCCGCCAGCAACCACCGCAGCAACGTCATGCCGTGCGGCGCCCGGCGGCCGGGTGGACTTCGACGGGCTCCTCGTGCAGGCCGCGCAGTGCCTGCGACAGTTCGGGAGCACCCTTGGACAGTTCCCGGTCCAGCGCGCGGAGTCGCTTCTCGGCCTCGGCGAGAGCCCAGTCACCCTTCTCAGTGACACGCAACTCGGACGCCGACCCGGCGTGCGCCGTGGAATCGTGTACGAAGCCCTCGTCGACCAGGGTGCGTACCGCGGTATGCGCCGTCTGCACGGTGATCTGCGAGCGCCTCGCCAGTTCGCTGAACGAGATCCCCGGCATCCCGTAGATGTGGCCGAGCAGGGCGTACTTGCGAGTCGTCAGCCCGAGGTCCTTCAGCACTGCCCCGAGCTGCGCCTCCCAGATGCTCGACATGGTCAGCAGCGCGATGACCGGACTGAACCGTCGTTGCTGAGCTGCCACGGGATCTCCTTCTGCGGGAAGCCTGATCCCTCATGGTAGCCCGCACCCCCTCCTATCCATGGTGCGGGAATGGCCAGGACACGCGCTCGGCGGCGCGGAGAGGTACCCAAACGCTACGTGACCCGCCGTACCCCGTGCCATCATCGGGGAATGGATACCTCGCTGTACAACATCCGGAAGGACCTCAGTAGGGCCCTCGCGGAACTCCACGAGGCCCAGCAGAGCTACCCCGACGACCCCACCCTGCGGGCCATCGACAATCTGCAGTCAGCCGTCGAGCGCCTCACCGACGTGTTGGAGGAGATCCACGCGTTCATCTCCCTTCCGGCGCCGACCATCTCGGGTCCGCACCCGATCGCGTCAGGCTCCGGGCACCGCCATCATCGGTGAGGAGCCCTCACCCGATCAGCCGCTGCGCCTTGGCCGCCTCGATCAACGCGGCCTTGTGGACGTCGTCGGCCAGCGAGATCAGTGCCAGTGCCCGTTCCCGCGTCGACAGGCCTCGCAGATTGACGACGCCGTGTTCGGTCGCGACGTGTTCGACATCCATCCGCTCGTCCGTGACGATGTCCACGCGTGGCACGATCGTCGAGATCGCCCCGCCCTTGGCCGTCGACGGGAGCACGACGAACGACTTGCCGCCGCGCGAGGCCGCCGCCCCCGTCACGAAATCGAACTGACCGCCCGAACCCGAGTACTGCAGTCCGCCGATCATCTCGGCGTTGACCTGCCCGTAGAGGTCGACCTGGATCGCCGCGTTGACCGAGATCATCGCGTCGTTCTGGGCGATCACCTGCGGGTTGTTCACGTAGTCGGCGCGGAAGCTCACCATCGACGGGTTGTCGTTCATGAACGCGTACGTGCGCGCATCCCCTACGGCTGAGGTCCACACGTGGCGGCGCGGATGCAGCGTCTTCTTGCTCCCCGTGATCACGCCCGCCTCAATAAGCGGCACGAAGACCGACGAGAACAGGGCCGAGTGGATGCCGAGGTCCCGGTGCCCGCCCAGGGCCGCCGCGACGGCCGCGGGAACGCGCCCGGCACCGATCTGCAGCGTCGCCCCGTCGGGGATGTGGGCGGCGACCAGTTCGGCGATCCTCCGGTCCGCCGCAGTCGGCGGCGCCTCGACCGCCTCCGGCAGCGGCGACGCGTGCTCGACGACGGCGTGGACCTCATCGATGTGCAGCACCGACTCCCCGAAGACGCGGGGCATGTGCGGGTTGACCTCGACGATCAGCCGACGGCATGCCCGTGCGGCGACTGTCGCATAGTCGTTCGCGACCCCGAACGAGAAGTGCCCGCTCGCATCCATCGGGCTTACTTGCACCACGAAGGTGTCGATGTCGAGGCGTTCGGTGATCACTCGCGGCAGGTGCGAGAAGTTCACCGGTATGAAGTCAAGGGTTGCTCGCTCGGCGAGACCGGGGTCGGCGATGATGTGGTGGTCGAGACCTGCCACGAAAAACGTATGGGCGTGGACCTTCTCGATCACTCCGGGCTGCAGAATCGTCGACCCGATCGCGTCGCCCCCGATCCCGTAGTACAGGTCGAGATCGACGAGGTCGTCGGCACGGATGCGGTCGGCAAGCGCGCCCAGGATGCCGGGAGGGGCCCCGAGTCCCATCGCGACGAGCACCTGCGTGCCCGAGGGGACGGCTGCTGCCGCATCCGCCGCCGACACGAGCTTCGCGCGATACGACTCCTGCACGGTCATCCGTGGTCCCTTCGTCATCCTCAGTCGCCGAGCACCGGACGGTTCCACTCTGGCACGAGGTCGGGGCGACCTGGCTACACGGGCTCCGTCGTGCGGATGAGACCGCAGGTCACGCACGACCACGCCACGAGAAACCTCTCGTCATCGAGGATCTCGAACCGCAGCGGGTCGCCGCAGGTCGGACAGACCAGCGGGTTCGGGGCACGAGAGGTCACGGTGCCAGCCTACGGATGCTGCGCCGCCCCGGCGCCGCGCGGGATAGCGTGGATCCGGTGACCCTGGACCTCGACGCTCTTCGCCCCTTCCCCGATGCCGGCGACCCTGACCACCGCGCACACGACGCGGCGGATCGCCTGCTCCTCGATGAGTCGGCGCAGGCGCGGCGGGACGTCGTGCGGCGCGAGATCGCCGTCATCGGCGACACGTTCGGCGCGCTGACCCTCGCGTGCGCGAGCGATGCCACCGATGGTGTCGTCCGCGTCCATCAAGACTCTCTCGACGGCGAGCGCGCCCTCGCCGCGAACGCACGGTCGACCGGCCTCGAGGCATCCGTCGCCTCGCTCCCCCTCGATGCGGAGGTGGTGCGCGGCGCGCGGGTCGTGCTGCTCCGGCTGCCGCGTTCACTCGACGCGCTGCGCGATATCGCGGGCCTTATCGCCGCGCACGCGGCGCCCGATGTCGTGGTGTTCGCGGGCGGGCGGATCAAGCACATGAGCCTCGGGATGAACGATGTGCTGCGTGAACGCTTCGACACCGTGGATGTCTCGCACGCCCGGCAGAAGTCGCGGGTGCTCATCGCGCGGGGGCCGCACGACGGGCGCGATCCCGAGCCGTCCGCGGCGCGGCTGCGCATTGGTGGCACGGATGTCGAGGTCCGCGCCTTCGGGGGCGTGTTCGCGGGTGCGACGCTCGACATCGGGACGCGCCTGCTGCTCGAGCATCTGCCCGAGACGATTCCCGGGCAGGCGGATGAGCCGGCGATCGACCTGGCGTGCGGCAACGGCGTCGTCGGGGCGACGCTGGCCCTGCGGCATCCGGAGCTGCGCGTGTACGCGTCCGACGAGTCGGCCGCCGCCGTCGCTTCGGCTCGCGCGACCGCGGCAGCGAACGGGATCGCCGACCGGATGACGGTGGTTCGCGATGATGCCCTGTCGACCCTGCCCGACGCGAGCGCATCGTTCATCGCCCTGAACCCGCCGTTTCATCGGGGCGCAACGATCGACGAGACCATCGCGCGCCACCTTTTCGCGGATGCGGCGCGCGTCCTGCGCCCGGGCGGCGAACTGTGGGCCGTCTGGAACTCGGCCCTGCGCTACCGCCTGTCTCTCGAGAAGCTCGTCGGCCCGACCCGTCAGATCGCCCGCACCCCGAAGTTCACGGTCACGGCCTCGACACGTCGCTGAGGGCGGGACTCAGCCCGCACCGCTGTGGTCCGCGCCCTGCAAGCCGGCCACGCGGCGGCCGAAGCGCACCCCGGACCACGTCGATAATCAGCTGCTCCGCTGCGAACGGCTCCTCCGCTGCGAACGGCACCGTGGAGTGGTGCGCGTCAGGCGCGGGCGGATAGGCATCCGCACCGAACGCCGTGATGTACATCTCGCGCATCGCGCCTATCTGAGCGCGAAGCATCTCGTCGCTGCGATACGGGCGCTGGAGGGGGTCGACCGAGGATCTAGAAGTCCCAGTCCTCATCCTCCGTGGCGACAGCCTTGCCGATGACGTACGAGGAACCCGAGCCCGAGAAGAAGTCGTGGTTCTCATCTGCGTTCGGCGACAGGGCCGACAGGATCGCGGGGTTCACGTTCGTGACCGACTCGGGGAACATCGCCTCGTAGCCGAGGTTCATGAGCGCCTTGTTGGCGTTGTAGTGCAGGAACTTCTTGACGTCCTCGGTCAGCCCGACGCCATCGTAGAGGTCCTGCGTGTACTGCACTTCGTTGTCGTAAAGCTCGTACAACAACGAGAACGTGTAGTCCTTGATGTCCTGGCGCTTGGCCTCGTCGACCTGCTCGAGTCCCTTCTGGAACTTGTAGCCGATGTAGTACCCGTGCACTGCCTCGTCACGGATGATGAGGCGGATGAGATCGGCGGTGTTGGTGAGCTTCGCACGGCTCGACCAGTGCATCGGCAGGTAGAAGCCCGAGTAGAAGAGGAACGACTCGAGCAGAGTCGAGGCGACCTTGCGCTTGAGTGGCTCGTCGCCGCGGTAGTACTCCATGACGATCTGCGCCTTGCGCTGCAGGTTCTCGTTCTCGACAGACCAGCGGAACGCCTCGTCGATCTCCTTCGTCGAGCACAGCGTGGAGAAGATCGACGAGTAGCTCTTGGCGTGCACCGACTCCATGAACGCGATGTTCGTGTAGACAGCCTCTTCGTGCGGCGTGATCGCGTCAGGAATGAGCGAGACCGCGCCGACCGTGCCCTGGATGGTGTCGAGGAGGGTGAGCCCCGTGAACACCCGCATCGTGAGGGTCTGCTCCTCGGGAGTCAGGGTGTTCCACGACTGGACGTCGTTGGACAGCGGCACCTTCTCAGGCAGCCAGAAGTTGTTCACGAGACGGTTCCAGACCTCGAGGTCCTTGTCGTCCTGGATGCGGTTCCAGTTGATCGCCTGAACGTGGTCGATCAGCTTCAGCTTCGTGCTCATGATCGTTCTTTCTCGCGGATTCGGTGGCGCCTGCTCAGAGCATGCAGCTGACGCACTCGCTCAGGTTGGTTCCCTCGAGGGCCATCTGGCGCAGGCGGATGTAGTAGATGGTCTTGATGCCCTTCTTCCAGGCGTAGATCTGCGCCCGGTTGATGTCGCGCGTGGTCGCGGTGTCCTTGAAGAACAACGTGAGCGACAGGCCCTGGTCGACGTGCTGGGTGGCGACGGCGTAGGTGTCGATGACCTTCTCGTAGCCGATCTCGTACGCATCCTGGTAGTACTCCAGGTTGTCGTTGGTCATGAACGGCGCCGGGTAGTAGACGCGGCCGAGCTTGCCTTCCTTGCGGATCTCGATCTTCGAGGCGATCGGGTGGATCGAGCTCGTCGAGTTGTTGATGTACGAGATCGAGCCGGTCGGCGGCACCGCCTGCAGGTTCTGGTTGTAGATGCCGTGCTCCTGGATGCTGGCCTTGAGCGCCCGCCAGTCGTCCTGCGTCGGGATGTGATGCCCAGCGAAGAGCTCCTTGACCTTCTCGGTCTGCGGGACCCACTCCTGCTCGAGGTACTTGTCGAAGAACTCCCCGGACGCGTACGTCGAGTCGGCGAAGCCGTCGAAGGCCGTGCCGCGCTCGATCGCGAGGCGGTTCGACGCCCGCAGCGCATGGTAGAGCACCGTGTAGAAGTAGATGTTCGTGAAGTCCAGGCCCTCTTCGGAGCCGTAGTAGATGTGCTCGCGAGCAAGGTACCCATGCAGGTTCATCTGCCCGAGGCCGATCGCATGCGACCGGTCGTTGCCATCCTCGATCGAGCGCACCGACGAGATGTGGCTCTGGTCGCTGACGGCGGTGAGGGCGCGAATGGCGGTCTCGACGGTCTTGCCGAGGTCGCCGCCGTCCATCGCGAGCGCGATGTTCATCGAGCCCAGGTTGCAGGAGATGTCCTTGCCGATCTGGTCGTACGAGAGGTCCTCGTGGTAGGTCGTCGGGGTGTTGACCTGCAGGATCTCGCTGCACAGGTTGGACATGTTGATCCGACCCTTGATGGGGTTGGCCCGGTTCACGGTGTCCTCGAACATGATGTACGGGTAGCCGGACTCGAACTGGATCTCGGCGAGGGTCTGGAAGAACTCGCGCGCGTTGATCTTGGTCTTCTTGATGCGCGGGTCATCGACCATTTCGCGGTACTTCTCGGTGACCGAGATGTCGCCGAAGGGCACGCCGTAGACGCGCTCGACGTCGTAGGGCGAGAAGAGGTACATGTCCTCGCCGTTCTTGGCCAGCTCGAACGTGATGTCGGGCACGACGACGCCCAGCGAGAGCGTCTTGATGCGGATCTTCTCGTCGGCGTTCTCACGCTTGGTGTCCAGGAACCGCAGGATGTCGGGGTGGTGCGCGCTGAGGTAGACGGCACCGGCACCCTGGCGGGCGCCGAGCTGGTTGGCATAGCTGAAGCTGTCTTCGAGCAGCTTCATGACCGGGATGATGCCGCTGGACTGGTTCTCGATCTGCTTGATCGGGGCGCCGGACTCACGGATGTTCGACAGCAGCAGCGCGACACCGCCGCCGCGCTTGCTCAGCTGTAGCGCGGAGTTGATGCCGCGAGCGATCGACTCCATGTTGTCTTCGATGCGCAGCAGGAAGCACGAGACGAGCTCGCCGCGCTGCGCCTTGCCGGTGTTCAGGAACGTCGGGGTCGCCGGCTGGAAGCGGCCCGAGATGATCTCGTCGACCAGTTCGGTGGCAAGTGCCTCGTCGCCGTCGGCCAGTCCCAGAGCGGTCATGACGACGCGGTCCTCGAACCGCTCGAGGTAGCGCTTGCCGTCGAAGGTCTTGAGTGTGTAGCTCGTGTAGTACTTGAACGCCCCGAGGAACGTCTCGAAGCGGAACTTCTTCTCGAACGCCCGGTCGTGCAGTGATGAGATGAACTCGAACGAGTACTTCTCGAGCACGGCGGGCTCGTAGTACTGCTTGTCGACCAGGTAGTCGAGCTTCTCCTTGAGCGAGTGGAAGAAGACCGTGTTCTGGTTGACGTGCTGCAAGAAGTACTCGCGCGCGGCCCGCTTGTCGGCGTCGAACTGGATCTCGCCGTTCGGACCGTACAGGTTCAGCATCGCATTGAGGGCGTGGTAGTCGAGCCCCTCGAAGCGGGGCTCCGTCTTGAATGCCATGTCTGTCACTGCAGCTTCCACCATCGTTCCAATCCTTCGCTCACGCGGGTGACGTCTTCTGATGTGCCGAACAGTTCGAGCCGGTACAAGTGCGGCACGTGACACTTGCGGCTGATGATGTCGCCGGCGGCGCAGAATGCGTCGCCGAAGTTGGTGTTTCCCGCGGCGATGACACCGCGGATCAGGTTGCGGTTCTGCTCGACGTTGAGGAACCGGATGACCTGCTTGGGGACCGCGCCCCGCTCCTCTCCCCGGCCCTGGCCTCCCCCGTAGGTGGGGGTGACCAGAACGAAGGGCTCGTCGACGAGGAGCATCGGCTCGGAGGCGAAGAGCGGAATGCGTTCGGCGCGCATTCCCAACTTCTCGATGAAGCGCGCCGTGTTCTGGGACACGCTCGAGAAGTAGACGAGCAACGGCGTCTCGGTCGCGACCGCCGTGCTCATGACTCAGGCCAGGCGCGAGGCGAGCTCGTCGATCTTGTCGGGACGGAAGCCCGACCAGTGGTCCTCATCCGTGATGACGACCGGAGCCTGGAGGTAACCGAGCGCCTTGACCTGCTCGAGCGCCGCCGGGTCCTGCGAGAGGTCGAGAACCTCGTAATCGATGCCCTTCGAGTCCAGTGCGCGATAGGTCGCCGTGCACTGCACGCATGCGGGCTTGGTGTACACCGTGATGGCCATGCTGATCCGTTGTCCCCTCAAAATCCTTCGTCCGACCGGCAGTCCCCCGCCGGGAGTCCAATACTACATATGGGTGCCGACATCAGATAGCACCACAAGGGGTAGTAGTTACATTCGTGTAGTTTTCCACCGCTCTCCTCAGATACAACGCTGGTTGTCCACGGTTTCATCCACAGGTTCGGCACTTCGCGAAAACTGGGAGAAGCCTGAAATCTCGCGGCTCACGAGCTCTTCATCCGCCATCCGTCCACAGCGCGACGCTACGCCGATCCACCGACATCGAATTCGTCTGTGGATTGCACGCACGGCGTGTCGCGGCGTGTCGCGCAGCCCCCCGACACGGCGACGCACGCAACCGTCCTGATATCGCCGAACGCGCCCGCCGCGACTACCGTAGGAGGGTGGCGGGTTATGGAGAACTGCTGCGCACTCCGGGGGTCGCGCGCATCATCGCCGCTCAGTTGACGGCACGCTTCCCGAATGGGATGACAAGCCTCGCGATCCTGCTGCACATCGAGCAGGTCACCGGCTCCTATGGATCGGCCGGACTCGTGCTGGCGGCCACCTCGGTCGGTCAGGCCGTCGCAGGCCCGATCACCAGCCGGTGGATGGGCCTGTGGGGCATGCGGCGGGTTCTGACGGTCACGCTCGTGATCTGCGCCGCAGCGATCGCCGGCATCGCCGCGTTCACTCTGCCACTGCCGGTCTACATGATTCTCGGACTCATCGCGGGCCTGTCCACCCCGCCCGTGCAAGCGGCGGTCCGCACGATCTACCCGAAGATGGTCAACTCGCGGCAGGTGACGCCCCTCTACTCCCTGGATGCCTCACTTCAGGAGATCATCTGGGTCGTCGCGCCCGTGCTCATCACCTTCGTGGCCACGCAGATCGGCACGGTCCAGGCTCTCGCCCTTATCGTCATCGTGCTGCTCGGCGGCGGAGCGTGGTTCATCCTCTCCCCCGAAGTCGGCCGGGTACGCATCCCGCGCAGCCGTCGCAGCTTCGGGCGAGTGCTCGGCAAGCCCGCCGTTCTGCTGGCCACCGTCATCGGCTTTCTCGTGATCGGCGCGTGCGCCGCGGTCGAGGTGGGAGTCGTCGCCACCTTCGGTCACGATGGCATCGAAGCAGGGCTCGTCCTGGCCGTGTTCGCGATCGGGAGCCTTGCCGGCGGACTCTCCTTCGGACACATCCCCATCGGGCCGTGGGCGATGGCGCGACGGATGCTGATCGTCGCGGTCGGGCTGAGCCTGACGATGATCTCCCTGAACGTCTGGTGGCTGGGTGCGACGCTCGTCGTGGCCGGCCTGGGCGTGGCGCCCGCGCTCGCGGTGATCTTCGCGATGACCTCTGCAAGCGTGAAGTTCAGCGAGACCGCCGAGGCGTACGGCTGGATCGGCACGGGTCAGCTGATCGGTGCCGCCGCGGGCTCGGCTGTCGCCGGCTTCCTCGTAGACGGAGTGGGCCCCCAAGGCGCATACCTTGCCGCCGCGCTGTTCGCAGCGGTCGGTGCGCTCGTGTCGGTCGTCTTCGTCCGGGGCTTCCCCGACCTGCGCCACCGGGACCCGAGTCCGATCCCCGACACCGAACCCGTGCCGACCATCACGTGAGCCCGCGGGACTCGAACCGGTCGGTCCGCCTACGATGAGTCCGTGACCTATACGCGGCTAGCCTGGACCCTCCTCGCGATCGCGTTGCTGATCGTCGCGGTGTTCGAGGGCATCATCCACGGCTGGGTCACGGCCGGGATCATCGTCGTGTTCGCCCTCCTCCCCGACATGACCCTGATCAGTGCCTTCGGAGGCGAGCGCGGCGTGATGCGACCGGAGCGTGTCGCCTTCTACAACGGAATGCACCAGGCCTGGATCCCCGCACTGCTGTTCTTCATCGGCGGATCGATGGCGTACCTCTGGGAAATGCGGGAGATCGGGCTGCCGCTGTTCTGGGCCGGCATGGCCTGGCTGCTCCACATCGCGCTCGATCGCACCTTCGGCTTCGGGCTGCGCGCCCCCGACGGCACGATCATCCCCGTCGGGTCCTACGGTCCGCGCAAACGCTGAGTGGATCCCACGATCATGACCGCATCCGTCGCCCTTCCCCGGCAAGGCTGGGGGGACCCGGCCTCATCGCGCCGCGCGCTGCTCGTTCACGGTCTCGGATCCAACGGTGCGCTGATGTGGCGGTTCGGGGTGGCGCTGAGCGAAGGCGGATGGTTCGCCGAAGCAGTGGACCTCCGCGGGCATGGCACCGCGCCGCGCACTCTCGACTACTCCATCGCCGCGTACGCGGCAGACCTCGGAGCCTGCCGCGTGCGCGGCGATGAGCCGTGGGATCTGGTCATCGGCCACTCGCTGGGCGGCGCCGCAGCGGTCGTCGCCGCGGCATCCGTGCCCGACTGGACCCGCCGCCTCGTCCTCATCGACCCGGCGATCCACCTCGACGAAGCCGATCGCGAGCAGGTGCGGGAGAGTCAGCAGCGCCAGTTCGACGATCCGACTGCCGAGGCCGTGCGCGCCGAGCACCCCACATGGCACCCGCTGGATGTCGAACTCAAGGTGCGCAGCATGCAGGAGGTGAGTCGCTGGGCCGTCGAGCAGACGAGCGAGCAGAATCGGGAATGGGACGTGCGTCTTCCCGCGTTGTCGCTGGACGTGCCCATCCACGTGATCGCCGGTGACCCGGAGGTCTATGCCCTCTTTCGCGGTGACCTCGCACAGCAGCTCATGACACGCCCCTCCCTCACGATGTCGGTGGTGGCCGGCGCCGGGCACTCACCGCACCGCGACGCACCCGAGGAGACGATTCGTCAGCTCTGGGAGGCCCTGGCATGACCGCCGCGTCGACCCCGTTCGACCCCGCATCCGTGCTGCCGGATGCCCTGCTGGAACGGTTCCGGGAGCGCGCTGCGCACCACGACCGCGACAACACGTTCCCGCACGACGACATCACCGACCTCACCGCCGCCGGGTACCTCGCGCTGTTCGCACCGAAGGACCTCGGGGGCGCGGGGCTCGGCCTGGTCGAGGTCTCGCTGCTGCAGCAGCGCCTCGCGACCGCCGCGCCCGCGACGGCGCTGGCCGTCAACATGCACCTCGTGTGGACGGGCGTGGCGAAGGTCCTCGCCGACCGCGGCATCGAGGATCTGCGCTTCCTCCTCGAGGGCGCGGTCGCCGGCGACATCTTCGCCTTCGGCATCAGCGAGGCCGGCAACGACCTGGTCCTGTTCGGCAGCGACACGGATGCGCTCCCTCACGCCGACGGCTCGTACACCTTCACGGGAACGAAGATCTTCACCTCACTCGCGCCGGTCTGGACGCAGCTGGGTCTCCACGGCCTGGATACGACGTCACCGGATGCCCCCCGAATGGTCTACGCGTTCATCCCCCGCTCCGAAGAGGAGGCGGGCCGCATCGTCACGCGCGACGATTGGGACACGCTGGGTATGAGGGCGACGCAGTCGCGCACGACGGAGCTGCACGGCGCGAGGGCCGCCGCCGATCGGGTCGTGCGCCGCCTCCCGCCGGGACCGAACCCGGACCCGCTCGTGTTCGGCATCTTCAGTGTCTTCGAGATCCTCCTCGCGTCCGTGTACACCGGCATCGCCCGGCGTGCACTCGAGGTCGCCGTCGCGACGGCAGGCACACGCCGATCGAAGAAGACCGGGCTGGCCTACAGCAAGGATCCCGACATCCGGTGGCGGATCGCTGACATGGCGCTCGCGTACGACGCCCTCCCCCCGCAGCTGGAGGTGCTCAGCCACGACATCGACACCCTCGTCGATCACGGGCCCCGCTGGTTCTCGCTGCTCTCGGGTATCAAGCATCGAGCGGTGACCATGGCCAAGTCGGTCGTGGACGACGCGATCCTTGTCGCAGGCGGCTCGAGCTACTCCACAGGCAGCGAACTCGGCCGTCTGTACCGCGATGTGCTCGCCGGCATGTTCCACCCCTCAGATCCGGAGTCGGCGCATTCCACAGTCGCGACGGCGTGGCTCGGCCCTGTCGACTGAGCCCGTCGACTGAGCCCGTCGACTGAGCCCGTCGACGGAGCCCGTCGACGGCGGAGCT
>NZ_CBDRMG010000020.1:0-28911 GCF_965345035.1 Microbacterium sp. bgisy207
TCCCATAACTGGGTTTCGATACGGACCCCGTTTGCGGTGCCTGTGCACGCGGACGCCTGCTCACTTCCCGAAATCGATCGATTTCGGCACGGTCTAGGGAGCGTCGATCCCCGCGGTGTGGGCGGTGTCGGACAGAATTGGTGCGTGATCCTCGGCGCGCGCGACCCCTCCGACGGCGCCGAAGCTCGGAAGGCGCGCGGAGCGTTCTTCACTCCCCCGGTGATCGCTTCTTTTATCGCCAACTGGGCGGTGCGAGACGCGAGCGATCTGATCCTCGAGCCGTCCGCGGGCGATGCCGAGTTTCTTGCACACGCGGTGTCGCGACTGCGCGCGCTCGGCGAGTCGACGCCCATCGTGCACGGTGTTGAGCTGCATCCGTGGAGCGCGGCGTACGGGGCCGGACGCATCAGGGCAGCGGGCGGCGAGGTCGTCATGACCGTCAGCGACTTCTTCGACACTCCGGCGAGCGGCCAGTACACCGCGGTCGTCGGCAATCCTCCGTACATCCGATTCCAAGACTTCGCCGGCGAGGCGCGCGCGAAGGCGCGTGCCGCGGCTCTCCGCGGCGGGGTCGCGCTCTCGGGACTGGCGTCGTCGTGGGCGGCGTTTACGGTCCACGGTGCCCTCAGCCTGCGCGCTGGGGGCCGGCTCGGCTACGTGCTGCCCGCGGAACTGCTACACGCGAACTACGCCGCCCCCGTCCGTCGGTTCCTCTTCGAGAACTTCGCTCAGGTCGACCTTGTGCTGTTCGAGCAGCGAGTGTTCGAGGAGGCAGAGACGGAGGCCATTCTGCTCCTGGCCGACGGCTACGGCGGTTCGACCGACCATGCCCGCATCCGTCAGGTGACGAACGCGGCCTCGCTGGCCACCGACCTGCCCCCGATCGCCACCTGGACTCCCCCCGATCCCGCAGCGAAGTGGTCCAGCTCGACGGTCACACCTGAAGCCTTGAAGATCTACGGAAAGCTGATCCTGAGCGGCCAATTTACGGCGATGCAGAACTGGGGTGAGACAACGCTCGGGATGGTCACCGGCAACAACAAGTACTTCGCACTGTCGCCCGCGCGAGTTGCTGAGCTCAAACTGCAGCCGAGCGACGTGGCGCGGCTCTCCCCTCCGGGCTCGAGCCATCTACGCGGATTGGAGTTCTCAACCCGCGCGCATACAGAGCTCGGGAAAGCCGGTAAGCGGACGATGCTGTTCCGCCCTGCGGACAAGCCGTCCACGGCCGCGTTGGCCTACATCGCGCAAGGCGAGAAAGATTCGGTGCACACGGCCTATAAGTGCCGCGTCCGCAAAGAGTGGTGGCGCGTTCCTCTTGTGAAGAAGGCCGATCTGCTCCTGACCTACATGAACGCCGACACCCCAAGAATCACCACCAATACAGCCGGCGCTCTGCACCTGAACTCCGTGCACGGCGTCTACCTCACGCCGGAGCACCGAGGCATTGGCAGAGAGCTGCTGCCCGTTGCCGCGCTGAACTCCGTCACGATGCTGGGCGCCGAGTTCACCGGCCGCGCGTACGGCGGCGGCATGTTGAAGATGGAGCCGGGCGAAGCCGACTCGTGGGCGCTGCCCGATCCGTCGGCCGTCGCCGCTGCACGTGACGCGCTCCTCGCGATCCGCCCCGTCGTCGGCGGGAAGCTCCGCCACGGACAAGTCCTCGAGGCGGCCAAGCTCGTCGACGACGTGCTGCTGGTTCGGACTCTCGGCATGCGCCGTCCCGACGTCGCGGAGATTCGCGCGGCACGCGCTGACCTTTCGAAACGTCGAGAGTCAAGGAGCCGTCGTGGCAACGATTGACGATCGCCTGATCGCGGCTATCCGATCGTGCGGCTCTAAGCCCGTCGACACTGCCCCGCAGGCCACCAAGAAGAACTACAACGAGAAGCTGTCGGCCGCGGTCGCGCTGGCCGTCGCGGCCGAGCTCCGCGCACGGGGCATGGATGGCGCTAGACCAACCGGACCCGGCGAAGCAGGGGTCAGCGGCGCGGAACGCCGCCTGGCCGGCGGGATCGGCGCGAAGAAGGTCGACGTGACCTGGGCCACCGAAGAATCCGGGCTCATCCTCGCCGTCAGCGTGAAGACGATCCTGTTCAAGGACGGCCAGACCAGGAACTACCAGAAGAATCTCACCAATCGTCGAGCAGACCTTCTCAATGAGGCCGTCACCCTGCATCGCCGGTTCCCGTACGCCGTGCTCGCTGCACTGCTCATCTTCGACGCCGGAGCCGAGCACGACAGCACGGGCCGGCGAAAGTCGACCTTCATCAACGCTGGTCCACGTCTTCGGCTCTTCACTGGACGGCAGGACCCTGCCGGCCGAGATGAGCAATACGAGAAGTTCTACGTCCTCTTGGCCGATCTGAACGACACCATGCCATCCATCCGCGCATATGAAGCCAACGACCTCGCCACTGAGGTCCCCCTCTCCGAAGCGTTCGACACGCTCGTCGCGCTCATTGGGGAACGGAACTTCGACCTCTACGAAGGCCTCGACGGGACCGTCACCAAGGCGTGAGCTGCCGCCGCGAGTGACACATCATCCCCGCTCGTGTCAGGGGATGGCTTTATGGTCACCGACGTGGTGCAGCACTGGTCGCCTATGTCCCAGTTGCAGAGCTCCCCTGAACCGGGGGTCTGGTACGTGTTCGACAAGAGCCGTCGGGTCGCGATCATTCGCTACGTGGAGGTCCGCGGCCGCCGACTGCTGCGCTCTGTGACGTTCGACCGCGATCCCGCCCAGCGGCAGCTCATCGGATATTTCCCGGAGGACGCCATGCGGCTCGCGGTCGAGTTCACTTGGTGGGAGTACATCAAGTGCACCGGCCCGTCGACGAGTAACCGACGCTGAGCTGAGCTACGCCGGTTGTGCGGGCGGCTCGGTCTGAACGTCATCGGGCAGGGTGGTCGCGATCGCACCCGAGCGCAGGTCGCCGTAGTAGGTGACGGCCTGCTCGGCCTCCGGGCTGGTGCCGTAAACGGGCGCAACGATCACAAGGAAGTCGATCGGTGCCGGCTCGTCGCTCGGAATCTCGTCGACGAGGCAATCGCGGTAGACGTGGCCGCTGTAGTAGCCCATTCGCCCGTCGGCACCCTTGCGCCACAGCTTGTCGGAGTCCTTCTGCAGAAGCAGGGCGTTCGCGAGGGACATGGTGATGCCGAACTCGACGCCGGGGTGCGCCGCCTGGGCAGTGTCGAGAACCTGATCGACGAGCTGTTGCACGGTAACGGCGGTCATGCCGAGATCTCCGTTTCGTTGGTGACGTCGGCCGGCTCGATCGAGTCGCGGTCGGCGTCGTAGATAAGCCAGGTCCGGTCGTTCCACTGGTTGCGGTAGACGATCCCGCGGGCCGTCAGACCGTGCCAGGTGGCTCCGGGGTTGTACTCGGCGATCCACTCGGCCGCGAGCTGGTCGGCTGCGGCGCGATCCTCGACCGTGCCGCTCTCGGTGGCGCGCTCGTGCGCGGTCCACACGGGACGGGCGGCGGCCAGCTTGCGCTCATCCCGGCGCAGCTCCTCGATGAGGGCGGGCAGGCACCCGCACTCATCTGTGGCGTCGTGGTGGTAGCCGATACAGCGGTCGTCGGTGCATCCGCACTCGTCACCGCGCCAATCCTTCGCTGACTCGTACCCGTGGCGCTTCGCCCACTGACCGGGGGTGATCCCCGCCCATCGCAGCGTCTCTCGCGCTTCCTGGTTGAGCTGCGTCATGGTCACTCCCCCATCGGTCGGCCCTGGGGCAGTTCTCGAGCCCCCACGGGCGGGAACGGCTTGCCGTCGTTGTACTGGCGCTCTAGCCGCTCGACTTCCTTCATAGCGGCCCCGCTGAGGAACTGCGAGAGGCTGCGCACGCCCTCGTAGGGGATGGTGTGCATGATCGCGCCGCGGATGCGATCGGTGTCCTCCTGCTCCTGATAGAACGACACCTTGGGCGGGTACTTGCTGCGTTTCTTCGGTGCGGCCGCCTGCGGCTCTGTGACGCTCTCTGCGGGCGTGGCCGGTGCAGCAGGCGCGGGAGCGGCTGCGGGAGGCTCCCGCGGCGTCTCAGCGGCCGGTGCGATGGGGTTCCGTCCGCTGAGGGTGGAGCGTTTGCGTTCGGGTCGGGCGCTCATGCGCGTACTCCTTCGAGGGTGGTCAGGTGGCCGCTGTAGAGGCCGCTGAGGGCGGTAGCCTCGGCACTCCCCCACTCGTCGAGGCCCTTGGATGCTTCGACGGCATCCGCGATCACGACGCGCTTGGGAACCGGCGGGGTGAGCACGCGCAGCCCGCGTGCCTCGGCCGCCTCGGTGAGGTCGTCGAGCCAGGCACGGCCGCTGACCGTGTTCTCCTCGTGCTGGTTGATGAGGATGCCGGCGACGTCGAGCTGCGCGTTGTAGTGCTCGCGCACGAGCGCGATCGTGTCGAGGAGCTGCGTCAGGCCGTTGGCGCTCCACAGCTTCGAGTGCGTCACGACCACTACCCCGTCGGCGGCCGTCAGGCCGTTGCTGGTGAGCTGGTCAAGGCTCGGCGCGCAGTCGATGAGGATCAGGTCATAGTCATCTGCAACCTCGCGCAGCGCGGCGCGTAGGCGGCTCTCTCGGCCCGCCCCGGCGATCACGAGTTCATCGCGCACACTGCCGAGCTCGACGCCCGACGTCGGCACGAGGTCGAGGCCGGGCCACAGTCCCGGCACGATGACGTCGCGCAGCGTCTCGTCGGCGTGCTTGCTCAGCGCGTCGGCTAGGCCGGGCTGATCTTCCTCGACGGTTTCGGCTGCGATCGACGTCGTGAGGTTTCCCTGCGGGTCGAGGTCGACGGCGAGCACGCGGCGGCCAGCCAGCACCGCGGCGCGGGCCAGGTGGAATGTCGTTGTGCTCTTGCCGACGCCGCCCTTCTGATTGCAGAGGGCGAGGATTCGAGCGGTCACGGTGTCACCTTTCATGTGTAACGGCAATAGTACTGTTAGGGGTGCGCCCCACAGTGGAGGCGCACCCCTGAGTGCGGGATCAGAACGGGGTGTCGTCGCCCTGGTCGGCGGTCGAGGGCTTGCCGACCACGCGGACGCTCTGCCCACGCAGGCTCACCGCGATTTCGTCGGCTCGGACCTCGTGCTGCAAGCGGCTCCCCTGGTCGCCCTTGTACTCGGTGACGCGGTAGCGGCCGGAGAACGTCACGCGGATGTTCCCCGACTCCTCGGCCGCCTCGACGAGGTTCTGCGCCTGGTTGCCGCTCACGGCGACGTCGTAGGCGACGGTGGGGCCGTCGGTGTAGCTGCCGTCCTCCTGGCGGATGCGATCGCTGACGAGGACGCGGGCGTAGGTGTACGGGCCGTTGTCCCCCTCGCGGAGGGTGGGCGTTGCAGCGAGGTTGCCGGTGCGGGTGATGTAGCTCATGGTGTGCTCCTTCGGTTTCGTCCCGGTAGTGGGAACAGTACTATTAGCGGGAATGGGGTTACAAGGGGAAAGCTAAGGACGCTCGACCTCCAATCGCCGGCCATCCATCTGCGCTGGGTACAGCACGTGCTCGACGTCGCTGGTCGGGTGGGGGTTCACGAGACGTACGCCCTGGACACTCCCCGCTCCGATGTAGCCGAGACGCTGCGCGACGATCCGCGCCGGCGGTAGGGCCGGCCATCCCAGCTCAGGATGCGGTCGCCCGCGTGAAGGTCGGCCAGCTTGGTGATGATGAGGTTCTGCATGTCGTGTCCTGGTTCCGTATCGTCTCTAGTTCCGTATAACCCTAATAGTACTATTAGGGTTACTGAGGGTCAAGCCTTTCCGGCTTCTCCGGCCAGCAGCTTTCCGACCGTTTCGGCCAGCAGCCACAGGCGATCGGCTGCCGCGCGATCCTCGGCGGTGTAGTCGCCATAGGCGGCCTGGTGCTCGAAGTCCTCGCGGCCGCGTCGGGCCATGTTGAGCAGCATGTCGATTCCCTCGCACAGCTCGCGGTCGACCGGAACCACCCGCCCGCCGCCGTCGACGACGAGGCTCAGCGGTTCGGCCATCCCGTGCACGTGCATGGCGTAGCCGTCGCCCTCGCGCTCGACGTAGGCCGTCAGGATCGTTCGCGCCTCCTCGTCGTCGAAGTCCACACGGCCGTAGCTGTCGGGGTCATCCCCGACCGGCCAGAGCTGCGGCTCCAAGCGGGTGCCACGGTCATACGGGGTCAGGTTGCGGTCGGTCATGGTTCCTCCTTGTAACGGGATTAGTACTATTTGGGGTAGCGGGGTCAGGCTGCGAAGTGAGCGGCGACGCGCTCGATCTGATCGGGTCGGAGGTCGCACCAGTGATCGTCATCGTCGACGACAACGACGGGGGCCACGGTGTAGCACAGATCGGCGGTCACGTACTCGTACGCTGCGGGGTTCTCGGTGATGTTCACCTCAACGAACGGGATGCCCTTGCCTTTGAGCATGTTCTTCGTCATGGTGCACTTCCCGCACGCTGGGCCGGTCGTGTAAACCGTCAGAGCTTCCATTTCGTGATCCTCCCACCCCACTCGTTTTTTTGCCGTGAAGGCGACTTGTCGCCGCTAGGGAGAGCCGGCCGGAGTGCCAGTGACCGTGGAATACCGGACGGAGCGAAGCGGAGGAGGATATGCCGCGAAAGCACTGGTGCGTAGGTTGGCCGACCGTATGCTGCCGAAGGCTTCACGGCAAAAGAACGGGCCGATAGGCCCTGGCAGTCGGCCGGCTCCGTCCGGCCGTCCGTTAGCCGGCGCCGGCTCCGTCCGGTGTCGGCCGCCGTGGTCGTGAGCTGCGGCACCTGGTCGGGGAACAGTACTGTTCCCGCCACAACCACGGGCGACGGGAACAGTACTAATAGGGTCGCTCGCATTGCTGGGTGGCTGCGATCCGGGCGGCGACGTTGCACACGTCGTCGGGGGTCACTTCGTCGAGGAGGATCGTTCGGGTTCCGCCGTCGAGGTCGATCCACCACACGGGGCGCACGGTGTCGGCGTCGATCCCGGCGCGGTGCTCGGGGAGGTCTGACGATGGGTCGACCGGGCCGAAGTAGAGCTGAGGAGTCCAGCTATCCGCGCCCATGTCGGTGTAGATCGTCGTCGGGAACGGGAGGAGCTGCGCGAGGTCGTCCAGCAGCGCGGCGACGTCGCTCGGGGTCAGGGTGTGCATGGGGTTCTCCTAACGGGATTAGTACTATTCGGGTCAGTCGTTGGGGGCGGCGAGGTCGTAGCCGCCGAAGGGGGAGCGGCCGCCCACGTGGCGACCGCCGTGCGGGCCGCGTCGAGTGATGACGGGTGCGCCGGGGCGCTGCCATTCGGCGGGGTAGTTCTCCGCGCACCACTTGGCCGCAGCGGCGCGGGCCTTCTTCTCGTCGGCGGTGCTGAGCTTCGTCGGGAGGATCGGCAGGGCTCGCCATCCCGGCATCGCGTGATCGTGCCAGGCCTCTACGGCCTCGTTCTCGTGCTCGGTGATGACGTGCCAGCGGCAGGGCGGGCAATTCGCCTGGTACATCAGCCCGCCGGGGAGCGGGTCGGCGCTGTGGTCGTGCTCTGCGAGGTCGCACCGGGTATCGGCGTTGAGCATGTGCAGCTCGTGGGCCTCGTCGCTGGCGGCGACGTCCTGCCGACCGAAGTAGGCGCGGTGCCACATGTGCGAGCGCATCAGGCATCCGAAATTGCCGTGCTCGCCCTTCCACCGCTCGAACGCGGCCGCGAGGTCGTCGGGGTGGTGGTAATCGGTGACGTACCGCAGCGGCACGCCTTCCCAGGGCATCGCGGCCACGGCCTCGCGCTCGAACTCGGCCATATCGAACAGGGTCGGCTCTCCGTGCATGACGTTCTCCTAACGGGATTAGTACTATTTGGGTTACGCGGCGACGGGCTCGGGGGCGGGCTCGGTGATCGCGTCGGCCAGGGCGTGCGCGGTGCGCAGCACGTTTGCCGCGGTGGCCTTGATCGTCTCGGCCTCGCACTTGCTCCACCCGGCGACGTAGCCGACGCTGTAGGCGCTGGTGTCGAGTCCGAGAATCCCGGCGACGATGTAGGCGACGCTCTCGGCCTCGGTTTCCTTGATCCCGCGGTGCTCGACGTACTCGGCGTGATCTTCCTCGGCGTGCAGGATGACGTGGGCGGCCTCGTGAAGGGCGGTCTTGGCTGCCTGAGCAGGGGAGAGGTCCGCGTCGATCACGACGCGCTGTGTGCCGTCGGTGGTGGTGTACCCGTTCGCGCCTCCGGCGATCTGCTCGCGCTCGACGGTCCAGCCCTTGCCGGTGAGGTAGTCGGCCACGGCGTCGAAGATGCCCGCGGGGTCGTCTCCGGTGAGCTGGCGCGCAATGTCGGCCGGGTCGCCCGCTTCCTCGTCGATGAGGTCGGTTTGTCCCATGTCGAACACGGACACCGGGAAGAATCGCACCCGGCGCTGTTCCTCCTCCTCGCCGGTCTGCTCGTTCTCGACCGTCTCGCGCACGTCGCGGCCGCCGAAGATACGGATTCCGCGCTCACCCTTGCGCACCTGGCGGTTGAGCTTCTGCCACGTCCGGTAACCGGCGACGTGGGACGCCTCGGGGCACTGGGCGAAGATCAGCAGCAGGTTCCCCAGGCTGTAGCGGTGGAACGACTGCGCGAAGGTCAGGAACCGCGCCCACGTCTCGGACTCGCGCAGCGCCTCGACCTGTTCCGCGATCGTCGCTTGCAGGGCCTCGGCCTCGGCGCGACGCTCCTCGGGGCTCTTGGTGTTCTTGACTGTGCGTGCCATGTTCGGAACCTCCACCTAACGGGATTAGTACTATTTGCGTCTGTCTCACCCCCACGTTTTTTGCCGTGAAGGCGACTTGTCGCCGCTAGGGAGAGCCGGCCGGAGTGCAACCCGAAGGGCGGTGGGGGAGAGAGTTTCGGCGCGATGTGAGGGAGCGCAGCGACCGCGTGCCGAAAGTCTCGGAGGAGCCGGCGGCGCAGCCGCTTGCATGGAGGTTGGCCGACCGTATGCTGCCGAAGGCTTCACGGCAAAAGAACGGGCCGAAGGCCCTGACAGCGCCGGCATCGCCGGCTCGATCAGCGAGCCCGTGGGCTCGCCTCCGCGCAGCGGATCGTCGCTAGGCGACTCGACGTCGCGGTGTCTCGGCCGACTTGGTGGCGGGGCCGTCGCAGTAGCGGCACCTGACGCCGATCGTCATGCCGTGTGCGCAGTAGCCCGGATCGATCCATTCCTCGTCGACGGCTTCGACGTCGGCGGCGTCGACGAGGGTTCTCGAGCGGAGATCTCCGTCGGCGTTGCGGTCGTACGGCCGCACGGCCGTTCCCTCGCGCTCCTCGACGATGATGCGACGAGCTGCGGCGTAGTCGAGCCGGCCATCGGGTCGGCGTGGGTGTGGGCCGTAGGCGTGGGTGCCGTCGTCGGGGACGAGGGAGAGCTGCCCCCGGCTCGGTCGACGTTTCGCGTCGGGTCGACGGGGTGCGTGCATCCACGCCTCCTCGGCCTTCCACCACGCCCACGCCTCGCGCTCGACGCGGTAGCGGGTAGCGCGGGCGTCGAGTCGCCCGGCGACTCCGGCGCGCTCGGCGGCCACGTCGAGGGGGAGCGCGTCGACGCGGTGCCAGCCGTCACGGGCGCGCTCGACGATGCCGGCGTAGGTGAGGCGGTCCAGCAGTCGACGGGTGCGTAGCGGGTCGGCGCCGATCAGGGGGGAGAGTTCGTCGAGGGGGCGAGCTGTGGTGTCGATTCGTGCGTAGAGGTTCCCGGCCAGGTGCCCGAGCGCAGGGCGGGTAGCGGTGAACAGGTCGTGTGCGGCATCCGTTGTTCGTGTGCGAAGCGTTGCGAGGATCGCGGTTCTCTCAGCGGCCCCGGCCCCAGGGGGGCGCGGGTCCGCTTGTGACCGGGCATGATCCGAGTTGCTGTGGAGAGTGCTCTGAGGGTCGATCGTCCAGTGAGCGGCGCGGGGTCCGTCCGCGGCCGCGGTCTGGGCGATCCATCCGTCCTCGGAGAGGCGCAGCAGCGCCGTCCTGGCCGTCTCGCGGCCGACGCCGGCCAGTTGGGCCAGGCGGCGGGTATCGGCTTCCAGAGAGCCGCTGAGGGCGTGCAGGGCGAGAGCGCACAGCACGTCGAGGATGCGGCGATCGGCGGGGCCGCCTCCGCGGGCCCAGCGGCCGGCTGCGGCGTCGGCGCGCTGTTGGACGTCGCGCACGTGCGCGGCGATCGCGTCGGCGCGACGGTCGAACGTGGGATCGTCCCCGATCTGGCGGTCACTGGCCGCGACGTAGCGCACGGCCTTGTCCCACTGGCGGGCGAGGACGCGGCGCTGTTCGCCGCGGGGGCGGTTCACGCGGCCGCGGGTGGTGACGCGGCTGCGGACGTGCTCTAGGCCGGGCTCGGTGTCGACGAGGGCGGCGACGTCGGCGTGCCGCCACCTGGCGGCCGCTGCGCCGATCAGGACGCGCCAGAGCGTCGCTGAGGCGTCTGCGGGCGTCTCGTGCAGCGCTGCGGCGCTGACGGCGGGGAGCTGGCGGCGCGGGCCGACCAGGTGCAGACGCCCGTGGGCGTCGAGCGGGAGGGGCGCGTGCGGGTCGATGGTGCGAGCGGGCTCGGTGTCGTCGACGAGGCCGGCGAGGAGGCTCACGAGCGCGCGCACCTGTGCGGCGGTGGCCGTGGGCGCGCTGAGCGCGTCGAGGTCGCCGCGGAGGACGGTGGAGTGTCCGCCGGCACGGTGGGGCGCTCCTGGGGGCCGCACACAGCCCGTCACGGGGTTGGTGAGGGGGGAGAGGTCGAGGGTGGGGCACACGTGCCGCGCGAGACGGGCGAGGGTCGCGACGGTTTCGGCGTCGACGGACTCGGCCAGGCCGACCCATAGGTGGCGGCCGCCGGTCGGCCCGGACTCGCAGAGGACGTGCGACAGGCCGACGTCGGAGAGGAGGCCGGAGAGCACGTCGGCGTCGCGAGCTGCGGCCGCGGGGTCGCCGTGGGCGTCGAGGTCGAACGCGAGGAGGCGGAACCGCTGATCGGGGCCGGCGAGGTAGACCGCCCACGGGCGCTCAGGGGTAGCGGCGCCGATCGCGCGATCGCGGTACTCGTTCGCGATCGTCCCGTAGGCGTCGACGACGGCCACGCGCACGCGGGGGCGCGGGCTCACCGCAACGGTGAGCGCCCACGACTCGCCGTCGCGATTGCGATATCGCTTTGCATCCGGGCGCGCTATGATGGCACCAACTTCCTAGATCTAGGACATGACAAGGCCCCGGCCCTGTCTGCCGGTTCTTGGGATTGCCTTGATCTACCGGTCGCCAAACTCAGAAGATCAGGCACTTAGCTCTGGCCCCCGTCTCGTAGAGGCGGGGGCTTGCTTGTTATGCGGCTCTGGTCGCGGCCTCCCCGGGGATATCGAGCTGGTTCGCGCGGTCCCGCGCGGGAGGGTCAATGAGCGGCATTCCGCCGTTCTCGCTGACGAGCTTCGTAATGAGCGCGTCGAGGTAGTACGACATGGTGACGCCGGATGCCTCGGCTGCTTCGCGCACGTCGTCGCGTGCGGTGGGGGATACACGGCCCTGTAGCAGGACCGTCGGCGCGTCGTTGGGACGTCGCGCGCGTCGGCCGTAGTCGCTCATAGGGCCATCGTGCCGGGATTATGCATAAACACTGCGGCGACGCGCCGACGGCGGGTGTAGGTCACTTCGACCGTGCGACGGTGCAGTAGACGTCGCCCAGAAGGATCGTCGCGCCGTCGGGAATGACGGTCGGTTCGCCGGGGGTGAGCCAGTGCGGCGGGGCCGACTGCAGTTCGATGCCGTTCGCGGAATCGAGGTCGGTCACGACGATGCGCCCGGCGTCGTCGACGTCGATCGTCGCGTGGGTGCGCGAGAGCATCCGTCCAGGCGTGACGACGGTGAGCGCTTCGCGTCCGTCGACGGGTTCGGGGTTGCGGCCGATGACGATGTGCGGGCCGGCGTCGACGCTGCGCTGAGTGTTGAACGCCAGGTGCAGGCCTGGCGCGGGAGGCGCTGCGGGGGCCGTTGCGCGGCGGCTGATGCGTGTGTGCTCGACGTCGTGCAGCTCGTCGAGCTCGTCGAGCTCAACGGGGTTCGGCCGGGTGATCGGCGCGGCCGCGAGGGGTGCGACGGTGTTCGGCTCGGCCGGGGGAGCGACCTCGACGCGCAGCGGTTCGTCGACGCCGCACTGGACGCACGTCGCGGAGGTCACCGGCTGTAGCCGGCGGCAGATGCGGCAACGCCCCTCGTCGATGCTGAGGCCGTCGGGGGCGGGAATGGTGCCGTCGGCGCCGATGAGCTGCACGTAGCCCTCAGGGCGCACGGCGAGGGCGTGGGTGCGGCCGTCCTCGGTCACATCGAGGCGGATCGGGCGTCGTAGCTGCGTGCCGATCGCCACGGCGCGCGCGATCATGCCGGTGCGCAGAGCTGCGACGGACTCGGCCGCGCACGCGCGGCTGACACCGTTAATCGTGAGGGTGCCTGTGCCGTCGTGTGTGACGGTGGCGGCGAGACGGGGCCACTCAGGGACGCGATGCAGCCCTGTGAGCGGCTGTGTGGCGTTCATAGCCCGCGGGCGACCGCCGCGCCCGCTGCGAGCCACGCACGCTGCGTCTGGGGGCGCAGGGAGCCGAAGCGCAGCACTCCGTCGACCATCGCCGGGTCGTGGGGGACCGTGACGGCCTCGCGGGCGAGGGACCGGTAGCCGTCGGCCACGCGCGCCAGGTCGGCGGCGGTGGACTTCGGGTCGGCCTGGTTGACGATCACGACGGCATCCCGCGCCAGCTCGGCCGATCCGGCGGCGCGCTCTGCGAGGGCTTCGAGGAGAAGCGCGCCGGCTTCGGCGTGGTCGTCGCGGGTGGTCGTGGCGACCACGAGCTGGTCGGCGTGGTCGATCATGCGCAGCCACATCGGGTCGGACTCGTCGTTGCCGGAGTCGATGAAGATCAGCCGGTAGTACTTCGCGGCGACGGCGTGGATCGCATCGACGTCGCTCGGCTCGACGCGCTGCTCGTGCGCGAGGGCCATCGGCTTGCTGCGCAGCACGTCGAACCGGTCGCGGGTCTGGTGGTGCACGTAGTGCGCCAGGTCCGCGGACTGCGCTCCGGTGCTCAGGAGCCGGTCGACCTGGGGGAGGAGGTCAAGCAGGGTTGCCTCGTGCGGCCCCTGCTCGGTGCGCCAGCCGAGCGTGCCGCGGGTCTGGTTGTTGTCCCACGTGAGGACGCCTGCGCCGCCGTGGCGGGCGAACACGGCCGCGAGGAGGACGGTGGTAGGGGTCTTGCCCGCGCCTCCCTTGCCGTTCACGACGGCGATCGTGCGGGGGCCGGGCCAGTGCTGCGAGACGGCGAGGACGTCCGAGCGCTCCGCGCGCTCCGATTCGCTGGGGCTCATGCGGATGCCGGCACGGGTGAGCGCTCCGCGCCATCCCTGGGTTGCCGGTTCCTCCATCTGCTCGTGCGTGAGGAACGACTGTCGGGCCTCGCGACGGCTGGGGTACTCGGTGACCGGGGCGGGAGCCTGACGCACCCATGCGTTCCCGTCGGGCGCGGGGGCCGGCGCTGCGGCCGGAACCTCCGGTGCGGGAGCGAACGTCGGAACCTCCGGCGTCGGCGTGGGCGCGGGAACCTCGTCGCTCGGCGCGGGCGTCGAGTCGATGGGCGGCGCGGCGTCCTCGATCGGCGCCGGCCGTGCGGGCAGGCTCTCGTCGGGCTCTACGCTGCCGTCGGGGTGCACGATCAGCGGCCACTCCCCGTCGGGGCCGCTGGTGGTCACGCGCACGGGGCGCTGCATCTTCGTGGCCGTGTCGGCCACGCGAGCGAGGATCGCGGCGCGAGCATCCTCGAGAGTGGTCGTCTCGATCGGGTGCGACGTGCCGTTGATCGTGACCTCTCCCGATCCGTTCGCGAACGTGCGCGCCTCGATCTTGGGGAACGTGGGTACTTCGATGCTGCTCATGGTCGTCTCCTGATCTACTGTCCGAGCTGGATGCCGACCTCTGCCATGAAGGGCGCGGGGTCGACGTTCTCGCCGTTGACGCGCACTTCAAAGTGCAGGTGGCATCCGGTGGATTCACCGCTGCTGCCGACGCGAGCGATCTGCTGGCCGGCCTTCACCTTGTCGCCGGTCTGCACGAGCATCCCGGAGTCGTACATGTGGAGGTAGCGGGTGGTGACCCCGCCGCCGTGGTCGATCGAGATTGTGCCGTTGCCGGAGTCGTCGAAGCCGCGGAACGTCACTACGCCGTCCTGTGCGGCCCAGATCGGGCCGTCGCAGCCGCCGCCGGCAAGGTCGGTGCCGGCGTGGAGTCGCTGCGTGCCGTAGATCGGGTGAACGCGGATGCCGTAGGGGCTGGTGACGGGTCCGCCGCCGGGGGAGGCCCATCCCAGGGGGCTGACCTCGCCGGGAAGGAGGCCCGCGCATGAGCCGCCGCTGGCGCTGCCGTCGCCGGAGTCGAGGCCGGTGCGGACACCGCTCAGGCCCTCGACGATCTGCACCGCGCCGTCCCAGAACTTCGTGTAGTGGTACGGGTCGGCGTTCACCTGAGTGCGGTGGGCGACGATTGTCGGTTCCAGCGACTCGCGGTCGGGAACCTTCGTGGTCATCGCGTTGAAGAACTTCGTCGACGAGATGTAGGGGTCCAGCCGCTCCTCGCGGGTGCCCCATCCGTCCTGCTGCTGGAACAGGCCGATCGACGTCGTGCGGGTGCCGTCCGGGTTGGTGACCCCGCCGGTTTCCCAGTCGCCGTAGTCGATGTTTCGGAGGCTGGATTCACCCATCGCGGTCATGACGCCGATGGTCTGATCGCGAGCGTTCAGGCCGAGGTCTTTGCCCGCCTGCATGACATATGCGGCGTTCACAAGCTGCTCGTGGCCGTAGCCGGCAATCTCCGTCTCGGGGACGGATGCGGGGTCGATCGAGACGCTCGATCCGCCGTTGCCGGCGCTCGGGCCACACTCGTCCTCGCCCATGAGGAGGAGCCCGAACAGGGAGCCGACGATGAGGAGCGGCACCGCCGCGATCGCGTAGGCGGCGCTGCCCTTGGGCGCTGCCATCAGTTCACCCCTTCGGGGAGAATGAAGCGCCCCGCGAGCCACGGGGAGTCAGCGTCGGCACGGCTGAGCACGACGCCGTAGGTGCCGGCGTTGGTGGGGACGTCGACGAACGCGACGTAAGCGCTCGTGTCGTCGGTGATGACGGCGGGGCCGGTGACGCTCGTCGCGACGATGCGCGCCGGGTCCATGTAGGCGTAGTCCTGGGTGGCCTTGTTGTCGAGGAGGGGCTGCAAGCCGGCCCACCACTGCTCGAACGAAAGATCGGGGCGCGCGTAGGCGGTCATCACGGCGACCGCGGCCGCCGTTGCGCTCTCCCGCGATTCGTCATCCCATGTGGGCACGGGCCGCGGGCCGTGCGTCTCTCCGCTGTCCTCGTCGATGAGGCCTTCGGGGGCGGGGGTGAACTGGTCGAGGTCGGGATAGATCGGGCCGGTGCTACTGGCGCTGGGGGTCGGCGCTGGCGCGTTGTTCTGGCCGGTGCAGGCGGTCAGAGCCACAGCGACGACGACTATGAGTAGCGCCGTCCCGATCTTCCGCATGTCAGTCCCCTTCGTGCCGTTCTGAGTTGATGACGACCACCGGGCCGGTGTCGCGAGGGACGTTCGCGCCCCGTCGCAAGGTGTCTTTCAGCTCGTCGCGGATGATGAACCACGTCGAGCCGACCTTGTAACCGGGGATCAGTCCCTCGCGGAGCCACGTGTACACGCTCTTGTTAGAGACTCCGAGTCGTTCTGCTACTTCGGTGGGGCCGAGGGTCGGAGGGCTCTGCTCGAATAGGCGATCGAGCGCGTCACACGCACCGCTATCGCTGCTCACGGTGAGACCTCCTGTTGGCTCCACGGTCCTAGTGTACCGATTAGGGCATGTTTGTATATGTTCGGGTTCATTCGGGTTTACCCTTCCTTGTTTGGGCGCTTGGGCGTAGGATTCCCTTATTAGGGTGAATCTCACTGTACCTAGGGGGGCAACATGAGCGACCCGCTCAACCCGTGGCTTTCTCGGCCGACGACGCCGCCGCCTACCGAGGCGGCTCCGATCGCGGCCGTGCCCGACACGTTCGGCCCGGTGGCTCCGCAGCGAGGAATCCCCGCACCGGATCGCGTCGACCAGCTGCCGATCTACGACCGCAACACCACGGCTGCGCTGTGGTGGGTAGGCGCACACGGCGGCGCGGGAGAGTCCACGCTGGCGGCGCTGATGCCGGGCTCACAGGCGGCGGGCCACTCGTGGCCGCGCACCGCCTCCACCACGCCCGCACGGACGGTTCTCGTCGCCCGCTCAGACGCCCGCGGGTTGCGCGCGGCGCAGGCCGCGATGCGGCAGTGGGCCGCGGGCCTCGTCCCGTCTGTTGAAGTCTTGGGCCTGGTCGTCATGGCTGACGCACCTGGTCGACTGCCTCGCTCGTTGCGCGACCTGATGCAGGTCGTCAGCGGGGGAGTCCCGCGCACCTGGTCGGTGCCGTGGGTCGATGCATGGCGCGTGGGAGAGCCGCCGGCTCTCTCATCTTCTCCGCGCGAAGCTCAGCGTCTCGTCGACGAGCTGACCGCAATCCTCGGTGCCGCCGGCACCTCGAACTGAAAGGCAACAGCATGTCCGTTATCGACGTGTTCCACGCGGCGGCCGACACCGCCGTGAACCTCGCCGGCGTCATTCCTGACCCGGACCCCGTACAGCCTCCGGGCACCGAAGGCGTGACCATCATCCTGTCCTGGCTGAAGTGGATCGGCTACGTCGTCGTCGGCGGCGCGATCATCGTCGGCGGCATCCTCATCGCCGTCAGCTTCCGCCGCGGTGAGGGCCACGATGCTCTGCCGAAGATCCTTTGGCCAATGGCCGGAGCGATCGTGATCGGTGGTGGTGCCGCTCTCGTCGGCATCCTCGCCGGGGCCTGAGAGGAGCCGTCATGGCTGAGGACGACGACACGCAGCAGAACCCGTTCACGCGCCCCGGCTTCATCATCGGGGCGGTCGTGGTGGTCGCGCTCATCGTGGCGGGCATCGTTCTGACGGTTCTCAACCTGAACCGAGACGACGACGACGCCGCGCCGCCTGCTCCCGGCCCGTCGTCCAGTGCCACAAGCAGCGCCGCCCCTTCCCCGGAGCCTTCCGGGGTCGCGGGCGGCGCGAGCGTTTGTGGCCTCGAAGGCGTCGAGCTGTCCGGGACGGTGACGACGGCTCCCGCCGCCGAATGGCAATTCCAGGACGTCTACGCCTTCCCGACCTCTCCCGCGGCGGGGCCGGGGGAGACAGCCCCCGAGGGCTACCCCTACTGCTTCCAGCACTCGCCTGAGGGTGCGCTGTTCGCAGCCGCGAACGTGACGATCATCGGCTTCGGACCCGCTGAGCAGCGACAGGCATTTCTCGAGTACGCCCTCACGGATGGCCCGTACCGTGACACCTTGCTCAGCGCTCAGGGAGCGGCTGCACCGTCCGACGTCCGAGCGTCTATCGCCGGCTTCCGCATGCTCGCGTACGACGGCGAGTCCGCTCGTGTCGACATCGCTTTCCGCGGCAGCAGCAACGGCCAGAGCGTCAACGGCTCTGCCGTGCTCGAACTCGTCTGGGCGGACGGCGACTGGAAGCTCGACGCCTCAAACCCTGAGCCTGCACGCCTCGCTGAGCTGCCGGACCTCTCGGGCTATGTGAGCTGGACGGAGGGGTAGAACATGGCCGCGAGTGAATGCGCGCCGCTCGACTTCGGCTGCAAGGCCGGCGAGTGGGCAAACAGCGTCGTAGGTGATGCCATCCAGAACATGGCGGATGCCGTCATGGAAGCGTTCGGGAAGGCTGTCGCCTCGCTCGGCACGCTCTGGGTGAACGTCGGCACACCGAACCTGACCGGGACGGGCGGAGGCTCGTCGATCGCGGCGGGTGCAACCGCTCCGAACTCGGACGGCATCATTCAGGTGCTCGGCTGGGTCACCTGGATTTCGATCGTGTTCGCGGCTATCTCGATCATCCTCCTCGGCGCTCTCATCGCTACGCGGATGCGCAACGGCGAGGGATTCCAGGCCGCCGGCCGACTCGGGATCGTGCTCGGCGCGATCTTCCTCATCAGCGGCGCAACGGCGCTGGTGACGGGGCTTCTCCCGAACGGCCCACAGGGCGCGGGCGGCACGGTGCTCTTCCTGCAGTCCTCGCTGTGGTGGTACATGGGCGCGGCCGCGGTCGTATCCGTCATCATCGGCGGCGTTCGGATGGCGTGGGAGCAGCGCGCGGAACCGGGCAAAGAGACGATCAAGAGCCTTCTGACTCTGATCGTTGTGGCGGGTGCCGGGGTGACCATCGTCGGACTGCTCGTGTCGGCATTCGACTCGTTCTCCGTATGGATTCTCAACGGGGCGCTGAACTGCGACGTCGGCACGGATACGGCGTGCTTCGGGAACAACATCGCGACCCTGCTCGCCCTGACGACGAACCCGGCAACGGGCGGACTCGGCGCTCTGCTCATCATCATCCTGGGGCTGATCGCGATCCTCGCGACGGCCTTCCAAATCGTGCTGATGATCGCCCGCGGCGGCATGCTCGTCATCCTGACGGGTATCCTCCCGCTGTCCGCGGCGGCCACCAACACCGAAATGGGTAAGAGCTGGTTCAAGAAGAACGTCGGGTGGCTCGTCGCGTTCATCCTCTACAAGCCCGCTGCCGCGATCGTCTACGCCGCGGCCTTCCAGCTTGCCGGGACGAACGTGTTCCAGGACGACGGGACGGGCTTCATCGCGGTTCTCACTGGCCTGATCCTGATGGTGCTCGCGCTGTTCGCGATGCCGGCGCTGATGCGGTTCGTGACTCCGCTGGTCGGTGCCATGTCGGCCGGTGCTGGCGGGGCGCTCGGCGTTGCGGCTCTTGCGGCGCTGCCGACGGGTGCCGCGTCGATGGGTCGCCTGGCGACCGGCTCCGGCGGTGGGTCGTCGGGCGGTTCCGGCTCCATGGGCTCCACCGGTTCGACGGGCTCCACCGGTCCGTCTGGCGCGAACGGTGGCGGTCAGGCCGCGCCACAGGCTGCGCAGGCGTCTAGCGGCGCTGGCGGCGGCACGGGTGCTGCTGCGGCATCGACGGGTGGAGGCGCGGCCGCGGGCGGTGCTGCTGCTGGTGGAGCTGCTGCCGGGGCTGCGAGTGGAGCTGCCGCCGGTCCTTGGGGTGCAGCGGCCGGTGCCGCCATCGGCGCCGTCAAGCAGGCAGGGCAGGCGGCCACGGGTGCCGCTCGCAACATTGGTGACCAAGCGACAGGTGAAGGGAGCGGGAGCTGATGGCGACCGTAGAGACAAGCCGTAGGGGCGTGCGCACCTACGGGAACTGGCGTCAGCCGACCTCGCCGGGCCTCCTCGGGCTCGGCACGGTCGGCACGGGCCTGATGTTCGTGGCGCTGCTGATCGTGATCGTCGTGCTGATGACCACGAATATCCTCAACGCCTTCATCACGGCTGCGGTGTTCGGCGGGCTGATTCTGCTGCTGACCATTCGTGACGGCGATGGGCGTAGCGTGCTCTCGCGCACCGCGAACCGGGTCGCGTGGACGTCGACCAAGCGGCGTCGCGCGAACATCTACCGCTCCGGCCCGCTGGGGCGTTCCGACTGGGGAACGAACCAGCTCCCGGGCCTCGGGGCGCAGACTCAGCTCTCCGAGCACGAGGACTCCTACGCGCGGCCATTCGCGATGATCTACTCACCGCACGCCAAGACGTACTCGATCGTCATCGGCACCGAGCCTGACGGCGCGGCGCTCGTCGACCAGGAGCAAGTCGACCTGTGGGTGGCCGACTGGGGCCACTGGCTGCGCAACCTTGCCGATGAGCCGAACATGGAAGCGGCTTC
Organism: Microbacterium sp. bgisy207; assembly: GCF_965345035.1. Taxonomy (GTDB): domain Bacteria; phylum Actinomycetota; class Actinomycetes; order Actinomycetales; family Microbacteriaceae; genus Microbacterium. The sequence continues at coordinate 19,784 of NZ_CBDRMG010000020.1, forward strand.
GGTGACGATTGAGACGGCTCCCGACTCGGGTCGCCGGCTGCGTCGCGAGGTCGAGACGAACACCGACCCGGACGGCCCAGACTTCGCCAAGGCGATGCTGGGCGAGGTCGTGCTGAGCTACCCGGCGGGCTCGTCGACGGTGAAGGCGTACGTCACGCTGACGTTCGCGGCTGCTCCCCGAAAGGGTGCGAAGCCGCGCAAGCCCGACGAAATGGCGCGCGAGCTCGCCGCTCGCCTCCCTGGTCTGACGGCGAGCTTGCAGGCGACGGGTGCCGGCGCTGCGCACCCGCTGTCGGCGCAAGAGTTGTGCGAGACGATCCGGGTCGCCTACGACCCGGCCGCCGCGACGCTCATCGACGACGCGCACGCCGACGGGGAAGTGCCCGATCTGCGGTGGAGCGATGTCGGCCCGACGGCCGCGCAGGCCGGATGGGAAAGCTATCGGCACGACTCGGCCAAGTCGGTCACGTGGGCGATGACGCAGGCTCCCCGCGGGCTCGTGCAGTCGGGCGTGCTCGCCCGGCTCCTCGCGCCGCACCGCGATATTGCGCGCAAGCGCGTGACGCTGCTCTACAAGCCGATCGACCCGGCGCGGGCGGCAACGCTCGTGCAGTCGGACGTGCGAGCTGCGGAGTTCAAGGCCACGTCAACACGCAAGCCTGCGGCCCGCGACACGCTCGCCCTGCGCTCGGCTCAGGCGACCGAATCGGAGGAGGCGTCGGGCGCGGGCCTGGTGAACTTCGGCATCCTCGTCACCGCGACAGTGCTCGACCCGGCCAAGGAAGCCGACGCCCGCGCCGCGGTCGACAACCTCGGCGCGACGGCGCGTCTGCGCTTGCGTCCCGTCTACGGCTCACAGGACAGCGCCTTCGCCGCCGCGCTGCCGCTGGGCCTCGTGCTCACCAAGCACGTTGCCGTCCCTGCGGCGCTCAGGGAGCGTGTGTGATGACCCCGGATCAGATTGCCCTCTCCGTCCTCGGCGGGCTCGTCGTGCTCGTGATCGTCGGTGCGCTGCTGTTCGTGCGCACCGGCCGGAAGAACACGGATGCGGGCTCGTCCACGTCGGCCGGGGCGCTCACCTCTCGCGGGTGGAGCGGCCCCGGCGGCGGCATGTCGAACTTCATCCAACCGCCCGCTGAGTGGCGCGGCACGACCGTTCAGGTGTGCGGCCTGTGGCCGTACTCGATCGGTGCCGGCACTCCGATGGTGGGCGTCCCGCTGGGGCGCCACATTCACACCGGGGCGACGCTGTGCTGCGACCCGATTTCGTGGTTCCAGCGCGCGAAGCTCATCAGCAACCCGTCGCTGTTCGTGCTCGGCAAGCCCGGCCTCGGGAAGTCGACGGCCGTCGCCCGCATGGCGATCGGCCTCGCCGGCTACGGCGTGCAGCCTCTCGTGCTGGGCGATCTGCGCCCCGACTACGTGGAGGTCATTCGCGCGCTCGGCGGTCAGGTCATCACCCTCGGCCGCGGCCGCGGGTATCTGAACGTCCTCGACCCCGGCGAGGCGAAGGAGGCCGCTCAGCGGCTCGTCGACGCCGGATTCGAGAAGGAGGCCGGCGAGGTCTTGGAGGACGCTCACGGCCGCCGCCTGGCTATGGTGTCGTCCCTGCTGACGATCCTCCGCAAGTCCGCGCCGAGCGACGTCGAGGAATCGATCGTCGACCAGGCGCTGCGCTACCTCGACCGCCACTTCGAGGGCATCCCCGTTCTGGGCGATCTGCTGCGCGTCGTGCAGGAGGGGCCGGAGGAGCTGCGCCAGGTGGCCGTCGACCGCGGCGACTTCGCGGAATATCAGCGGATCACGCGCGGGCTGGAAGCGTCGCTAATCAGCCTCTCCCGCGGTGGGCGCTTGGGCGAAATGTTCTCCAAGCACACGACGAACCCGATGCGGCTCGACCGCCCGGTGGTCTACGACATTTCGGCCATCGGTGAGGCTGAGGGCGATCTGCGCGCGGCGACCCTGCTCGCCTGCTGGTCGAACGGCTTCGCCACGGTGAACATCGCGAACGTTCTCGCGGATGCCGAGCTGGAACCGCGCCGGCACTACTTCGTCATCATGGACGAGCTGTGGCGCGCGCTGCGCGCCGGGAACGGCATCGTCGATCGCGTCGACTTCCTCACCCGCCTGAACCGTCAGGTGGGCGTCGGCACGGCGATGATTTCGCACACGATGGCCGACCTGAGCGCCCTCCCGGAGGAGGACCGCTTGAAGGCGAAGGGTTTCGTGGAGCGCGCCGGCATGGTTATGTGCGCCGGTCTGCCGTACACCGAAATGCCGGAGCTGACGACGGTTATCCCGTTCTCGGAGGCCGAGCAAGAGCTACTGACGGGCTGGCAGGACCCGCCCGCGTGGGATGCCGCGTCGGGTCGCGAGGTCGACCCTCCGGGCCGCGGGAAGTTCCTCGTGAAGGTCGGCACTCGGCCGGGTATCCCGGTCGAGGTTCGGCTGACGGAGGCTGAGCGCTCGATCCGCGACACCAATCAGCGGTGGTACGAACAGTCCCGCACCGGCCGCCGCGCGCTGCGTGCGGTGGAGGAGCTGGTCGAGGAGCACGAGGAGAGGGTGTCATGAGCACTCCGAACAACCGCCGCCGCGACCCCGGCGGCTTCGGCGCGGAGACGCTGATGCTCCTCGTGGGCATCGGTGGCGTCGTGGCCGCGATCGTCGTTCTGAACGTGGCGGTGCGCCTCGGCCACCAGCTTGACGGAACCGGCGTCGAGCTGCCCTCCGACCCGTTCGCGTTCACGCTCGGCGTGATCCTCGGTCGGGTGCCGTGGCCGGCATCCGCGACCTGGATCGTCGCGGTGCTCCTGGCGATCGTGCTCGCCCTCCTGGTGCTGGCGATCGTCGGCGTCGTGCGCTACCGGAAGGGCCGTACCCGCGTGGACCGGGCCAGCAGCTACATGGGCCGGGGGAAGGACGTCGAGGGCCTGAGCAAGCGCAACGCGCAGGCGCAGGCGACCCGGCTCGGCGTCACCGGCTCTCTCGGCGTGCCGATCGGCAAGACCCTCGGTCAGATGCCGCTCTACGGCACGTGGGAGGACATGCACATCGACATCTGGGGGCCTCGCACGGGTAAGACGACCTCTCGGGCCGTCCCGGCGATCCTGGACGCTCCTGGGGGCGTTCTCGTGACCTCGAACAAGCGCGACGTCGTCGACGCGACCCGCGACGTGCGCGCGGAGGCCGGCCCGGTCTGGGTGTTCGATCCGCAGGGGATCGCGCTCGAGAACCCTACGTGGTGGTGGAACCCGCTCAGCTACGTCACCGACGAGGTTCGCGCGGCCAAGCTGGCCGATCACTTCGCCTCCGGCTCACGCGATCCGGGAGCCAAGACGGATGCCTATTTCGATCCCGCGGGGCAGGATCTCCTCGCGGGGCTCCTGCTCGCGGCCGCGCTCGACGTGCGGCCGATCACCGACGTCTACACCTGGCTCACCCGCCCGACGGAGGAGGAGCCGATCGACATTCTTCGGCGTCATGGCTACGACCTCACGGCCGACCAGGTGCGCGGGGTCATCACCGCCCCGGAGAAGCAGCGCGGCGGCATCTACGGCACGGCGCAGCAGATGGCGTCGTGCCTCACCAACCGCCAGGTGGCCGCGTGGGTGAACCCGCAGGGCAACCCCGATCTGCGCCCGCAGTTCGACCCGGCCGCGTTCGTGCGCGACGGTGGCACCCTGTACTCGCTCTCCAAGGAGGGTCGCGGGACCGCCGGCCCGCTCGTCACGGCGCTCACGGTCGCCGTGGTGGAGGCCGCGGAGGAGCTGGCCGCCGGCTCTGCCGGTGGCCGCCTGTCGGTGCCCCTGCTCGGGGTGCTCGACGAGGCCGCGAACGTGTGCCGGTGGCGTGAGCTGCCGAACCTCTACAGCCACTACGGTTCGCGCGGAATCGTGCTGATGACCATCCTGCAGTCGTGGTCGCAGGGCGTCGACGTGTGGGGCGAGTCGGGGATGCGCAAGCTGTGGAGCGCCTCGAACGTCAAGGTCTACGGCGGCGGCGTCTCCGAAGATGCGTTCCTGGAAAGCCTGTCGAAGCTGATCGGTGACTACGACCGTCAGGCGTCGTCGGTGTCCTCCGGCCGCGGTGGCCGCAGCGTGAATCAGCAGCTTCACCGTGAGCGCATCCTGGACGTGGCCGACCTCGCCGCGATGCCGAAGGGTCGCGCCGTGGTGCTCTCCTCCGGGAACCGGCCGACGCTCATCCGCACGCAGCCGTGGATGACCGGCCCGCACGCGGAGAAGGTCAAGGCGTCGATCGCAGCTCACGACCCGCAGGCGTCTCGGACGATCATCGAGGCGCAGGAGTCGGTGCGTGAGGTAGCGATCGCGAACAGCGAGAAGGGCGCGGCCTGATGAGCGACGACTGGGGCGACGAGGAGCCGGGCATCGAGGCGCAGCCGTTCGAGCTGGACGAGCGCGACGAGCCCGGCGCGGAGCTGCCCGAACGGGAGCCCGGCCGGCTGTTCGGTGTCGACATTGCCGACGTCGCGAACGCTCTCGCCGCCCCGGCGATTCGCGCCGTGGCGCAGAAGGCCATCACGGGCGCGGTGAAAGACGCTGTGCAGGCCGAAGTCGACGAGGCCCTGGACCCCTCGGTGATCGAGGAGCTGCAAGCGCAGGCGGCCACGGCCGCCCGCCGCGCTGTCACCGCGGCGATGGATGCGCTCGACGAGGAGCCGGCCGACGAGGAGCCAACGCTGTACTACGGCTCGGTCGACGAGTTCGTGCGCGAGTACCTGGTGAAGAACTACCGTCGCCGCGTCGACGGCCAGCGCACCGTGTGGGCGGCCGACTGGTGGAACTACCCGGAGGCGACGATCCGTCTCGACGCGCTGTGGCGGGCCTGGGAGCACCTTCGCCTGGACCCGACAACGGGCATGAGCGTTTGGTATCGCGACCACGCCGAGCACCACATGAGCGTGCTGCTCGACCCGTCCGGGCCGTTCGCCGCTGCCGGCGAGGGGCGGAACCGCGAGAACGTCAACGAGAAGGGCGCAGAGCTGCCGTACACGGCCCCGCCGGAGGGTTTGTACCCTGACCTGCGCGAGCCTCCTTCGGGCGTCTGAGCGCGACAAGTAGAGAGGGACCGGCCCAGTGGGTCGGTCCCTCTCTCGTGCGCTCAGAATGTCGCTCAGCGACCAATCTCGGTGCGCTGCACCTTGGGCGATCGCGACCGGTTCGGCCGCGCCTTCGCGCTCTGTGTCTGCTGGGCCTTCACCGCGGCGGTGGCGGGCTTGCTCTGGCTGACGTCGGCCGCCATCTTGGCGCTGACGGCCTCCTTGCCGACGCCGCGCTGTTCGAGCTTGTCGGCGTCGCGCTCTCGGCGCTCTGCGGAGTCGTACAGCGGCTCGGCCTTCTCGCGGGTCGCGTCGGCGCGGTTCTGCTCGCGCTCGGCCTGCACCTGGGCCTGCTCCCGCTCGCCCTCGTCGGGAGCGACCTCGGCGCTCGTCCGGGCCGCTTCGGCCGCGCGGTCTGCCTCGTCGGCCTGCCGGGAGAGTGCGACCGCCTCGGCCTGCTCGGTCGCGCTGCGCTGCCGCTCGGTGTCCGACTGCCGGCGTAGCTGCTCGGCCTCGACGGCCGCCTGGACGGCCGCGGGATCGGCGCCGGTGTTGTTCACGTCGACGCCGTAGCGGGTGCGGAGCTCGTCGCGGATGCGACCCTCCGCACGAACGGCTTCGGGCTCTTCCGATCCCCACGCGCGCGCCGTGGTGAGCGCGCCGCCGATCTGCTCCGGTGTGGCTCGGTCCCACCAGTCGGAGCGGTAGACGCTTCCCAGCTCGACGCGAGCTGCGCGCTTCTCTGCCTCGAACCGTGACAACAGCTCGCGAGCTTGCTGCTCGCTCTGCGCCTGCGCTCGTCGAGCTGCGTCCTCGCGGCCGCGTGCGAGAGCTTCACCGATCCGGCCCGCCGCGGTGACGGCGATGCGGAGCTGCCCGTCGAATGCCTCCTCGATGCCGTCGCTTTCATCGGCCATGATCTGACTCCTTCCTCATCGCTCCGGGCCGCGATCTGCGCCCGGCTTCGTCGTGGTGCGCGGCCGCGCGGGGTCCACCTGTGGGGGGACCGGCGAGCTGGTGGTCTTGCTGCGGTTCTCCTCCGCGCGCTGCATCTTGTCGAGCGCTTCCTGCACGGATGCGTCGACGATCGCGGAGCGGTCGACCTTCGGTGCGGTCGCCGTGGTGGTCGACGTCGACGCGGCCGCGGGGGTCGCTTCGAGCTGGCGGCGGACGTTCATCACGCGCTCACGCACGGCGGTGGCGACGTTCGCTGCCTGGCGCGCCTCTCCCGCCGCTTTGGCGGCGTCGTAGACGGCCTGGGAGAGGTTCATAAGCTGGCGCAGGAGTGCGAGCTGCGCGGCCGTCCCCTGGCCGCCTCGCGCGACGCTGGCGAGGAGCATGGTCGCGCCCGACATGGCGACCCGGCCGGCGCGCTGCGGCTTCACCGGACGACGGTAGGTCTGCGCCGACTTCGCCAGTGCGTCGGATGCCTCGGCCAGGTCGCCGGGCGTCTCCTCGACGGCATTCGACCATGCCGCGAACGCGCCCGCGGTCTGCCGTGCGACGGTCGACCAGGTGTCGCGGTCGTCGAGCGGGACGGCGCGCAGTTGCTCGCGGAGCTGCGCGACTTCCTCGGTGTGCCGCTGCCACAGCTCGGGGTCTGGTTCGCGCATCTCGCGACCCGGCGCGACGGGCCGGCGGCCGCGCTTCGCTGCCTGCCACTCGGCCGCCGCGTCGCTCGCTCCCGCGGCGGTGTCGGGCCATCCTTCGCGGAGCCTGGGCAGGGTGAGGTCGCGGCCCATCTGGCCGCCGCCGTACCAGATCGGACGTTCGCCATTGGCGGGCCGGCTTGCTACTGAGTACCCGGTGATGACGTCCGTGGTGCCTTCGGCAAACCGCGGCCGCACGAGGGCGCCGGAGCGGCGTAGCCGGCGCACGAACTCGGCTTCGTTCTCGCTCGCGCCGGCCGCTGCTCGCACGTTGCGCGCGAGGTCGTTGCGCGGTGCGTTCAGTCGCACCTCAGCCGTGATGCGTGCCTGTCGTTCCTTCGGGTCGAGACGGTGCCATTCGGGCTGCTCTCCCCCGACCCGCGCCGCGTGCTGTTCGTACTTGCGCTGCGCCATGAGCGCCGATCGCTCCTCGACGCGCGCCTGCTCCGCGGGGCTGTAGCCGCGCGTCGCGCGTTCACCCTTCGTCGACTCCAACTGCTCCAGGCCGTACTTCACTTCGAGGGCGCGTGCGGCGTTCTGCGCGCGCTGGTAGTCCAGGTGCGTCGACGCTTTCGTGCCGTCCTCGCGGACCAGGTTCACGGCGATGTGCACGTGATCGTTCCCCGCCTGCGAGAGGCCGTGACGGATCGCGACCCAACGGCACGGGGCCTTGGCTCCGTCGTTGTCGTCGAACCCCATCGCGGACACAAAGTCTTGCGCGATCGCGGCCCACTCCTGATCGCTGCGAATGCCCTCCTCGCCCCGCAGCGACAGTGAGGCGTGCCACACATGGCCGCCCTTCACGTCGACGCCCATCGCGGTGCGCGGCCGGTCCAGGTGCCGCGCGATCGCCTTCGCGTTCTCGCCGCTCAACTCGGCATCGTCGTACCACGCCATCAGCGCGTGATCGCCGGCCACCAGGTGCGGCTCCGTGTGCTCGTTGTGGCGACCGCCACCCACGAGGTACGACACCAGGCCGGCCATCCGATCGCCGCGCGTGACGTTCGGCATCATGACAAGCTCAGCTCGTCCACGGCCGCGTCAATGCGCTCCGCGACACGTCGCACCGCGGCGAGCGTGGCGTCTGTCTCTGCTTGCCGCTGACCGGTCGCGTTGGTGGCCTTCGCGATCTGGTTGACGTTGTTTGACACGGCGGCCAACAGCCGGTGTAGCTCGAACAGCTTCCCGATCGCGTTGCGCCGCTCGGTGACCGTCTCGCCCGTCTCGGATGCGAGCGTCGTCTCGACCAGCAGCCGCGGGATGGTCACCCGCTGAGCGAGTGCAAGGCGCAGCAGCCGGCCCTCCTCCTCGGCCGTCACCTTCACTTCGTGCTTGTGCTGCCGTCCTCCGGGGGCATTCGCACGCCGACGCCGCTCTGTTCGGGGCTCGGTTGCCGTCTCGTCGGACATGCGATCCCCTCCCTTCGGCCCAGCGCAGCGACCCCGACCCGTGCGGGGACCACACGACAAGTGTGCCGCACCCGTCGACGGCTGTCGAGGGGTCAAGCCCACTTAGCCCTGCTAAGTGTTTAGCTTGCTCCGTTCCTCCGTTCGGAACACCAATCAGGATGGCTCACGTCGACAGACGGGAGTGGCCGCGGCTTCGCCGTGGCCATCTGTGAGCGGAACGATCAACATCGACCTACGCCGTGCCTGTCCGTAGCATGAGGCCATGGCTACTCAACTGACACCGCAAGAAGCAATTGAGCGCGCTCGACGGCTGCAAGAGGATCGCCTAACGGCCGTGCAGACGGTCGCTGAGGCACGTCAGGCCGTGACCGATGTGCGCGAGGAGACGGCGCGCGAGCTTGCCGAACTGCAGGCGCGGATCGCGGATCGCGTCAGCGCCGCAGAGCGCAACGACGTGCGCGCGTGGAACGCTGCGCTCAGCGCCGGCTGGTCCGCCGACGAGCTGCGCAAGATCGGGTTCTCCGAGCCTCACAAGAAGGCGCGGACGCGGCGTCGATCGACGCGCAAGACATCGGCCAGCACGACGCCGACCGCGGCTATCGAGTCGCATTCGGAGACGTCTCACGAGGGTTGATCCTCGGCACCATCGAGGCCCCACCTTCCGCCTTGCGGGGTGGGGCGTTTGTGTTCCCCGCGTTGCGGGGTTGCACTCCGCTACGAGCCCGTCAAGGGCGCTGCGCGTCCCTTCGGGAGAGCCCTGCGGGCTCCCCTTGACCGCCTCTCCACTCCGTGCAAGGCGGCAAGTGTTCCGACGAAAGCCGGCAGCTCGGCGTACCGCCGAACTGCCTACTTTCATCGGACACACAACAAGGAGAACGCAATGCAACCTCGCGCGAATCGAGTCTTGGCCGTGCGCGTCGCACGACGCATCTTGACGGTCCTGGACGCTCGTGGGAGGTCACCCGAATGGCTAGCTCAGGTCACAGGCATCACGCCGCGAAAGCTTGA
>NZ_CBDRMG010000021.1:0-13924 GCF_965345035.1 Microbacterium sp. bgisy207
GCTAGGCTGGCGGAATGCCGGTCATCCTCCCCTTCGACGGGCACGAGCCCGACATCTCCGCCGACGCCTGGGTCGCCCCGAACGCGTCCGTGATCGGCAAGGTGCGCATCGCTGCAGATGCCAACGTCTGGTTCGGCGCGGTGCTGCGCGGCGACATCGACGAGATCGTGCTCGGCGAACGCAGCAACCTCCAAGACAACGCGGTGATCCACACCGAGGCGGGCAACCCGACGATCATCGGCGCCGACGTCAGCATCGGCCACGCCGCCGTCGTGCACGGCTGCGTCGTCGAAGACGGATGCCTCATCGGCATGAACGCGACCGTGCTGAACGGCGCCGTCATCGGCGCGAACTCGCTCGTCGCCGCGGGGGCGGTGGTGCTCGAGGGAACCGTCGTTCCGCCGCGATCGCTCGTCGCGGGCATCCCCGGCAAGGTGCGGCGGGAGCTCACCGACGAGGAGGTCGCCGGGCTGCTCGGCAACTCCGCGCGCTATGTGCCGCGGTCGAAGATCTACCGCGCGGCCGAGGTCTAGAAGACCGCCGCGAGGTCACCACCAGAACCTCGCCCACCCCGAACCTCCGTCATCGATCCCCGGATGCCCGGGCGCATCCAATCCGGCGACCTCGCGCACCAGGGCGGCCAGCCTCGCGGGCTGCTCGTATGTGACGAAGTGCCGGGAGCCTTCGATGGTGCGAGTCTCGTAGCCCAGCCGCCGCAGCTCTCTCGCAACATGGTGCCTGGGCGCAGCCGACCGAGACCCCGTCGTGACCACGCATCGGGGTCCCCCGACCGGTCGACGTCGAGGCTGAAAGCTGCGGAACATGGCGATCTCCTTCGCCGTCGTCGCGTCGACGTCTCCGTGGTCATCGAGCAGGTCGACCGACCACCTCCTGCCATAGAGCGCCTTACCCACCGCTGTCGTCCCGCCACGGCGAAAGGCCTCGGCGGTCGGGGAGAGAAGGTCCGGCACCAGGTTCCCCGCCGCCGGCTCATGGAGGACGAATCCATGGCACGCGGCACCCATGCCCGCGAGCGCGAGACCGAGGGTTGCCCCGCCTGACATCCCCACGATGACCGCGCCCGCCGCATACTCGGCCAGCCACTCGATCTCGTCCTCCAACCGACCGGTCTTCGGGCGACGAAGCGCCCGGAGCTGTGGAATCAAGCGCTTCAGAGGATCCCAGACGGCAGGTGAGGCCGCGACCCCGTGAACCGCGAGGATCGGGACGTCGTCAGCTGGCATCGGCCGCCCTGTTGAGATCATCGGCCGCCGCGGCCATATACGAGCGCCACCCGCCGTACGCGGTGATGTCACGCGCTCCCTCGAGCGCCGTCGGATCGCAGACGAATCCGTGGACGGCGGTGCCGTCGTCGAGCTCGAGCGTGCCGATCGCCAACGGTGCACTCACACCGCGGAGAAAGGACCCGACGGTAGCAGTCGGAAGCCGATAGACCTCGACCTCGATACGAGCGCCTTCTCGTAGATCGGTCACCAGCCCGGGACGTCGCGGCTCGTCGCCGGGGAGCGCGTAGAGCCGGTACCGGGGTGCGGTCATCGTGCGCCGGCTCAGGAGCCCGCCGCGATCGGTGATTTGGTGATGAAGTCCGAACCCCTCGAGATGGGCGCCGACGACGGCGACCTCCATCAGCGAGTCCTGGTCGACCGCATCCGCGAGCGCCGACGCCAGCCCTGCGAGTTCCTGGTCGGCACCGGAAGGCCCATGAAGGGTGACACCGAAGGGGACGTGCGCCGCCGTACTCCCCGCCGGGACCGCGATGGCGCACATGTCGAGCAGGTTGGTAAAGGTCGTGTAGGTACCCAATTGCGCGTTGAGTTCGACGGGGTCAGCGCGCATCTGCTCGACCGTGTAGGTCTTCGTCACCGTGGGAGTGAGCAGAGCATCGACCGAACGGAGGATGTCATCCGCCTCCCGCCGCAACTCCCACACGCGGTGCATACTCGACCAGACCTGTGCGGCCGACATCGCACCGGCGCCCGCCAAGATCTGGCGCACGACCGGGTCGACGTCGTCTCGGTCCTCCTCGAGCGCGACCGAGACGGCGGTCGCGCGCTCAGCAAGCCACGCACCGCCATACAGGTGACGACCTGCCTCGAGAAGCGGGGTGTAGTCGATCTCAACCAGTTCGGCTCCGGCTCGGACGAGGTCGGCACGGACCCGACTCCACGCGTCCTCCTCGCCACGCTCGCCCCATCCGGCGACAACCTCAGGCACGCCCAGGCGGACTCCGGCGAGCGAGACCGAAGCAACCCGGGCGGAAGGAACCGGGAGCGGGCGCGACCAGGGGTCCTGATCATCGAAGCCGGCGATCACCTGAGCCACGATGGCTGCGTCGGCAACCGAGTTCGCCATCACCGAAACGCAATCGAGCGACCGGCACGCCGGCACGACACCGCGAGTGCTGACAAGGCCCACACTCGGCTTGAGACCGACGACCCCGTTCAACGCCGCGGGAACGCGCCCGGACCCCGCGGTATCGGTCGCCAGAGAAAACGCAACCAGGCCCGCCGCAACAGCTACCGCGGATCCTGATGACGACCCGCCGGAGATGAGGGAGCTATCGTGGGCCGAGGAGGGCGTCCCGTAAGGAGAACGGGTACCGTTCAGACCGGTAGCGAACTGGTCCAGGTTGGTCTTGCCGACGAGGATCGCGCCTGCCGCGATCAGGTCGCGAACCACGGGTGCCGACTGCTGGGGGCTGTAGGCGAAAGACGGGCACGCCGCCGTCGTCGCCCACCCCTCGACGTCCATGTTGTCTTTGACCGCGAAGGGGATGCCCCAGAGCGGAAGACGATCGCGATCGGCAGGATCGAGTGCTTCAGCATCTCGGACGAGTCGATCGGAGACCGAGATCCAGACTCCGTCACGTCCTCGCGCATCGATCGCAGCCAGAGTGCGCTCCGCCACATCGCGAGGTGTGCAGGTTCCCCGCCGGTACGCGGAGTGGAGGCGGGCGATCTCCATGCGAGGAGAGATCACCGCGCGGATCCCTTACCGAACGCGTCATCCAGCGCCGACGACTCCGCGACCGCACCGAAAACACCCCCCTGCATGGTGATCATCTTCAGCGCCGCCTCGTAGTTTCCGTGATCGGTGGCGCCTGTGCAGTCACTGAGCAGAAGGCACTCGTAGCCGCGATCGTTCGCCTCCCGCATCGTCGTGTGCACGCAGACGTCGGTTGTGATCCCCGTCAGAATCAGATGAGTGATCCCCCGAGTGCGCAAGATCACGTCGAGATCGGTTCCGTAGAACGCCCCCTTGCCAGGCTTGTCGATGACGATCTCGCCCACGAGAGGTGCCACTTCGGGCACAATCTGCCACCCGGGTTCCCCGCGTACGAGGATGCGTCCTCCCGGTCCTGACGACCCGATCTCGGCACCGATCTGCTGCGAGCGCCAGAGTTTGTTGGGCGGGCAGTCCGAGAGATCCGCCCGATGACCCTCGCGAGTATGGATCACCTGGAGGCCTGCCGCGCGAGCGGAACCGAGGATCCGCGCTGTGGGCGCGAGTCCGCGTCGGGTGAGTGTGAGGTCGTACCCCATGCGGTCGACGTAGCCACCGACCCCGCAGAAGTCCACCTGCCAGTCGATACACAGGAGCGCGGTCGACTGGGCGGAGAACGTTCCGTCGAACGGCCACGCGTACGGTGTGGCCGCTACCGGCCCGAATCTGCTCGTCATCGCCTCGTCTCACCTCCGCCCGTGGGTTCCTGCCACACCACCGTCACCGGACCTCCTCCAGGTGGCCCTTGGTTCTCGGCGCCTCCGGAGACGTAGATCGATGTGCGCCCGAACACCCCCGCTAGAAGGCCTCCTACGGCCGCGCGCGCGTGTCGTGTCGACGAGAGGTCGGTGTCGGTGAGCATCGTGTGCCGTAACCCTCGGATCCGCCCGTCCGGACTCGCCTCGGCCTTCGCGAAGACCTGCACGATGGTGCCGCCGGCGGCTCGGATGCGATCGCGGAGCGCGACGATCTCCTCCACGTCGATCGCGTCGTGCATGACCACCGTCTCAGCGTTCAGCTGTCCGCCGGGGTCGAGTCGAGACCCGAACGCCAGCACGAGGCACCGGTCGAGCTCGATACCGGCGGAAGCCGAAGCGACCGCCGACCAGACAGAAGGATCGCCTGCGAGGCCTTGGTCCGCTTCGACTCCGCCGATCTCTCCGCACGCGAGCGCGACGCCCAGCGAGCTAGCCGCTCGGGATCGCGCCATCGATAGGTAGGGATCATCCGTCACGGCCCCGCCTCTCGCTGACACGATCTGCTCGGTCGTCAGCAAAGGGCATTTCACGAGCACCATGTGGGCGTTGCGTGGATCAAAGCCTCCGTTGCGGCACGCTTCGAGCGTCGCCGCAGCGACCGCGTCGACCTGCTCTCGGCGCCCGAGCCCTTCGACAGATAACCGAGGGGTCTGCGCGAACCCCGCCGCAAGTCGCCCGTTGCCTGATGTCGAACCCTCCGAAACCACGGTGACATGCGGGCTGAGGACTCCCTCAGTGCCGCCCGACATGACGGTCAACGCCGGTTCCGAGAGCCCCTCGGTCCAGGCGCGAGTCGCGAGAGCCCGGCTGAAGTCGTTAACGCCGCCGTTCCCCTCCGTCTTTCCGATGACGGCAAGGACCCTTCGCCCGAACACCCTGTCGACCGGGGCGTCGTCGGGGGCAGCAACCGGCACGACCGTCAGATCGACATACATCAGCGCGTCCGGTCGTCGGCCGGGAGCGATTCCGCACCCAGCGCGGCGAGGACGGAGTCCGATGAAGCGACAGCCGCGAACAAGCCGCCCTGCATCGTGAGGATCTCGATCGTCTGCAAGTGCCGGGCGCGATCGGTCGCGGCCGTGCAATCCGACAGCACGAGTACCTCGAACCCGCGATCGTTGGCCTCCCTGATTGTGGTCGACACGCAGACATCGGTGGTCAACCCCGTAATCAGCAGATCGGTAATCCCCGCCATGCGCAGAATGTGCTCGAGGTCGGTGGCGTAGAACGCACCTTTGCCGGGCTTGTCGATGACCGTCTCACCCGCAAGCGGGGCCAACTCGGGGATGATCTCCCACCCAGCCTCGCCTCGAATCAGCACGCGTCCCAGAGGCCCGACGGACCCGATCTCGACCCCCTGACTGGCGGAACGCCACCTCTTGGTGTCGGGCAGATCAGAGAGATCGGGGCGGTGCCCTTCTCGCGTGTGGATCACCGTCAGCCCGAGTTCGCGCGCCCGCCCAAGCACTCTTTGGGTGGGTTCTATCGCCGCACGGGTCAGGCTGATGTCATAGCCCAGCGAATCAATGAATCCACCGCTGCCGCAGAAGTCGACCTGCCAGTCGATGCAGAGCAGAGCCGTGCGCGTGAGATCGAGTTGACCGTGCCACGGCCAGGCATAGGGATCCGCCTGGATCGCCTGCGGTGTTGTCGTGGTCACTATGACTCCCTTGCTCACCTCGATCGTATACGACCTACCGGAGAGGGCCGGCGTCGGAGTGTTACCGCCGTGTTAAACCTCAGCGACGGATGAGCTCGTCGAAGAACGCAAGGTCGCCGAGGACGTGCTCGCGCATGAGATGAGCCGCGGCCTCCTCGCCGCCGAGAATCGACGCGCAGATGTCGCGATGCTCATCCCACGACCCGGCAGCGCGCGCAGCCAGCTCCGCTCCGAATATCCAACTGAGGCGGCTGCGCAGCGTCCTCAGCATCTCGACGAGTTCTCGATTTCCGGAAGCAATCGCCACCGTGTCGTGGAATCGCTCCACCAGCTCCGAATGGCGCTCGGGTTCGGTCACCGGGTCGAGGGTGCTGCCCTCTTCTGTAAGAGATCGAAGTTCGCGTGCCATCGCCCCTCCGTGGGCAGCCGCGGCAAGCCGCGCCGCCATCGCCTCGAGTTCGGCGCGGATCGCGATGAGCTCGCGGGTGCCCGATGACTCGGGCTGGGCGACTATTGCACCCTTGTATTTGCGCAACTCGAGAAAGCGCTGCTGCTCCAGCACCTGAAAGGCCTCGCGCACGGGTACTCGGGAGACGTCGAAATCGGAAGCAATCTCCTCCTCGCGAAGCCGGCTGCCGGGAACGTACGAGCCATCGATGATCCGTCCCCGGATCGCGGCGGCAATCACGTCGCGCAGGGGAAGCCCAGCACGAGAAGCCATGCTCCTCACTCTAGGGACCAACCCCGCCAGATGCCGAGTTCCGGTCGCCTCAGCTGGATGCTCCCCCGCTTGCGGACGATTCCGCCTCCGTCGCGTCCAGTCGCGCGTTCAGCCCGTCGACGATGCGATGCAAGCGATCATCCCGCAGCAGATCCGGCTCACGGGGTCGCTCGAACCCCACTTCGACGACATCGGCGACCTGCGCCGGTCTGGCGCTCAGCACGACGACTCGGTCGGCGAGGAACACCGCCTCCTCGACGCTGTGCGTGACGAGGAGCGTCGTGATGCGCAACCGCGTCCACACCGCCTGCAGCTCCACATTGAGTCGTCGTCGCGTCACCGCGTCGAGCGCTCCGAACGGCTCGTCCAGAAGCAGAACGGAGGGATCCAGAGCCAGAGCCCGCGCGATCGAGACTCGTTGACGCATCCCGCCGGAAAGCTGGGACGGGCGCGCATCGGCGAAGCCCCGGAGTCCGACCAAGTCGATCAGATCATCTACCTGGTGCCGATCGACGTCACGGCCCGCGACTCGGAAAGGGAGCTCAATGTTCTTGCGCACCGTCAACCACGGCAGCAGTGCGTGGTCCTGGAACGCGACACCCAGGCGATGATCGCGCGCGAGGACTCGCGGATGCTCACCGGCGATCGTCACGGACCCCGAAGTCGGCTCGTCAAGTCCGGCAATCATCCGCAAGATCGTCGACTTCCCCGAGCCCGACGGGCCGATGAGCGCGACGAACTCCCCCTCGGCGATCTCCAGGTCTACCCGCTTGATCGCCTGGACCGACGCTCCGCGCTTCAGCCGGAACGACTTCGAGACCGCCTCGACCCGCACGCTGCGCCCGAGAGGCGCGCCGGCGTTCATCGGCCCACCTGGAGTCGTGCGCGGTCCGCGATGCCGCGGGAACGCTCCGAGGCCTCCCGCACCAGGGCCGCGAGGTCGCCGTCAGCGCCAAGGAAGGTAGGAACGCCGCGTTCGACGACGACCCGACCGTCGACTATCACGGTACGTACCGCGACCGTGGGTTGCAAGAATACGAGCGCCGCGTACAAGTCGGCCGCGGGCGTCATCCGCGGCTCCTCCAGATCAAGGATGACGAGGTCGGCGCGCTTGCCGACCTCGATCGATCCGATCAGGTCATCCATACCCAGAACCCGCGCTCCCTCGATCGTTGCCATTTCCACGACCCGCTGCGGACTGATCGCCCCCGGGTCACGACTCACCGCGCGGTGCAGGAGCGCCAGGAGCTTCATCGAACCGAAGAGATCGACCGCATCCGAGCAGTTCGCATCGTCCGTGCCGATCCCCATCGGGATGCCCGCCCGGAGCATTCGCGGAACCGGCGCGACCCCGGCGCCTAGAAAGGCGTTGCTCGCCGGCTGCGTCGATACCCGGGTGCCCGATTCTGCGAGCAACCGGATCTCACGATCGGAGACGTCGATGCAGTGCGCCGCGAGCAACCTCTCATCGAGCGCACCGACGCTGTCGAGATACTCGACCGCGCCCATCATGTGCTGCACGCGCTCCCGCTCGTCCTCGGCGACGTGCATCGTCCACATGGTTCCGCGCTCGCGCGCGATCTGTCGGCTCCGCTGCAGGGCGCGTCGGGAGACGATTCCGGGGATCGCCGGCGACGGCCACACTCGGATCCGACCCTCACCGGCCCTGTCGTACCTCCGCACGATCTCATCGAGGTCGGCCAAGACGCGATCGGTGTCGACGAAGATGTCGCTGTCCGGAACGTCCGGGGCCTTCGCACGGACCGCGCCGAGATAATCCTCGAAACCCGGCGCAGGCTGGTCGGCGAACATGCGAGCGTATACAGCGCGGATGCCGCTCTCGACGAGGGCCTCGACAGTGCTCGCCGCGGTGGAGACCATGGAACGCGTTCCAGCATCCTCGTTGTCAACGATCGTCGTCACACCGTTCATCAACGCCTCCGTCGCGAACAGCAAGGTCGCGCACCGGATGTCGTCGTTCTCGTACACGCTCAGGCCCGGGTACAGCACGTTGTAGAGCCACTCGTAGAGTGGCCGATCGTGGGAGTAGCCGCCGCGAAGCAGGATCTGCGGCACATGGGTGTGCGCGTTCACGAGTCCCGGGATCACCGCGCGCCCCGCCGCCTCGATCACCCGCGAGCCGACGGGAATCTCGACGTTCGATCCCACTGCGACGATCTCGCCGTCCTCGACCAACACGGTCGCCCGCTCGAGGTCGCGGCGCTCATCGTCCATCGTCAGCACTCGCGCGTCAACGATCGCCACCGCGCTCATGCCCGCGCCTCCTCGCCGGCTGCCACCGCATCGAGCTCCGCGAGCAGCGCGCTACGACGGTCATCGTCGCAGAAGGCCGACTCGATCGATGTTCGCGCGATGGCGAGAAGGTCATCGCGCTGCCAGCCGAACGCCCGCGCGGTCGCGGCGTACTCCTGGTCGAGAATCGATCCCAGGGCAGTGCCGTCGTCGGTGTTGAGGCTGATCCGCACCCCGGCTTGCCGCAACTCCTCGACTGGATGCGCGGCCCGGCTCTCGGTAAATCCAAGAGCGACGTTCGACCCCGGGCAGATGCCGAGCGGGATGCCTCGGTCGGCGATCTCGGCGACCAGCGCCGGTTCCTCGATCGCGCGGAAGCCGTGATCGATACGATCGGCCATCAGGAGGTCGATCGCATCGCGGACACCCTCGGGACCACTGGACTCCCCTGCGTGAACGGTCCGGTAAATGCCACGGGATGCCGCGCGGCGGAAAGTGTCGGCGAACCTTGCGGACACACGCCCGGCAACCGCTTCGTCGCCGTCGATCGACAGGGCGACCACCCGCGGATGGTCCCGCTCCAGCATCCAATCCAGCAGTTCATCGGCCTCAGCGGCGGATTGCTGGCGCAACAAGCTCAGGCACAGGCCAGTCGACGGGAGTCCGTCCTGTTCCGCCTCTCGCCATCCGGCGTCGAGGGCGTCGACGAGTCCCGCGATATTTCCGCGCCAGGCCTCCCAGTGGGTCGGGTTGATGATCACGTCGGTGTAGCGGATGCCGCTGGCCGCCTGCCTCTGGGCGAACCGATAGGCGACGGATGCCGCGTCGTCGGCGGTCCTGACCAGCGACGCACCCCAGTCGAGGAACTGGAGAAATTCGGTGAGTCCGTCGAAATCGAAGAGCTGCTCGGCCGGTCGGCGAAGGGGCACCCCGTACTTGCCGGCCAGTCGCATCAGCTCCTCCCGGTCGATGCATCCGTCCAGGTGCACGTGGACCTCGGCTTTGGGTACCGTCCGTACCCAAGCCTCGTCGATGTTGTCGTTCACGATCATCCCTTCCCATTACTGCCGTCGTGATAAGCCGCTTCGAGCCACCGCGTCACGGCCGAAGCCAGCCCGAAGAATGCGAGAGAGAGCACTGTGGCGACGATGGCGGCACCCCAGGATCGCGACATGTCGTAGGAGACCCGCGACACCACGAAGAGCTGCCCGAGACCCGACGACCCGACGACGAACTCGGCGAGCAGCACCCCGACCACCGACCCGACCGCAGAGAGCCGGAACGCCTCCAAGAGCGAAGGGACCGCGGCCGGGAGATCGAGCCGCCGGAACCTCGTCCATCTCGAGGCTCCCAGCACCGTCAGCAGGTCCTGCTTGCTGCGCGAGGCGGAGGCCAGACCGCGCGACACCAGGACGAACGCTGGAAAATACGCGACCAGTGTGGCGACGACCAGCACGGTCGGCGTTCCGTAACCGACAATCCGCGCGAAGATCGGAACCATCGCCACCATGGGAACAGCGCGGACGATCAGCACCGCGGGCCGCACCGCCGCACGCACGACTCCTGAGAGATGGGCCGCGATGGCGAGTCCGATGCCAAGCAGTTGTCCCAGGACGAGACCCGTCGCGGCCAGCCCGGCGCTCACCGTGAGGTCGGGAAGATACGCATCCGGATGTCCGACCAGGTCGGCGAGAACACTCGCCGGGGAGGGCATGACGACCCGGTTGACCTGCCCGATCACGACCCACAGCGCCCACGCGGCGACGATCGCCACGACCGCCACGTTGTCCCAGGCGAACCGGGCGACCGCTCGCCCGATAGCCGTCACGCGCGCGTTCACAGCCCGAACCTCGCCGCGCTCCGCCGGGCGAGTGACGCAGCGCCGCCGTAGACGATGCTGGCGGGCACTGCGGTCAGGACCCCCGCCGCCCACAGCAACGGGATGTCGTAGTTCTGCATCGAGTTGATCAGCAGGGGCCCGATGCCCCGGGCGGAGCCGAACCACTCGCCGATCACCGCCCCCAACAGGGCCGCGGGAATCGCCAGCTGAAGAGCCGCGAACACCGCTGGGAGCGCCGCGGGCGCTTCCAGCTGCGCGAGCACCGCGATCCGCCGGGCACCCAGTACGGCAAACAGGTCCTCCTGCGCCGCCCGTCGGGTCCACAGCGCGGAGCAGATGACGACAAAGGCAGCGAAGTAGGCCGCTGTCGCCGCCAGCGCCGCGGGCACGACGGCGCGGGGCAGAAGGACCATGAGCAGCGGGCCGAGGGCGACGACCGGAACCGCCTCGACGAGAACCGCGAAGCGCTCCGCCGGGCGACGCGTGACCGGCATCAGGCGGGAGAGCACCGCGGTCGCCACCGCGGCGCTGATTCCGATCACGCCGCCGAGAAGCCCCTCCTGGACGGTCACCCCGAGCGCCCCCCACAACCTCGGCGCACGCGCGGGATCGACGATCACCCACAACACGTCGGTGAGGGGTGGCCAGGAGGTGGAGAGGACCCCGGTCCGGCCGATGATCTCCCACGCCGAGGCGAAGAGGAGCACGCCGATCACGATCTCGATGGTCTTTCGGGACCGCGTCGCCGTGCCGACCGGACCGAGGTCCTGCACAGTCATCGGAGCAGGGTTGCCGATCCGCCGAAGACCTCGTCGAGCAGCGATTCGTCAACGTAAGTCGCGACATCAGGAAGATCGGTCATGCCCGCAGCCCGCAGGATCGGGTACATCTTCTGCTCGATGTCCTCCGCCGAGATCCGCAACAGACCCGACTCCGCGGTGAGATCGCTCGTCGTCATCGGGATCTGATTGATGTTCTCCTTGATCTGCTGGCTCAGCGAGAGTCCCAGGTCGGCTCCCCACACGTCGACCGCGAGCTGCGCGGCCACTTCGGGGTCGTCGGCGTTCTTCTCCCAGCCCTTCACGGTAGCCCGCAACCAGGCGACAACCAGGTCGC
The DNA here is from genome assembly GCF_965345035.1 of Microbacterium sp. bgisy207. GTDB lineage: Bacteria > Actinomycetota > Actinomycetes > Actinomycetales > Microbacteriaceae > Microbacterium. The sequence continues at coordinate 11,373 of NZ_CBDRMG010000021.1, forward strand.
GGTTCTCTTCCAGGTAGGTGCGGTCGACGAAGATCATGTTGGAGTAGACATCCAGACCCAGGTCCTGCCACGACACGCTGGTGTAGTCCACACCCTGCTCTTCGAGGATGAGTCCCTGGTTGGTGGCGAAGGCGGTGATCCCGTCGACGTCTCCGTTCACGAGCGCTTGCACGTCGTAGCCGATCGGCACGAACTCGTAATCCGGCTCTAGCCCGTTGATGGTGAAGATGGCATCCAGTTCACGCTGCTGCCCCTGGGGGCTTCCGATGCGCTTGCCGATCATGTCCTCGACCGAGTTGATCGGGTTCTCGGAGAGCGACAGGATTGCCAATGGGCTCTCCTGGTAGACAGCACCGACGAGCACCACGTCGGCTCCCTCCGACACGGCGTCGATGAACGAGGTGAAGTTCGTATCGAGTCCGATCGGTGCGTCACCGGATGCGACGATCTGAACGGTGTTGGAGACGTTGGGGCCGCCCGGCAGCCATTCGGCGACGATGCCCTCCTCCGCGTAGTAGCCCTCGCTCTCGGCGATCCACATTCCGGCGAACTCCACGTTGGTGACCCAGTTCAGCTGTGTCGCCACGACCGGAAGGGACTCTTCCTCGGTCGATGGCTCCGCCGCACAACCGGCGATCGTCAGCATCCCCACCATGGTCGCACCCGCCCAGGCGAGACGCCTATCGCGGTGGCTTGAAGTCTTCATAAGCCTCTCAATTCTCGCGGCAATCATGACGCGATCTCTCGCGTTTTGTATACGATCCATGCTCGCTGGCTGTCGTTGCGCGGGCATGGCCTGAACATTTCCAGCGTGTAAAAGATGCTGCGCCGCCCGCAGGGGCGGGTCACCGGCGCCGTTCCCGGCACTGAAGCGTTCGGCGAGCACCCCGAAGTCAGGCGGTCGCTGCGATCCTCAGGATCACAACGCCGACGATCGACGACCCCCGCGATCCGGGAATTCGCGCGGCGATACCTGGGCGTGCTGCCGTGGCGCCTCGCCCACCGGGCGCGGTTCCTCCTGCTGGTGGCGCCCGTGAGGCTCGTCGTCGTGGGCTCCGGGGCGGTCTGGACCCGTGGTCGGCGTGATCGGTGCCTTCACGTCATGATCGTCGCGTTCATCCGGCATTGTCAGGCCGACTGGAACGCCGAGGGACTCATCCAGGGATCGAGCGACATCCGGCTCAACAACACCGGACACCGATAGGTGGCGGATACCCCGATGACCCTGCGCTCACTGCCGTGGATGCGGTCGTGAACTTCCCGCTCCTGCGCGCCCGCGAGACGGCCCGCATCATCGCGGAAGGGCTGAACACCCCGTTCGGCACCGCGTATCCGAAGCTCGCCGAACGCGACTACGGCGAGCTGGAGGGCACCTCGGCCGCCGCCGCGATCGCGCGCTGGCCCGACCGGGAGTATCCGGGCGCAGCGTCGCTCGACTCCGTCGCTGTGCACGGGGTCGTGGCCCTGACCCGCATCGCCACCGACTTCCCGGCAAGGCGGTGCTCGTGGTCTGCCACGGCACGCGAGGTGGTGGTGCTCGAGGGGCACGATCGTGCCGCCGCAGTCGCTCGTCGCGGGCATCCCGGGCAAGGTGCGCCGCGAGCTCACTGACGAGGAGGTCGCGGGGTTGCTCGGCAACTCCGCGCGCTATGTGCCGCGGTCGAAGGTGTACAAGGCGGCGGAGGGTCAGGACGCCGCGGGTTAGGACACCGCCGCGATCCGCAGGATCACGACGCCGACGACCGGCACCAGCGCGACGACCAGCGCCAGGATCGCGATGCCGCGCGCGAGACCGCGCACGAGGCAGACGATCGAGATCACCAGCGCCGCCAGCACGAGCGCGGCTCCGGCGAGGAACAGCACGATGAATCCACCCGCTCCGCTGCCGCTGCCGTCGAGGGCGGCGGGAACCCCGAGCACGAAGCCGGCGTACATGGCGGCGGTGCCAAGCACGGCGAGCAGGAGGGCGATGCCGGCAGGGACGCGGGTGGGGCTGACGTAGACGTCGCTGTCACTCATGGCGACCACCCTAGGTGTAGCAACCCGTGAGGTTGTGAAGGCGGCAGGTGGGGGTGTGGCCTCCGAGGGCGGTGTGGGGTCGTCGGTGATTGTATTCCTCGAGCCAGTCGGCGTAGGTGGCTGATCTTGCCGCGTTCGAGAGGTAGGTCGATGCGTAGGCCCACTCGGCGGCGAGGGTGCGGTTGAATCTCTCCACTTTCCCGTTCGTCTGTGGCCGGTAGGGGCGGGTGCGGATGTGCCGGACTCCCTCGCCGAGGGCCGCGGCGAAGTCGTGGGAGCGGTAGCAGGAGCCGTTGTCGGTCATGACGGCTTTGACGGTGAGGCCGGCTTCGGCGAAGTGAGCGCGGGCGCGGATCCAGAACCCGGCGGCGGTGTCCTTCTGTTCGTCGTCGAGCTCTTCGGAGTAGGCCAGGCGGGTGCAGTCATCGACCGCGTGGTGCAGGAACGAGTAGCCGGTCCCGGCGCGGCGGTTGCGGCGTCCGGCGTGACGGCCGAGCATCCGGTGGCCGCCACCGTCAGGGATCCGACCCAGT
>NZ_CBDRMG010000022.1:0-12590 GCF_965345035.1 Microbacterium sp. bgisy207
GAACGCCTGATAACACCCTCCCTGCGCAAGCCCACACACACGCTGCGACACCGGATATCCCAGCAGACCCCACTCCGCGTGCTGAGACGAGTACTCAGCGGCATTGTCTCTACCGACAGCAATGCTGGCCGCGGAGGGCGTACGGTAAATCAGTCCACCTTCAAAGGCCTGGTAGCATCCGCCCCTTGCGAGTCCGCAGACAAGATCCCCCGTAGGGTAGCCAATGGTCCCCCACTCGTAGTCTGGGCCCCAGCCCGCTCGTACTTCCGCGCCCACAGCAAATGAGTAGCCGGCTGGCGTATGGAACACAAGTCCGCCCTCGAACGGCTGGTAACAACCACCGCGGGCGAGGCCACAGACCTGACTGCCCACGGGGTATCCAAACGTCCCCCACTCCGAACTAACCCTCGTGAACGCGGCGTGAGTTTCCAAGGTCAGTAGATGGGCACCCGCCTTCGACGAATAGACAACGCCACCCTCGAACACTTGGTAGCAGCCACCGCGGGTGAGTCCGCAGACCGTGTTCCCCGTTGGGTAGCCCGCGCTCCCGCCTTCGAATGACGGCGCCCAGCCAGGACGAATGACTGAGGCCACGTCGAACACTCCGCCCGCCGGAGTAACGTAGATCGCACCGCCCTCGAACGCCTGATAACAACCGCCTCGAACCAAACCGCAATCGAGACCAGTAACGGGGCTCCCTAGATAACCATCCTCGCCACCCAGCTGTTCATAGCGTCCCCTGACGACAGCCGCCACCGAGTCCTGCGTCGACCCGAACCAGTCGGTGAAATAGTTGAAGAAATTTCGGTTGCCGTACGACGAGCACGAGTCACCAGTGCCATAGCCCGCAGCGATAGCCGCAGCATTTGGCTGATAGGGCGTGTAGTAATAGAGGTTCGCCGTCGCCTGGTTTTCGATATAGACCGGCCCGCGTCCACATCCACTGTTGGGGTGGTAGAGAATATTCCAGATCTTACCCGGCGCGTACCACGTGAAGTAGTTGCTGGTGCCCGGCGGGTTGGCGTAACGCTTCAGCTGCCATGCGCCGCCGTAGACCTGATTGAACAGCCCGTAGTATCGCGCGTCGCACGCGGCTGTATCGGGACAGCCCTGCCCCATGGCTGCCTGGTAGGCCCATGAGCTGGGAGCTGTAGACGTGATAAGGCCCTGCTCTTTTTGCAGCATGACCAGAATGACCTGTGGGTTGATGCCACAGGCCTGCGCGACCTTGTAGATCACTCGCGAGGCACGTTCGGATCCGCCGCCGGAGTATGCACCGCACATGGCGTCGGCGGCGATCGACCGTGTCTGGACGTAGTAGTCTTTAAGGCACGTGTAGCCAGACCGGCACGAGGAGACCTTCGACTCAAGAAAAGATTGGATCTGCGCTTCGGTCATTGTCGCGGAGTTGAAGAAGACCGCATCGCTGATGATGTTTCCCGCCTTGAATTGACTGAGGTCGGCAGCCTTGACGATCGAAGCATCGACGGTCGACGCAGCTGTCTCCGACGCCGATACGTCAACCGCGAGGGCGCTCGAGGCGGGAACGAAGCTAACGAGGCCCCCTGCGACGAGGAGCCCGGAGGCGATAATCGCCCACGCGGCGAACGCGAGCCCCCGAAGTCGCCGTGGGGTTCGGCCTAGATATCGCGCCATGTTACTAGTGTGACGCAAGTACGCTCTCGTGACGAGGAGCGCCGAGCGGGATCTACAAGTCGGCATGCAACTGCCACACCCGCTCGCCGGCTTCTCGCCACGAGAAGGCCCGTCCGCGATCGGCAGCGAGCGTGGCCGCGCGGCGGCGCTCGGCATCCGGCCCAAGAAGTGGCGCGACGGATGCCGCGAGGGCATCCGCTCCACCCTCGATGACCGGTCCCCCCTCACCGACGAGTTCGCGATGGACCGGTGACGCGGCGGCAATGACGGGAACCCCGAGCGCAAGCGCCTCCAGCACACGCCACCCGTAGGAGGGCAGTACGCCGGGAGCGACGAGAACGGATGCCGACGCGATCGCCGACGCGCGGTCTGCCGCATCCACGGCCGGGGCCAGCACGGCGGACCCGACGCCCTCCGCGTCTGGCGGCGCGTCGAGGACGACGACAGGAGCCTCCGGAACCTCCCGCCCGAGCGCGGCTATCAGCGCGCCCAGCTCCGCCGCCGTGACCCCCGCCCCGTCGACAACGACCGCGCCTTCGGGCACGCCCAGTGTCCGCCGACGTCCGACGGCATCCCGCGGCTCGGCGAATCCGTCCGGCGCGGCACCCGCGATCACCCGGATCCGGCCGCGCAGCTTCGTACGCTCTGCCAGCTCCTCCGCCATGGCGTGCAGCGGCACGACGACGGCATCCGCGTGCTTCTCCGCACGCTTGAGCATCGCGCGGTGCCACGCAACTGACGCCTTCGAGACGCGCTCCGGGTGGGTCCAGGGCGTGAGGTCCCAGATCGTGACCACGGTCTGCTCGTGGTTGTGGACGCGGTCGTGACGAACGAGGGGCGCGAACAGCGTCGGCGAGTGCAGCATCCCCGCCCCGAGGCCGCTGGGAAGGCCGAGGGAGACTGCGGTGGCGAGTTCCCGGCGCGGGATCGGCGAGGACTCGACCCCGGCAAGGCCCTCGAATGCCCGCACCTCGGCGAGCGCGTCGTCGCCGGCCGCAGGAACAACCCCAGAGACCTCGCATCCCCGTGGTGCGGCAGCGATCAGGGCGCGCGTGAGCTCCCGCGAGGCCATCGCGAGGTCGGGATCGGTGGGCGCGACCAGCTGATCGAGCACCACCCGCAATGTCGTCGTCACAGCATCGAGCCTGTCGTCGGGGAAACCGGGAACCTCACGCGCTTACGCACCGGGCGTGGGTGTGGGAGTCGGCGGATGCAGCGTCTGCTGCAGGTAGCTCTGAATGAACGCGACATCATCGGCCGAAAGCTCCTCGGGGATGACGCCGATGCCACCGACCGAACTCGGAGTCAACTCGATGGTCGTGACCGGCTGCTCCTTCGACTTCAGCGCGAGCTCGGCGAAGTAGGGCACCATCGACTGCGGGATGTCGGTCTGCACGATGGCCGTGCCGGCCGTCAGAACCTCGTTGAACCGGTTGAGGACGTTCATCGGCGTGAACTGCGCGAGGATCGCCTCCTGCAGTTGCCGCTGGCGCAGCATCCGGTCCCAGTCGCTCGTGGTGTAGCGGGAGCGCGCGTACCACTGGGCCGTGTCGCCGTCCATGTGCTGCAGACCGGGCTCGATCCACCCGATGGCCCACTCCTCGGCAGGTTGGCCTTCATAGGAGGGTCCGCCGCCCTTGGGGAGCCGCTCGCTGACCTCGATGTCAACGCCCCCAAGCGCATCGATGAGAGCGGCGAAGCCGTGCATGTCGATGAAGACGTAATACGGGATCTCGATCCCGAGAAGCCCTTCTGCGGCATCCTTTGTCGCTTCGATGCCGGGCTCCGAGCCGTTGGCGACGGCATCCGGATACAGCGCGGTGCCGTCGCGGCATACTTCGACCTCGGTCCGCAGCTGGTTGATGCCGCTCCCCCACCCGCAGACCGGGTCGGCATGGCCGGTGTGGCCGTTGGGGTACAGGTCCTGCATAGGACCGGGAGCGAAGGGGACATTGACCATGTCGCGCGGGATGCCGGTGATGGTCACGGCGCCGCTGTCGGCGTTGATGGAGACGACCGAGATGCTGTCGTAGCGCATCGAGTCGCGACCCTCGCCACTGTCGGCGCCCAGCAAGAGGATGTTGTAGTAGCCGTCCGAGGGCGGCACCGAGGGCCCGGATTCGGCGAAGATCGCACCGAACGAGTCCCGCAGTCCGCCAAGCCGATCGGATGCCCAGACCACGCCGCTGCCGGCGAGGACGAGAGCGGCGATACCGACGAGCGCGACGGCGAACCGCGCGAGAGGGCCGGTACGGACGAGCCGCACGAGCCGGAGGGTGTCGATCGTGAGGATGACCCACAGCAGCAGGTAGGCGAAAAGCAACCCTTGCACCACGAGCAGCACGAACCAGTTGGTGGCGATCGCGAAGAAGGCCTGCTGCCACAGCAGCAGGGTGATGACCGAGACCGCGACGAGCGCCCACGCGAACAACGTGGCGCCGAGCCCGAAACGGCCGAGGCGCCGATTGCCCGCGAGGACCTGCGCTGACCCAGGGATCAGGAAGTTGAGGATGAGCAGCCACCACGCTCGCCGCGTCATCATCGGCCGGGATGCGGTGTTCGGGTAGCGCAGCGGGCGATTCTCGATGACCGGACGCCGGGTCGACGGCCGTGCACCAGTCGGTCGGGGCGGACTCGCGACGCTCACAGCGCCTCCTTGAGCCGCCGGTTCTTCTCGGCGACGACATCCTCGAGTTCTCGCGCGTACTGCTCGATCGCGTCGGCGTGATCTGGGTCGGCGATTCCCAGCATCCGGACTGCGAGGAGCCCCGCATTGCGGGCGCCGCCGATCGACACGGTCGCAACCGGGATGCCGGCGGGCATCTGGACGATGCTCAGCAGCGAATCCATGCCGTCGAGGGTCGCGAGCGGGACGGGCACCCCGATCACGGGAAGGGCGGTGACCGAGGCGAGCATGCCCGGGAGGTGGGCTGCGCCGCCGGCTCCGGCGATGATCACACGGATGCCGCGACCTCGCGCCTCGCGGCCGTACGCGACGAGCTTGTCGGGCGTGCGATGGGCCGAGACGACCTCGACCTCATGCGGCACACCGAAGTCGGTGAGCGCCTGGGATGCGTCGCTCATGACCCGCCAGTCCGAATCCGACCCCATGACGACACCGACGAGCGGGTTGGCGGAGCTGTGGAGCGGAGCGGTCACCGAACCAGGCTAGGGTGCATGGCTGGGGATTGCCCGGAACGGCACCCCCGAAAGGAGAATCCGTGACCGATCGCGCGCACCGGGCCGCTGCCCCCGACATCGATGCTCTCCTTCGCTCCCGCTACGGCGCCGCAGCTCCCGCACTGACCGACCCGCTGCTGCGAGGATCGGCCACCCTCGCCACACTGCTGCGCCACCGCACCGTACGACGCTTCACAGACCGGGTGGTGAGCGACGAGACGATCACCGCCCTGGTCACGGCGGCGCAGTCAGCGGCGAGCTCGTCGAACCTGCAGCTGTGGAGCGTCGTCGAGGTGCGGGATACCGGCACCCGGCGCGCCCTCGTGGACGAGGTGGGGGCGAGCACGTTCGTCGCCCAGGCCCCCGTCATCCTGCTGTTCGTCGCGGACTGGGCGCGAGCATCGGCGATCGCCGCGGCGCAGGGCGAGAGCGATGCGGCAGCCGACTACCTCGAGTCCACCCTCGTCGCCTTCGTCGACGCCGCCCTAGCGGCGCAGAACGCCGTCATCGCGGCCGAGGCGCTCGGACTCGGCACCTGTTACCTCGGATCCGTGCGCAACAACCCCCAGCGCGCGGCCGAACTGATCGGGCTGCCCCCTCGGGCAGCAGTGGCGTTCGGACTCGCGGTCGGCTACCCGGACCCCACCGACCCCGCGGGTATCAAGCCCCGACTCGCGCCGAGCGTCGTGCACTCGCGCGAGCGATACGAACCGGTGACGGCCGCGGATGTCGCCGCGTACGACGGTGAGCTCGCCGCGTATCACGCCAGCCAGGGGCGGCCGACAGGGTGGAGCCGGGCCGTCATCGGCCGCGTGCGGGATGCCGCAGGGCTCAATGGCCGCGATCGGATGCGGGCCTGGCTCACCGGCCGAGGTCTCCCCTCGAACTAGGCATCCGGCACCGACGAGTCGGCAGGGGACGCGTCAGTCGAGAAAATGCGCGGCCGCGGCACGCGCCTCGTACACGACCTCGTCGAGGTCGGTCCCGAACGCGTTCACGTGCCCGACCTTGCGTCCGGGCCGCGGCTGCTTGCCGTAGGTGTGAATGCGGGCCGACGGATGCTGCGCCATGGCCGCCGTGAAGCGATCGGACAGGCCGCCCTCGCTCGGTCCGCCGAGAATGTTGACCATCGCCGACCACGGTGCGACCGGCGACGTATCGCCCAGCGGCAGGTCGAGCACAGCGCGCAGATGCTGCTCGAACTGGCTCGTGACGGCGCCGTCCTGCGTCCAATGCCCACTGTTGTGCGGGCGCATCGCCAGTTCGTTGACGAGAATGCGATCATCCGCCGTCTCGAACATCTCGACCGCGAGCATCCCCGTGACGCCGAGCCCCTCCGCGATCCGCTCTCCGACCTCGGCTGCCGCCGCGACCAGCCGCGCGCCGGCGCCGGGGGCAGGGGCCAGGACCTCGGCGCAGACCCCGTCGCGCTGTACCGTCTCGACCACCGGGTACGCGCAGACCGCGCCCGACGGTGTCCGCGCGACCTGTTGGGCGAGCTCTCGCGTGAAGTCGACCAGTTCCTCCGCCAGGAGCGCGCCGCCACGCGCGTCCTCCGCGAGCGCCGTGAACCAGTCGGCGGCGCCGTCGGCTGTCGACACGACGCGCACGCCCTTGCCGTCGTACCCGCCGCGCGGGGTCTTCACGACGGCCCGGCCTCCGTGATCATCCAGGAACGCGCCGAGCTCGGCAGGCCCTGTCACGGCGGCCCAATCCGGCTGCGGCATCCCCATCTCCTGCAGCCGCGCGCGCATCATCAGCTTGTCCTGCGCGAACCGCAGCGCGTCCGGGCCGGGGCGCACGGCGATCCCCGCATCGACGAGGGCGTGCAGCACATCCTGGGGAACGTGCTCGTGGTCGAACGTGATGACATCGACCTCCCGTGCGAAGGCGAGCACGGTGTCGGCATCCCGGTAGTCGCCGACGGCAGTGGCCGCCAGCGCCGCCGCCATGCCTTCCTGCTCGGCAAGCACCCGGATCTCGACTCCGAGTTCGACGGCGGGAGCGATCATCATCCGCGCCAACTGTCCGCCGCCGATCACACCGACGCGATAGGTCATAACAGTCCTCTCGTTCCCGTCCATTCTGTCGCGAAGCCGCGGCAGATCCCACGCCGCCGCGTGCGCACGGTTCGCCGCGGCCTCGAACGGATGCCTCGTCTCACGCCTCAGGCGGCGTCTGTCCGTCCCGGTGAGCGAGGATCTGATTGACCTCGACCTGGTCGATGAGCACCTCGTGGATGAGGGCGACCTTGGGGACGCGTGCAATCCGCATCGGAGGGTCGACCCCGTTCGAGAGGATGAGCGTGCCGCTGCCGGCGAGGCGCTGGATCGGTCCGCGTCGCATCTGCACCGAGTACCCGCGCACGTGCGCCAGTTCGCGGCGACGGGTCACGAACAGTCCGCTGCGTTCGATGACCCGACGGGTCGTGATCGTGTAGACGTGCGCTCGCCAGGCAAGGAACGGCAAGAACACGAGCAGCAGGATGACCACGGCCGCGGCCGTGAGCAGCATCCAGTTCTCCAACGGTGCCGGCAGGTTGTCGAAGAAGTAGCCCGCGGCGGCCGCGACCGCGATCAGGACGAGCGCCGAGAGGAAGAGCACCGGCCGCCGACCCCGGATCTTCGCGATCAGCAGTTCGGGAGTGGAGACGCCCGGCGCGGGAGCCAGGGGCCGCCCGGCATAGTTCGGCTGCGGTGAGAACCCGGATGACCCGGTGCCCGGTTGCAGCGACATGCTCCTATTGTGCTGCCCTCAGCGGACGTGGATGACGTCCCCCGCCGCGACAGCGATCGATTCGCTTCCGCGTCGCACGACGAGCCCGCCGGACGGGTCGAGATCCACGGCGACACCGTCCAGGACGCGGTCGCCGGGCAGGAGTACGCGCACGTCGCGTCCCAGTGTGCTGCACTCGGCTCGCACGCGCTCGCGTGCATCCTCGGCGGCCGCGGCTCCCGGCGCGCCGAGAGCCGTCAGCATCCGATCGAGCGCGCCGAGGTAGCCAGCAAGCAGAGCATCCTCGTCGGGTTCGGCGCCTGCCAGGGCGAGGGAGGTCGCCGTGGGCACAGGGAGTTGCTCGGCAGTCATGCGTGTGTTCACCCCCGACCCGATGACCACCGCATCGGGATCGGCAGGGACGACCTCCGCGAGGATGCCGCACACTTTGGCACCGTCGATCAGCACGTCGTTCGGCCACTTCAGCGTCACGTCCGACCGCACCTGAGCGCGGATCGCCTCGGTCATGGCCACGCCTGCCAGCAGCGGCACCCAGCCCCGGCGCGACAGCGGGACGCTCGGGATGCGGACGAGCACCGAGATCGCCAGGGCAGCCCCCGGCGGAGCCGACCAGGTGCGATCGAGTCGGCCGCGGCCGGCCCGCTGGTCGTCGGTGATGAGCACCGAGAGGTGCGGGTAGTCACTCGGCTGCTCGGTCACCGCGGCGACCAGCTCGGCGTTGGTCGACTCGCAGTGCTCCCGAACATCCAGCCGTCGCGCGATGGCCGCGCCGCGCGGAAACTCGGCTCTCTGCATCCGATCACTGTAGACCGCGGGTCTGAGCGGCCCGAGCGTGCGGCGGGGCGAGGGGAATCGGCGCGCGCGAGGAGCATGAGAGTGGATCGACCCTCGTGTCGGCAGATTCTCCTTCTTTCGGCAACGATCCGGCTGCCCGTCGCGGCTGTGCCGTCTCCTCCCGAGGGGCTCCGCGCGCGTAGCTCTGCACCGGATGCCGCACGACGCGCCGCCGAGCCGGTGAACGCGTCATCGTCTCAGGATGCGCGTGCTTCGTCCTCATCTCGGTAGCCGTGGATTCGCTCACCGTCGCGATCTCACCGATGCGGGATGGACGAATGACGCGCTCCGCGCTGCAGTGCGTCGCGAGAGGCTCATGGTCGTGCGACGGCAGTGGATTCTCGACCCCGACGCACCCGCCGAGCTCGTCCTCGCAGCAACCCAGGGCGCTCGGGTGACCTGCGTCAGCGCCTCCGCCTTCCTCGGATTGTGGACACCCGAAGGCACGTCGCGGATTCATCTGTCGATTCCCGCCCACTCGAGCTCGCGGCACGAGGCCGTGCGGTGGCATCGCAGCACGGCCATCGTGCCGAGCGGACGCACGCTCGTCGAGCCGGTCGAGAACGTCCTCGATCACGTGGCCCGCTGCCTGCCCCATGAGCAGGCGCGTGCAGTGTGGGAGTCGGCCATCATCGCCGGGCACTCCACCCCCGCCCGATTGCGGGCGACGCGTTGGCGCTCACGCGCCGCGCAGCGGCTGTCCACGACCTTCTCCGCAGCATCCGGTTCGGGGATCGAGACCCTCGCCGTCACGCGACTGGCGCGGGCAGGCATTCACATCCAGCAACAGGTCTGGCTTCTCGGGCACGAGGTGGACGGGCTCATCGGCGACGGCCTCGTCGTGCAGTTCGACGGATTCGCCTTCCACAGCAGCGCCGCCGACCGCAGCCGCGACATCGCGCACGACCGCGCTCTCCAGCTCGCCGGCTACACGGTGCTGAGGTTCGACTACCGCGATGTGACCCGACGCTGGAGCGTCGTGGAGAACGCCATCCGCGCGGCGATGGCCCAGGGGCGGCATCGACGCGCTCCGTGAGCAGAGGAGTGTCTGCGCAGATGAGGATGATGCGCGCAGTGGAGCCCTCATCTGGGCCGAATCCCCTCAGCTCATCGAGGGAAACGGATGCCGAACGCCACGGATGCGACAGCGGATGCCCCGGCGCGTTGTCGCTGGTCTCCAAGGGCTCGGCGCGACGCGCGGATAGTGTGGAGGCGTGACCGACGACATCGACCTGTTCACGACGGCCGGCAAGATCGCCGATCTACGCGCGCGCTACCAGGAGGCGGTCATCTCCGCCGAGGAATCGGCCCGCGAGAAGCAGCACGCGAAGGGCAAGCTCACGGCGCGGGAGCGCATCGCTCTGCTCGTCGATCCGGGCAGCTTCGTCGAGTTGGACGAGTACGTCCGCCACCGCACGACGGCGTTCGGCATGGACAAGTCCCGCCCCTACGGCGACTCGGTCGTCACCGGAACCGGCACCATCCACGGCCGGACGGTGGCCGTCTACGCGCAGGATTTCTCCACCTTCGGCGGGTCTTTGGGCGAAGTGGCCGGCGAGAAGATCATCAAGGTGATGGAGCTCGCGCTGCGCTGCGGGATGCCGATCATCGGCATCCTGGACTCCGGCGGTGCCCGCATCCAGGAGGGCGTGGTCGCCCTCGGCAAGTACGGCGAGATCTTCCGCCTCAACACGCGGGCATCCGGGGTCATCCCGCAGATCTCGATCATCATGGGGCCGGCAGCCGGCGGCGCCGTGTACTCCCCCGCTCTCACCGACTTCGTGATCATGGTCGACAAGACGAGCCAGATGTTCGTGACCGGTCCCGATGTCATCAAGACCGTCACAGGCGAAGACGTCGGCATGGAGGAACTCGGCGGCGCCTACACGCACAACACCCGTTCGGGCGTGGCGCACTATCTCGCCGAGGACGAAGACGACGCGATCGACTACGTCCGCACGATGCTCGGGTTCCTCCCCGACAACAACCTCGCCGAGATCCCCGAGTACGAGACCGCGTTCGAGTGGGAGACCACGGATGCCGACCGCACGCTGAACGCGATCATTCCCGACTCCCCGAACCAGCCCTACGACATCCACCAGGTCATCGCGCACATCGTCGACGAGGGTGACTTCCTCGAGGTGCAGCCGCTGTTCGCGCCGAACATCGTGATCGGCTTCGGCCGCATCGAGGGGCGCACCGTGGGGATCATCGCGAACCAGCCGTCGCAGATGGCCGGGACGCTCAATATCGAGGCGGGCGAGAAGGCCAGCCGCTTCGTCCGGTTCTGCGACGCCTTCTCGGTGCCGATCGTGACGCTCGTGGACGTCCCCGGTTACCTGCCCGGCACGGACCAGGAGTGGACGGGTGTCATCCGACGCGGCGCGAAGCTCCTGTACGCGTATGCCGAGGCCACCGTGCCGCTCGTAACCGTCATCCTGCGCAAGGCGTACGGCGGTGCCTACATCGTCATGGGCTCCAAGCAGCTCGGCGCCGACGTCAACCTCGCCTGGCCGACAGCCGAGATCGCGGTGATGGGCGGACAGGGCGCGGTCAACATCCTGTACCGGGGTGAGCTCAAGAAGGCGAGTGAGACCGGCGAGGACGTGGCTGCGGTGCGCGCTCGCCTCGCCAACGAATACACCTACAACGTGGCCTCACCGTTCCTCGCCGCCGAGCGCGGTGAACTCGACGGCATCATCGAACCGGCGCAGACCCGCGTGTCGATCGCGAAAGCGCTGCGGTCGTTGCGCGGCAAGCGGGCAAGCCTGCCGCCCAAGAAGCACGGAAACATCCCCCTCTAAGCGCGATGACGATCAGAGAATCACGTGCCGACGAGCCCGACCGCACCGTGCCGATGAGCATCGTCCGCGGCGAGGCGACAGCAGAGGAGATCGCGGCTGTCGTTGCCGTCGTGTCGGAGCACTACGCCACTGAGCAGTCCGAAGCCGTCGCGGACGAGCCGCAGCGCTCGGCGTGGGCGCTGTCGCAACGGATGCTGCGGGAGCCGCTTCGACGTGAACTCGGCTGGAATCGCACCCCGTGCTGACCGCTTTCGAGCGTGTGGCCCAGTCGTCGACCGGACCAATTTTGTCCCCCAAAATACCTACAGACGAATCGTTGCGACTCGGCAAGACTGGTTATCGCTGGAACGCAGTAGCGTTCGGCTGAACCGCCGCCACCTCTTGTGTGGCGCGGCCCAGGTTCGGCCACGCGGCCGGTTTTCGGGTAACCGTCCGCACCGGCGAGGGGCGGACGATCTGTCCGCCCCTCGCCTCTCTTGTTGTGCACCTCCGTCGGCCGGGCCGCACAGATCACCAGGATGCGATCGCCTGCTGCGCAGCATGCACGGCGCATGGTGGCGCCCCGGCCCACGCACCGCCGACAGGTCACACCGGAACGTCTGGGTCCGAGGGAAATCGGGTGATCTCTGTCCAGAGGTCGACGGTGTCCTCGTCGCTGAGGCCGCGGCCGGCATCCGACCGGCCCACGACCGTGACGGCGACGCTTTCGTGCGGCGAGGTACGGATATAGAGCCGGTCCGAACGCGCCGAGCGCAATGCGGCCACCAGACGCGCCCGAATGCTGGCGAGGCTCTCCGCATCGACCCCGTCGAGGCCACCTTCGTCGAGTACCGTGACTGTCGCACCGCGACGGCGCGCCGCCTCGAGCTCCTGGCGAACGGCGTCGTCCAAGAGGCGGGCGCCGCGCAGCTCATCGCGCAGGCTTCCCTCGGCGAGCCGCGCTTCCACGCGCTCGTCCGGCGTCAGCGCACCGCCCTGCGCAATGGTGCGGGCAAGCACGGGGCCGGCCACCGAGAGCGCGCGTTGGATCTGTACCCGGCGCTCGCGCTGGCGCACCGTGTGGGCCGCCTGCCACGCGGATGCGGCGCGCTGCAGCTCCACGAGCTTGGCAGTGTCTGCGGCCGCGCGGTCGGTCAGCATCACCAGCAGCTGAGCGAGTCCCACCCAGAGGACTGAGCCCACGAGCCCCCTCTCGAGGGCGTCGACGATACCGAGCCAGAACCACGAGATCACCGTGAGCAGGCCGATGCCGATCCACGCGAAGATCGGCCGACGGCGCACCATCACGATGACCATGAGCGCGCCGATCCCGCCGAGATACCAGACGACATACGGTTCATCGATCGCGTCCCGCGGAACGGCCAACGAGAGGGCGTTGGG
>NZ_CBDRMG010000023.1:0-12219 GCF_965345035.1 Microbacterium sp. bgisy207
AGTCGCGGAACAGAACCTCGTCACCGTTGCAAGCGGCACGGCACTCGCTGGCAAGATCCCATTCACCACCAGCTACGCCGCGTTCAGCCCGGGCCGAAACTGGGAGCAGATCAAGACGACGGCCGCGCTCAACGACCGACCGGTGAAGGTCGTAGGTGCGCATACCGGCCTTAACGTGGGTCCGGATGGGGCAACTCACCAAATGCTTGAGGACATCGCTCTCATGCGTGTCATGCCAAATATGGTCGTCGTGGCCCCTGGGGACAGTATTGAAGCGGAAAAGGCGACCCTTGCCATCGCGGGCAATGATCAGCCGTCGTACCTTCGACTGTCGCGAGACAGCACCCCGATATTCAGCACTGCCAGTTCTCCATTTGAGATCGGCCGTGCGTATGTTCTGCGCGAGGGTAGCGACGTCACGCTCGCCGGCACAGGGACGATGACCTATGAGCTGCTGATCGCTGCTGAGATCCTCTCTAAACGTGCGATCGCGGCGGAGGTGATTCACGTGCCTACCATCAAGCCCCTCGATGAAAAGACAATTCTCACCAGCGTACGCAAAACCGGACGCGTAGTGACAGCGGAGGAAGCGCAGATCGCTGGAGGATTCGGCGGCGCGATCGCGGAATTACTGAGTGAGCAGCTGCCGCGGCCACTCCTGCGTTGCGGCGTGCACGACCGTTACGGCGAAAGCGGCCCCCCGCGCGAGCTCCTCGAGGCATTCCGGCTCACGGGGACGCACATCGCTGACTCGGTCGAGCAATTCATGTCGCTTCCATCTGTATAAATGCGAATTTGTTCGCAGCAGCCGCGTACTTGTTTCACCCCCCCCACCACCCAAAGAGAAAGAGATGTCACCAATGAAGATGACCACAAGAGGCCGCGGTGCTCGCTCACTGTCCCTCATCGCACTAACCGCCCTCGCACTGACTGGTTGTGCATCCGGAGTCGACGGATCGACACCATCGTCAGATTCAGCAGGTTCCGGCCTTGCTCCGAAGGTCGACGTGATCGACCCCTCCGTCGCTGACGGTGCCAAAGGTGATGTAGCTCTTTGCGGCAACAACGACAACGGGGCGTTCGGACTGCTCGTTAAATCGTTCAACGAATCCCAGTCCGCAGTCACTGCCACGTACACAGCACTGGGCCCCAATAGCTCCGAGACCCGCCAGCAGGCTATTCAGCGCCTGGATAGCGGCAACGACGACTGTGACATCTACGTGGCCGATGTCGTGTGGACCGCTGAGTGGGCGGCTCAAGGCTGGATCCTCGATCAGAGCGAACTCGTGAAGGAGCACGCCGACGAGCTCATCCCCTCGGTGGTGGACTCCACCACCTACGACGGCCGCAACTGGGCAACACCCTACTTCACCAATGCCGGACTTCTCTTCTACCGGGACGATCGGGTGAGCAAGCCCGACACCCTTCAGGATCTGTATGACCAGGCCGCCTCGAACAAAGACAACGCGATGCTCATCGCGCTTGCCCCGAAAGAGGGTCTGACGACGAACTTCCTCGAAATCCTGTATTCGGCGGGCGGAGCTGTCCTCGATGACCAGGGAAATGTCGTGGTCGATTCCGACGAGACCAGGGCCGTGTTGGATCTGATGAAAGGTGCTCTCGACTCCGGCGCAATCGACCGTGCATCGCTGACGTACGACGATGGTGCCGCACGGACCGCGTTCGAATCAGGAGTGGGCGGCTTCCTCCGGAACTGGCCCAACGCCTACTCGTCGGGCCTTCAGGCACCTGCCGTGCAGGACGTCCTGAAGGTGACCCCCGCGCCGGCCTTCGATAAGGACCACCCTGCCCAGGGCGTGCTGGGAGGCGGCAACCTGGCCATCCCTGTGAACACGAAGAACCTCGCTGGCGCCGTCGCGTTGCTGAACTACGCAGTGAGTCCGGAATTTCAGGCGCAGCAGTTCATCCAGACCGCCTATGCTCCTGTCGTCGACTCCGTGTATGACGAGGCCGATGTCCAGGCTGCGATCCCCTTTGCCGACCAGCTCCACTCGGCTGTCGAGAACGCTAAGTCTCGTCCGAAGTCGCCTGTCTATGCGGAGATCTCAGCTGCAATTTACAACAACGTGTACGCTGCGCTCTCGGGACAGAGCTCGACGGACGATGCGATCAAGAAGATGGTCACGGACATCCAGACCGCACAGGACGCCTTCTAGCATGGCGCAGACCCCAACGATTAACGAGGTCCCCGCTGCCGCCAGGCAGCGGGGGCCTCGCGCCGGCCGCGGCCGGCGAAATATAGACGCCCGTGGCCGCCGTGCCGCCATCGGAATGGTTACCCCAGCCATTGCACTCATGCTGTTAGTGGCGGTGCTACCAATCGGCTACGCAGTATGGCTGTCGCTGCATCAGTACAGCCGCATCCAAGCAGGGCTCAGCCGATTCGTCGGACTCCAGAACTATCTCGAGCAACTCGGCTCCCCCGTCTGGTGGGACTCAGTGCGCTACAGCTTCTCGATCGCGCTGGTGGCCGTGCCGCTGGAACTCATCGTCGGTACAGGCATAGCTCTGCTCCTAAACCTTGCATTCCGAGGTCGAGGCGTACTGCGGTCCGTCCTGCTCATGCCTTACGCCGTGTTGACGGTGGTGAGTGCGCTCATCTGGCAAACGATGTTCGACCCCCACCTGGGACTGGTCACGAATGTGCTCAAAGGTCTCGGTCTTCCCGGCGGCGACACAGTGTGGCTCGCAGACCCCGGCTTGGTCTTCGTTGTCATCATCCTCGCGGAGGTGTGGAAGACGGCACCTTTTGTCGCTCTGCTCGTATTGGCTGGCCTGCAGGTTATCCCGGCCGACGTGTTTGAAGCAGCAAGCATCGACGGCGCTACACGGTGGCAGACGTTCTGGAGAGTGACCCTGCCCCTGCTGGTACCAGCGATCTCCGTCGCTGGCATGCTGCGCCTGCTCGATACCCTGCGCATCTTCGATCTACCGTTCGTCCTCACACGGGGAGCAAACGGCACCGCCACCATGTCGATCGTGGCGTACGACGCACTGCGCGAGAACCGTCTCACTGGAGAAGGATCTGCCCTGTCCATGCTCACGTTCGTCGTGGTGATGATTGTGGCGCTCTTCTATATCCGATTCGCCGGCGGAAACCTTCGCCAGACACCTAAGAGGATGCCCCGATGATGCGCAGACGATCTAGTACTGCCCCTCGAGTGGGGGTGGGTGTGTGGGCGATCATCGTCGTGGTCATGGTGTCTTCACTGATTCCGTTCTACTGGCTGATCAACACGTCGCTGAAATTTGGTCCGGGTCTGTCGACAGCCGACCTCTGGCCAAGGGACCCGTCCTTCCAGAACTACGTAGACGTCCTCAACGACGGAAGATTCCTGACGGCGGTCGGCAACTCAGTGATCGTCGCCTCCGTCACGACCCTACTGGCGCTGTTGTTCGGATCGTCCGCGGCCTACGCGCTAGCTCGCCTGCCCCTACCCCGGAAGGCAGTGATGCTGACTCTGGTCAGCGCGGTCACGACCTTTCCGGTGATCACGATCATCGCGCCGATCTTTGAGATCTGGACTCAGATCGGGTTGTACGACACGCTCATCGGCCTCATCATCCCCAAGCTCACGTTCTCGTTGCCTCTTGCGATCTTCACCTTGACGTCTTTCTTTCGGGAGATCCCATCGGAACTCGAGGAGGCCGCTGCAATTGACGGTTGTGGTCCGATCACCACTTTTGTGCGCGTCATCTTGCCACTCGCGACTCCCGGGCTGGCGGCCACCGCAATCCTGGTTTTCATATCAGCGTGGAATGAGTTCCTGCTGGCCGTCGCGCTCACCTCGACTCCAGCAGCACAAACAGTGCCCGTTGCTATCGCGTACTTCACCGGCGTCAATCAGTTCGAGATTCCGCTAGGGACCATCGCCGCCGCGTCCGTCATCGTGACGATCCCGCTCTTGGCCGTCGTTCTCGTGTTCCAGCGACGCATCGTGGCCGGCCTCACGTCGGGTGCCGTTAAGGGCTGACCCGGGACTACATCAACAGAAGGAAATCCGTATGAACAGCGTGGGTAATCAAGATCGCATACGAGTGGGCGTCGTCGGTGTCGGCTGGGCTGGCGTTCAACACCTCAACGCCTATCAGGCCATCCCAGGGGTAGAGATCGTTGCACTGGCAGCCAAAGAAGCTGATCTTGTCGAGGAACTTGCTGATCGTCATAACATCCCTCACCGGGCGCAGTCCTACGAAGAACTCTTGGAGATCGACGACATAGACGCTGTCAGCATCGCGGTTCCCACTTTCATGCATGCCCCCATCGCGATCGCTGCTCTGCAACGCGGCCTACATGTGCTTAGCGAGAAGCCAATCGCCCGCACCAGCGCCGAGGGTCAACTGATGGTGAACGCCGCTCGCGAAAACGGCCGCGTTCTGGAGATCGTCTTCAACCACCGTCTCCGCGCCGACGTTCAGGCCCTCGCCCAGGCCATCACCGCGGGCGAGATCGGAAGACCTTACTACGCGAAGGGATCTTGGCTGCGCCGGCGCGGTATCCCGCTGATCGGCAGTTGGTTCACCAATGGCGAACTTGCCGGCGGAGGGCCGCTGATTGATATCGGCGTCCACGTACTCGACTACTCTCTGCACTTGCTTGGTGAACCGCGGGTCACACGGGTGAGCGCGTCCACCTACGCTGAGCTCGGTCCGCGTGGTCGCGGCGGCGCACAGCGAGCAACCGCGGACGCCAGTCGTTCGGGCTTTGAGGTCGAGGATTTCGGGTCGGCGTTTCTGCATCTCGAGGACGGAGGAACACTCGTACTCGAGGCAGGCTGGGCAGCGTACCGCTCAATGGACGACCTGATGAATTTCAGCGTGCTGGGCACTGAAGGTGGTGCGAGTCTCGAAGTAATCGGAGGGCCACGCAACCCGTACGGCGATCTCACCGTTTATCGGGACGGCGAAAGTGGAGAAGCAATCGATCAGCGTGTCTTCACCAATGCACCAAACCGAGGCCACGACGGAGTAATCGAGGACTTCATCGCCCACATCCGCGACCCAGACAGCTGGGCGCGTCATGACGGCTCTGTGGCGCTCACGCGCGCGCAGATCATCGATGCGTGCTACTTGTCGGCACGTGAACAGAAGGAGGTATCCCTGTGACCGGGATCAACGTGATGGTGTGGAATGAGGGGTGGCACGAAGTCCATGGGGGCGCCACCAACCTCGCGGACTACTATCCGGGCGGCATCCACGGAGCGATCACCGCTGGAGTGCAGAAGCTGATGCCGGACGCGGTCGTGAGAACCGCAGCTCTCGCCGACCCGGAGCACGGCCTGACCGACGAGGTACTCGACGACGTGGACGTGTTGCTGTGGTGGGGGCACCGGCAGCATGCCGACGTCGACGACGCGATCGTCGAGCGCGTTCATCAGCGAGTCCTTGCAGGGATGGGTCTGCTCGTTCTCCACTCCGGACACCACTCCAAGATCTTCAAACGCCTCATGGGAACCACCTGCAACTTGCAGTGGCGGAACGCGGCAGAGCGGGAGTTGGTATGGACAGTAGCGCCCAACCATCCCATCTCCGAAGGCGTGCCTAACCCGATCGTCATTCCCCAGCAGGAGATGTACGGTGAGCAGTTCGACATTCCCGTCCCCGACGAGCTGGTCTTCATCTCGTCCTTCGCGGGAGGTGAAGTATTTCGCTCGGGAGTGACCTACACGCGCGGCCGCGGTCGGATCTTCTACTTCAGCCCCGGCGATCAGGACTACCCCGTCTACAACCATCCCGACGTTCAGCGCGTGCTTGTAAACGCCATCCGGTGGGCCCATCCCGCCCAGCACACGGTACGGGAATTGCCCGCAGGGTCTAAGCGGGAGCCGGGTTGGTTCGCGTCGTGACACCTGCCGGGGGTCGCGGGACGCGACCCCCGGCAGATGGCGACTTCGACACAACTTCATTCCCATGCTGGATGCTGTCATGAACCGTGCAGTTCTCGTCGCCGGCGAGACGCTCGGCCTCGCTGTCAACGTGGTCCCGGGAAATCTGGCCAGTTCGAGTGCGGCACGGATCGGTTTTGGTGGGGCAGAGTCGACCGTGGCGATCGGGCTACGCAGGCTGGGAGTAGCTTCAACCTGGGTGAGCAGGATTGGTGATGATTCGGTCGGGCGGCTGATCCGTCGTGAGCTAGCTGCCGAGGGTGTTCGGGTAATTGCCCCCACAGGGCCTGGATCGACAGGATTCATGCTCAAGACACGAGAGAGACCGGACCGAACCGACGTGTCCTTCTGGAGACGCGAAAGCGCCGCGACAGCACTTTCCCCATCCGATGTTGATGACGAGCTCCTCCGACAACACTCGCTTATTCACCTGACCGGGATCACCCCAGCGCTGTCCGAATCTGCTCAATCCTTGACCACGAGCCTCATTCAGCGCGCACGATCCTTCGGTATCACGGTGTCGTTCGACATCAACTATCGTTCGCGACTCTGGTCCCGAACCGACGCCAGTGCTTTCCTGCGGGACACTCTTCCCTTTGTGGATGTTCTTTTCGCCGGCCCAGACGAAGCGGCTCTCGTCACTGACGCCCCCGCTTCTGAAGAGATGGCCCGCTCGATCGCTTCCTACGGGCCACAATCCGTAGTCATCAAGCTTGGAGCCCAAGGCTGCATCTCTCTCTGCAAGGGTGAAGTCCTGACCATGTCCGCTCGACCGGCTGCTGTGATCGACACGGTTGGGGCGGGGGATGCATTCGTTGCCGGGTACCTTGCAGAGCTAGTCCTCGGACGGCCTCACGAGCAGAGGGTTAAGACGGCAGTTATTGCCGGCGCGCGTGCATGCGAAGTCGTCGGGGACTGGGAAGGAACCCCTCGTCGAGACGAGTTAATCGAGCGCAACGATCCTGTGATGCGGTGAACACGTGCGTGACGCGCCAAGAAAGGCCTCCGAGGCTTCCGTCGTCCGATGGAGGCAAACCAAGCACACGTCGGCCAGCGGCTGTCCTCCAGTGGGGTGCGGTTTCGGGCCTAGAACTTTCATGAACGGTCACCAAGTATGAGCGACGACACTGTCATCACACCGGCCCGCGCCACACTCTCGGCGGGAATCCTCGGTGGGGGCTTTATGGCGCAGGTGCATAGCCGTGCCCTTCGGGCAGAGGGGGTGCGCCTGCTTAGCATCGCCTCCTCCACACCCTCTAAGTCAGCGCTTGCAGCTGCCGCCCTTGGCATCGAAGAGGCGGTGACAGGTGCGGCCTCGCTTCTCAGCGACAAGCGGGTTGAGGTCGTCCATATCTGCACTCCCAACGATGTACACGCGGCGCAGAGCATTGCGGCCATAGAAGCCGGTAAGCACATCATCTGCGAGAAGCCAATCGCAACTCAGCTCACTGACGCGCTCCGCGTAGTGCAGGCTCAGGAGTCAGCTGGATTGGTAGGCACAGTGCCGTTTGTCTACCGGTACCATCCCATGGTTCGGGAAGCACGAGCCCGCATCCTGGCCAATCGGAGCGTCGTGCTGTCAGTGGATGCGGCCTATATGCAGGACTGGCTTCTTGACAGAGAAGACAGCAACTGGCGAGCGGGTGAATCCGGAGGTGCTTCTCGGGCGTTTTCTGATATCGGCTCGCACGTGTTTGATCTCATCGAATTTGTCACGGGTGAGCGGGTAAAGCGAGTGGTTGCAATAGCCCGGACTGTCTTTCCAGAGCGAGGTGGCATGCCCGTCGATAATGAAGACATCGCCGGGGTCCTCTTCGAACTCGCGGGCGGTGCCCCTGGCTGCGCTCTAATCACGCAGATGGCCGCAGGCCGTAAGAACGGCCTCACGCTCGAAATCCACACGGGAGACGCGGCTTACCGATTCGAGCAAGAACACCCCGACCAGCTGTGGATCGGCCGTCGGGACGGGTCGATCCTCCTCCCCCGTGAAGAACGGCTCCTCTCCAACGACGCCGCTCGACTGAATCGTGTGCCCGCTGGCCATCCCATGGGTTACCAAGACGCATTCAACGCGTTCATCGCCGACAGCTACGCAGCCATCGCAGGGGAGAAGCCGGAGGGATTACCTTCGCTTCGAGACGGGCTGCGTGCCGTCCAACTGACCGACGCGGTGCTCGAGTCGGCGCGCACCCAGTCCTGGATCGACACACCAGTCCTCAACCAGGCAGGAGAACTTTCATGAGTAACCGAAATCCCGTGACCTTATTCACCGGACAGTGGGCAGATCTCCCCTTCGAGAAAGTCGCTGAGTTAGCTGCTGGATGGGGTTACGACGGTCTCGAAATAGCCGCATCCGGTGACCATCTAGATCTCGCTCGAGCTGACGAGGACGAGGCCTACGTGAGCTCCCGGCTTGAGATTCTGGACAGGTACGGCCTAAAGTGCTGGGCAATCTCGAATCACCTCTCTGGGCAAGCGGTGTGCGACGACCCGATCGATTTTCGTCACCAAGCCATTGTTCGCGATTACGTCTGGGGAGACGGAGACGCGGAAGGCGTCCGGCAGCGCGCCGCCGAGGACATGAAACGCGCTGCAAGAGTAGCGCGCAAACTTGGCGTGGACACGGTCGTTGGCTTCACCGGATCGAAGATATGGCCCTACGTCGCCATGTTCCCACCAGTTCCAGCAGAGACGATCGACGCCGGCTATGAAGACTTCGCAACTCGGTGGAACCCCATTCTCGACGTGTTCGACGCTGAAGGCGTGCGGTTCGCCTTTGAGGTGCACCCGAGTGAAATCGCATACGACTACTGGACTAGCGTTCGGATGCTTCAAGCCATCGATAAGCGCGCAGCTCTAGGATTCAACTGGGATCCTTCACACATGGCGTGGCAGGGCGTAGATACCGTCGCATTCATCAGTGATTTCCAAGACCGGATCTATCACGTCGACTGTAAGGACACTCGACTCCGAGCGTCCTCCGGGAGGCAGGGCATTCTCGGTTCTCATCTTCCTTGGGGGGATCCGCACCGCGGGTGGGACTTCGTCTCAACTGGCCACGGTGACATTCCTTGGGAAGATGCATTCCGTGCCCTCGCATCAATCCAATACCGGGGACCCATCTCGATCGAATGGGAGGATGCGGGGATGGATCGACTGCACGGTGCCGCCCAGGCCCTAAATTATGTCCAGTCGCTCCTTTGGGAACTACCCACCGCTCCATTCGACGCAGCCTTCAGTAAACAAAACCCGGAACCAATAAGTGGCACTTCGGACATCCGGTGGGGGTGAGCGCGAGCATGAGAGCGTTCACGCGCAGCCGGACTGGGAGCGGGTGCACCGGGAGCTCGCGCGGGTCGGGGTGACGCTGAAGCTGCTGCATGGCGAGTACGTCGACGCCTGCCGGGCCGACGGGGCGACGGCGATGGGTTATGACCGGTTCTGCAAGACCTACGGCCAGCATGTGCTGGTCGCCGGCGCTGCCTCACGGGTTGGTCACAAGGCGGGGCAGACGGTCGAGGTCGACTGGTCCGGCAAGACGATGCAGCTGACCGACCCGGTCACGTTGCAGCAGACGCGGGTGTTCTTGTTCGTCGCGGCGCTGCCGTTCTCGAGGTTCGCGTTCGTGGAACCGACGCTGGACATGCGGCAGGACACCTGGCTACACGCGCACGTCGCGATGTTCGACTGGTTCGGCGGCTCGGTTCCGCGGATCGTGCCCGACAACCTCAAGACCGGTGTCATCTCCCACCCGGCGGAGGGTGAGGTCGTGCTCAACGACGCGTATCGGGAGCTTGCGGCGCACTACTCCGCCGCGGTGCTGCCCGGGCGGATCAAGAAGCCGAAAGACAAGGCCAGTGTCGAGAACACCGTCGGGAACATCGCGACCTGGGTGATCGCGGCGCTCCGCGACCGGCAGTTCGCGACCCTGCCGGAGTTGCGCACGGCGGTCTATGAGCGGGTCGCTGCGTTCAACGCGGAACCGTTCCAGAAACGCGCAGGGTCGCGATTGGGGGTGTTCGAGGCGGAGGAGAAGCCGCTGCTGCGACCCCTGCCACAGGTCCCGTTCGAGATCTCGCGGTGGATCTACCGGCGTCGAGTGCAGAAGAACGGGCACGTGGTGTTCGAGCGCAACTTCTACTCCGTCCCGTTCCCGCACATCGGCCGCAGCGTTGACCTGCGAGTCACCGACAGGACGCTGGAGGTGTTCGCCGGGCAGGAGCGGTTGACCAGCCATCTCCTCGCCCCCACGGGTGTCGTGAATGAGTATCGGACCCACGA
Organism: Microbacterium sp. bgisy207; assembly: GCF_965345035.1. GTDB lineage: Bacteria > Actinomycetota > Actinomycetes > Actinomycetales > Microbacteriaceae > Microbacterium. The sequence goes on from NZ_CBDRMG010000023.1 coordinate 10,188, forward strand.
CAGCGACCTGCCCGACGGGCCCCGCTACCGGCAATGGGACGCCGAGCGTGTCCGGGAATGGGCAGCCCGGATCGGCGAGCACACCACGACGGTCGTGAACCGAATCTTCGAGTCCGTTCCGGTCGATGAGCAGGGCCTGGACGCGGCGTTGGCGGTGCTGCGGCTGACCCGCCGCTACTCTGCCGCCCGAGTCGAAGCGGCCGCCGGCATCGCGCTGGCGTCCCGGGTCCGCTCGCCGCGTTACGCGCACCTGCGGCCGATCCTCGAATCGCGGCAAGACGATCCCGGCAGCCGTGATGCCTGGTCGACACCTGCGTCACAGCCGGAGCCAGCAGGCTACGTCCGCGGCGCCGACTACTACGCCGGCGGCGGTGTCCGATGAGCCGCCTCGACTCCGCGCTGGGCATCGCGTTGGCGGTGACCATGGCCCTCGTCGCCGTGTCACCGGCGATCCCATCGGCGCTGCCTCTTGCTGGTGCCGCCTCACTCGCCGTCGGCGTTCTCGGCTTCCTGCAGCTGCGACGCCCGCAACGCCTTATCGCGGCCATTCTTGTTGTCACGGGGGTCGCCGCGCTGGTTACCGCACTCGTCCTCGGGTACCGGTTCGACCCGGTCGAGGTGTTCGGATTGAACCAGACGCTCTTGGGCATGCTCGCGGCCGTATCTTTCGTGGCGACGATCACGCGGGAGGAGCCCGAGGTCTCGTCCCGGCTGACTGGGGCGGCGGCGGTGTGGCGGACTGCAGTGGTAACCCACATCCTCGGAGCGGTGATCAATCTGAGCGCCGTGAACCTCGTCGGCGATCACCTCGCCCGTCGAGGGCGGCTGTCGATTGCTAACGCGCTCATGCTGTCACGCGCGTTCTCCCCGGGCGCGTTCTGGTCACCGTTCTGGGCGGCCAGTGCGGTTGCGTTCACGTACGCGCCTACGGCGCAGTCCGGCGTGCTCGTGCTGTGCGGGTTGATCCTCGCGGTGGTCAGTTTGGCGATCGGGGTCGCTTTGCTCGTCCGCGCCTTCGGGGATGAGCTGCCGTCGTACACCGGATTCGCGATCGGCGTGTCCATGCTGCGGATCCCGCTCTCGTTGGCCGCGCTTGTCATCGTTGGCCACGCACTGCTGCCCTCGGTCGACTTGTCTGTGATCGTGCTGCTCGCCTCGTTGCTGGTCACCGTCGCCAGCCTTATGACGAGGCATCCCCGGCGGATGCCGAGGATCCTCGCCGCCCATGTTGTACGCGGTCTTCCCCGGATGCGCGGCGAGGTCACCTTGTTCACCGCAGCCGGCGTCCTCTCCGTCGGGATGCGGGCACTCGTCGACGCCGCAGGCTGGAGCGCCCCGGTGACCGAGTTCACCGTGCTGACGGCATGGTTGCTTGTGATCGCCATGATTCTGGTCTCATTCGCCGGTGTCCACCCCGTCATCTCGATCGCGGCGGCCGCCGCCCTCTTCGCATCGACCCACCCGAACCCCACCCTGTTTGCTATGGTCGCCATGATCGCGTGGGGCTGCGCCGCAGCGGTAGGACCGATCTCCGGGCTGAACGTATACCTCGCTGGCCGCTACGATGCGAACGGCTTCGTCGTGGCGCGACGCAACTTGCCGTACCTGGGCGTGGTGGTCATCCTCGCGCTTCCGGTGCTGTTGTTGTGTGACATGCTGACCTGACCGCGGTGTGGTTCGTCGTGACACAGATCGGCGACCCGGCACGACTGATCCTGCCTCCCTCCGCGAGTCACCAGCTCTATCTCGACACCCGCGAGGCGATGGGTCTCAATGACCCGATCTGGGAGCAATTCTTCCGGTCCTTCTCAGGCTGGATTCGTGGCGACTTCGGCAACTCCATCTGGCAGGGCGTGCCCGCTTTGGACCTCGTGCTCAGCCGGGTGCCTGCGACTCTGCTGCTCACGTTCTGCACCATGGCGATCGCCGTCCCGATCGCGTTGGGGCTCGGCATCCTCTCCGCGCTGCGTCCCAACGGTGTGCTCGACCGGGTGCTGACGACGATCTCCCTCGCCGGCGTCTCGATCGCCGA
>NZ_CBDRMG010000024.1:0-10770 GCF_965345035.1 Microbacterium sp. bgisy207
GGACGTTCGGTTTCGGGAGAGGGTATGGGGGTGCGGTCGCGGACGGGTGGTGGGTTATGACGCATCATCGTGCGCGTCAACCGAACACCCGGCTGTCCTCATTGCCGCGCTTAGTCGGCTTCCTGATTGTCTTCTGACCAACTGCGTCGCGATCAACAACCTTCTCGCGTCGTCGGTGACGCCTGCCTACGAGTCGACCGAGGTCCAGGAAGCGTCGACGTTCTCCCAGATGGGGGCTTCGGAATCGGTTCCTTGAGAAGGGACTTTTCAATCTCTCGGATGACAATGTCAGGGTGTGTGCTTGCGTCAACAGTGAAGCCGTGTTCGTTCGGGTGTAGGGGCTCCCAGGCTGATAGCTGAGATGCAAGCAGGGCGGGCGCCATGAAGTGGTTGGTACGGCTTGTGAGCCGCTGGCTGATCTCGTCCGGTGGAGCCCCTAGTTGCACGAAAAGTGCGTCCGGGGAGTGTTGGCGGAGGCGGTCCCGGTGGGATCTCTTGAGCGCTGAGCAGGCGAGGATGCAAGGGGTCGAGGTGAGCGCTTCGCTGACGGCGTCCAGCCACGGCCAGCGGTCGGTGTCTTCGAGGGGTGTACCGGTGGCCATCTTCTGGATGTTGGCCGCGGGATGGTAGTCGTCGGCGTCCAGGAATGGTCGATTGAGGCGTTTGGCGAGCAGGGCGCCGATGGTGCTCTTGCCGCATCCGCTCACGCCGGAGATGACGATTGCGTGCGGGAGTGGGCGCGTGAGCATTGTTAGTAGAACTCGATTGTGTTGACGCGGTTCCTGAGCGGTTGATCGTCGAGTAGTCGGGTGGCGTTTTCAGAGAAGAGCTCGACGATTGCGCGCTCTTCCTGATCGGTGAGCGCGGCGGTGTGAGGGCTGATGAGGACGTTGGGCATCGTCCACAGTGGACTCTCCGGAGGGAGAGGCTCGCGGGTGAAGACGTCGAGCGCGGCAAATCCGACACGGCCGGCCTGCAGGGCCGCCGTCAGCGACTCTTCGTCGATGACGGTGCCGCGCCCGACGTTCACGATGGTGGCGCCGTCTTTGATGTGCGAGAAGAACAAGGTGTCGAGCATGTTGTCGGTGGTGTCGGTTCCGGGGAGCGTTTGGATGACAGCGTCGGATTCGTTGGCAGCGGCGAGCAGATCCGCGGGCTTCACGAATCGGTCTACAGCGCCGTGTTCGTGGGAGGAACGCGCCATGACGGTCACGTGCATTCCGAGAGCCTTGAGGGTTGAGGCGACGGCTTGGCCGATGCCCCCGAACCCAAGGATGAGCGCCCGCTGGTTCGCGACTTGCCCCATAAGCCAGCGTTCTGTCCAACGCTTCTGGTGCTTCTGTTCCGTGAGTCGCGGGAGCGATTTGGCTCCCGCGAGGACGCCAAGGGCAGCGAACTCTGCCAAGGCGCGTCCGTGCACGCCCGCGGATGTGGTGAACACGATGCGTGTGAGCTCATCGGGTGTGAGGTTCGCGGCGCGCACTTGGCCGCCCCCGCCCGCGGCCATGGTGTGTACCCATCGAAGGTCAGGATTTCGTCGAGCGGTCGTCGCTAGTGCTGCCGGACTGAGATCGGGGATACCGAAGAGGGCTTCACCGCGTCGCAGCATCTCGTCGAAACGTCGCTGTTGTGCGACCGTGCGCCGAAAGGCCGGGTCGCCTGCGAAGTCGGCGGGGTAGCGGCGGGGGGCGAGGAGGCTGAGGTCGACGATGAGGTCGATACGTGGTTCCAGATCGACAAGGAGATCGCAGAGGGAGGGGTCGATGGGGGCCGCGATGGTGACGCGGAGTGTGTCGGTCAAGCGGGGTCCTTGCTGGTGCTGAACAGTCGTTGGGCGCGGTGCCACGCTGCGATGGAGGTGTCCATGTGGATCTGCATGGCGCGCCGTGCCTTCTCGGGGTCGCGGGCGAAGATCGCTTCTGCGATCGTTGTGTGCTCCTCCAGCGCGAGGCTGACTGCGCCGGGGACGTGGTCGGTCAGTTTTCGGGCGCGGAGGAGAAGGTCGCTGGCGGCTTCGAGGACATTCGCGAAGGCGACGTTGTGCGAGGCATGAGCGAGAGCTGCGTGGAAGGCGACATCGGCACGGTAAGGGTCGACGCCGTCTCGGGCGGCTCGCTCGTAGTCCTGGAGTGCAGCGCCGATGTGCTCGTGGTCGGCGGTCGTGGCCATCGTGCTTGCGCGGAAGGCGATCTCGGTTTCGAGGGTGTGACGTAGCTCGTAGATGTCACTGATGGCCTCGCCGGTGAGCAGCGCCGCGACAGCGGCGGTTTCCAACGCATCGGCGGTGGGGACTCCGATGACGCGCGCGCCCACACGCGGCCGAACGTCGAGGTAGCCCATTGTGACGAGGGATTGCACGGCTTCGCGAACCGTGTTCCTGCCGACGCCATACTGCGCCATCAACTCTTTTTCGATGGGCAGTTTGGCCCCGGGAGCTAATGCTCCTTCGCGGATCTTGAGTAGTAGATCGTCAGCGATCGACGCGGAGAGAGTGCGTCGAGTCGCCTTGACAGGCGTCGTTGCCACGTGGTGTACTCCAATCGTCCTACAAATGGGACTATTCAAGGCGAGTGTAACGGCAAGCCCCTCTCGAAGGCGAGTACCGGTGCAGGAGCCCTGCGATCACCTAGAGAAAGCGATGACGATGACGACATCATCGACGGCACGGCTCACGCGCATCGTGCCAGTCCTCGGGGCAGCGTCTGTGCTCGCCCTTGTTCTCGCCGGCTGCGGCGGCAATGTCACTCCGACGGAGACCTCCGGTGCGTCGGGACTCGACCCGGCTTCGGCCGCGGACGCCACGGGCGACGTGACGGTGTGCGGCCCGACCGATTCATCGGGAGTGTGGGGCGCGACGGTCGATGCGTTCAACTCGTCGCAGGACGCGGTGACCGCGGACTACATCGAGCTCGGCTCGTCGGCGGACGACCAGCTACAGCAGATCAACCAGCGCATGCAGACTGAGTCGACGCAGTGCGACATCTTGCGCCTGGACGTCGTGTGGACCGCACAGCTGGCCTCCCAGGGCTATCTCGCCGACATGAGCGCGGTCATCGACGACAAGCTCGACGCGCTCATCCCGTCGACGGCAGAGACGCTGCACTACGACGACAAGTACTGGGGAGTGCCGTTCTACCCGAATACGGGCTTGCTCTACTACCGCACCGACCTGGTCGATCAGCCGACGAGCTGGCAGGGGCTCTACGCCAACGGAGAGGAGAACCCCGCGAATGGGTTCCTTTACCAGGCGGAGCAGAGCGAGGGCCTGACGATCAGCTTCCTCGAGATCCTCTACAGCGCCGGCGGTGAGATCCTCGACACGGACGGCAACGTCGCGGTCGACAACGCCACCACCACCGAGGTGCTCCAGTTCATGCAGGACGGGCTCGCCGATGGCGCGTCCCCCCGGTCGGTGGTCACCTACAACGAGGACGCGACCCGTCTGGCCTTTGAGGCTGGCTCCGGGGCGACGATGCGCAACTATCCGTTCGCCTACGCGGCTGGCCAGCAGTCCGCGATCGCGGACAAGTTCGCAGTCGCGCCGCTGCCGGCGTGGGACGAGGATGGCGTGGGAATCGGCGTACTCGGGGGCAGCAACGTCGCCGTCAGCGCATTCTCGGAGAACCCGAGCGCTGCTCTGGCGTTGATCGACTTCATGACCAGCGAGGACTGGCAGGAGCAGATCGCGATCAACAACTCCCTCGCTCCGGCGGTGACGGCCGCCTACGAAGCGCCCGAGGTCCAGGAGGCGCTGCCGTTCTCCCAGGAGCTCTACACCGCTCTGCAAAGCGCAAAGTCCCGGCCGGTGACCCCCGTGTACCCGCAGGTCTCACAGGCGATCTACCAGACCGTGGGCGAGGTCCTCAGTGGAGACCTCACGCCGGAGGATGCGACGACGCAGATGGCCGAGCGCATCCAGGAAGCATTGGACACGTTCTAAGACGATGACTGCTCTTACCCAGGCGAGGCGTCCCTCGGCCCACAAGGCCGAGCGACGCCTCGCATGGCGGATGGTCTCTCCCGCGCTCATCGTCATGGTGCTCGTCGCGGGAGCGCCCATCGCCTACGCGCTCTGGCTCTCCCTCAACCAGTACAGCGTCATCACGCCCGGACTGTCCCGATTCGTCGGCCTCGGCAACTACATCGAGTACCTGTCCTCCGGGGTGTGGTGGAGCGCTGTCGGAAACACCTTTGTCTTCACCATCATCTCCGTCGCACTCGAGCTGACCCTGGGCATCGCGATGGCACTGCTGCTGAATCTGGCGTTCCGGTTCCGCCCGCTGTTGCGCAGCATCGTACTGCTGCCCTACGCCATCCTCACCGTCGTCAGCGCCATCACCTGGCGCACGATCTTCGACCCCGATCTCGGTCTGGTGACGACCATCCTCAACGGGCTCGGCGTCACGGATTCCAGCATCGTCTGGCTCGGCCAGAGCGGCTATGCCATGACCGTCGTGATCCTCGCGGACGTGTGGAAGACCGCGCCGTTCGTGGCGCTGTTCGTGCTCGCCGGCCTCCAGGTGATCCCCGAAGAGATCAGGGAAGCATCCGAGCTCGACGGCGCCGGCGCGTGGAAGCGGTTCTGGAACATCACCCTGCCACTGCTGTGGCCCGCGATCACACTCGCGATGATCTTCCGCACTCTCGACGCGCTCCGCGTGTTCGACCTTCCCTTCGTGCTCACCCGCGGCGCCTACGGCACCGAGACCATGTCGATCCTGGCCTACTCCGAACTCCGCGGAAATCAGCTCGTCGGTGAAGGGTCCACCGTCGCCATCATGACGTTCGTCATCGTGATGATCGTCTCACTCGTCTACATCCGGTTCGCAGGGGGCAACATCCGCGCTGTCACCCGGGAGAAGAAATGACCGCTACCGAATTGATCACCGCGCCAACGGCCCGCCGCGTGGCTCCCGACGCCCCACGTCGGCGTCGTCGACGCGGCCCGGAGCGCAATCCCTTTGTCTGGCTCGCTGTGGCGGCCGTCATCGTCTTCTCGCTGGTGCCGTTCTACTGGCTGATCAACACCTCTCTGAAGACCGGTTCCGACCTCTCGCGCGCGAGCCTGTTTCCCGACAACCCCTCACTCAGCAACTACCTCAACGTGCTCGGAGACGGCGACTTCCTACGCTCGTTGCTGAACTCCACCATCGTCGCGACCGCGAGCACCGTGCTCGCCCTCATATTCGCCGCATTCGCCGCGTATGCCCTCGCACGACTGCGGATGCGCGGCAAGTTCGCTCTGCTGGCAATCGTGCTCTCAATCACCACGTTCCCCGGCATCGCGATCGCCGCGCCGATGTTCGCGATCTGGAACAACATCGGCCTGTACAACACGCTGATCGGACTCGTGATCCCGTACCTGACGTTCACTCTGCCGCTGTCGATCTACACACTGGTGTCGTTCTTCAAGGAGATCCCTGCTGAGCTCGAGGAAGCCGCATACATCGACGGCGCGACCCCGTTCCAGACCTTCTACAAGGTGATCCTCCCGCTCGCGGTCCCCGGCATCGCCACCGTCGCGATCCTCGCATTCATCTTCGCGTGGAACGAGTTCCTTCTCGCCGCGACCCTGACCTACAGCCCCGACGTGCGAACGGTCCCCGTCGCGATCGCGTTCTTCACCGGCGCCAGCGAGTACGAGCAACCGCTCGGGATGATCAGCGCCGCGTCTGTCATCATCTCCATTCCGCTCATTGTGCTGGTGCTCATCTTCCAGCGCCGCATCGTCTCCGGCCTCACCGCCGGCTCCGTGAAGGGCTGAGATGACCGACGATGAAGCGACCCCCGGTGCCTGGTGGCGGTACGGAGTTCTCTACCAGGTCTATGTCCCCTCGTTCCAGGACGGCGACGGCGACGGCTTCGGCGACCTGCACGGCCTCGAAAGCCGACTCAAGTACATCGCGGAACTGGGCGTGTCCGCCATCTGGCTCAGCCCCGTCTACGGGTCGCCCCTCTTGGACTTTGGATACGACGTGTCCGACTACACGAGCATCGGTGAGGTCTTCGGTAATCTCGCCGTGTTCGACCGCGTGGTGGCGAAAGCGCACGCTCTGGGCCTGAGAGTGTTGCTCGACTACGTGCCGCAGCACACCTCCAACGAACACCCATGGTTCCAGGACGCGCTCACCGGTCGCGACGCCGCGCACCGTGACTGGTACCTGTGGCATGACCCCGCAGGCGACGGTGGGCCACCGAACAACTGGGCCTCGGCGTTCTCAGGACCGGCCTGGACCTTCCACGAGCCGACAGGCCAGTACTACTACCACGCCCACCTTCCCGAGCAGCCCAGCCTGAACTGGCGCAACCCCGCGGTGAAACAGGCGATGTTCGATGTCCTCCGGTTCTGGCTCGACCGCGGCGTCGACGGATTCCGCGTCGACGCCGTGTGGCGGCTCATCAAAGACGACCAACTGCGTGACAACCCCGAACCCTCCGCCGACGACCCCATCGAGATCGCCGGCGCCGGCGCGCACTCGACCGTCCGCCAGGTGCAGAAGTACACCGCCGACCAACCCGAACTCCCCGGGCTGCTCCACGAGATGCGCACCGTCGTCAACGCCTACCCCGACCGGCTTCTCATGGGAGAGCTGCACCTCCGTCTTGAGCGCGTCGCGGCGCTGGGCTCGCTTCCTGGCCTCGATATCCCGATGAACTTCTCCCTCATCGACACGCCCTGGAACGGGGACGCCGTCGCGGATGTCATCGAGCGGTACGAAGCTGCGCTCACTCCGCTTTCGTGGCCCAACTGGGTGCTCAGCAATCACGATCGCAGCCGTCTCGCCACCCGAATCGGTCCCGAGAACACCCTTGCCGCGCTCGCGCTGCTTCTCACGCTTCGCGGCACGCCCACCCTCTACTATGGAGACGAACTCGGTCTGCCCGATTCGCCCGTTTCCGTCGAGCGCGAACGGGACTGCGCCGCACTCCGCGCACCCGGGCAGGGCCTCGGTCGTGACCCCCAGCGAATGCCGATGCCGTGGACCACGGCGGCGCACGTTGGATTCTGCGACGACGACGTCGAACCGTGGCTACCAGTACCGGCCTGGGCAGCTGATCTCAGCGTGGAGCAACAAGGTGCGGACCCCCGCTCCACGCTGAATAAAGTCAAGGGTCTTCTGGCGATCCGTAACAGTGAGCGCGCCCTGCAACACGGAACGATCCGCGTGCACGCGCACACCGCAACGTCGATCACGATCATCCGAGAACTCGAGTCATCCGCCACATGCCTCGTCGTCAACTTCGGCACAGAACCGCTCTTGCTCGAACTCCCTGAACAACCCTGGCGGCAATTATGGACCTCGCATCGTGATTCCGGCGTTGAACTCGTCGCATCCGAGGCGCGTCTATACCGCTCCGTCCAGGGTGAAGAGTCCTCGCGAGCGATCACCGACCCGGCTGACGTCTTCTAAGAGGGCAGAGGTTCGCCACTTCGCGTGGAACGGTGGGCCCGAGACCGCCGCCAACTAGCGTGGAATCCTTCGCGTCGTCCGCCACTTTGAGCGAGAACCTACAGGCGCGGCGCGAGAGCTGGCGTCTACCTTGTCCGCATGGAAGACGTGTTGGATTGGGGGACGATCGCGATCATCCTCAGCGTGCCTGCGGTTCTCGCGGCCGTGGCCTTCTCCACTCGTCGTCGTCATCGAGCAGGGGATCGCGACGCCCCCGTCCTCGGCCGGCCTGCTGGGGTTCGATGAGCTGTTTCACCCGTCGGCGCACAACGCGCGAATCATCTGGGAGGCGGAACAAGAGATCCCCGTCCCCGCGCCTACGCCCGACAAGGGGCCGGGAGTGATTGAAGCGGGCGCGCGAATCACGATCGAGGTCGAGGGGCCGGCCGCGTAGATACGTGGTTTGGCCTGCGATCGTGGGCGTGGGTGTCGAGGCACGCTTGTAGGTTTCCGCAACCGCTCGAAACTGATCGATTTCGGGACGAGTGCCAACCCCGGCCCGTCGACGTCGACACGCCGTGCCGAAACTCCGTGCCAAAACCTCCCATGTTCCGAAACCTGATTCGACCGTTTTCGGCCCATAGCTGATAGAATCGAACCACGCCACGAGAGGGGCAATCATGGTCCGTACGCTCATTGCCGCACCGCCGGCATCGACCGCTGCCGAGGACCGCCTGGCGTTCGCGGATGCAGCTCTCGCGCTGGCCGGCCACGAGGTCACCGACCCGGCGCTGCGCACCATCGTCGAGCGGGCTGCCCGCCACGAGCTGACGGGGGATGAGGCGCGCGCTGCGATCCGCCGCCACGTGCAGGGCTGATGCCTCGCGGCACCACCTTTCGTACCTGGGATGACTACTTCATCCCAGGTACTTCTGTGTTGAGGAACAAGTTCACCGCACCCGGCAAGCCGTATGGGGAACCCGACCCCGACAAGCTCCGGCAGTTGGAAGAGGCATACGCCCACACGCGCCTCCAAGAGCTGTACGACCACCCGATTCCCGGCCAGTTCGACTACGACCACATGAAGGCGATCCACGCTTACGTGTTCCAGGACGTCTACGAGTGGGCTGGTCAAGAACGGGTGGCGCCGGCCGGGCAGTTCATGACGAAGGACGGACACGCCTACTACGGCGCCGGCCCTCACCTGACGGCGGCCGCCGAGACCGAGTACGCCAAGCTCGCCGGCAAGGACTATCTGCGCGGACTGCCGCAAGCGAAGTTCGTTGACGAGCTCGCGGAGAGCTGGGGGGAGCTGAATGTCGTGCATAGCTTCCGTGAGGGCAATACGCGGACGCAGTTCGTGTTCTTCTCCCAGCTCGCAGAGCAGGCCAGCTATCGGATCGACGCCGCGCAATTTGCTCCAGGCTCGCCGCTGCGCGACGAGTTCGTGCAGGCACGGTTTCACTCCCAGGACACCGGCCGAAACGATCAGCTCGCCGCGGTGCTGGGGAAGGCGATCACCCCTTTAGACCGTGACGCTTCGGCGTCCCGGATGAGCGACAACGGCGTAGCCGACGCCCTCCGCGCAAGCTTCCCCATAAGTGCGAGAGGGGCCGTGCGACCGGCACCCACGCCGGGCGCGAACGTCGCAGGGCGTTCGAGGACGCAGCACCCCGAAAGAGGCAGAACTGACACAGGACGGAGCGGACGTGACTGACCCGATGACTACTCGATTCGATGTTGAGCAGCGGTGGCCGGAGTTGTTCGACGGCCTGACCGAGACGCAGCGCTGGTCCGTCGTGCAGTCCCTCGCGGCCGCCTGGCATGAGGGCTGGGAGCCGAACCGCGCCGACGTCGCCAACCTCACCGAGTATGCGGGTGGCCGGATCGACCACGCCGAGTACATCCGTCGATCGGATGCGTCGTCGACGGGCATGCGAGGGAGTGCGCGATGAACGTTGTCGGCTACGCCCGTGTGTCGAAGCGGGAGCAGAACCCCGCCGCCCAGGAGGCCGAGCTGCGCGCGGCCGGCGCTTCTCGAGTATTCGTCGACCACGGCGAATCCAGCCGCATCACGGACCGCCCCCAGTGGCTCGCCTGCCTCGACTACCTCCGCGACGGCGACACCCTTCTGGTGCGCCGCCTCGACCGCCTCGGTGGCACGGAGCGAATCATCATCGAGACGCTGCACGACCTCGACCGACGAGGCGTGAACATCAAGAGCCTCACGGAGCCGATGATCGACACCACAACTCCGATGGGCCGCGCCCTGTTCGGCATGGTGGCCGTGTTCGCCCAGCTCCGCGTCGACACGATCCGGGAGAACACGATGCGCGGCCTCGCCCACGCCAAGGCGCAGGGCCGGGTCGGTGGACGGCCGTCGAAAATGACGCCGGAGAAGATCGCACAGGCCAAGCGGATGCGCACCGAGGGCCACAGCCTCGACCGCATCGCCGCGGTGCTCAGCGTCGGCAAGTCGACCGTCGCGCGCGCCCTCGCCAAGAGCGACGCCATCGCCGGGGGCTAGCGCGATCTACCGAGGAACGTCCGCGCCGCGCTGCGCGAGGAGGTCTACAGCGTTGGAGAACGCTCGCGGGTTTCGTGCCGGCCAACTACCGGGAAAGAGGATGTACCTCGTCGCCGCTCCGATGGTTGAGCGGTTGAACGCTTCCGGGATGAGCCTTCGCACTCGGTCACCGCGCGACAGGAGGAGTCCCGTCGTCGGTGTCAACGCCACTGTCACCCGCTCGGCGGTCATGAGGCCGACTTGCCACCCGTACTGACGCTCGTCGAGCGTGCGGTCCGGGTGGAGCCGTGACGGGCACACAAGCATGTCGCCGAGGAGTAAAGATGGCTCCTCGTAGCGAACGACGTTCCAGGTGAACTCGTCCAGGACGCGCCGATACTCAGCCCATCGGGCTTTCACGTCCTCGTGAATCTCGGGAATGAACTTCGCGTCAAGGTCAGCCGTGAACGTTGCGGCCTGCGCGAGGAAAGCCAGACGGGCCTCATCGATGCCTGGCACGTGCGCGTACCTCTTGAAGTCAGGCGCTGTCCCGTCGTAGACGTGCTTCATCATCGCCGGATGCCGTTGGTAGTGAAGGATGAGCAGCTTCTCAAGGATCTCTCGCTCCGGCCCGTTCAGCACGCTGTCGTCGCCGGCATCCAGTCGAGCAACGAGCGGCGCCGCCTTATCCTCGACGAACTTGCTCTGCGCGTTCTCGTACGCGTCTGGGTCAGCTTCCACCGGGTCGGCGCGATGGCTGTCTTTCAGCCATCCCACACTCGCAGCGCTGCCCTTATGAGCGGGGGAGCCGTCGAGGGGGACCACCATGAACTCCTTGTTCTCCGCGAACGCCCGCAGGATGAAAGCGGAGAG
>NZ_CBDRMG010000025.1:0-8899 GCF_965345035.1 Microbacterium sp. bgisy207
CACCGCGACCACTCCTGAGAGTTGCACCCGGGATGAGGTGAATGCATCGTGACGGCACCGGGGTATGAGTTCAGCGTCTGGGAGCGCTACGCCACCGAGTTCACACTGGCTTTCGGTGACAATCCGTCGCGCATCCGGGCGGTGCGGGTGGCCTACTTCGAGCACGAGTTCGATGTGGACTTGATTGCGCAGCTCAGCGGTTTTCCTGTTTGGAGAATCCGACAGGCGTTGTCCCAGGGACTTCCACAGGCGAGCTGAAGAATCGTCGACCAGAGTCCCAGAACTGCTCGCCCATCTACCATCCCCTTGCGGGCACTGCGCGGTGAGGGGACGTCAGCGTGCGACGGTTCGGCCCGGGCGCGATGTCTCCCCTTTCACGTCTGAGTGGCCATCGGTCTGATCGGGCCATGAGCAGGATCAGTTTCGCGCGTCGCCCCCGCCCTCTGGTTCCGCGCTGCGGGCGTCATCGTCGTGGCAGGCTTCTTCGCGTCGTTGGTTACCGGTGTCTGCTGCCCCGGCGCCCCCGCCAGCGGAACATCGACGTGCGGAACGTTCGAGCGCTTGACCGCCGGGATCGACAGATCACGTGGCTCTGGCTCGCACGGACGGTCATCGTAGGCGCCATCGCGGCGCTCGAGGTGGGCGTCTTCGGTCGAGTCACCCTTGGCCGACTTCCTTGCGGGCATGGCACTGTTCGGGAGCTCGAGCGGACGCAGGGAGGTCATGAAATTGCCTTTCGCGGATAGCGGAGGCGATGAACGCTGCGTTCACCTATGGTTGGGGTCGTGGTCGCATTGCGCCCATACGATGTGCGGCGAACCCGAAAGGTGATCACCGGCTACATGAACTCGCCCCTCAACGAGCCGCCGCTCGGCGGAACCATCGACCACATCCTCTCGATCCTGCCGTCGCTCGTACCGAGCGCGCAGCGCGTCGCCCGCATCTGCGCCGAGCGACCCCACGACGTGGTCGACATGTCGGGCGCCGACCTCGCCGAAGCCGCCAACACGTCGCCGGCCACCGTCAGCCGCACCGCCCAGGCGCTGGGGCTGCGCAGCTTTCAGCACCTGCGCATGCTGCTCGTGCGTGACCTCGCCGCCGACGCCACCGCCGCGCCCGACGCACCCGCCGGCACCGAGGGCTTTCTGCGGTGGCTGGCCGAGGGGCGGGTGGGATGCTGCAGACCGCGCTCGCCTCGATCGACCCGGTCGCGTTCGACGCCGCTGCCGACGCCATCGCCCGCGCGCCGCGCCTGCTGATCTCGGGCACCGGCGCCTCGCACGCCGCCGCCCAGGCGTCGGCCGTCGCGTTCGCCGTCAACGGCCGGCCCTGCGAAGCGCCCGCTGACGGCGTGGTCGCCCACCTCACCGCCCGCGTGCTCGCCCCCGGTGATGTGTGCCTCATCGTCAGCTCGAGTGGCGCCAACTCGGTGACCCTCGCGGTTGCGGACGCCGCCGTCGACGCCGGCGCCACCGTGATCGGGGTCACGAGCTTCGCCCGTACCCCGCTCACCACCCGCGCCGACCACCTGCTCGTCGCCGGTGCGCGCTTCCAGGCGTGGGATCAAGGCATTCTCGGCAGCGGGCTCGTACAGCTGCTCGTGCTCAACGCCCTGCAGATCGCCGTCGCCGACCGCATGAGCGACGCCGCCGACCGCGCGCGCCTCGCGGTGCGCGAAGAGGTGCTCGACATCGTCGCCGACGACGGCTCCGACGCCGAGGCATCCGACGTGCCAGACGTTATCGACCACGGCGATGGGCGTTGACACTCCGTTTGCAGGAAATTCACTTTCCTCGATTGCAATAGCTCTGCAAGCGGATTTCGCGGGAAGGCCCCGGTTCGTCAGGTCGCTTGCAGAAGGCGACTCATGGGAACGATCCAGCTCTCTGGTGTCGGTCGCTCCTTCAAGAGCACCGCCGCCGTCAGTGATATCGACCTGATCATCGAAGACGCCGCCGCGCAGATCACCGAGTCCACCGGTGCCCCCTCGATGAGCGCGTCGTGCGTGATCACCGGCGGCAGCTGGTGCATGCAGGGCCTCTTCCTCTCGAACGGCGCCCAGGTGCTGAGCGATGACCGCACGACGATCGAGTTCGGCTCGGACGCCGCGATCGATACGGTCGCGACCTTCACCGAGATGTACGAGGACGGCGTGCTCACCAACGAGGACTTCACCAGCCAGTACGAGGCGTTCGCGCAGGGGAAGACCGCGATCCACGTCAACAGCTCGGCCCTGCAGGGCGCGTTCATGATGGGCGCCGAGGCCGGTGGCTGGACCCTCGACGCTCACACCCTGCCCGCGTTCGGAGACCAGGCGGTCGTGCCCACCAACTCGGGCTCGTTCCTCGCGATGTTCGCCACCGACCCCGCCAAGCAGGCCGCCGCGTGGGAGCTCATGCAGTTCATGACCAGCCCCCGCGCCTACGAGATCATCTCGACCCAGATCGGGTACCTACCGCTGCGCAGCAGCATGGCCGACGAGGGCGGACCGCTCTATGACTGGGTCGAAGCCAACCCGCTCGTGAAGCCCAACCTCGAGCAGCTCGACGCGCTCGAGCCGTGGGTGTCGTACCCCGGCGACAGCTACGCCCAGGTCGACCAGGTGCTCGCCACCGCCATCGAAGACGCGGTCTTCTACGGCGCCGACCCGGCCGCCACTATGACCGAGGCCGCCGAGCGCGCGCAGGGGCTGATCGAATGACCATCGACCTCGACCTGACGCCTTCGGCGACGGATGCCGCGGCCGCTTCGTCGCCGGATGCCGCGACCGCGGCGCCTCGTGAGCGTCGCCACGCCGTGGCCGGCCTCTACAACCTGCGCGACACCGGCGGCTACCGTGCAGCCGGCGGCACCAGCCGGTGGGGCAAGCTGCTGCGGTCAGATGCTCTGCACCGCATCGACGCGACCGGTCGCGACCGGCTGGCCGAGATCGGCGTCGCCCACATCATCGACCTGCGCGGCGGCGACGAGCGCGCCACAGCGCCGAGCGCGGTCGACGGGCTCGAGGTCACCGTGCACCACCTGCCCGTGTTCGACGACGCCGACCCGGCCGCGCAGGCCACCACGCACGTCGGACTCGTGCCCGTCTACGACCACATCGTCGACGAGCGCGGGGCGCAGCTGGTCGACGCGATCCGGGTGATCATCGCGGCTGACGACGACGACGCGGTGCTCGTGCACTGCACCGCCGGCAAAGACCGCACCGGTCTCGTCGTGGCCTTCGCGCTCGCCGCCGCCGGGGTCGACCGCGACGACGTCGTGGCCGACTACGCCGCCACCGCCGAGAACCTGCGCGGCGAGTGGTCAGACGCGATGACCGCCGTCTTCGAACAGCGCGGCATCGAACTGACCGCGGGAATGGTCGAACTCATCACCGAGAGCCCCGCCGAGGTGCTCGAGGCGCTGCTCGAGCGCATCGACCGCGAGCACGGGTCGATCAGCGCCTACCTCCTCGCCCACGGACTCACCCCCACCGAGCTCGAGCGTCTCACCGCCGTGATCATCGACCCCGCCGCCACCGCGGTCTGATCGGAAGGAACACACACCATGTCGCACATCGCGAGCCAGCATCCCGCTCCCGAGCACTTCATCCTGCATGTCTCTGACACCCACTTCGTGGGCGACGGCGACCTGCTGCACGAGCGCATCGACAGTGACAAGAACCTCGCAGAGCTGTTCGACGGCTTCACCAAGGCCAACGCCCGCCCCGAAGCGATCGTGTTCACCGGCGACCTCGCCGACACCGGCCGCCCCGACGCCTACGAGCGCCTGCGGGCCATCGTCGAGCCCGCCGCCGAGAAGCTCGGTGCCCAGGTGATCTGGGTGATGGGCAATCACGACGAGCGCGTCGCGTTCCGCCGCGGCCTGCTCGACGAGGAGGCCGACCAGTCCGAGCCCGTCGACCGCGTCTACGACGTCAACGGTCTGCGCATCATCGCGCTCGACTCGACGGTGCCCGGGCAGCACCACGGCGAGATCAGCGACGAGCAGTTGGCGTGGCTGCGCCGCGAGCTCGAAGTCCCCGCGCCCGACGGCACCCTCATCGCGCTGCACCACCCGCCCGTGCCGAGCCCGATCGGGCTCATCGCCCTGGTCGAGCTGCGCGACCAGGAGCGCCTCGCCGAGGTCATCCGGGGCACCGACGTGCGCGGCATCCTGGGCGGTCACCTGCACTACTCGACCACCAGCACGTTCGCGGGCGTGCCCGTGTCGGTCGCGTCGGCGACCTGCTACACGCAGGACCTCGCCGTCGCCTACCCCGGTGCCCGCGGCCAGGACGGCGGCCAGTCCTACAACCTCGTGCACGTCTACGGCGACCGGGTGCTGCACTCCGTCGTGCCGATCGGGCAGTTCCCGACCGTCTACGAGATGACTCCCGAGATGCTCGAGGCGTTCATGAACATGACCCCCGACGAGCAGCTCGCCGCCGTCAACGCGTCGGCGGGAGAGTAGTCAGCCCGTGAACAATAATGTCTCGTATCTACATCTCCTCGAACGGAGCAGTTCATGACGGATTCCACGCTCGGCGCAGTCTCTGCGACCGCGATCACGAACACCAGGGTCTTCGACGGACACAGTCTGAGCGCCCCCACGACGGTCGTCGTCCAGCCCGACGGGCGCATCGGTGACGGATCAGCGGATGCGGTCGTCGTCGGTGCCGCTGTCGTCAACGCGGAAGGTACGGTGCTCCTTCCTGGCCTGATCGACTGTCACATGCACCTGAAGGGGCGCGAGTCCCTCGAGACGCTCGCCACGTACGGTGTCACCACCGGCCTGGACATGGCGACATGGCCCGCATCACAGTTCCAGTCGTTGCGGGGACTGAGGGGAGTCGCTGACTTCCGCACCGCCGGCATGGCGGCGACATCTCAGGGCAGCACGCACAGCCGCATTCCGACCTATCCGGACGTCGCGCTGGTCGATTCCCCCGACAAGGCGGAGCGGTTCGTCGAGGTGCAGGTGGCAGACGGGGTGGATTACATCAAGATCATCGCCGATCTGCCCGGTCCCACCCAGGACGTGCTCGATGCACTCGTGGCTGCTGCGCACGCGCGGGGGCTCAAGGTCATCGCGCACGCAGCCCTGTACGAAGCTGTGCGTATGAGCCTCGCTGCGGGGGCCGACATGATCACCCATGCTCCACTCGACCGCGCGCTCGACGATGCGACGGCTGAGACGATGCTCGCCCAGGGCACGGTGTTCATCCCGACCTTGACGACGATGAAAGGCGTCGCCGCGAATCTCACCGCAGCGGGCGTTCCCGGTGTGAGCTATGCACACGCCCACGAGAGCACGCGCGCGATGCATGCCGCGGGCGTTCCGGTCCTGGCCGGCACCGACGCCAACATCGGGTCCTTCACACGGGCATCGCCGCCATACGGCGAGAGCATGCACGACGAAGACGCCTACATCGGGCTCCTCGAACGGGCAATGCCGCCATACGGCGAGAGCATGCACGACGAACTCGCTCTGCTCGTGGACGCCGGCCTGTCAACAGCCGAAGCGCTGCGCGCTGCCACCTCGACGGCCGCGCACGCGTTCTCACTCGACGATCGGGGGGCGATCACCCCCGGATTGCGAGCCGACCTCGTGCTGGTGGACGGCGATCCGCTCACCGACATCGCTGCCGCGCGTCGCGTTCTGCGTGTGTGGTGCGGCGGCATCGAGGTGTGAGGGCGTCCTCTCGACCGCGGTGTCACTCCACGGCGGTGTTCGCGCCGTGGTGCCACGCGAGCACCCGGTTCTCGACGACGATGAGCAGCAGGTTGAACACGTACCCGAAGATCCCGATGAGCACGATGCCCGACCACATGTCCGTGATCGCGAACGACCTCTGCGACTGAAGAACGAAGACGCCGATCCCGTTGCCTCCCGCCATCATCTCGCTCACGACGACCATGATGAGCGCGAGCGAAAGACTCGTGCGCATTCCGGCAAAGATCTGCGGAGCTGCCGCGGGAAGTGCGACCTGCAACTCGTAGCGGAACCAGTGGATGCCGTACACCCGGGCGGTCTCGCGCAGTCCGGGGTCCATTCCTCTGATTGCAGCTTCGGTATTGAGGAGCACGGGCCAGAGGCAGATGAAGGTGATCAGAATCACCTTCGCGGTGTCGTCGAGGCCCAGCACGATGATGACGAGGGGAATCAACGCGACCGCAGGGATCGCGCGCAGGAACTCGAGCACGGGTGCGAACATCGCCTGGAGGCGGTGCGCCTGACCGAGAACGAACCCCACGACCACGCCGATGACCACAGCGCCGATGAACCCGATCATCATCCTGGAAAGACTCGGCAAGACGTCGCTCGCCATCCGCGCGAAGAGCCAGTTCTCCTGGAAAGCGACTAGGGCGTGTCTCCCAAAGGTTTGGGCTGGTCGCTGGAACGCTCGGTGTGTGTCTCGAACGGAGTTGCTGACTGATGCGCAGTGGGAGCTGATTGCTCCGTTGATGCCGTCCTCGCAGGGGCGTCGTGGTCGGCCGTTCGCCGATCATCGCACCGTGGTGGAGGGCATCATCTATCGCTACCGGACCGGGATCGCGTGGCGGGACTTACCCGGGTGCTTCGGGCCGTGGCAGACGGTGTGGAAGCGGCACCGCCGCTTCAGCGGTGATGGGACGTGGGACAAGATCCACAGCGTCCTGCTGGCCCATGCCGACGCCGCCGGGCTGATCGACTGGGAAGTCTCGGTGGACTCCACGATCAACCGCGCCCATCAGCACGCCACCAACCTGCCCCGGGACACAGGGGGACCTGACGAATTACACGAATCTGCGCATCGAGCCGCCTGATCACGCCATCGGCCGCTCCCGCGGCGGCCTGTCGACGAAGATCCACCACCTGTGCGACGGGAACATGCGGCCGCTGGTGATGCTGCTCGGGCCCGGGCAGGGCGGGGACTCCCCGATGTTCGAGCACGTGATGAACGCCCTGCGGGTACCGCGCCTGGGTGGGGGCCGGCCACGCACCAGGCCCGACCGGGCGCTGGGTGACAAGGCTTACTCTTCCCGGGCCAACCGCAAGCTGTTGCGCCGGCGCGGCATCCAGGCCGTCATCCCCGAACGCGATGATCAGATCGCCAACCGCAAGCGCCGCGGCGCCAAGGGTGGTCGCCCGGTCACCTACGACACCGAGGCCTACAAGCGCCGCAACGTCGTCGAGCGCGGATTCAACATCTTCAAGCAATGGCGCGCCTTGGCCACCCGCTACGACAAACTCGCCCTGACCTATCGCGGCGGCGTCGTCCTACGCGCCATCACCATCTGGCTCAAGGCTTTAAGAGACACGCCCTAGTCGCCTTCACGGCAAAAGAACGTGAGGGGGAAGGGGCAGGGACGATGAGTGCGACAGAAGCCGGCGAGGTGCAAGTGTTCGGCCGAGAGGGATGCGTGCAGTGCAGGGCAACGTGCCGAGCGCTCACCGAGCGGGGAATCGCGTTCGAGTCCGTTGACGTCGACGCAGACCTCGACGCGGCGGCGACGGCGCGGCGAGTGGCGCAGGCGGGAGGCTCGACGCAGCTTCCGGTGGTCCAAGTTCCCGGCATGGCGCCCTGGACAGGGTTTCGCCCGGACCTCATCGATGCGATCGCATCGGAGGCCGTGTGATGGGCGAGGGCACCTCCGCTCCCCTGGTCGCAGCGATCGAACGCACCTGGGCCGCGATTCAGCAGCGCCACAGCGACGTGCCGGAGGTCGTCGTTACCCTCGCGTCCGGTCGCACGGTCAAGGGCGTGAATCTCGGCCACTTCGCCCCCGATCGGTGGGTGCGTGGTGACGAGGTGGTGCACGAGTTGTTCATCGGCGGTGAAGGACTCTCACGCGGCGGCGTGGACGTGCTCGGCACACTTCTGCACGAAGCCGCCCACGGCGCCGCGAACACGCGAGGAATCAAAGACACCAGCAGACAGGGCCGCTACCACAACGCAGCTTTTCGGAGCATCGCAGAGAGCTTCGGTCTGACGCTCGAGAAAGATCCCCGCATCGGATGGTCAGTCACCACCGTGCCCACGGGAACCGCCGAGACGTACGCGGCCGAGGTTGCGCAGCTCACGGCGGCGATCACCGCCTACCGTCGAAGCGAATCGCCTGACGCGGAGGGCAAGACCAAGAGCAACAACGGCCGCACGGCCGTGTGCAGCTGCAGCCGCAAGATCCGCGCATCCAACGCCGTGATCGACGCGGGCCCGATCCTTTGCGGCCTGTGTGGCACCGAGTTTGAAACCGAAGAACAATACCGAAAAGGCAAGACCCCCCTTGACTTGCGGGCAAGGGGGGTCTAGACTAGACTCATGAAAGCACAGCGAACGCGAGACGTGCTGAAGCACCTGAAGAGCATCGGCTGGGTCTATCTGCGCGATGGTCAGGGTAGCCACGAACTATGGGGCCTGCCCGACGAGTCGCAGAAAGCCTCGATCCCGGCAGGGCACAAGGAAGTCTCAGCGGGCGTGCTGCGACAGATCGAGAGGGCCGGGGCGACACTCCCCCAGGCCTGGAAGTGAGAGGGAGGACGCGATGACACAGACATTCGCCGTCAGCGTCGAGCGCGAAGGCCGTTGGTGGGTGTTCGAGATCCCCGAACTCGGCACCGGAGGGCAGGCAGCCTCTCTCGACGAGGTAGATCGCGAGGCCCAGGGTGTCGCTGCGATGTGGCTCAACGTCGACCCCGCCGAGGTGGCCGTCACCGTCGACGTGCGCGCCCCTAAGCAGCTGCTCGACGAGTGGGCACAGGCGGAGAAGGACGAAGCTGAGGCGCGTCGGGCTCAGGCCCGCGCCGCGGAGCGTCGCCGCGCCGTGGTAACCGCGCTCAGGAACGAGAAGTACTCCGCCCCCGACGTCGGCCGCGTACTCGGGATCAGCAAGCAGCGGGTTTATCAGATCGAGAAAGCCAAGGCGAAGGCCTCCGC
>NZ_CBDRMG010000026.1:0-3942 GCF_965345035.1 Microbacterium sp. bgisy207
ACTCCCACTTCGATGAACCGGTCCGGGAATTCGTCACGGAACAGGCTCATCTGGGTGCTATCAGTCAAGTCTGCGCAGAGCGCTATCACTCGCGAATCGCGCCGACCGGCCTCTCGGAGTCCCCGACCGAAACCAGCCCTGATGGGTTCGTAGGCAACGTCGGCCGTACCGAGTGCATCATCAAGCCGGTACCCGTTCATGAGGACGCTCCGTTCGCGAGGAGGTCGAGCTCTGCTGTCGCCGCCCGCGCCTGGTCGATGTCCGGCACTTTCCCGTGCCAGAGGTAGTCATGCTCCATGAACGAGACGCCCTTGCCCGGAATGGTGCGCGCGATGATGACAGTCGGCTTGTCAGTCGCGTCCTTCGCGTCTGCGACGGCATCTAGGATCGCCTGCATATCGTGCCCATCGATCTCCAGCACGTGCCATCCGAAGGACTCCCACTTCGCGGCCAGGTCCTCTAGCGGCATCACATCTTCGGTCGATCCATCGATCTGGATGAAGTTGCGGTCAACGATTCCGATAAGCCGATTCAGGCGGTACTTTCCCGCGAACATGGCAGCTTCCCAGATGTTGCCCTCGTTGAGCTCTCCGTCGCCCATCATCACGTACACGAAACGGTCAGGCACCGCATCAATGTGCTGGAGTACGTAGGCCGCACCAGCGGCTTGAGACAAGCCACTGCCCAGAGGCCCGCTCGTGCTTTCCAGGCCCGGAAGAGCCAATCTCTCGGGATGTCCCTGCAGCCTCGAACCCAGACGACGCAACGTCATGAGCTCATCGACGGGGAAATACCCCGCATGCGCCATGGCGGCGTAGAGCACCGGCGCCGTGTGCCCGTTGCTGAGCAGGAACAGATCACGTCCTTCCCACTCAGGATCCGCAGGATCGTGGACGAGGAGATTGAAGTACAACGCGGTGAGGAGGTCGGCCATGCCTAGCGGCCCAGCACTGTGTCCACTGCCGGCGTGCTGAAGCATGGTGACGATCGATCGACGAACCTGAATCGCCTGCGCCTGGAGCTCGAGAGAATCCTGCTGGACCACCGCTCTACGAGTGTGCATAGGTACCTTTCCGCCGCCGCTGGCGTTATATTTCGTAGAGCGCAAAACCCTAGATCTTTCACATAACGCAAACGCGTTCTGTATAGTGCAATCTACTCGTTCGTTCCTGCCCACGCAAGGACCTGGGACGTGAGTGTCGAGCGCACGGTCTATCGGGATCTTGCTCGACTCGGGGGCGCGGGACTAAGGGAGACCAGATGAGTGTGTCGATGCAGAGTGACAAATATCAGCTCGGGAGTGTCGACCGGTCGCTAGAGATCTTGTCCATCCTCGCGGCGACCCCGCGGCTCCGCCTCGCGGAGCTGAGTGCTCAGCTCCAAGCGAACCCCAGCACGGTACTGCGAGCATTGCGCGTGCTCGAGCGTCATGGGCTCGTCCGCCGAGCTTCGTCCGAGCTGGAATACGTGCTGGGAGCGAGGCTAGTCGAACTCGGCCAGGCCGCCGTTGCATCCATCGACATCGTGCAGGAGCTGCGCAGTCCGCTTCGCTCTCTCTCCGCAGATTTCAACGCAACAGCTCATCTCGGCATGGTGCGTGAGGGGATGGTGACGGTACTCGAGAAGATCGACCCGCCACGTCCTATAGTCGGTTACTCGGCAGTCGGATCTCGGATGCCCCTGCATGCAACCGCCGTCGGTAAGGCAGCGCTGGCACTTGGCGGGACGGGTCTGTTGCCAGCCAATTCGGGCCTGCACTCCTACACGGTGCACACCATCACAGATACCGCTGAGCTCGCGACTGACCTCGCACAAACGGTGCAGCGACGTTACAGCGTCGAGCGGGAGGAGTACCACAACGGATTTGGTTGTGTCGGGTCTGCGGTTCGGATAGGTTCAGACATTTATGCCGTGAGCATCTCCGGATCGCTCACCAGCGAAGACGAACTCCGCGTGCGAGGTGAGACCTTGCGAAATTTTGTTCATGATGTCACGGGGTCATACCAAGGCGCAGCCCAAAACCTATGACGGATTTGCCGTCAACGAGTGCGGGTGCCGTTCTAAACATGCGAGAACAGGATTACGGCGCCAACTCGTGTAGCTGCCTCGGCGGCGCGTCACGAATGAAAACACCAACCGGCTGTAGGGTTACTACCTCCCCAGGACGCCAACCTTTCCTGGTGGTCAGCCAGCGAACATCGAAACTGCCGCTCGCGCGCTCGACCCCGGGTCTGCACATGTTCGGTTGGGAGAATACCGCGAAGGTGTTGGACGAGCACGGAATGGCAAACAAACCAGTAATGCATCGACCGATCTGTGCACGTCAAATGGGACGTGCAGCGTTCATTACGCCCCTTTGAGGAGGCCAGTATGCGGGTACTCGTGGCCGTTGATTCGTACAAGGGCACGCTCACTTCACGCGACGTCGCCACGGCTATCCGCTCCGGATGGCACTCAGTGCGTCCAGACGACGAAATTGATCTGCTGCCGCTCGCCGACGGCGGAGAGGGCACCGCAGAAGTCATAGCGGCCTCTGTTCCAGGATCCACTTGGCACACGACAGCGCCCGTCAGCGGACCCGACGGTCGACCAGTTAGAGGCAGATGGTTGGCACTACCAGGCGGAATCGCGGTCGTCGACCTCGCATCTTCGAGTGGACTTCCTCTCATGCACGCACTCGACCCGTTGGGTGCCACCACGCGAGGACTGGGCGAAACAATCCGCGCGGCCGTCGCCTCTGGCGCGCACGAAGTGTGGATCGGTCTTGGTGGCAGCGCGTCGACCGACGCGGGCTTTGGAGCTCTCCGGGCATTGGGGCTTCGCGCGCTCGATGCAAGCGGTCGAGAAGTGCCTGACGGCGGCGCGGGTCTGACGGCCCTGGCGCAGGTCGACGCGTCCGCACTGGTCCCCATCCCTGGCGGCGTCACACTTCTCACAGACGTCACCTCGCCCCTTATCGGTGAGAACGGCGCGGCGGCAATGTTCGGCCCGCAGAAGGGCGCGTCCATGGAGGAGGTTCGCCTGCTCGATGCAGCACTTGCCCACGTCGCGAACGTCCTCAAGCAAGACCCGACACAACCCGGTTTTGGAGCGGCAGGCGGTACCGGCTTTGGTTTCGCAGCCATGTACGGCGCAAATATTGTCTCCGGCATCGACCACCTTTCCCGGCTGACCAACCTCGATCCGCGCATCGCGGTTGCACAACTAGTGATCACTGGCGAGGGCGCGTTCGACCGGCAAAGCATTCAGGGAAAGCTCGTGGGAAACGTCTTAGAACGCGCCGCACGCGCCGGTGTATCCAGTGCAGTGATTGCAGGGGTTATCCACGAACATCCCGGTGTCGCACATCGAAGCCTGACAGAACAGGCAGGGAGCTCGTCAGCCGCAATGAAAGATCCGGCGCGCTGGGCTGCGTCGGCTGCAGCAAGTCTGGCGAAGTCACTCGACGGCGTAGACGTCGTCAAGGCCATATAAGCACGCGCACAATGCCAGGCGTCGAACATCCGACCCTGCCCGGTCTCGCCGCGATGGCACGCTGATAGAACAGGTAGGACTACGACGCAATGAGTACACCGGACAGCATGGATCTCTGGCATGTTGCCCCCTCGGAATATGCATCCGTTCCCGACCGCCGATCCCGTGGGGCCCACTCGCGCAGCACACGAACTCCTCCCCCAGATCGAAGATGGCGTCCGGTATGCCCGCGCGCCGGCGTGATGCTGGACCCTGCCCGCCCACCGATCTGAGACAGACAGCCGTGCAGCTCCCTCTCGGACCGTTGCGCCAACAGCACGAGGGCGCGGGTATTTTAACGGCTCTTCGGACATTCGGTGGGGGTCATGGGGTGAGTCCGCCGGTGGCGAGGAGCATGCGGAGCCGGTAGTTTGTCGCGGTTGCGGAAGCCGCGGGCGAGGCGGCGGTGGAGTTCGATGATCCCGTTCA
>NZ_CBDRMG010000027.1:0-2715 GCF_965345035.1 Microbacterium sp. bgisy207
TGTCGGCGGCCATGGAAAACTGCCCATAGGCGGTCAGGGGAACTGCCCATGGATGGTCAGCAGAACTGCCCGCTGGTGGCCATGAGTTCTGCCCACGTCTGATGGTTCCGCTCCGTGCGTCGTCGCGGGTGGGGCCCCTTCCCCGGGTTCGATGAACGGTGCTTGACGCCGTTCTCGCCCAAGGAAGGGGCTGTTGTGAAGTCTGACGGAGAGATCATGGAAATTCTGGAAGCGTATGACCTGACCGGGTCGTATCGTGCTGCTGCGGAGTTGGCGGGGTGTTCGCATCACACTGTTGCTGCGCATGTCGCCGCGCGGGACGCGGGCCTGCCGGTGGGTGCTGCCGCGCCGCGGGTGCGGGTCATCGACGGGTTCCTCGAGAAGGTCGAGGAGTTGGTGGATCGGTCGCAGGGGAAGGTGCGGGCCGACAAGGTCCACGAGGTTCTCGCCTCGCTGGGCTTCGATGGGTCGGAGCGGACGACGCGGCGCGCGGTCGCGGACGTGAAGGCGGCGTGGCGGGCGGGCCGGCGGCGGGTGCACCGGCCGTGGGTGACCGAGCCGGGGTTGTGGTTGCAGTACGACTTCGGCGACGGGCCCGTCGTCGGCGGGGTGAAGGTCGTGTTGTTCGTCGCGTGGCTCGCGTTCTCCCGGTTCCGGATCGTGATCCCGATCCGGGACAAGTCGATCCCGTCGGTGTTCGCCGCGCTGGATCGCACTTTCCGCATCCTGGGGGGTGCGCCGACGTATGTGCTGACCGATAACGAGAAGACGGTCACGGTCGCGCATGTCGCGGGGGTTCCGGTGCGGAACGCGCAGACGGTGTCGTTCGCCAGGCATTACGGGGTCACGGTGCTGACCTGCCAGCCCGCGGATCCGGCGTCCAAGGGCGGGGTCGAAGCGTCGGTGAAGCTCGCGAAGGCCGACCTGGTCCCGACCGAGGCGAATCTGCGGGACGGGTACGCGTCGTTCGCCGAGCTCGAGGCGGCATGCGAGCAGTTCATGGACGAGGTCAACGGCCGCGAGCACCGCGTCACGAGGCGCCGTCCGGTCGATGCGCTGGCCGAGGAGGCGCAGCGGCTGCACCCTGTCCCGCAGCGGGCGCATACCGTCGCGTTCGGGGTGTCCCGGCGGGTGGGTGAGAACACGCCGATGGTCGCGTTCGAGAACGGCCAGTACTCGGTGCCGCACCTGCTGATGGGCGCGGAGGTGTTCGTCCGCGCGCAGGGCGCCGCCGACGGTGAACGGGTCGTGATCGTCCACCACGGCATCGACGGGCCGGTCGAGGTCGCCCGCCACGAACGCGCCCGCCCGGGTTCACCGCGCATCATCGACGAGCACTTCCCGGGCCAGTCCGTGAAGATCCCCGGCGAGTATGCGATCAAGGCCCGCTCGGCCGAGGAGGCCGACTTCCTCGGCATCGGGCACGGCGCCGCGGCCTGGCTGATCGAGGCCGCCGCGGCGGGCACGCAGCGGATGAACCAGAAGATGCGCGAAGCCGTGCAGCTGGCCCGCATCCACGGGGTCGAGGTCGTCGACGAAGCGCTCGGAGTCGCCGCCGCTTACGGCCGGTTCGACACCGGCGACCTCGCGTCCATTCTCGGCGCGAAAGTACAGGTGACACCCGCCAGGGCGGCATCGGAGTCCCGGTCGCTCGCGCAAGGCACCCGCGGATGGGCGAGCATCGGCCAACCCTCGCCGACGGCGCAGCACGTGATCGTCCCGGTCGACGAGATCACCGCCACCGATGACGAGACCGCCGACCTGCTCATCGATGGCATCGGCCGCGGCGGGGAGGTCGGAGCATGAGCGTGACGACGCCGACCGCCCCGCCGATCCCCGCGGAGCTGGAGCAGATGATGCGGCACCTGAAGATGCCCTACGCCCGGTCCCTCGCGCCAGAGCTGTTCGCGACCGCGAAGACGCAACGGTGGGAACCCGCCGAGATCGTCAAAGCGCTGCTGGACGAAGAGATCGCCGGCCGGGCCCGGTCCATGCTCGCCGCCCGCCGCAAGGCCGCCGGATTCCCCACCGGGAAGACCTTCGACAGCTGGGACCCGTCGCTCTCGACGATCCCGGAGCCGACCCAGCAGGCACTTCGCACCCTGGAATGGGTGCACCGGCGGGAGAACCTCGTGATCTGCGGGCCCGCGGGGACCGGGAAGACGTTCTTCCTCGAAGCGCTCGGCCAGCACGCCGTCGAACAAGGCCTGAAGGTCGCGTGGTTCCGGCTCGAGGACCTCGGCGCGCTGATCCGCGCGCACCGCCCCGACGACACCGTCACCCGCACCGTCGCCCGCATCCTCCGCGCCGACCTCGTCGTCGTCGACGACATCGGACTGCTCCCCGTCGGAGACGACGCCGCCGAGGGCCTCTACCGGCTCGTCGACGCCGCCTACGAGAAACGATCCATCGCGATCAGCTCGAACCTGCACCCCGCCGGGTTCGACGAGCTCATGCCCAAGACCCTCGCCACCGCGACCGTCGACCGGCTGCTGCATCACGCCCACCTCGCCCAGACCAGCGGCGACTCCGTGCGCCTCGCGCAAGCCCTCGCCGGGACGGGGGTGACCCCGATGAGCTGACCGCCGAGCCCCGCCGCGGCCAGGTCCACCACCACCGGTGGGCAGAACTCCTGGCCGCGAATGGGCAGATCTGTTGGCCACCAGCGGGCACTTCTACTGGCCGCCAATGGGCAATTCCTACTGGCCGTTGACA
>NZ_CBDRMG010000028.1:0-1669 GCF_965345035.1 Microbacterium sp. bgisy207
AGCCTCGATCCACCGACGAGCCGGGGATGAGCGGCGAGGTCCCGATCCGGGTGCGTTGTCGGTGTCGGAGCAGGCGTGAGTTCCGGGCGTCGCATCCCGGTCGTCCACTGAGTTCTCTTGGCGTGCCGTGGCGCGGCGATGGTCAGCTGGTCGCGATCGGTGGTGGCGCGTGCGTCTCGGTGAACAGTCGCGCGAACGCTGTCTCCCAGGGCCATGCCGCCGGGAGGTGCAGGGTGATGCGGCGTGCGGAGCGAGCCAGTCGCGCCGGTACGTGGATGAGGGTGCGGCGGATCGTCGCGGTGGTCGCTTTTGCCAACCGTCCTGCCCGATCGGCGACCACGCCCGCGGCGCGGGTGAGGTTGAACGCGATCACGGCGAGGACGAGCCAGGCGCTGTTCGCGGTGAACACGCCGGAGGGCAGGTGCGCAAGCGGCCCGTTCTTCAGGTCGGCGTGCACTTGCTCGATGATCGCGTGACCGCGGTGGGTCTTATCGGCCTCGACGGTGTCCATCATGTCGGCAGGCGTGGTGGTGAAGAACGCGTGGTGCCGGTAGGTGTCGAACAGTGTCGGCTGCTCCAGGTTCTTCGGGTTCAGGTCGGGGATCCGGCGAACGACCAGCCGCCCTTCGACGCGCTCGGCCTTCTTCCTGGATCGGAACGCGGTGAAGCCGATCTCGGCGACCTCGGCCCTGGAGATCCATTGCCCGGTGGCCTCGTCGCGGATCGCGTCGGTGTACTCGATCTTCGTCCACGCGTCGGCTTCGATCGTCGCGATGGCGGCTTTCACGGCAGGGTCCATCCGGACCGTGACCGAGACGTCGGCGCCGGCTTTGATCGCAGTGCCGACGGTGGCGTGACCGTAGAACGCGGAATCCGCCCGCAGCAGCGGCCGCTCCCCGCCCGTGTGGGTGCGGCGCAGGGTGGCGAGGGCGTCACCGACGATCCGGGCGGCGCCTTTCGGGGACCCGGTCTTCCCCTGCCGCAGCCGCTGGCTCAGGATCACCGGCGCTGACGAGGTGGTCGACGCTGTGGCGAGCAGCGCGTTCAAGCCCCGGACGCCGGAGTATCCGAACCCGGCGCCCTGCTTCTGGTATCCGTGGACCTCGATGATGGTGTCGTCCAGATCCACCATCACCCGCTCTCCGGCCCGCGCCTGCAGCAGCGACGCCTGCCCGGCGACGGTCGTGAGGACGCGGGACGCGACGGCGTCGAGTTGACGGACATGCCCGAACCGGAACTCCCGCAGGAACGATCCCAGCGTCGACGGCGCATACGTCCGGTCGAACAGCCGCCCCATCCCACCGTGGCGGAGCAGGTTCATGTCGTCGATCGAGTCCGCCCCGGCGAGCATCCCCGCGACCAGCGCAGAGACCTTCGCTCCGGCGTTGGAGCCCTTGTCGGTCGGGACGCTCAACCGGTCTTGGGCCAACTCCGCCAGTCCGGCCCGCTGCGCGAGTCGCAGCATCGGGACCAGACCTGCCGCCGACACCAGATTCGGGTCATCGAAGACCGCTGACACCGCAGCGGGGGCGTGCTTGAATTGCATCTACGAGATGCCTCTCGTTTCTGGAAACTAGAACCTTAGACAAGCTCTATTTTCCCTGATCCGAGGGGCATTTCCGTGTCACGACGCCCGCTCGTCACCCAGCTTCATCGGTGGATCGAGGCT
>NZ_CBDRMG010000029.1:0-1647 GCF_965345035.1 Microbacterium sp. bgisy207
CTCCTGACTCGCGCCAAGTTAGTGCGTGACGCTCGCGGCGACGGCGTCGAGGATGGCTTGCGCCGTGTCGCCGGGTGGGGTCTTCGCTACGATCTCGTTCCCGTTGATGCTGATCGTGACGTCTCGCAGCGGTCGCAGGGTGCGGACGATCTTGCGGACGCTCGCCCCGGTGAGGTCCTGGAGATGGCGTGAGATCGCGAGGGCCGTGAACACGATCGTGAGGTGCGCGTGGATCGAGTCGGCCTCATGATGGAACATCGGTCTCGCACGGAGGTCGGTCTTCGCCATCCGGAACGATGCCTCGACCTGGAACAGTTCGTGATACGCGGCCACGATCTCATTCCCGGTGAGCCGGACCTGGGGAATGTTGGTGACGTACCCCTTCAGCCCAGCCAGTTGACGGGCCCGGTCGACGAGGACCTGATCGACGGCGGGGCGGGTGCCGGTGAGCTTGACGAACCGGTCCTTCTTGAGCGGCTTGGTCCCGTCGGCGATCTTCTGCGCCCGTTCGACCTGCTTGTCGAGGGTGTGGTTGTCGCGCCGGTCACGCTTGGCCGAGTAGTGATAGACCACCCGCCGCTGTCTGGCGTTCTCCCGGACGCCCATGATCCGCTTCGACTCCATGGTCTCGCCGTCGTGGAGGACGCCGCCGTGCGCGTCGAAGTGCTCGGCCAGGTCGTAAGGGGCCTTGCTGATTCGGGAGCCGACGATGAACGAGAACCCGGCGTCCTCGATCTGGTTCAGGTTCGACGCGGACAGCATGCCGGCGTCGGCGACGACCACGACGTCGTCGACTGCGTGTCGGTCTTGGAACGCGCGGAGCACGGGCAACAGCGTGAGCGTCTCGCCGGTGTTTCCGGGGAACTCATGAACCTCAAGCGGGAACCCGTCCGGGGTGACCAGCATCCCCACCAGGATCTGCGGGTCGACGCGGCGCTCCTTGCTCATCCCCACCTTCCGCAGCGCGTCCTCGTCCTCGGCCTCGAAGTAGAGCGTGGTCACGTCGTAGAGCACCAGCTTCACGTGCCCATGTCGGGTCGCATGCGCATACGCAGCGGTCGCGAGCTTGTCCCGCCAATCGTGTTCAACACATCTCGCGAGGGTCCGCCAGATCGTCCGCAGCCCGGGCGCCGGCACCCCGAGCTCGCCGAGCACCCGGATCGTGTCAGCCTTGCTCGTCGGCTCGACCACGCGAGCGAGGACCAGCTTCATGAACACGTCGTCATCGACAGCGGCATCGAAACCGAGCCGCCGATACGCGGCCTCCAGCACGTCCCACAGCACCCGCGAACGAGATCCCGTCACGGTCGGCGCCGCCCCGGTCGGCGCAGTCGGTGTCAGCGCGTCCAGATCGAACGTCTGCTGCCCGGCATGGATCTTGCTCTTCGCAACCGCCACCAACGCCGCAAGCTGCGCGTCGTCATGCGCCGAGCCGATGTGCTCGAGGATCGTCTGCACTCCGCGACGAGTATGCGCGATCTGCACCGCCGTGGCCCCGGAACGCGTCTTCACCTTCCGGACGAACAACCCCATCGAGGGAGTCTAAATCGCCGCCGTTAGTGCGTAACCCGCCGACCCCGAACCCCGGAAAATCAGGGCAGAACGACCAACGACCGCCGAATCAGCGCTCAAGTGGCACGAGTCAGG
>NZ_CBDRMG010000030.1:0-1518 GCF_965345035.1 Microbacterium sp. bgisy207
CACAGAGATGATGGATTCGGCTCCGGCGCCGGCGTGACCCGAAATTACACGGACGCCGTTCGCGGCTGTCTTTTTGTGGATCTGTCCGTCGACGCCGGGGTCGCTGCGGGCCGGGCGGGCACATGACTTGATAGGAGCCTGACCGGGTAGTCGTCTCACCTTTGTGCTGTCTGCACTCACCCGACCCGCGGTGACGTTCATCACCGTTGGAAGGGAATCCCGTCAATGACGAGCATGACACTCGACCCGCCGCTCACCAACCTGCTACCACCAGACGCCGAGCTGGTTGCCGGGGTCGACACGCACAAGAACACGCATCACGTCGCGATCCTCGATCTCGTCGGCAGACCCGTCGCGGACCGAGAGTTCCGCGCCGACGGTCGCGGATACGCGCAGATCGTCACGTTCCTCCACGCCCACGGCGATGTCGTCCGCGTCGGGGTGGAGGGAACGGGGTCGTATGGGGCTGGTCTCGCACGCGCGCTGACCGCGGCGGGGCTAACCGTCGTCGAAGTCGCAAGGCAGGACCGGCAAGCCCGCCGTCGTCGCGGCAAGTCCGACCCGCTCGACGCCCGCCAGGCAGCGGTCGCTGTCCTCGCGGGGACGGACACCGCGATCCCGAAGTCCGGTGATGGCGCGGTCGAGTCGATGCGGATCCTCCTCGCAGAGCGCCGCTCAGCGGCCAAGGCCAGGGCGCAAGTGATGAACCAGATCCATGCGCTACTGATCACAGCCCCCGAGCTCGTGCGACAGGCGTTCCGGGCGCTCAGTGGGCAGCGTCTGGTGAACACGCTCGCCAAAACCCGTCCCGGGACAATCATGTCCCCCGATCCTGAGGTCGTCGCCCGGCAGACACTGCGACGGTTCGCGGTCCGGCACCTCACCATGCAAGCCGAGATCGACCTCATCGAACAACAGCTGGAGGTGCTCGTCCGGCAGGTCAATCCGACGCTGCTGTCGCTGAGCGGCGTCGGTCCCGTCACCGCGGCGACGCTCCTCGTCGCCGCGGGCGACAACCCCGAGCGGCTCGGCACCCGCGCGAGCTTCGCCGCTCTCGCCGGCGTCGCCCCGATCCCCGCCTCCTCCGGGCAACGCACCCGGCACCGGCTCTCCCGCGGCGGTAACCGCCACGCGAACGCCGCGTTGCACAGGATCGTGCTCTTACGCATGCGGCACCGCGAGCCTCGCACGATGGCCTACTTCGAGAGGCGTCGTTCGGAGCAACTCACCGACCGTGACATCATGCGCTGCCTCAAACGCCACGTCGCGAACGAGATCTATGCCGCTCTGCTTAACCCCGCCACCGACAATCCCATCGGACGCGAACTCCGAGCACGCCGACAGGCGGTCGGTATCCCGATCAGCGTTCTCGCCGCCACTCTCGACGTCCCCTACCAGCGGCTCCGACGACTCGAGATCGGCACCCGCGCCGACCCTGAACTCGAAGCCCGAGCGACCGCCGTCCTGGAACAGATCAGCCCACCACTGGCCGCTTGACAGCAATAGGAGCATCCACTC
>NZ_CBDRMG010000031.1:0-1449 GCF_965345035.1 Microbacterium sp. bgisy207
GGGGGTGTCAGATGGTCTGTGTGAGTGGGGTTCACCTCGAAGGAGAACATCATGGAGACCATGGCTATCAGTCCGGAGCGCGAGGAGCGCAGGCGTCGGCAGAAGGAGCTCGCTGATCAGTTGAAGTCGTCGGGTGCGATGGATGAGATCTTCGCGAAGATCGATGCCGGCACCCCGCTGACGGGCGATCAGGGGCTGCTCGGTGGCATGCTGAAGGCCGCGCTGGAGCGGGGCCTGGACGCGGAGCTGACCGAGCACGTCGGGTACGAGCGTGGTGATGCGGAAGCGTCGCTGTATCCGAACTCCCGCAACGGCACGACGCCGAAGACGGTGTCGACCGAGATCGGTGAGATCGACCTATCGGTCCCGCGGGATCGGAACGGGTCGTTCACCCCGATGCTCGTCCCGAAGGGGCAGCGCCGGCTGGATGGGCTGGACGGGATGATCATCTCGCTCTATGCCGGCGGGATGACCATCCGCGATATCCAGCATCATCTCGCGAACACGATCGGCACCGAGCTCAGCCATGAGACGATCTCGAAGATCACCGACCAGGTCGCCGACGAGGTCCTCGCGTGGCAGACCCGCCCATTGGAAGCGTTGTATCCGGTGATCTATCTCGACGCGATCATCGTGAAGATCCGTGACGGCGGTCACGTGCGCAACAAGGCCGCGCATATCGCCGTCGGGGTCGACATGGACGGGATCAAGCACGTCCTGGGTATCTGGGTGCAGGCCACCGAAGGCGCGAAGTTCTGGGCATCGGTCTGCGCCGAGCTTGCCAACCGTGGCATCCGCGACGTGCTGATCGTCTGCACCGACGGGCTCACCGGATTTCCCGAGGCGGTCGCGGCGACGTGGCCGCAAGCGACCGTGCAGACCTGCGTGGTCCACCTGATCCGCGCGGCGATGCGGTTCGTGAACTACAAAGACCGCAAAGCCGTCGCCGCCGCGCTGAAACCGATTTACACCGCGGTGAACGAGGACGCCGCGCTCGAAGCGCTCGAGGCGTTCAGCGACTCCGAGCTCGGCCGCCGCTACCCCTCGGCGGTGAAGACGTTCCAGGACGCCTGGGACCGGTTCACCCCGTTCCTGGCGTTCCCGCCCGAGCTGCGCCGCGTGATCTACACCACCAACGCGATCGAGTCGCTGAACTACCAGCTGCGGAAAGTGACGAAATCGCGGGGTCACTTTCCCAACGACGCCGCCGCGGTCAAGCTGCTCTGGCTGGCGATCTGCGACATCGAAGACAAGCGCGCCCGAGAACGCGAGAAGGAACGCGGGCGCCCCTCCAGCCAGCGAAAAGCTTCCGGCCGACTCATCGAGGGCAACGTGACCACGAACTGGAAACAAGCCCTCGAACAACTCGCACTCGCCTACCCCGACCGCATCACCCCCTACCTCTAACCACCAACACCAACCCGCTTACACAGAAGACTTGACAAGCCC
>NZ_CBDRMG010000032.1:0-1386 GCF_965345035.1 Microbacterium sp. bgisy207
TCGGGTCTGTCCGATAAACGGTGTGTGGGATCCGGCGGTTTTCATTCGTGAGTGGTTTTCTCGAACCGTCCGGCGAAGGTGATCGCGAACGCGTTCAGCGCGGGCTTCCACCTCATCACCCAGCGTGCCCTTCCGCCGCCAGTCGGGTCAAGCGACCGCGTCACGAGGTAGAGACATTTCAGCGCGGCGGCCTCGTTGGGAAAGTGCCCCCGAGCTCTCACGGCGCGCCGATAGCGAGCGTTGATTGACTCGATCGCGTTGGTCGTGCAGATCACCCGCCGGATCTCGACGTCATACTCGAGGAACGGCACGAACTCCGCCCAGCTGTTCTTCCAGAGCTGCACGATCGCCGGATACCGTCCGCCCCACTCGGCGGCGAACTCCTCGAACCGATCCTTCGCCGCCTGCTCCGACGGGGCCGTGTAGACGGGTTTGAGGGAACGGACGATCGCGTCGCGGTGCTGCCGGCCGGCGTAGCGGAACGAGTTGCGGATCAGATGGACGATGCACTGCTGGACGACCGTTTGCTCCCAAGTGGTGTTGATCGCCTCCGGGAGACCCTTCAGCCCGTCGCAGACCGCGATGAGCACGTCCTCGACACCCCGGTTCTTCAGCTCGGTGAACACCTGCAGCCAGAACCTCGCACCCTCCTGGCCGTCACCGGCCCAGATGCCGAGGATGTCGCGTTCCCCGTTCACGGTGACGCCCATCACGACATAGAACGGGGTGTTCCTCACCTGCCCGTCACGGACCTTCACCACGATCGCGTCGACGAAGATCACCGGGTAGAGCGCATCCAACGGCCTGCTCGACCATTCGGCGAGTTCCCCGGCGACCTTCTCGGTGATCCGGCTGATCGTGTCCTTGGAGACCTTCGCCCCATAGACCTCATCGAAATGCGCCGCGATCTCACCCGTCGTCAGCCCTCGCGCGGTCAACGAGAGCACGATCTGATCGACCCCGTCCAGTCGGCGCTTCCTTTTCGGGACGATCACCGGTTCGAACGAGCCGTCACGGTCTCTGGGCACCTCGATCTCGACGGGCCCGATCTCGGTGAGCACCGTCTTGACCCGCGTCCCGTTACGCATGTTCTCGCCGATCGGGGTCCCGCCGTGCTCGTGGCCGAGGTGCTCGGTCAACTCGGCATTCAGCGCGGTCTCGAGCACGTTCTTCGTGAGCTGGCTGAGCAGGCTGCCCGGCCCCGTCAGGCTCACGCCCTGCTCCTTCGCCTGCGCGAGCAAGCGTTCTGCGAGTTCTTTCTGATCGATGATCTCCCCGGTCACGGGATCAATCATCTCGTCGTCAACAACGACAGTGGTCGTGTCAGCCACGGCCATCTCCTTTCGGATCAGGCCGGACCCCACACACCGTTATTCAGACAGTCCC
>NZ_CBDRMG010000033.1:0-1382 GCF_965345035.1 Microbacterium sp. bgisy207
TGAAGCGCCCCGGGTTCGGTGGAGGCTCTCAACTCACGGAGGATGAGAGTCATGGCAGCACCGAAGAAGTACCCGGACGAGTTGCGTGAGCGCGCGACGCGGCTCGCGGTTGAGGCACGACAAGACCCCGCACGAAAGGCCGGTGCGCTGCAGCGCATCGGCGAGCAGCTCGGGATCAACCCGGAGACGCTGCGCGGCTGGGTGAAGCAGGTCGAGATCGACGCCGGGCAGGCGCCCGGGGTGACGACCGCGGAGGCGCAGCGGATCAAGGAGCTTGAGGCCGAGGTGCGGGAGCTGCGGCGAGCGAATGAGATCCTGAAGACGGCATCGGCGTTTTTCGCCGCGGCGGAGCTCGACCGCAAGCTGAAGTAGCCGAGGTGCCGACTGCGGTGCTCGTCGAGTACATCGACGGGCACCGCGACCGGTTCGGGGTCGAGCCGATCTGCCAGGTCCTGCGTGACGCGGACGTCCAGATCGCCCCGAGCACCTATTACGCCGCAAAGAGCAGACCGCCGTCTGCCCGGGCCGTCAGGGACGCGGAGCTGACCGAGGACATCCGGGTGGTCCACAAGGCGAACCTCGGCGTCTACGGCGCCCGGAAAGTCCACGCGGCCCTGAACCGGGAGGGCGTCGAGGTCGCCCGCTGCACCGTCGAGCGGCTGATGCGCGCCGCGGGCATCCAGGGCATCCGGCGCGACAAGACCCGCAAGACCACCTTCGGGGACGGTGCGGAGACCGACCGGCCCGCCGACCTCGTGAAGCGCGCGTTCACCGCGACCGCGCCGAACCAGCTCTGGGTCGCGGACCTGACATACATCCGCACCCACGCCGGGTGGACCTACGCCGCATTCGTCCTCGACGTGTTCTCTCGCCGTGTCGTCGGCTGGCAGGTGTCCACAAGCTTGCGCACCGATCTCGCCCTCGACGCGCTCGACATGGGCCTCTGGGAGCGCCGCAGAGCGGGGCAGGACATCACCGGGCTGATCCATCACAGCGATGCCGGAGTTCAGTATCGAGCGATTCGCTACACCGAGCGCCTCGCCGAAGCCGACGCCGTCGCGTCGGTCGGAACGGTCGGGGACAGCTACGACAACGCGATGGCCGAGGCGCTGAACTCGCTGTTCAAGGCCGAGTGCATCCGCAACCCGATGATGCGCCCCAAGGGCGGGTGGGCGTCGATCCGCGACGTCGAGATCGCGGTCGCCGAATACGTCGACTGGTACAACCACCGGCGCCTGCACGGCGAGATCGGGCACATCCCGCCCGCCGAGCTCGAGGCCGCCCACTGGGCATCCCACGAGCCCGTCAGCTACGTTGGAGAACAGGTTCCCGTCGGAGCCGGTTCCAGGTAACCGAGCCTCTACGAAACCCAGGGCGCTTCA
>NZ_CBDRMG010000034.1:0-1371 GCF_965345035.1 Microbacterium sp. bgisy207
TAGTTCTCGGGCTCGAGTGTCACGTCGTGAACGTGGTGAGCCATCGTGCGATGGTCAGTGAGTACCGATCAAAGTCACTCACAGAAAGACACAAACACACGATGGCTCTAGACCAGTCTGCCCTGCTTGACCTGCTTGCGGAACTGAAACTCACCGATGTCACCGACCGGATCCGGGTCGCGACCGAGACGCTCTACCAGGAGCTGATCGATGCCGAGGCGACCGCGGTGATCGGCGCCGGCCCGTTCGAACGCACCGCCGCCCGAACCACCCAGCGCAACGGCTCCCGTCCGAGGACCCTGTCGACCACGGCTGGGGATCTGGAGCTGCGGATCCCGAAGCTGCGGCAGGGGACGTTCTTCCCGTCGCTGCTGGAGCGGCGCCGCCGGGTCGATCAGGCGCTGTTCGCGGTGGTGGTGGAGGCCTACCTGCACGGCGTCTCGACCCGGAAGGTCGACGACCTGGTCAAGGCGCTCGGCGCGGACACCGGGATCTCGAAGTCCGAGGTGTCGAGAATCTGCGCCGATCTGGATGCTGAGGTCGCCGCGTTCCGCGATCGTGACCTGGCGCCGGTGGCCTACCCGTATGTGTTCCTGGACGCCACGTACTGCAAAGCGCGGGTGAACCACCGGGTCGTCTCCCAAGCGATCGTCGTCGCCGTTGGGGTCGCCGCTGACGGCCGCCGGGAGGTCCTCGGCTTCGACGTCGGCGACACCGAGAGTGAGCCGTTCTGGACCAGCTTCCTGCGCTCACTCAAGGCCCGTGGGCTGGCCGGCACGAAGCTGGTGATCTCTGACGCGCACACCGGGCTGAAGAAGGCAATCAGCACCGTGCTGCAGGGCGCTGCCTGGCAACGCTGCCGGGTGCACTTCATGCGCAACGTGCTGTCCGTGGTCCCGAAAGGCAGCCAGGACATGGTCGCCAGCGTGATCCGCACGATCTTCGCGCAACCCGACGCCAAGCATGTCATCGCCCAGTTCGACGAGGTCGCCCGCATGCTTGAGCGGTCCCACCCCAAGGTTGCCGCCATGCTCTGCGACGCCAAAGAGGACCTGCTGGCCTTCACCGGGTTCCCGCAAAAGCACTGGCGGCAGATCTGGTCCACCAACCCGCTGGAACGCGTCAACAAAGAGATCAAACGCCGCACCGACGTCGTCGGGGTGTTCCCCAACCCAGCCGCGCTGCTGCGCCTGGCCCGCGCGGTCCTGGTCGAGCAGCACGACGAGTGGGAAGCCGGCGACCGCCGCTACTTCTCCGAGCACTCCATGCGTGAACTCGACACCATGAACAGCGACCAAGTCGAGGAGGTGGTCATCCCCGAGCTCAGCGCGGCATAATCAACACAGCTGACCGCACGGTGTCGAGAAACTC
>NZ_CBDRMG010000035.1:0-1105 GCF_965345035.1 Microbacterium sp. bgisy207
TGTACTGCCCAGGCAGGTTGTTTGAGATCCGGCTGATGGGCGGGAGCTTCCCGATCGCAGTGTGGGGCCTGTGGTGATTGTAGAAGTGCAGCCAGGCGGGCAGGGCTGCGCGGCGGGCTGATTCGCTGTTGTAGTGCTTCACGTAGGCCCAACCGTCGGCCATAGTGCGATGGAATCGCTCGATCTTCCCGTTCGTCTGCGGACGGTAAGGACGTGTGCGCTTGGGTGTGATGGCGAGCTCGGCGCAGACGCGTCGCCAGGCGTGGGAGCGGTAGGCGGGGCCGTTGTCCGAGAGGACCCGTTCGACGCGGACGCCGCGGTCGGCGAACCAGGACACGGCCCGTTGCAGGACGCCGATCGCGGTCTCGGCGCGTTCGTCGTCGTGGATCTCGGCGTAAGCGACGCGGGAGTGGTCGTCGATGACGGTGTGGACGTAGGCGGTGCCGGTGACCATGTCGCCGGCGATGCCTCGCTTTCCGGTGCGCTTGGCCGTGACTGCTCGGTTGCGGTCGCCTTGGGACCGTCCGACGTAGCGCCAGCCGCCGCCGTCGGGGATGTTGCCGAGCTTCTTCACGTCGACATGGATCAGCGCGCCGGGCTTGTCGTGCTCGTACCGGCGGGCGGGTTCCCCGGTCTTCACATCGACATGCGAGAGCCGGTTCAGTCGACACCGTTTCAGCACCGCGTGGACGGTCGAGGCCGGCATCCCGACGCGGTCGGCGATCTGGACCGGCCCCAGGCGCTTGCGGATCCGCAGGTGCACGATCTTCTTCACACGGTGCGTCGGGGTCTTGTTCGGATGCGCATGCGGGCGCGAGGACCGGTCGGCCATCCCCGCTTCACCGAGCTCGACGTAGCGTCGCGCCCATTTCGCGGCGGTGGGCCAGGAGACACGGAAGTAGTCCGCCGCCGCGGCGACCGTCCACTCCTCGTCGACGATCTTCTGTGCAAGACGGAGCCTTTGGCGCGGGGTGAGCGCCGCGTTAGCGTGAGACACGAGAACCTCCTGGTTCAGAGCGGATGCGGTAGCAGCTCCACTCTGCCGGGAGGTTCTCGTCACATCAGGGAAGCCAGATCAAACAACCTCCCTGGGCAGTACAGCTAG
>NZ_CBDRMG010000036.1:0-769 GCF_965345035.1 Microbacterium sp. bgisy207
CTAGGGCGTGTTGATCAAGAGGTTCCGCTCCTCGGTGGGTGAGTCTTGAACGGTGACGCGACAGGAGATCTCTGACGAGGTGTGGGCCGTGATGGAGCCGTTGATGCCGACGGTGACCGGTCGGTCGCGGCCGTGGACGGATCACCGGCTCGCTATCGAGGGGATGGCGTGGAAGTACCGGACCGGTGCGCCGTGGCGTGACGTTCCGGAACGGTTCGGGAAGTGGAACTCGATCTACAAGCGGTTCAACCGGTGGGCCGGGGACGGCACCTGGCAGAAGCTGCTCACCGAGGTGCAGAAGCAGGCCGACGCCGCTGGGGAAATCGACTGGGTCGTCTCGATCGACTCCACGA
Organism: Microbacterium sp. bgisy207; assembly: GCF_965345035.1. Lineage (GTDB taxonomy): Bacteria > Actinomycetota > Actinomycetes > Actinomycetales > Microbacteriaceae > Microbacterium. The sequence continues at coordinate 354 of NZ_CBDRMG010000036.1, forward strand.
TCGCGCGCGTGCATCAGCACGGCGCGACCCTCGCCCGGGACACAGGGGGCTGTGCCGAATCACAAGAATCCGTGGTCCGAGCCGCCTGATCACGGGATCGGACGCTCCCGCGGCGGGCTGACGACCAAACTGCACCTGGTCTGCGACGGCCGCGGCCGGCCGCTGAGCATGATGATCACCGCCGGGAACATCAACGACACCACGATGATGAGCGCGGTGCTGGAGAACATCCGCGTTCCCCGCGACGGGAAGGGCCGCCCCCGCACCCGCCCCGACCGGGTGCTCGCCGACAAGGGGTACCCCTCAAGGGCGAACCGCGCCTGGCTCCGCGACCGGAGGATCGCGGCGACCATCCCCGAGCGGGACGACCAGATCGCGCACCGCCGCAAGAAGCCGGGCCGGCCGATCGCTTTCGG
>NZ_CBDRMG010000037.1:0-545 GCF_965345035.1 Microbacterium sp. bgisy207
CTAGGGCGTGTTGATCAAGAAGGTGCGGGGTGGCCAGCCGCCGCGAGTTGCGCGGGAGAATGGGCGTGTGAAGATCCAGGTGCTGCATATCGAGGATTGCCCGAATTGGCAGGAGGCGGGCGATCGAGTACGGCTGGTGCTCGACTCGATCGGACGGGGCGATGTTCCGGTGGAGTTCGTGTTGATCCGCACCGAGGCTGAGGCGGTGAGCTCTGGTTTCGCGGGCTCGCCCACGATTCTTCTGGACGGTCAGGACTTGTTCCCGTCCCAGGGGAACACTGCCGACTTGGCGTGCAGGGTCTATCTGACCGAGCGCGGCTTTGCGGGTGCGCCGACGGTGGGACAGCTTGAGCGCACGCTGCAGGAGCGCGAAGCGCTCAGCGGAGATCGGTCTTGATCCAGATCAGCGCCGCGGCGAGGCTGACGGCGGCTCGGTAGTTGCGGGCGAGTTTGTCCGAGCGCATCGCGATGCCGCGCCACTGCTTGAGACGGTTGAAGCAGCGTTCTACGACGTTGCGTCCCTTGTAGCGTTCCTTCTGCTTGTC
>NZ_CBDRMG010000038.1:0-524 GCF_965345035.1 Microbacterium sp. bgisy207
ACGGCTCACCGCAACGGTGGCAGTCGATGTACACGAGACGTCTGTGGATCAGCGATCTCATCGTGCTCGTCTGGGTAGTTTTCGGAACACAGATCTTCTGGTTCGGCACGGGGAACGCTGCACTAGCCTTCGCGCGCGACGGAAGGTTGACAGCCATCTCCTACTGGTTCGCCTCGGCGCTCCTCGTGGCGCTCTGGTGGTGGGCACTGTCGCTCGCGGATTCCCGCAGTTACCGTGTTATTGGCACGGGGTCGAGCGAATACATCCGAGTGATTGACTCCAGCATCCGCCTGTTCGGCATGATTGCGATCGTCGCATTCTTGTTCCAGGTCGATATCGCGCGCGGCTACCTGCTTATCAGCTTGCCGCTTGGCATCATCATGCTCGTTCTTGTCCGGTGGCTCTGGCGACACTGGCTCTTCGCAAAGCGATACAACGGGCAGTACATGTCGCGTGTGCTCCTCGTCGGGTCAGAAAGCTCGGTTGCTCAGATCGCCTCTGAGCTGCAGCGCGCCCCGCGGGCT